>JBKHII010000014.1:0-64627 GCA_046538735.1 Spirochaetales bacterium
CGCGGCGTATGCGGCGTCCAAGTCGTTCTTGCGCGTCCTCGGCGAGGGGCTGTGGCACGAGCTGCGCACCGAAGGCGTGGACGTGGTCGTACCGGTCGCCGGCGCCGTGGACACGCCCGGCTACCGTGGCCAATCGCGATCGGGCCGTCGTGGGATGGGCGTCCTCTCGCCCGATCGGGTCGTGCACGCGACGTTCCGGGCCCTCGGGCGAAGGCCGGTGGCGATCCCCGGCGTGTTCTATCGTCTTGCCGCCTTCGCGTTGGGTCGGCTCGTCCCGCGAACGCTCGCGGTCCGGATCATGTCGATCGCGGGGCGTAAGCTCAGCGGCTCGTAGGAATTGACGCGCCCACGAGCCGGAGCGTACTGTCGAAGTATGGATGCTTCGATCGGCGGTGCGATTCGTACGCTCGCCTGGTACAACCGGCCGGCGAACGAGTCACTCGGGTCAATCCTCTCCGAGCACGAAGCGCTCGCCATGCTGCCGGACACGACGTGGTACGGCTCGGTGCTCGCATTGCTCTGCCACATCGCGATCTCCGATACCGTCTGGCTCAATCGGACGTGGCCCGCGAGTGTCGCTCGACCGTCCCGGCTCGATCTCCGGTTCGATACGGTCGGCGAGCGCGTTCGGCAGCCGCGTTGGCAGCTCCTCCTCCACATGTTCAATCACGAGACGCACCACCGAGGTGCGATCTCGCAGTTCCTGGACGAGCACGACGTGGCCAACGACTACTCGAATCTCGTCTACTACCTGCGAGACGACCAACGGTCGTGAGGGGGAGCTATGATCATCTGCATTGGAGAGTCGCTCGTCGACTTCATTCCGGTTGACGAGGACTACCGTGCCGCCCCCGCGCACGGCGAGACGGGTTCCTCGGCGCTGCCGGTCTACCGGCCGATCGCGGGAGGGTGTCCGTTCAACTGCGCCGTCTCGGCGGCACGGCTGGACGGCGAAGTCGCGTTCGTGGGCACGGTATCGCGCGACTTCTTCGGTGATCAGATCGTTGAGCGACTCGTCGCCAACCGTGTGGACGTCTCCATGATCACCCGTGTTCCCAACCCTACGACGCTTGCCTTCGTGAAGAAGGATACCGACGGTTCGGTTCGCTACGCGTTCTTCGCGAACGAGACCGCCGATCGTGCGCTGACGCGCGACCGCATCTCAGCGTCCCTGCCGACCGGTGCGATTCTCCAGTTCGGGTCAATCTCGCTCATCCCCGATCCCGAGGGTTCCGCGATCCTCGAGCTCGCCGGGCGCGAGCGCGGCACTCGTGTGATCGCGTTCGATCCGAACGTGCGCCCCAACCTCGTCCACGACGAAGCCGAGTACCGTTCACGGGTGGATCGCGCGCTCAGGGCGGCGACGCTGCTCAAGACGAGCGACGAGGATCTTGCCTGGATCTACCCCGAGCTCTCGATCGAGGACGCCGCGAAGCGCGTGCTGGAGATGGGTGCCGGACTCGTCATCGTGACGAGCGGAGCACGCGGCAGCACCGCGTACACGGAGAGCCTGACGGTGGCGATCACGGCGGAGGAGGTTGAGGTCTCGGACACGATCGGCGCCGGCGATTCCTTTCTCGCGGCGCTCCTCGTGTGGATGGAAGAGCGGCGGGTCACCGCGCCCATCGCCGTGGGCGGTCTCTCCGCGGGCGAGCTCCGCGAGATGCTCGGCTTTGCCTCGCGCGTCGCGGCGGTCACGTGCACCCGCGTGGGGGCAGACCCACCGTACCGGGACGAAGTCGGCCCGCTGTAGGTGTCACCGACCCTGCAGATGACCCAGCATCGGTCGCCCGGGGGGCAGGGCTACTCCTCGGACGGACGACTCGTCAGCAGCTCGGTGACGTCCACTCCGCGCAGTACGGCCGCGTCCACGTACGCGAGGAAGAGCTGCGATCTGAGGTCGGCGAGCCGACTCACCCCCGCGGCGATCGCCACCCTGATCTCCTCAATACGGAGCTCGGTCGAGGCGCCGATGTCGCGAAGCCCCAGCTCGGATTCCAGCTGATCCCGATCGAACTCGAGCTCGAACTCCACGAGGTCGATCCGCCCTTCAATCGTCCGGATGCGCTGCGCTCGGATCGCAGCCTCCGTGTCGCGATCCCGGGCTGCCCGCTCGAGGTCGCGCTCGGCGAGCTCTACGGCATACCCGGCCTGAACGATGGCCCGCGCCCGGCTCGCCTCGAGGCCGAGCGGGACCGAGAGTCCGATCGAGAGCGAGACGTCAACGCCCGCGCCCTCTCCGAAGTAGTCGGTGACCGTCCCTCCGAGCGTGTCCGGCGATTCTCGCTCGTCCGCGTAGCGCGGGATGAGCGAGAGGGCGGCGGTGCTCGTTGCACGTTCCTGCTTCCGAGCGAGACGGAGGTCCGCCCGGGCTCGCTCCAGGGCGAGGAGCGCGGTACGTTCCTCGAGCGTAGGTGCCGGGCTCACGGATGCAAGATCGGCGGTCGGCGCGCCGGCCCACGCGTCCGCGTTCTCGAGCTCGGTCCGTTCCGCGATCGCGGCGCCGGTGAGGCGTCCGAGCTCGATCTCGATCTCCCGTGCGGCGAGCTCGGTCTGGAGGATCGACTCCTCGACTCGGCCGAGTTGTACCTGGAGCGTGAAGATCTGCTGCCTCGATCCCTGCCCCTGTTCCTCGCGGATGCGTGCCTGGTCGAGTTGAAGCTCCAGGAGCCGTTGCTGCGCGCGCTGAGTCCCCACGGATCGCCGGAGCGTACCAAGCTGCGCGTAGAGCGAGATCACCGTCGTCGTGAGCCGGCGACGGATCTGCTCCTCCACGAGCTGAGACTCATCCACGCCGCGAAGCGCCTGCTCGAGGACGAGTCGCGGTTCCTCGGTGTCCAGGAAGCGGCCGTCCACGAAGAGCGGCTGGGAGAGCGCGAACGAAAGGGCGGGTCGAAGCGAGTAGCTCGTGGATGTGTCGTCGTGAAACGTCGTCGTCACGGCGAACGATGTGCTCACGCCGGCCGAGAGTCTTCCGGCCGAGGGAAGCGGCTGCACGACGTCCAGCGAGACGCCGGTCGAGTTCGTGAGTGAGGTGACCGGGGAGGGCGGAAAATCGGCCACGCTCGTGATGTCTGCGAAGTTCGCTCCGCGTTGCGTCGCGAGCGAGTAGAGCGGGTCAGCCGCGAGTGTGAACCGAGGCTCGGTGCTCTCGCGAACGGAGTCGACCGAGGTCGCGGCGATCGAGGTGCGGATTCGGCTCTGCTCGATGTCGATGCTCGTCTCGAGGGCGCGCGAGATCGCGTCCGAGAGCGTGAGTCGGTCAAGCGGTGCCGGGCTCCGGGCGAGCGCGGGCGAGGTGGAGTCCTGGGCGAACACCGGCGCGAGCGAGGAGAGAACAAGCGCGACGAGAGCGGCGGTGCGCGCGCCTCCTGGAGCGCTGACGCGCACCCGTCCGGACGTGGGGCCACTCGGCGCGGATGCGAGGGCGGCTGGTGCGGCGGAGCCGCGCGAGTGAACCGTCGGCATGACTCCGGCTGTGTGCTTCTCGAATTGGTGGTGCCTCATCAGTCGTTTCCTCCGCTGTACGCCTCGGTCCACTCGGGCTCGTTCGCAGGCGCGGTGGCCGGAACGCGGTTCTTCGCGCGGTCGTAGAGCAGCCCGTAGATCGAGGGCACGACCACGAGCGCGGTGATGGTGGAGAAGAGCAGTCCGAAAATGATCGTGCTCGCCATGGGGCCCCAGATGACGGAGGTGCCGCCGATGCCGATCGCGGTCGGGAGAAGCCCGGCGATCGTCGTGATCGAGGTGAGCAGGATCGGGCGCAGTCGCGTGGACGTGCCTTCCACCACCGCGTCCGCGACCGACGCGCCTTCCTTTCGCCTGTCGTTGACGAACGACACCAGTACGATCGTGTCGTTCACCGCGATTCCCGCGAGCGCGACCGAGGCGTAGATCACCGTGGTCGAAAGCGGGGTACCCGAGACGACGAGGAAGAGAATCACTCCCACGAAAGCGAACGGTATCGAGAGGAGAATCAGGAGCGGTTGCGTATACGAGTTGAACTGCGTACCGAGGATCAGGTAGATCAGCAGGATCCCGAGCACGAAGATGCGGAGGATCTCCACGAGCAGATTGGTGAGCTCGGCGAACTCGCCGCCGACGCCGAGGGTGACGCCCGGGAACTGCGGTTGGTAGGTCTCCGCGAAGAGCGTTTCGATCTCCTCGTTGATCGCGGCAAGGTTACTCTCGTCGTACGCCTCGGCCTCGATGGTTACCTCGCGTTTACCGTCGAGGCGCCTGATCGAGGCGAGGGCGTCCGCCTCGTCCAGGCGGGCGATCGTGGAGAAGGGGATGAGTCGACCGTCGTTCGTGGGGATCTTCATCTGATTGATCTCGCCTGTGGTCGCCTGCTCGGTGCCGGCGTAGCGAACCACGACGTCGAGCTCCTCGTTCTCCACGAACACCGTGGAGGCGGGGATGCCGTCGAAGGTCGTGCGGATAAACTCGCCGACCGCCTGCGCGGAGAGGCCGAGCGCCGCGGCACGCTCCTCGTCCACCATGACACGAAGCTCGGGGGTTCCCGAATCGAGGTTGCTGTCCACGTTGAAGAGCTCGGGGTAGGTCCGGAGTCGGTCGACGATCCCGTTCGCGACGACCGAGAGCTCCTCGTAGTCGTCGCCGAAGATGCGGAAGCTGACCGGAGGGTCGGTGGGCGGGCCGTTCGTGGCTCTGCGGAACTGCACCGAGTCGGGGCCGGAGATGTCGCGGGTCTCCGACTGAACGTCCGCCATGATCTCGGTGATGCTCCGGGTCCGGCCTTCGTTCTGCTCGGTAAGGTCCACGACGAGCTGCGCGACGCTGCTGCGGTTCACGGTCTCGGCGTTCTGTTGGGAGAATCCCACCGATGAGTTCACCGAAACGATCTCTCCGTCTCCCACTCGGCGAAGGATCCGTTGCTCGTACTGCGCGACGACGTCGTTCGTCCGTTCGCGCGTGGTCCCGGGAGGCATCTCGAGCTCGACATAGAAGAGCGTGAAGTCCTCGGCGCTGAAGAGATCCTGCCGGATGAAGGGCACGAGCGCGAAGGTGCCGATGAGGACGACGGCCATGATCGCAATCGTCAGGCCTCGGAACCGGTACGCTGCGCGCGTGAACCGCTCGAAGCCGCGCTGGATCGTGTCGAAGAACGCGCGTTTCGGCTCACGGTTTCCGCCCGGCCAGTCCGCGAAGTGCGACGGCAGGAAGAATGCGGCCTCGAAAGTGGATGCGATGAGCGCGATCGCGACGGTGAGCGGCACGACGCGAAGGAAAAGCCCGATCACGCCGGGCAGCAGTGTGAGCGGGAGGAAGGCTGCGACCGTGGTGAGCGTCGCGGCAATCACCGGGACGATGACCTCCTGCGTGCCCTTGATCGCGGCCTCGTGCTTGGAGAGTCCCATCTGGCGATAGCGGAAGCTGTTCTCCACGATCACGATGGCGTGGTCCACGATCAGGCCGAGCACGAGCACGAGTCCGAAGAGCGTGTTGCTGTTGAGCGTCTCTCCGAGGAGCTCGAGCACCACGAAGGTAATCGCGAAGGTGATTGGTATGCCGAGCGCGGTCATGACGGCGTTCCTGATCCCCACGAAGAGGAAAAGGATGCCCACGAGCAGGACGAGTCCGATGAGCGCGTTGTTGACGAGGACATCGATGCTGTCGCGGATCTGGACCGTGGAATCGTTCGAGAGGCTGAACTCGAGCGTGGGGTCGGCGGATGCTCCGACCGTCTCGACTTCCTCCCGAACCGCTTCGATCACGCCGACGGAGCTGCCGCGCGGCACCTTGCTCACGCGGAGCGTCACCGCCTGTTCGCCGTTGAACCGGCTCAGGGGTGTGCTGTCGTCGAAGGTGAGGTCGACGGTTGCTGCGTCCGCGAGCCGCACGATGCCGGTGGACGTACGCCGCACGACGATCCCGCGGAACTCCTCCACCTGCTCGAGCGAGCCGACCGTGCGCAGGAGATACTCGCGCCCCGCCGCGTCCACGGTGCCTCCCGGGATCGTCACGTTTCTCCCCTGGACCGCGCGGACGATCTCGCCGATGCCGATCCCGAGCGCCTCCATCCGCTCCTGCCGTGCCGAAATGGTGATCTCCCGCTCACGCGCTCCAATGAGATCCACGCCGGAGACGTCCGCCCGTTGCTCGATTCGCGAGGCGAGGTCGCGCGCCGTCTCGTCCAGCAGCGCGAAGTCGCTCGTTCCGTGGAGCACTACCTCCACGACCGGTAGGAAGTCGTTGGACGAGAAGTCGTCGATGGTCGCCTGGAGCGTTCCCGAAGGCAGATCGACGTTTGTGAACCGATTCTGCACCTCCTGGAACGAACGGGCAAACTCGTCGTTCGCGAGTCCGTCGTCGAACTCCAACGTGACGATCGTCAGGCCCTCACTCGTTTCCGAGCGGATGGTCTCCAGGTTCTCGATTCCACCCATCTCTCGCTCGATAGGGACTGTCACGCTCTGCTCCACGTCCTCCGCCGAGACGCCGGGATACGGTACGATGATGTTCACAAAGAAGAGCGGCACCTCGGAGAACTGCTCCTGAGGAAGACGGGTCAGACTGAAGGCGCCGAGTGCGAGCACCGCAAACATCAGGATGTTCACGAGTACCGGGTTCTTGACGGAGAGCTTTGCGATGTTCATGGGGACTCCTGCGCGAAGCCGCCCGGAGTCGATACGGTGACGGCGCTGCCGTCTGCGATCGTGCCGAGACCCGTCACGATCACGCGCTCACCGATCGTGAGTCCGGCGGTCACCGCGACGCGTTCTCCCACGCGCTCCCCGGTGGCAACCGCCCGCCGCTCGGCCCGGCCGTCCTCCGTGGCGACGAAGAGGTAGCTCTCATCTCCTGCCTGCTGAACGGCTCTCGCGGGCACGAGGATCGCTCGCGGAGAGCCGCTCGGCGGGATACGGACCGTTGCAGACAGCCCGGATCGCGCCCTGGAGCCGAGCCGGTTCGTCCACCGAACGATGACCGGGAAGCTGCCGGTGTTCGCATCGCTTCCCGCCGCGATCGCGTGGACGTACGCCGGTATCTCGCGCTCTCCAGCCGCGGCAAAGGAGACGTACGCGGGCGAGCCGGCCGCAACGTACTGGATCTCACGTTCTCCGAGCGAAACAACGGTTTCCAGCTCGCTCAGGTCAACGATGCGCGCCACCGGCGAGCCCGGGGTGAGTTGGTTTCCCACCTGGACGAGCCGCTCCTTGCTCGCGACGAGCCCGGAGATCGGCGCTTCGATCCGGCGGTCGGCGAGCGCTTTCTCCGCCTGGGCGAGGCGAGATCGGGCGCCGGCAAGCGTGCTCCGTGCGGTAGAGAGCTGCGTCTGCGACGCATTGCCGCTTCCCACGAGCCGTTCGGTCGAGGCGAGATCGAGCTCGGCCGAGGCCAGACTCTCTCGAGCCTCGTCTACGGTGAGTGCCTGGATCGTCTCGTCCATCGCGACGAGGAGGTCGCCTTGCTCGACCGCCTGTCCGAGCGTGAAGCTCACTTCCCGTACGATGCCCTGCGTCTCGGAGACGACGGTGATCTCGCTCGCTCCGCGGATGAGCCCGCTCGCGACGATGTCACCCACGAGCGTCTGCTGCTTAGCGACGATCGCTTCCACCGCGAGCGGATCGTTCGCCCCCATCCGCTCCATCGCGGCATCGGCGGTTGCCGTGCTCGCTGCGTCCGGAGATTGCTCGCAACTCACAGCAACGACCGTCATGGCCGCGACCATTGATAGCCCAATATGTCTAACAACGCCAGACCTACGCATCGATCCCCCTTTACCGGTCGAATGTAACTATGGATTGTTGGAGGGAAAAGAGAAATCTACCTAGACTTCGGTAGTTTGCTGCCGGGTTTCGAAAATGTCAGGAAGCGTGCAGGTCGGACCGTCGTAACCCACGATCGCAGCGGCAGATGACATGGTACCGCTGCGCGTCCTTCATGCAGCGCCACAAATTGCGTCCGGTCCGCGAGTTCCGAGCGATCGACCTGCAGGGTCAGTGACATTCTCCAAGTGCGGATGAGTCGCAGGTGCGGCTACAGGTACGCTGCCGCCGCGAAGAGCCCGAGGCCGAGGACGAAGAAGAGGAGTACCGTGCGGAGCTCGGGCGCAAGGCGTTCCACGCGGTGCGCGACCCGTTTCCCGGCGGAGCTTGCGGCGACGGAATAGAGCGCGACGCCGAGCACGAGGATCGGGAGCGCGTCCAGCAGTTTCCCGGTCGAGAAGAAGGTCTGCGGCAGGCCCGCGTCGACCGCGTGACCCGCGACCGCGGACACCGAGGAGCCGGAGAGCAGTCGCGAGAGCGCGAGCGAGACGGGCCGCGCGAAGACGCCGGTCGCAAGGCAGGCGATCGCGAGCGCAAGGACCGGGACGTGGACGAGGAATCCGGGTCCCGGTGCGTGGGTGAGACGTTCTCCCTTTGGACCGGGCATTACGATTCGCGAGATCTTGATGAACGATGCGGTCGTGCCGATCGCCGTGATCCAGAGGAGCGCGTACGCCGGTGAGCCCTTGAGCGCGGCCGAGATGAGCTGTTTGCTGGCGAACCCGTTGAACGGTGGGATGCCTGCGATCGAGAACGCCCCGATGAGGAAGGCGAGCGAGAGGAGGGGGGCGCGTCGGCCTATCGGCGTCATCTTGTAGAGGTCGCGCTCGCCCGTCATCCGGATTGCGGTTCCGGCGACGATGAAGAGCAGGCTCTTGAAGAGTGCGTGGTGCATCGCGTGCGAGAAGGCGGCGACGCTCGAGATCGCGCCGGCGGCGCCGAACGCCGCGAGCACGTAGCCCATCTGCGAGATCGAGTGATAGGCGAGGAGCCGTTTCGCGTCTCGCTGGGCGAGCGCCCAGACGACTGCGAGGATCGCGGTGGCGGCGCCGATCCAGAGCAGGAGGTCGTTGAGGTAGTCGGCGTTGAAGGTGACCACGATTCGCATCATCGCGAAGAACGAGACCTTGATGAGCACACCCGAGAGCAAGGCGCTGATCGGGTGCGGCGCGTACGCGTGCGCTTCCGGTAGCCACGTGTGAAAGGGGATGAACGCAGTGCGTACGCCGATGCCCACGCAGAGTGCCGCGACGGCGAAATGGATGCTCCTGGTCTCCGCGAGCGAGCCGGCGGCGACTGCGTGCGCGATCCGATCCAGCGAGAGCATGCCGAAGTCGCGATAGACGATGAAGACACCGAACAGGAAGAAGAGGATGCCGACGGAGCTCAGCATGAGATACTTGAAGCCGGCAAGGAGTCCCTCATCGGTTCGGTCGAAGGCGATCAGCACGTACGCCGAGATCGCCACGATCTCGAAGCCCACGAACATCGTGAAGATGTCGCCGGTGAGAACGACGAGCTGCATACCCGCGACGAGCAGCATCAGGAAGAAGAAGTAGCGCGCGCGGTAGCGGCCCACGGTGAGTGAGGCGAGGGCGACCATCGAAGAGATGCCCACGATGAGTGCGGAGCCGAGCCACGCGAAAACGTCCAGATAGAGCGCGATTCCGACCGGCTCCCGCCATCCGCCCATCTCGTAGACCAATCGGCCGCCGTCCGTGACCAGCGGGTAAGAATACACCACGATCGCCGCCATTCCGAGAAGCGGTAGGGCGGAGACGATGGAGAAGGCGAGCTCCGCCTTCGCGAGCTTCCCGAAGAGCGCGATGAGCGCTCCGGCGAACGGCAGAACGACGAGCAGGACGACGCTATTCATCGGCCTTCCAGACCGCTCGTTCGATCTCTCGCATGTCGAGCGTCCCGTAGCGGCGATAGAGCCGGTAGACAAGCGCGAGCGCGAGTGTGATCACGCAGATACCCACCACGATTGCCGTGAGCATGAGCGCCTGCGGCAGCGGGTCCACCGGTCGCACCGTCTCCTCGGTTAGGATCGGCGCGGTTTCGCCCGAGAGCGAGCCGAAGTAGATGAAGAAGAGGATGATCGCCGAATTCGCGATGCTGAGCGCGACGACCTTCTTGATCATGTTCGGAAGCGCGATCACTCCCCAGAGCCCCACGAGGAAGATCGCGCCGATCAGGTACCAGCTCATTCCGCCTCCCCGAAGAGATAGAGGCAGATGAGGCTGACGCCGGCGGCAACCTTCACGCCGATCAACACGTTGAGCACGAAGATGAACGGTGTTCGAAGCAGCGGGGTATCGAGACCCACGAGGAAGTCGGCGAGGAAACCGGCTCCGATCAGGACGCCTCCGATACCCGCTGCGATCAGGAGCGCGAAGGTGATCGCTTCCGAGAGCGCCAGCGTGGTGGTGGGAAAGTAGCCGATCGCCGCGTCCGCGCCTTTTGCCATCGCGATGAGGATGATCCCCGAGGCGATCACGACGCCGCCCTGGAACCCTCCGCCCGGCGACACGTCTCCGTAGCTGACGAGATAGAATCCGAAGAGGAACATGTACGGTGCGAGTTTCCGAGACGCGACGTCCAGAATGTCGGTCTTCCTGGTTCTCATCGCTTGTGCTCCACGAGCAGGATCACTCCTGAGACCGCGAGCAGGAGCACGATGGTCTCACCGAGCGTGTCGAAGGCGCGATAGCCCAGGTAGATCGCCGTGACGAGGTTCGCCGCTCCGGTCTCCTCCACTCCGTTCGCGACGATCTGTGCGCGAACGGTCGTCTCCGTGGGGTGCGGGCCGCTGAGTGCGAAGAAGAGGAAGGCCGCGACGATGAGCATCGCGCCGATCTCAAGTACGCGTGCCACGATCCCTCCGCTCGGTTTTGTGGACGATCCAGATAAAGACCACGCTGCCAACACCGGTTCCGACCGCTGCCTCCGTCAGCGCGACGTCCGGCGCGCCGAGCACGAAGTAGACGAAACAGCTCAGGAGGCTGAACACCCCCACGAGGATGACCGTCGCGAGAAGGTCACGGACGACGAGCGAGAGTATCGCGAGGATCAGCATGAGCGTGAGTACGGTCTCAACCATCGAGCGGACCTCCGAGATCTCGTCGCTCCTGATAGCTTCGGCGCCACGGTACGATCTCGCTCTGCCACGCGAACCGGGCGATGATGTGCGACGCGATCGGGTTCGTCACGAAGAAGAAGAGTGTGATCACGAGTATTTTGCCGGTCATCGGGCTGAAGCCGGCAATCACCATGCACGCGACGAGCACCGAGAAGACCGATGTGGTCGTGCAGGTAGAGGATGCCTGCAGGCGAGTGTAGACGTCCGGAAAGACGAGGACGCCCAAGTTCCCCATGATGCTGAAGATCGCCCCAAGTCCGAAGAAGGCAATCGCCACCCAAGTCATGACGGTTCCGCCTTCTTCCGGAAGTAGCGCGCCATTGCGAGAATGCCGATGAAGCCGAAGATGTCGTAGACGAGCGCGACGTCCAGGTAGTTGGATCGACCCTCACGGACCGCCACGAGCACAAGCAGCGCGAGCACCTGCGCGGAGACGATGCTGAGGCCCGTCATGCGATCCGCGGTCGTTGGCCCAATCACAACCCGGACCACGCCGACGACGCTCGATCCGAGGAAGAAGTAGATGGCATACAGCAAGATGTCGTTTATCGCTATGTCCATATGCGTTTGAGGAGCCGCTCGTACGGACCGGCGATCAGCCTGCTCGCGTACTTCGAGTGCGTGGTACGCGCGTCCAACCAGTGGACGATCAGGTGGTCGTCGTCCAGGTAAAGGGTGATCGTCCCGGGCGTCAGCGTGATCGAGTTGGTGAGCGCCACGCGAGCGATGTCCGTGCGCAGTCGTGTTCGGAAGTGCGCAACTCCGGGGTTGATCCGGCCACGAAGGATCTGCCACAGGACCTGGAAACTCGCGACGTACATGTTGAAGACGAGGACGACGAGGTAGATTCCGAGCAGCTCGATTCGCGGTACGAGCGACTTGCGCGCGACTTCGTCGTCTTCGATAAAGATCGGGTAGGTGATGACCGCGACGATGAGGCTGTGCATGAGTCCGAGAGCGAGCGAGCCGGGCGCAAGGCTCCACGTGAAGAGCAGCCAACCAATCAGGAGATAGGCGGTGGTGAGCATGACGCGCACCAGGTTCCAGCGCGTGATCCTCGTCATCGCTCTACCCGCGCGACTGGAAGAGCGAGACGACGTCCTCCGGGGTCTTTGCCTGGAGCAGTGCGTCCTTCAGGCGCGAATCGTGAAGGTGGCGCGCGAGTTTGCTGAGCAGTCGAAGGTGCTCGTTGTGGGCGCCCGGAGGTCCCACCATGAGGAAGAAGAGCTGCACCGGCCGCTTGTCGACCGCGTCGAACTTCGCACCCTTGCGCTTGCGGCCGAAGGCGAGCACAGTCCCGGACGCAGACGGCGAGAGACAGTGGGGAATCGCGATTCCCCCGCCGATGCCGGTCGTGGTCAGCGATTCTCGTTCCAGCACCTGTTCGGTCACTGCGTCTACATCGTCGACCTTCCCTGCACGAGCAAGAACCTCGACCAGCTCTCGAATGATGTCCGGCTTCTTCTTCGCGGAGAGATCGAGCTCCATGCAGCTTGCGTCCAGAACTTCACCGATCGAATCGATCACGTATCACCTTCCCCTTCCGCCGCTTCGTCCAGTCCCTGTCCAACGAGCCCAACCGCCGTGTCCACGGGCAGGCTGAAGAGGATGCCCGTGCCGGGGGAGCTCAAACCTCCACAGACCTCGTCCAGGATCGTCCGCAGCCTCTCGAACAGCGAGTCGTCATCCACGACCGAGAGTATCGTCTTGTTGTACGGCTTATTCCCCTTCATGAACTCCTTGAAATCGGCGAACAACGGGACCTCGTACGTAAGGAAGCGGCCCATACCCTCGGAGTCGAGAATCGTCGCTCCCGTGATGCCGACTTCCACGTAAGCTTCGAGCACGCGCTCGAGGAGCTCTTCCCTGTTGAGAACGAAAACGATCAGACGCACTGTGCGCCCGATTATAGAACACCGATTGCGAAGACGAAAGCCGTAGAATCGTCCTGCCGGAAGCGTGCGATAAGGGCTGACGCAGCGCCGAGTACGGTATAGTATAGACCAAATATACTATGAGAGGAGAACAGCATGAGTAACGGGGAAAACTTGGTGGTTGCATCGAAGGTCAAGGCGTACATCAAGGAGAAGGGCGACCTGAAGTGCTCCGCTGCAGTTTCTGACGCACTCTCGGACAAGATTCGCGAGATGTGCGACGCGGCCATTGCCAGCGCGAAGGCCGACAAACGGAAGACCGTTCAAGAGAAAGACTTCTAGGACCTGAGCCGCGGGCGATCGTTCGCGCGACCCGAGCGGTTCCGCTGCGTACGCTCGCCCGTTGCTTCTTCCTCCCCACACGAGCGCGCTTGAGGTTCCGCAGAATCCCTCGCTCACCGCCTCCGGCGTGAGTAAGCGGCCCGGCTCGCCGGGCTTCTCGCGATCACCGTCGTGGGCTCAGTCCGGCGCACTCCCAGCCGTTTGTGTTAGTGATTCCGCGCGGCGACATCCCTATCCTGTAACCATGGACGAACGAAGATACAGGGATCGCGAGGATGCCGGGCACGCGCTCGCAGACGCGCTCGGCGACCTTCGCGGTCGCGACAACACGGCCGTCTACGGGCTTGCCCGGGGCGGCGTACCGGTGGCGGCGGTGGTGGCCCGTGAGCTCGGCCTGCCGCTGGACGTGCTCGTGGTGCGCAAGGTGGGAGCGCCCGCCAACCCGGAGCTTGCGGTCGGAGCGATCACGAGTGTGGGTGGGATGGTCGTGAACGAACGGGTGATGGGCGCTACCGGTCTGTCGCGCGAGGATGTGGAGAAGCTCGCGCACGAGGAGCGAGAAGCGCTCCGTTCGCAGGAAGAGGCAATCCGGGGCGCGGGCGAGCCTATCTCGCCGGAGCGACGCACGGTCGTGCTGGTGGACGACGGCCTGGCGACGGGGGCGAGCATGGAAGCCGCAACGAAGGCGGTCCGAGCCTCCGGGGCGAGCACCGTCATCGTGGCCGTGCCGGTTGCCTCGCAGCAGGCCGTGGAGCGCGTTCGCGGCGTAGCCGATTCGGTCCACTGTCTCATGGCGCCGGCCGGGTTCTCGGCGGTCGGGCAGTGGTACGATCACTTCGGTCAGACGTCGACCTCGGAGGTCAGAACGCTTCTCGAACAGGCCCGCCGATTCGGCGGTCGTCGTTGAGCTCCGCGGCTTCACGGCGGAGGCGATCGACACCGAGGCGCGCGTCACGCTCGAGAAACAGGGTGACGGTCACGCCATCACACAGATATCATTAACGACGAAGGCCGATGTGCCCGGCATCGCGCGGGATCAGTTCCTCGCGATCGCCCAGAAGGCGAAGGAAGGCTGTCCTGTCAGCCGGGCGCTCAAGGCCGTTCCGATTTCGCTCGAGGCGGAGCTCGTCTCGGAATAGACCGAACGGAGTCGCACATGAAGAAGGTCGTCCTTGGTGTTCTCGCGCTTGGCTTGCTCGCGGTCCCGATCGTGGCGTGGGCACAGATCGCGTCGCTGGTGCCGAACGTAGCCGTCGTCGCCCAGCAGCTCGCATGGCTGTTCGGAGTCCTCGGCTTCGTGATCCTGTTCTTTCAGTTCGTGCTTTCGTCCAGGGTCCGCTTCCTGGAGGCCGACGTTGGACTCGATCGGATGATCCACCTTCACCGGCTCACCGGCGTCGTGGGGCTCTCGCTCGTAGTGCTCCACTTCGCCGCCGTCGCCGTTTTCGAGCTCATCGAGTTCGGATACCTCAATCTCACGCTGCTCAAGTTCTCCGGGACGCTCGGCCTGCTCGTGATTCTGCTGGTGGCGTTCGCCGCACTCTTCTACAAGCGGATCGGCTGGCGCTACGAAACGTGGAAACGGATCCACCTCGCGGGCTACCTCGTGTTCCCGATTGTCTTCATCCACTCGTACTATCTGAGCAACCGCATCGTCACGAGCCGCCCCTACGTGGACGTCTACTGGTGGGTGTTGCTCGGGATCTACGTGGCGATCGTCCTCTACAAGATCGGTCTGGCGATCTCCGTCAGACGCAGACCGTACACCGTGAGCAGCGCGGTTGCGGCGAACCACGATGTGACCACTGTGACCTTTGAGGGGCCCGGACTCAAGCACAAGCCGGGCCAGTTCATGCTCGTCTCCGTGCAGGTGGGGGGGCGGCTCGAACCAAGCCACCCGTACACGATCGCCTCCAGCCCCGAGGCGCCGAATCTGCAGATCTCCGCAAAGGCGGTCGGCGACTTCAGCTCGGCGCTCCGCACGGTGAAGCGCGGGAGTCGCGCCTACATCGAGGGGCCGTACGGCGTGTTCAGTTTTCTCGAGCACGACGCGCCGAGCCTTGTCTTCGTAGCCGGCGGAATCGGGATTACGCCGTTCATGAGCCAGCTCCGCCACATCCGCGATGCCGGCATGGACCGCAAGGTCCGCCTCATCTGGGGGAACAAGACGGAGGCGGACATCTGCTTCGGAGACGAGCTCGAGGCGATGAAGAGCCGGCTCACCGATTTCGACCTCGTCCATGTGATGTCGAATCAAGACGATTGGCCCGGAGAGAAGGGGTTCATCACGCGCGAGATTATCGAGCGCTACGTGGACGACATCGATACCGCCACTTTCTTCGTCTGCGGGCCGCCGATCATGATGGACAAGGTGATTCCCATGCTCGGTGCGCTCGGCGTTCCGTCGCCGCGTGTGCGATACGAGCGGTTCTCGTTGGGGTAGGGCGGACCCGCTCCCTGCGCCTACAGGGGGAGGGCGGTTCCCGCGCGGATCGGTCGCACCTTGCCCGGTAACTCCTCTGCCAGGATCTCCACCGCGCGGTCGCCGGTGCAATGGCCGACCCAAAGCTCGGCCGCGTCCGCGAGTTGTTCCGCCACTTCACGGACGCGACCGTCCGGTTCGTGCGAGAGGTGAAGCCCGCCCACGACGATCGGTGGGCGTCCCGCCTGCCGGTAGATGTTCACGATTCCCCGATGCGAGCAGCCGGTGACGAGAACGTCCTGATCGGGAGCGTGGACGAGGAGCGAGAGCTCGTCCTCGAACGGGTCGCGATCGAGCCCGTCCGACGTCTCGCGAAGCAGCCGTTCGTTGTCCGAGGGAGGCCTCGTCTCGAGTGGAGCGGCCGGGAGCACTTCGATTCCCGGCAGAATCTCCCGTCGCGACGAGACGGCGCGCACGCGCTCGGAGTACCGCTTGGCGAGCGACGCGTCCATGCCGATGTCCCGCATCCCGGCCTCACCCCGGGCCCGCTTCGGGACGGTCGCGTTCTCTCCGAGGTAGAGCGGCGCAGTGGTCGCGGAGAGCGCGTGCTCGAGCCCTCCGGCGTGGTCGTAGTGTCCGTGAGACAGGACGATCGCGGTCGCGCTGCCGAGGTCAACGCCGAGCTTCCGCGCGTTGGAGGCGAACGCCGGCGATTGGCCGGTATCGAACAGAACGGCGCATTCCGGCGTCTCGATCCAGAGCGAGAGGCCGTGCTCGCTCGCGAGATCGGGTGACTCGGAGCGGTTTTCCATCAGGACGATGATCCTCCCTCCCGCTTGAGCGCCGTCGCTCGCAACCCCGGCCGGCGACGTTGCGATCTGTGTGTTCGTCATCGTGTGTGCTCCTCGCTCCATTCTACACCGAGATCCGGGTGCGGAGACCAGGAGGATACCGGGCCGGAGACCTTCTGAGGCTTGCGCCACCGGACCGGTGGCGTCTGGAGCTGCGATCGCCGGACCCGCCGGATCGACTCCCGCGGGTGCTCCTTCACCCGGTGTCGGATCATCCGATCGAGGTAGTTCACCGGGAAGAGCGGGCTACCGATCGTGCGCGGGGAGGTGCTCGGCGTCTGCTCGATCTTCAGCATCTCGGCCTGTCGGTACCATCCGAGCGCCGCGTCGGCGTTCATCACCGAGGCGTAGAGCGGGTTCTCGTCGGTATCGATCTTGATCGGGTGAGGCCCTGCGAACCGCGGTAACTCTTTGACCAGCAAACGGATACTCTCGGCAAGCGCACCCGGCGTCGGCCTCCAGATCGTCCGCTTGCGCTCGATGCGCTTCTGTTGTCGCCTCGTGCGCCGTCCGCCTCGCTCGCCCACGTAGTGCGTCATCGCAAGCACCATCTCCACCGACCGGTCGACCAACGTCTGGATCTGCGACGGGAAGTCGTGGCTCGTGACCGCGCTCACCAGACCGTCGAAGACGAGCTCGCCCGGCAGATCGAGCCTGCGCTTGGCGTAGTAGTGCATTGACTCGGTCTGCATGCCCATCCCTTTGCCGCAGTGCTTGCAGACGAAACGCTGGACGGTTCCGTGGGCGATCGTCTCGTAGGTTCCGGCGCGAGCGAGCCAGTTCGGGGGCGGGCTGTCGGCATTCGGACACGCGGGATTCCTGCAGTATTGAGGTCGTGGCATGTAACTCTTTACGGGAGAAAACCGCGTGGTGCTTCACTTCAGCACGGTCGGTGACATTCTGGATTGCCCGCGCGGGATGGGCGTGGTATCCTAAGCCCCCAGTCGGTCGCCGGCCGATAGCGGCCGATTGATGCCGCGCAGGCAAGAGGAGGTCGCCGGTGCTTCCCAATACCATTCCCAAGCTCCTTCGCCACATCGCAGAGACGTATCCGAGTGGGACCGCGCAGTACATGAAACGCGACGGTGGTTTCGTCCCACGCTCCTACTCGGAGCTCCGGGACGAGGTCGCGGCGTTTGCGGCCGGGCTGGCAGATTTCGGCGTCGCGCGCGGCGCGCGCGTCGGTCTGGTTTCCGAGAACCGACCGGAGTGGCTTGTCGCCGACCTTGCCGTTCTCTCGCTCGGCGCGGCGGACGTTCCCAGGGGCAACGACAGTACCGCGGAGGAGCTCGCGTTCATACTCGGGGCGACGGCGTGCCGGACGGTCGTCGTGGAGAATCGCGATCAGCTTGCCAAAGTCGCCGGCGTGCGGGACCGTCTCCCGTCGCTCAAGCAGTTCATCGTCCTCGATCCGTCGTTCGGCGGTGACGACGCGGCTCACGCCGTGTCCGAGTACGGCTCGCTTCTTCGGAGGATCGGCGTCGTGCGCTACGAGGAGGTCGTCGCCGCCGGTCGCGACGTGCTCGCGAGGCGACCCGATTTCGTGGAGCACGAGATCGACGCCGGAGACGGCGAAGACGTGGCCACGATCATCTTTACGAGCGGAACAACCGGAGAGCCCAAGGGCGCGGTACTCACGCAACGCAACTTCATCTACGAGATCGGGTGTATTCCCGACCGCATCAACGTCACCCCCGGCGACATCTGGCTCTGCGTACTGCCGGTTTGGCACTCATTCGAGCGGATCATTCAGTACGTAGCCATCGGGAGCGCGTCGGCCTTGGCCTACTCGAAGCCGATCGGATCGATCATGTTGAGCGATCTCGCCGCGGTACGTCCGCAGTGGATGGCTTCCGTCCCTCGAATCTGGGAAGCGGTCCGCGCGGGCGTCTATCGGAACGTGAAGCAACAGGGCGGGCTCAAGCTCGTGCTCTTCCGCTTCTTCGTGGCAGTGGGCGGCGCGCACACCGCGCTCACGGCGATGCTCCGCGGACTCGTGCCCGACTTCCGGCGACGTTCGCGCGCGACGGATGCCGCACTGGCGATCGTTCCGTGGCTGCTGCTCTGGCCGCTGCGCGCGCTCGGCAATCTCCTCGTCTTCGGGAAGATCCGGGCGAAGCTCGGCGGACGGTTCATTGCGGGCGTTTCCGGCGGCGGTGCGTTGCCGGCTTCGGTCGACCGGTTCTTCGGCGCCGCCGGAATCCTGCTGCTCGAAGGCTACGGACTGACCGAGACGAGTCCGGTGATCGCCGTGCGCCGGCAGGATCGTCCGGTTCCCGGGACCGTGGGCGACCCACTCCCGGAGACGGAATGCCGGATCGTCGGCGAGGACGGGACGGTTCTGCCGGCCGGGCAGATGGGAGTCATCCACGTTCGTGGTCCGCAGGTCATGCGCGGGTACTACGAGCGGCCGGAGGCGACTGCGGCGATCGTGGACGAAGACGGCTGGCTTAATACGGGCGACTTGGGCATGTTCAGCCACCGGGGCGAGCTGAAGATCACCGGCCGTGCGAAGGACACGATCGTCCTTCTCGGTGGCGAGAACATTGAGCCGGTCCCGATCGAGCAGAAGATCACCGAGAGCGAGTACATCGATACGGCCGTCGTCGTGGGCCAGGATCAGAAGTATCTGGGCGCGCTCGTGCTGCCGAACCGGGAGGCGATCGAAGGCTACGCGGACGTGAACCACGTGCCGTACGAGTCGTACGAAGACCTGCTCGAGAACGAGGCGATCCTGGAGCTCGTGGACGGGGAAATCAACAGCCGCGTCAACGCGAAGAACGGTTTCAAGGGATTCGAGCGCGTCTTCCGATTCGCGCTCCTCCCGACCTTGTTCGAGGTCGGGCTCGAGCTCTCGGCGAAGCAGGAGGTCAAGCGTCACGTAGTTGCCGATCGCTATGCGAAGGAGATCAAGAGCTTGTTTTCGATGGAGTAAGGTCGACGGTTACTCGCGCGCTACCATCGGTCGAAGCGCACGATGTCGGTGAGGGCGAGCCGCTTCTTCCTGGTCGCGGCGAGATCGTCGTCCCGCGCGGGAAACCCGATCGGCAGCAGCTCCACGATTTCGATCTCGTGGGGGATCCCGAGCGCCGTCCGAACCGTGTCTGCGCTGAACCCGCCGATCCAGCACGTTCCCAGGCCTTCCTCGACCGCGGCCAGCGTGATGTGATCGAGCGCGATCGCCACGTCGATCACGTAGGCAGGCTGGCCGCAGCGCATCAGGCGCTTATCGGTCTCCGCGCAGGCAACGATCACGACCGGAGCCGATCCAACGAACTCGGCACCGGCCGCCTCGGCGAGTCGCGCGCGGAGCGCGGCGTCGCGCACGACGATGAAGCGCCACTCCTGCTCGTTCCTCGCCGACGGCGCGAGCCTCGCAGCGTCCATCACGCGGTCGAGTATCTCCTGCGGGATGTCTTGCGCCTTGAACGCGCGGACGCTCTTGCGGGACTCGATCGCCTCTCGCACCGTCATGGGGCAATCGTACACGATGGAACGTGACCGCGCAAACCGGACTCAGTGTTGCGGCGAGTCGGGTGTGTGCACGTGGCCGTGCTCGAGCTCTTCGCCGCTGGCTTCCCGGACGTCGTTGACCGTGACGTCGAAGTGGAGCGTCTGACCGGCGAGCGGGTGGTTCGCATCCAGCTTGACTTCTTCGTCGTCGACATCGACCAGCGTAACGACCTGCTGATTCCCTTCCTTGTCCTGCGCGGCGAACTGCATCCCGACTTCAAGGTCGCCGTCCGGCATGCTCGAGCGGGGAACCGTGAAGACGAGCTGATCGTGGCGCTCGCCGTATCCCTTCTCCGGCTGGACGGTCGTCTCGACCGTGTCTCCCACGTCCTTTCCTTCAAGCGCGTCCTCAAGCCCTTCCACGATGTTGCTGTGTCCGTGAAGGTAGGCGAGGTCGCCGTGGTTCTCCGACGAGTCGATCACATTGCCGTTGGGGTCCTTGAGCGTATAGGCGATGGTTACAACCCGATCATGTGCTACTTCCATGAGAACTCCTTACCCACAACCTACTAGCTCCTTCTCCGAGGAACAAGGCGAACCCGCACACGCTTTCTTTGGCCTTGGCCCGTACTTCTGCATACGTTTGTGGTAGGAGGTGCTTCGTCAACGGAATCGAACCCCTACGAAGGGATCAGCGACTCTCATTGCGACGAACACTCTGGATCGTCCCCGTGATCCTCAGCGTCTTCGCGCTGTCCGGGCTCTACGTCGCGCGCTGGGCAATCGTCGGCGGCCTTGCGCGGCGGGTTATCGAGCGCTCGATAGAACAGATGGTCGGCAACGACCTGGATATCAGCGTCGGCTCGATTGAAGGGACGATCGTGCGAGATATACGCGTTCGCGATGTGACGACCGAGCGCCCGGCTCGAGGCGGGCCGATCCGCTCGATCGCGGTGGCGGACGCGCACGTGACCTATCATCTCGCGGACGTATTCACGGTTCTCGCCGCGGTGGGCGTGCCGGTGCTCCGTGACATGCCGGCCTTCGAGTCGGAACGAACGCGAGAACGTCTCGGATGGCTCTCCGAGTCCCCCGTCGATCCGGCGGCGGTTACCCATCATCTCGCCGGAGCGCTGCCGCTCGAGATCACCCTCGCAGCCGAGGGAAGCGTCCGCCTCGCCCTCGAGCCGGCAGGCTCAACGACAAGGCCCGGCAGTACCCAACCGACCTTCGTTGCGTTCGCCCTGCGCGCGGCGGCTTCCGAATCCGAGGATCCGCTGGTGACGATCGCGCTCTCCGAGATCTCTTCGCCGTGGTGGCCGACCGACGAAGAGCGCGCGCTGCGAATCGATCTCGATGCCTCGCCCGGACGGCTTGCGCTTCGTACGCCGGCGGATGGCAGGAGCGAGGGCGTATCGCTGAGCGCGACGCTCGAAAGCACGATGCACGAAGGCCGGCCGACGATCGTGGCTTCGGATGCAGGGCTCAACGTGGGGCCGCTCGGCGTGCTGGTCGTCGCGGGAGACTCCTCGGCGGAGCTCTCGATCAGAATCCCGAGCTTTGAAGGCGTGCGAAGGATCGTCGGGAGATTCGTCGACCTCCCACCCGTCGTCCCGGGAGAGCTCTCCGTGTCTGCGAGGGCGGAGCGACGGGTCGACGATCGCGCGCCGGGCGACCTCCGTCCGCTCGCGGACGTGCTCCTCTCCGCGCCGGGGGATCTCCTCGATCTCGCTCGTCTTCGGCTGGAGGCCGACGCTGCCGACTGGAGGCTGTGGGCGGTCGATCTGGACAGGGCGCGTGCGGATGTTGCGTGGGAGGCAGGAGAGCTCACGATCGGTGATCTGTCGCTCGCGAGCGGTGCGACCGAGCTCGCGGTCGCCGGACGTGCGCCCGTTCCGCTCGCTACGCGTGACGCCGAAGCCCCGGCGGCGGTTCCGTCCGGCGGGGTGACCGGATCCATAGGCGGCACGTTCGTCGCCCGCGATCCTCCCGCAGTCCTGGCGACGCTTGTGCGACTCGGCGTGATCTCCCCGCTGCCCGCAGGCTTCGCTCCGGGCAGGCGCGTTGAGGCGAGCTTCGAGCTGAGCGGGGACGCGGCGCGCCCGCGGATCGCGGCGAACGCGGAGGTCGAGGGGGCCACGGTCGCAGGGTACGATGTGGACTCCGCTCGGGTACGGGCGCAGCTGGTCGGAGACGAGGTGCGGGTGCCCTCGTTCGTGATCTCGGCCGGCGAGACTACGGTGCGGGCGACCGCGACGGTGCAGCGGGAGGGGCCGTCTCCAGCGCGGTACGAGGCGCGCGCAAGCGCGACCGGCCTGGAGGCGAAGACCGGAGTCGTGCGGGACGCGACCCTGTCGGTGAGCGGCGACGCATCGTCCGTGACGGTAGGCGAGATCACGACGGCGCTCGAGCTCGACAACCTCCGTGACGCGGTATCCGTCCGACTCGTCCGACCGTTCGATCTGGAGTGGGATACCGACGGTATCACCGTGAGCGAGCTCGTGCTCACGACCGATCTCGGCGAGATCACCGGGCGCGGCAGCCTCTCAGGCGGCGAGGTCGACGCCGAGGTCGTCGCCGAGGGAGTCCCCCTCGCCGCTGCGCTGCGGCTGACCGGCTCGGGCGTGGACGCCCGGACGGCGAACGGGACGATCTCACTCCGCGCTCGCGTTGAAGGTTCGCCCGATGCTCCGGAGTTCCGACTCGCGCTCGATGGTGAATCGCTTGCTCTCGAGGGCAGTCCGGTCGCGGCTCGCCTCGCGATCGCTCAGTCGGACGGCGTGCTGCGGGTGGATGAGCTCCGCGTGAACGCGGCGGAGTACGGCCGGATCTCGGGTGTAGGCACGCTGCCGATCTCGGTAACCCGGAGCGGGATCGAGGTGACGCAAAGCGGAGACGATCGCTTCGTCGTGAGCGCCGAGGCGGCCCGGCTGTTCGCGCTGCTTCCAATCGGCGGGTCGTCGCCGTGGGATCGGCCGCCATGGAGCGAGGCGGCGGTTGACCTGACGGCCCGGCTCGAGGGGAACCGCGTCGCCGGACAGGTCGCGATCTCCGGACTACGCTCGGACGCCGAGCTCACGATTGCCGGAATCGAACCGATCACCGAGATCGGCTTGGACGCCGCCGTCTCACTCGAGGATGACGGCCGCGTGGGGCTCGAGGCGACGATGGCCTCGGGCGAGCACGAGCTGGCGAGCGCGACCGGCACTCTCGGCGGTGAGCGTGCGGGCCTTGCCGCCGAGATCGATCTTCCGCTCGCGCGCCTGTCGCACCTCGTTCCAGAGGTGTCGCTTCTCGGGGGGCGTGCGACGGGATCCTTCGATCTCAACCGGGACGGCGCGAACGATTCGGCGTTCACGGGCGAGGTGGTCGTGGAGGAAGGACTCGTGAAGGTATCGCCCACGGTTCCAACGCTCTCTTCAGTGAACGCGCGTGCGACCTACGCCGACGGCGCCTTCGTAATCGAAGAGGTGTCCGCGCTGATGGGAGGGGCACCGGTGACCGCGAGCGGCCGATACGGCCCGGACGAGTCCGGGGACTCAACGTTCGAGGTGAGCGTAACGGGCGAGAGTGTCCTGCTCGCCCGCTCACCCGATCTCCGGGCCCGAGCGGACGTGGACGCGACCTGGCGATCGAGCGAGGCGTCGACCTCGGTCAACGGATCCGCCGTCGTTACGGACGTGCTCTACACGAGACCCGTAGAGCTCTTCTCGCTCGGTACGGGCGCTGCGTCGCCGAACCAGGAGTTCACGTTGTTCCAGATCGAGTCCGATTGGGCGCGATCGGTCGATCTGAATCTGCGAGTCACGGCAGACCGATCGATCGTCGTGCGCAACAACTTGTACGACGGGACGCTCTCCGCGGATCTGACGCTCGGCGGCACCGCCGCCGTGCCTCGACCGCAGGGCAGGCTCTTCGCGAGCTCGGGCACGATCATGTTTCCAACAGCCGAGCTCGCCGTGGAGCAACTCGAGGTGCTCTTTCCCTCGGACGTATCGTTCGCGCCCGAGCTGCGGCTTCAGGCGGTCACGGACGTGCAGGGGTTCGAGATGGCAGTGACGGTTGACGGCCAGATCCCGGGCGTGCAGGTCTCGATCGTCTCGTCTCCGCCGCTTCCGACCGACGAGGCGCTGCTCCTGCTCACGACGGGCAGGCGGGTCGAAGACCTTACGTTCTCCGGTGAGGTGTCGGACACGCTGACCGCGGTGGGAACGGTCGTGGGCAGGAGCTTCGTCACCACGCTCTCGCGCTCGCTCGAGGAGGAGGAAGGCTTCTTTGAGCGGCTCGAGTTCGAAGTCAAGCGGAGTCGGTCGAGCGGGCTCATCGGCGATATCGACGTGGAGTATCAGCTGACCGAGGACGCTCCGTGGTATCTCCTCTTCGATCGGCAGGAGGATGAGACGTATCGTGTTCAGGTGGCGTGGAGACTATGGGTAGACTGAGCTTTCTGTCGCTCGTCGCGTATTTTCTCGTCGTGCCGTCGGTCCTGGCTCAAGACGCAGGGGAACGTGACGGAGCACCGCTCGACACGACTCCGGACGCTCCGACCGGCGGGCCGGCGATTGTCTTTGACGGGAACGATACTTTCACCGACGACGTGCTGCTCGGTGCCGCCGCACGCGAGCTCCGCGGCATTCGCCGCGGCGAGGGTAGTCCGGCGGATCTCGTGGACGCCGCGTACACGATCGAGACGTGGTACGCCGACCAGGGGTTCCCGGATGCGAACGTACGAGTTCGGATGGTCAACGAGCTTCCCGGCGCTCCCGACCAGACGGTTGCCGATGTCGACGACTTTGGCATGGTCGACCGCGTCGATTTTCTCGTCGCCGAGGGGCAGCGGCTCTACCTCGGACGAGTCGAGTTCGAGGGAAACAACGCCTTCGCAGACGCGGTGCTCGAGCAGTACGTGCCGCGGCGGGGCGGCGCGATTCTCGGCGCCGGCCGGCCGCTCTTCCGGCCGGGCGACGTGGGGACGATCACCGACAACGTCAGGCTGCACTATCTCCTTGCCGGTTATCTCCGTGTTCGCCTGGAGGAACCGCGAACGACTCGCGACGGAAACCAGGTGAACGTGACGATCACGATCGAGGAGGGACGACTCTACACGATCGAGACGATACGGATCGAGGGGATCGACGAGCTGTCCGAGTCGCTCGCGCAGGAGGTCGGCCGGGCGGCCCCGGAAACCGGCGTGCCGTATACCGAGCGGAGAGCCTCCGACGGAGCGAACGCAATCGAGCGTCTACTCGGACAACACGGGTATCTTACCGATGTCCGATACGAGCTCGTTCCGGACGACGAGGAGGCTACCGTCGCCGTTCGGTATCGCTTTGATCCGGGCGATCGGGCCTACCTCGGTTCGATCAGGGTCGAGGCCGCCGGAGACGAGCCTCTGCGGGTCATGCCGGCGATCGTGAGGCACCGGTTTCCGCTCGCTCCGGGCGAGCCGATCGATCTCACTCTTGTGAACGAAGGGCGGCAGCGGCTCTACCAGACCGGGCTCTTTCGCGTTGTCTCCACCGAGCTGCGGGAAGCGGGAGGCGACGATGCGTCGGCCGAGACGACCCCGGACGGTCGAGTCGTCGATCTCGTCGTGACGCTCGAGGAGGATCGAAACCGATACGTGGAGCTGGCCGCCGGGTGGAGCAGCGTTGAGCAGATACTGGGATCGATCGAGTACGTAGACCGCAACGTGCTCGGAACCGGGCGGCTGTGGGGTGTTGAGGCGTCCGGAAGCCTCCGGGGATATCGCTTCTCGACTCGTGTGGTGGATCGGATCGTGCTTGGCCTGGGCAGTCTGCTCTCCTTCCGCATCGAGCATGCGTATCGGATTCGCGAGGCGTTCCGCGATCGATCAACCGCGGCGGATCTGCGCGCGGAGATTCGACTCGCGGAGGAGCTCCGCGTGGCTGCCGACTACCAGTTTTCTATCTCGAACATCGTGGACCTGTCGGACGACGGGGGAGGCGAGAGCACGCTCCGGCGAGTGAGCACGCTCGCCGGTATCCTCTCATGGAACACCGTGGACGATCCGCTGCTCCCGATGCACGGCAGCGTCGCGGAGCTCGGCACGGAGATCACCGGTTCCATCCTGGGCTCGCAACTCGACTACGTTCGGGCCGATCTCTCGCTCGCGCGTCACTTCGTCCGCGGAACGGAGATCACGCTCACCCTGGCGGCACGGGGAACCGCGATTCTGCCGTTCGGTGTGGCGGAGATACCGATCTCCGAGCGGCTCTACGCGGGCGGCACCGACTCGGTACGCTCCTTTCCGCTCGATCAGCTTAGCCCGACCGACGCGAGCGGCAACCCGGTCGGCGGTCTGACGCGGATCGAAGCCACCGCGGAGGCGCGCCTGGGACTGAGCGAGTCGCTGTTCGCGGCGTTCTTCTACGACGTGGGAATGGTCGCTGCCGACGCGCTCTCGCTTGCGACGCCCGGTCACGGAATCGGGCTCGGCGTCCGGTACCGGCTGCCGGTGGGACCGGTTCGCCTGGACGTCGCGGTGAATCCCGGTCCTACCTTCGCCGCCGAGGCACCGTGGGCGTTCCACTTTTCGATCGGCGCAGGATTCTAGGGGGGTACGCGATGAAGCGAACGCTACGGCCGATCGTCGACCTGATCTCAGAGATAGTCCGCCGTTTCCAGGATCACAGGTGCGTCACGCTCGCGGCGAGTGTCGCGTATTTCTCGATCGTATCGCTCGCGCCGATGCTCGTGATCGTACTGAACGTGAGCTCGGTGCTCGTTGAGCCGTCCGTCGGCGAGGAGCGACTGATGGCGCAGGTTGCCGACGTGGTGGGCCGGGAGGGGGCCGCGACGATCCGCAGCATGATCCGCAGCGCGCAGGTTGCCGAGCGATCGCCCGCGATGACGGTCGTGGGGATCGTCACGCTCGTATTCGGCGCCTCCACGCTCTTCGCGAAGCTCGGGGAGGCGCTCAGCGTCGTCTTCGCCGCGGCCCGGCCGAGACCGCGGGGCGCGCTCGCGCGGACCGTGCGAAGCCGTTTGCTATCGCTCACCGTGGTGATCGGGATCGGCTTTCTCCTCGTGGTGTCGCTGATCGTGGATACGGCAATCGTCTCGCTCTTCGACCGGATTACGGTCTTCCTCGAGCGGCGGTTGGCCGTGGGGCTGGCGTTACTCGAGTTCGCCTTCTCCACCTCCTTCACCGCCGCGCTCTTCGCCACGGTGCTCAAGGTCATGCCCGAAGGTCATGTTCCATGGCGATACGCGCTCGAGGGCGGGCTCGTGACCGCTCTCTTCTTCACCGCCACCAAGGTCGGCTTTGGTCTGCTGCTCGGCAATCAGAGCGTGGCCTCGAGCTACGGCGCGGCGGGGGCGGTCGTCGTGGTGCTGCTGTGGGTGTTCGTCGCGGCGGTCGTGCTGCTGCTCGGGGCCGAGCTCGCATCCGTGCGAATGGAGCGAACGGACGCGGAGGCATGACGCGCCGTTCGCGCCGGACCGCCGTCCGGCGCGACGTCATCGCGACCTACGGAGCACCGGCGGGTGCGTTGTCCCGGTCGGGTCGCGGCGATTCGGTCGGCGTCGGCTCGGGCTCGAGGTACCGATCCCAGACGAACGCGAATTCGCGACGGACCTCTGCGGACGTGATGCCGAACGCCTCGAGCGGCTCGTTGACGTGGCGCTTTCGGTGGCGACTCGAGCGGCGTTTCGCGAACTCGCGCCAGAACCGGTCGCTCGGGGCGAGGTCGGCGAATGTGAAGAAGCGGTTGAGCGTGTCCGAGATTCGCTGAGAGATCTCTTCGAACGTGACTACGAGTAATTGGTCCTCCGGAATGCAACCGCGAAGGCGTTCGAAGGTTCGGTAGAGGGCACACGACCACTCGTACTTGCGGACCGTATAGTCTCGAAGCTCTGCGTCGTTCAGAAGCGGGGCGGCGAACCGGTGGGCGAACGCGAGGTACGACTGGAGCGCGGCATCGGGCGCGCGGACCACGTAGACGATCCGGATGTCCGGGAACGTCTCGAGAATCTCGCGGAGTCGGAACACCGAGACGTTGCACTTGAGGACGAGTCGGTTGTGGCCGGTTGCGATCACCTGTCGTTTCAGGATCTCGCGGTAGAATCGGGCGGACGTTCTTCGTTCCCACCTGCTGAGCCATCCGAGCCGGAATCCGGTCTCGCAAAACTCCGGGTCGGTCAGCAACCACGGGCAGTTCAAGGTGAGAATCTCCGTGTCCAGCCGATGTATGAAGATGCCCTCGTCCTCTTCCACGCCGGCGATCCTGATCTCGTGGCCGTACTCCGACGTCTGAACGATCCCCAGGTCCATCTTGTTCAGCGCCCAGACGAACGGAGACAGTATGCGGCGTTGGACCAGCGAGGGAAAGAGAAGCTCCCACGTGGTGAACATTCCGGCGGTATGCGAACCGTAGATCTGGCGTTGGAGGAACGTGGTCCCGCTGCGGGGGTGCCCGAGGATGAGTACCGGGCGATCGATCTCCAGCGACCGGAGCTCCGGGTAGAAGACGTAGTCGAGCGCCAGCATCAGTCGCGTCATCGCCATCATCGGCGGGCCGAGCGTGAACCAGAACATCGCGCTCGCGTACTTGCGGTGTTTCCAGAACGCGCGAACCAGCATCCAGAGGCGGGAGACGGGCCCGCGCCGTTGACGCATCATCGCTCCGAGCCGACCCGCGTTGCCGAGCCGCTTCGGAGTCGCGCGATCAGGCTCTGGATCCCGAGGACGATGAGCGCGAGGATCGCGACGAGGTAGTAGTCGAGAAATCTCCATCCGATCAGGATCGTGCCGATCGTTTCACCGGGCAGAATCGTGGCGAACACCAGCAGGAAGATACCCTCCGCGCCGCCGGTCGCCCCTGGGGTCGGGATGAACGCCATGGCCGCAAACACGAGCCATTGGACGACGACCACAGCAAAAACGTTCACCTCGTAGCCCAAGCTCAATGCCAGTGCGCTTACCACCGAGTATCGAGCGATCCAGTGAATCGCGGCCAGCAGGAGGTTGACGAGGAAGCGGTTCTTCCCGCGACGAATCATTTCCCGGTAGAGCCGCTTGAACTCGTGCCAGAACCGACGCACTCGGACGCGGAACCGGGGAAGCGCCTTCGTCCGCCGGATTACGAGCGCCGCTGCGACGATCGCAAGCACGACCGTGCCCGCGACGGCGTATACCCACCAACCCTCGACGAACTGATCGGTCACGAGCTCGCCGACTCGCGCGATCCGGAACGCCGAGGCCAACACGAAGGCAACCGGCATTCCTACGAGGTAGAAGGTGAGGTCCTCGACCGCGGCGATGCTCGTGAGCGACGTTGCCTCTCCCAGTGAGACGCCATGGCCGTAGAGCATGGTCGCCTTGACGGGTTCTCCCCCCACCAGCGTGGGGCTCACCGCCGCGCCGAGTTCGGACATGACCGTGATCTGAAGCCCTTTGCGGAACGAGAAGGGATGGCCAAGGAAGTCCATCCAGTTCATGAGACGGAGCGTCTTCGTGATCCAGGGGACGAGGCGCAGCCCCGCCGCGAGGATGAAGTAGCCTGCGGCGAAGCGTCGCAGAGTGAGGAGCTCGCTCGTGTCCGTGAGCAGGATCGCGATGATCACGCTCACGGCAACGGAGACGGGCAGGATCCACAGGATTTTCCGGACTACCGAGCGCGCGTTGAATCCGGATGTCGGCTTCGGTGCCTCAGCCATGGTGCGAATCAGCAGAACACGTCTTGGGCCAAAGAATCAACGGGTTTGTCCCGATGCGCCGTCCTCCGGCTCCCGCCATGCTCATGCACCGTCTGCGGCACGAACCGTGCTCGAGTTGCGGACGACGAGTTCGGCCGGGAGCAACACGAGCTGCCGCTCCGGCGGTGCTCCGTTCAGGAGCGAGATCAGCATCCTGACCGCTTCCCGTCCGATCCCCGCCATCGGCTGTCGGACGGCGGTGATCGGCGGCGTGAGGAAGTCGAGGAAGCGGTAGTCGTCGAAGGTCACGAAACCCACGTCCGGGGGTGAGAGCTCGTGCTCGTGGAGCGCGCTCAGAACGTCGAACATGAAGTCCCCTCCCGCGCCAACGAGGAATGCGTCCGGTCGAGTTGCCCGGTCCTTCACGAGTTCGCTGATCGCGGCGCAGACATCCTGAGGGTGCTCGTATCTGAGATAGGAGACGTGGCTATAGTCGACGCCTGCCGCGGACAGCGCTCCGTGATAGCCGGCGGAACGTGCGGTGTTGTGCGGGTAGTCGCGAGGTCCGGAGATATACGCGACTCTTCGGTATCCCGCGTTCAGCAGGTGCTCCGTGGCGGCCCGACTCGCCGCTTCGTTGTCAATGTCCACACTGAACGGTGCCGGTTCCTCCGGCCGTCCGATCACGACGTACGGGACCGAACGCGCCTGGAGCGGCGTCAAGAATCTGCTCCGCCCGAGCTCAGCGCTGATGATCAAGCCGTCCACGATGCTTCTTCTGACGACAGCGTGGACCAGCGTGTCCACCTCCTCGTCGGTCTCGGCGAAGAGCAGCTCCACGGCGTAATCGTTCGCCCTCGTTTCCACCGAGATACTCGTGACAAGCGACGACCAGTATGCGCCGTTCAGGGAGTGCTCGGGTTCGTGCGGGATGAGCACCCCGATCGTGCGCGTCTTCCGGAACGCGAGTTGCTGGGCGGAGTTGTCCGGGGCGTAGCTATGGTCGGCGATGACTCTGAGTATGCGCTTGCGCGTGTCCGCGTTGATGCCCGGGTAGTTGTTGATCACCTTGGACACAGTTCCCTTGGACACATTCGCGAGTCGTGCAATGTCGCCGATCTTCAGTCGATTCACGTCGGCCCCTTGAAGCCCTCGATTCCCGGCCTGCTTGCCAGAGCATGGAAGCGATGCTATGGTGGCGTTGGTAGTTGGATCAACCGTCCTTTCCGAATCCCTACGCAATTCTGTTGACAAGCCGCCGTGCTCGCGACAGAATAGTAGCTGGAAACCGGTTTCCAAACAAGTCTCAACATCCACAAGGAGGAGTGAAATGAGAAAAACCATTCTGGTTCTCTGTATGGCCCTGCTCGCCGTCGGCATGATCTGGGCGGAGGGACAGGCCGAGGCCGGCGACGGTGCCGAGCCGATCGCGACGGAGTTCCCTCGAAGCGAGACCCTGTACACCAGCGGTACGATGTGGGGCCCGCCCAACAGCTGGAACCCGCTGATCAACTCGAACCAGGCGACCGGCACCCGTGGTCTGGTCTACGAGTCACTGTTCCTGTACGACCCTCTGGCGGACGAGTACATTCCGTGGCTCGCTACCGACGGCGAATGGATCAACGATACGCAGTACGAATTGACGATTCGAGACGGCGTGACGTGGTCGGACGGCGAGGCGTTCACCGTTGAAGACGTCGTGTTCAGCTTCGAGGTCCATGACATGTACCCGACCCACCAGTCCGACCTTTGGGCCTATCTGGACTCGGTCGAGGCGGTCGACGACAGCACCGTGCGATTCACCTTCGGTGAGACGCTCTATCACCAGTGGGACAACACGCTGTTCATGCTCTTCATGATTCCCGAGCACATCTTCAGCGAGTACTCCGAGCAGGAGGCCGTTGGCGGTTCGAACGCGAACCCGGTCGGTACCGGTCCGTATCTCTACGAGACGCACCAGGAAGACCGACAGGTATGGCGCAAGAACCAGAACTGGTGGGCAATCGACGCGCTCGGTCTCGAGCCGGAGCCGCGCTACATCATTGACATTCGGAACTCGAGCAACAATGTTGCGCTTGGTCAGGTCCTTCAGGGCCAGCTCGACCTGAGCAACAACTTCCTGCCGGGCATCGCCACGCTGATCGATCAGGGCTATCCCATCGGTACGTACTATTCGGAAGAACCGTACATGCTCTCCGCGAACACCGCGTGGCTCGTTCCGAACCTCACTCGCGAGCCTCTGGATGACGTGGACTTCCGTCACGCGCTCGCGAGTTCAATCAACGTTGGCCAGATCGTAGAGGTTGCGTACGCGAACATCGTTCAGGCGGCCAACCCCACCGGTCTGCTCCCGACCTACGATCAGTACATCGACTGGAACCTGGTCGAAGAGATCGGCTTCTCGTACGATCCGGATGAGGCTCGTCAGATTCTGGCGGACGCCGGATACGAGGACACCAACGACGATGGTTTCGTGGAGACCCCCGACGGCGACGAAATCGAGCTGAGCGTCATCGTTCCGTTCGGTTGGTCCGACTGGATGGAAGCGGCCCGCATCATCGCGGCCGGCGCCCGTGATGTCGGTATCAATCTTCAGGCCGAGTTCCCCGATGCACCGAGCGTAGACGACGCGCGAACGACCGGCGACTTCGACCTCGTCGTTAACAACTGGTCTGCCCTGAGCGACACGCCGTGGACGTACTACGAGTTCCTGTTCAGCGATCCGATCCAGGAGAACATGTACAGCGGCAACTTCGGCCGGTACGACAACGAGCGGGCGTTCGAGCTCGTGGACGAGCTGGACACGATCCCCAAGGACAATCTCTCCGAGCTGCGCGAAGTGCTGTCCGAGCTGCAGCGGATCACGATGGAAGACCTCCCGATGATCCCGATGTGGTACAACGGCCTTTGGGCTCAGTGGAACAGCAACTACTGGACGAACTGGCCCTCCTCGGAGACCGACAACAACTACCTGCCCTCCAGCTGGGACAACTACTGGCAGATGGGCGGCATCCTCATGCTCTGCGAGCTTGAGGCGGTTGAGTAAGCCTACGACCTACGAGCATCCAGATAGTAAAAGCAGAAGCGCGGCAAGGGGGCATCGCCCCCTTGCCGTCTGAACCTGCCTCGGCCTGCTCCCCTCGGGGGGCTGCGCCGGGTGATTCGCGGAGATACCATTGGGACGCTACTTACTGAGGAAGGTATTCGTTTACCTCGTGATCTTCTTTTGCGCCGTCACGATCAACTGGATCATCCCGCGGGCGATGCCCGGTGATCCGGTTCAATCGATGATTGTGCGCGCGGGTATTCGCGCAGATTCCGCGCGGCTACTCACCTCCTACTACACGCAGGCCTTCGGACTGGACGTACCGATGTGGCAGCAATACGTCAACTACTGGCGCGCGCTCTTCCAGGGCGACTTCGGGACGAGCATTTATCTCTTTCCCGCTCCGGTCATCCAGGTGATCAGGAATGCCGTGCCGTATTCGCTTGCATTGATGCTACCGGCGATACTGCTGAGTTGGTGGGCAGGGAACAAGTTCGGCGCATTCGCCGCTCGCCGCGAGAAGCTCGACAACACGCTCTTGCCGGTGGGATACCTTGTAACCGCAACTCCGTACATGTGGGTTGCGATTGTGCTCGCCTTCTTCTTCGGGGCCGTGCTCGAGTGGTTTCCGATCGCCGGTGGCTTCGCGTTCGGCCTGCGCCCAACGCTCAGCTGGGCATTCATCGGCAGCCTGTTCTATCACTGGGTCCTGCCGTTCCTCTCGCTCTTTGTCGTCATGTTCGGGAGCTGGGCGATCGGCATGCGCAACCTGATCATTTACGAGCTCGAGTCCGACTACGCGCACTACCTGGAGACTGCCGGCGCTCCCCGCCGTCTGATTCGGAAGTACGCTTTCCGAAATGCGATTCTGCCGCAGATCACAGGCCTCGCGCTGCAGCTCGGCGTGATCATTGCCGGGAGCGTGGTAACGGAGGCGGTCTTCGCGTATCCGGGGCTCGGGAGCCTCTTGATATCCGCGATTCAGAACCAGGACTACTTCCTGATGCAGGGATGCTTCCTGATGATCGTCATCGGCGTTCTGGTGGCGAACTTCCTGATCGACCTCACCTACATGGTTGTTGACCCTCGAACGCGCGCAGGAATGCAGGGAGGAGAATAATGGGTGACGTTGCTACCGATACGCTGCTCGAAGCGTCGGCGGAAAAGATAGAACATGGCGAGAGTGGAGGGCCGGGGAAGAAGGGCAAGAACGAAATCCTCTACTTCGCGCTTCGTAACGGAAAGGTGCGGGTTGGCCTGGTCGTCGTGGGGCTGTTCCTGCTCATCGCGATCGCCGGGCCGTGGTTTGCCCGGCACGAGCCATTCGGATACAACAGCGGCGCCGGCGGCATCGCGCCGAACGAGCAGTTCTGGATGGGTACGACCTATCAGACACAGGATGTCTACTCGCAGTTCGTTCACAGCCTGCGAGCGGCATTCATCGTCGGCGGGCTCTCCGGAAGCATCGCGACTCTCATCGGCATGGTGATCGGATTCGTCTCCGGCTACCGCGGCGGATGGGTGGACGATCTCTTGAGCGGAGTCACGAACGTCGTGCTCACGATCCCGGCGATCGCGGTACTGATCATCATCGCCGCCTATCTCGAGGTTCGAAGCGTGTTCACGCAGAGCCTCCTGATCGGAATACTGAACTGGCCGTGGGTGGCGCGTGCCGTTCGGGCGCAGACGTTCTCGCTCCGGAACCGGGATTTCGTGGATCTCGCTCGCATGAGCAGCGTTCCGGCCCTCAAGATTATCTTCCGGGAGATCGCTCCGAACATGTACTCGTACCTGTTGATGGTCTTGATCCTGCAGTTCGGCGGCACGATCCTCACGGCGGCGACCCTCGACTTCCTTGGTCTCGGACCAACGAACGCGATATCGCTCGGCATCATGATGAGTCAGGCGGTCGAGTGGAACGCCCTGCAGTTCGGGCTCTGGTGGTGGTTCATTCCGCCCGGTCTCGCGATCACGTGCATCGTGGGAGCGCTCTACATCACCAATGTTGGCCTGGACGAAGTGTTCAATCCGAGACTGAGGGAGACCTAAGTGAGTTTGCACATAGAAGACCTTACCGTTCACTACCAGACCTTGAGCGGCGAGGTGGAAGTACTGGACGAAGTGTCGCTCAACGTGCCGGACGGCGAAATCCTCGGGATCGCGGGGGAGTCCGGCTGCGGCAAGACCACGCTCGTAAACGCCCTGATCAGACTCGTCCCGCCCATGAAGATCATCGGCGGGAAGGTCGAGCTGGACGGCGTGCAGCTTCCGGTGGGCAACTTCGAAGCAATGAATAAGCATCGATTGAAGGACCTCGCGATCATCCCGCAGTATGCGATGAGCGCGATGAACCCCACTCGGAAGATCGGCCGGATGATCTCCGAGCTCATGGAAGCACGCGGCGTGAACGTGAAGAAGGCGATGGACGACCTGAACACCCGGCTCGATCTCGTCAACCTCTCGCGCGACGTGCTCACGATGTACCCCATCGAGCTCTCCGGCGGCATGAAGCAGCGAATGGTCATGGTCCTTTCCACGCTGCTCAACCCGTCGCTGCTGATTGCGGACGAGATCACCTCGGCGTTGGACGTCTCCACGCAGAAGGCCGTTGCCGAGATGCTCGTGGGATTCCGCGACCGCGAGTTCGTGAAGTCGATCATCTTCATCAGCCACGACGTCTCGATCCTCTATCAGGTCGCCGACACGATTCTCATCATGTACGCCGGGCAGCTCGCCGAGAAGGCGAGCACCAGGACGATCATCAGCAATCCGAAGCATCCGTACACGAAGATGCTCATCGGTTCGCTTCCGAAGGTCGGTGTGAAGTACGAGAACAAGAAGCTGCAGGGCATCCCCGGCAGTCCTCCGCTCCTCATCAATCCGCCGGTGGGTTGCCGGTTCCGCGATCGCTGTCCGCTCGCGTTCGAGAAGTGCGTGGAGACGCCTCCGTTCAGAGAAGTCGAACCGGGTCGGTCCGTCGCATGCTGGAAGGTAATGGAAGACTATGGTCAAGGTTGATAACGTATCCAAGGTATACAAGGTCGGCGCCCTCGGCGGCAGGCGACTCGAGGCGGTCAGCCGCGTCTCCTTCGAGATCCCGGACGGACAGGTCGTCTCGCTCATCGGCGAGAGCGGAAGCGGCAAGAGCACGATCGGCAAGATGATGCTCGGGATCACTCCGATCACGAGCGGCACGATCAGCATCGACGGCGAGGACATCACCGAGCTGCTCCACCGAGACAAGCGGGAGTACTATCGTCGCGTGCAAGGCGTCTTCCAGGACCCGTTCAGCTCGTACAATCCGATTTTCAAAGCCGACCGAGTCTTCCGCATCATTCGTGAGGAGTTCTATCCGAACGTCAAGGAGGCGGAGTGGAAGGCAAAGGTCCACGATGCGGTTCGAGCCGTGGGGCTCAATCCCGCTCACGTGCTGAACAAGTATCCGCACCAGCTGAGCGGCGGACAGCTGCAGCGCTTTCTGATCGCTCGCGCGCTTCTTCTGGACATCAAGTTCCTCGTTGCGGACGAGATCATCAGCATGCTGGACGCGTCGACCCGCATTGACGTACTCAACCTCCTCGCAGAGGTGAAGAAACGCGGACTCTCGATCCTCTTCATCACGCACGACCTCTCGCTCGCGAACTACATCTCCGAGCGCGCAATCATCCTCTACCGCGGACGCATCGCCGAGTACGGTCTCACGGAGAAGATCTTCGGCAATCCGCTTCATCCCTATACGAGGATGCTGCTCGAGTCGGTGCCTCGCCTGGACCAGGAGTGGAAGACGGAGGAGATCTCGCTCGAGACGAAACCGGAGATCGAGCGGCACGCAGGCTGCGTCTACTACGATCGGTGCCCTGTCTCGGATGTCGCGATCGGGTGCACGGCCGAGGAGCCGCCCCTTGTTGAGGTCGAGCCGGACCACTGGGTCTCGTGCTACCACTACACCGGGTCGGAGGCGACGGAATCCGGACCGGAGAAGCTCCAGACGAGCGGCGTGGGCGAGTAGGCATCGATCCGGCGCGCGGGTGGGGCTGTCCGGACCGTGCTCCCGCCCCCCGCGAAACGTGGGATTGTGCCGATCATAGTCCGACGCTATGCTCTACGGGCGTATGCGTATTCCGCTCGATCGTGCGAGCGCGACGCCGCTCTATCGGCAGATCGTCTCGTGGTTGCGCCGCAACATAGAGTCGGGCTCGCTCGCTCCGGAGACCAAGCTTCCCGCGAGCCGCGCGCTCGCCGACCTGCTCGGCGTGAGCCGCATTACGGTGAAGAACGCGTACGCCGTGCTCGAAGTCGACGGCTTCATCGTCAGCCGCGAGGGCAGCGGAACCTACGTGGCGCGTCCGCTTCTCGATCTCGACCACGATCCCCGCGCTCCCGAGCCGGCGTGGCCACCCTGGCAGCAATCTGCCGTTGCCGACGTGCAGTCGGAATCTCCGCGCATGCCGGCGCACGGGCGCGCGGACACGATCTCATTCACCGGCGTCGCCGACCCGCGGCTCTTTCCCCTCGCGGAGTTCGCCAACACGCTTCGTGACGTCCTGAGACGCCGCGGTACCGAGGCGCTCGGATACGGGTCCTTCGGTCGAGGGTTCGCGCCGCTCCGCGAGACGATCGTCCACATACTTGCGAGTCAGGGGATTCGGGCGGACATGCGGGACGTACTCGTGACGGCCGGGTCGCAGCAAGCGCTCTCGCTCGTCTGCGGCGCGTTGTTGCGCCCCGGTGACGTTGTGGTCGTGGAGGAGCCAACGTACAACAACGCGCTCGGTCTGTTCCGGACGTTGGGGCTTCGAGTCGTCTCCGTCCCGTTGGACTCGGACGGCGTGAGGACCGATCTGTTGGAGACGGTACTCAGGCGCGACCATCCCAGTCTGATATACACGATCCCGAACTTTCAGAACCCGAGCGGCGCGACCCTGAGCGGCGACCGGCGACGCGAGCTGCTCTCGCTCGCAGAGCGGTACAACGTTCCGATCGTGGAAGACGACTACGCGGGCGATCTCCGTTTCGAGGGACGGACACAACCGGCCATCAAGGCGCTCGATCCCGGCGGCAGAGTGATCTACCTGGGAACCTTCTCCAAGATGCTCATGCCGGGACTCCGCGTGGGCTATCTCATCGTGGAGGGACCGGTGATGGAGAAGCTCGTCCGTAGGAAGGAGGTGACCGAGCTGACCACGTCTCCCTTGATGGAGCGGGCCGTGAACGAGTTCGTGACGGTCGGGCGGTACCAGGCTCACCTTCGCCGCACGACGCGCCTCTACCGCAGGCGGAGAGACGCGATCCTGGAGGCGATCGCGGCTCATCTCCCCGCGTGTTCCGTGGAGCACGTCCCAAAGGGGGGCTTGTTTCTCTGGCTCCGGCTTCCGACCGGCCGCAGCGCGTCCGGACTCCTCCCGCGTGCGATCGAGCACGGCGTGGAGTTCGCGCCCGGGACGCGGTTCTTCGCGGACCCGAGGCACGGCGAGCCGTTCGTGAGGCTCAATCTCGCCGTCTGCACCCCTGAGGAGGCGGAAGAAGGCGTTTACCGGTTCGCGACGGCGCTCCGCTCATGATATGCTGACCACCCACGACGGGCCACGCGTCCGTGGTGCGAAGGAGAAGGTATGAAACACACGATAGCGGCCGGCGTTCTGATTGCGCTCCTGGTTGCACTTGCCGGCTGCGGCGGGGACTCTGCGGTCACGACCGACGAAGCGAAAGAGGCCTTCGCGGTGAGCTATGCGTCCGTCCTGGTCGTCTCGCTCGGCACCGCATTCGGCGAGGAGATCGACGGGGTAAGCCTGAACGAGGAGACCGGGGAGTTGACCCTGGATGGGTTTGATCTCGGCGAGTACGTGGACGTCGGCGAGGAAGAGCTCACATACGAGACCATATCGGGGTCCGTCGTGAGCGGCGCGAGTTCGGTCGCGGCAAACCTCACGCTCGAGGGAGGCCCGGTCACCGCGATCGAGTTCGAGCTCGGACCCGAGGAGTTCCAGGCCACCGAGGGGTTCACGACGACGCTCGTCGTAAACGGCGAAGAGATCGAGCTCGAGATCACCGGAGAAGACCTGGGAGGCTGACCCGCGGCTCGCTTCCTCCCAGGTGGGGAAGCGCCTGGTCAGTATTCCGAGCAATCCGAGGGGGCGGGTTCGCCCCCAGCGATCGCGTACATCCATTCGACCGCATCCGCGAACCCGACCTGTCGCGTGTCGTGGCGCGCACCCTCGTAGACGATGTACCGAACGGCACTCCCGGCGTCGCAGAGCCTCCCCACGAACTCGGTCTGCGATTCCAGGGAGACCACGGTATCCTCGGTTCCCTCGAGGATGAGCGCGGGAATCCCGTGTCCGGAGAGACCCGAGCTGTTGATCTCCATGAGCCGAGCGATCCCGGGATAGTCTTCCCGCATCGTGCCGTTCAGGAGCGCGTCCGTGAACTCCGGCCGGTAGAGCGGTTCCGGTTCCCGCGGGTAGAAGCGCTGGACCGCCCCGATGCACATCGAGGTCACGTCGTGGGCGAGGCTATCGAGCCAGCGATCCGCGAGGACCAAGCTCGGGTCGAATCGGTCCTCGCCGTAGAATGTCGCGTACGAGTAGACAACCAGCGGGATCGAGACCGTGAACTCGCGGAAGAGATTGAAGATGTCCGTGCTCGGACCGTAGCCGATGATGCCGGCGAGCTCCACCTCCGGTGCGTACTCGTCGCGCAGGTCGGCGGTCGCGAACGCGGCGTGCCCGCCCTGCGAGTAGCCGGCGACGAAGGCACCCGGCGCGGGCTGCGCGAAGTAGTCGGTTCCGGCGATGTAGCTTCGCGCGGCACGGATCGCATCGAGCATGACGCGACCCTCGGCCACCGAGATGAAGTACGGCTGTATCTCCCCCGTCACGCTGAAGTTCATGTAGTCGGGCATCACGCCGATCGTGCCCTGACCCGCGTGGGCCAGAACGTGAGTCCGGTACAGTCCCCATTCGATATCTACCAGATGCTCACGAGAGGGCCGGCACGCGTCCACCAGCCCCGTGGATCCCGTCCCGAAGACGTACATCGGGCGCTCGTCCGGTTCCGAGAGCCGCGGCACGAAGAGCTGCAGGAGCGAGGGCGTGGGGGTACCGTCCAGGTCGCTCGTCTCGTACTCGATGAGGAAGACGTCCACGTCGTAGCGCGCCCCCGGCGGTTCGCTGTTCTCGAAGAGCGCGACGGCGAGCGAGTCGATCTCCGCGGCCGGGATGCTGCGGTCGAAGACGACGCTCGTGACGTCACCCGGAGCGGCGCTCAGGGCGGTCGAGGCGAGAAGCAAACAGACGGCAGCCGCGAGTATGCGTCGATCCAAAAGACCTCCCATCTCAAGAACGCCCCGTTGCCCGGTCCGGACCATAACCCGTTTCGGCTATTCATGATGCGTCGCGCCCCGGGCATCTTCTGCAATGGATCGTGGGAGGCACGATGAGGAGATCAACTACGAAGTGGAGGACGCCGAGTCTCGTTGCAGCACTGATGCTCGCGATCGCCTCGGCTGCAGCCGGGCAAGAGGGGAACCTCTACGGATCCGGCGCCCCGGAGGACGCCGGGTTCGTCAGAATCGTCAACGCCGCCTCCGGGGCACCGCCGCCGGAGACGACGGTGGGGAACGTCGGCTTCGGACCGCTCGAGTTTGCGGCCGCCTCGCCGTACCGGCCCGTCGGTCCGGGCATCTACACCGTTCGCCTGGGCGGTGGGACGGCGGAGCTGATCGTCTCGACCGGCGCGTACTACACGATCGCCCTCCACCGCGACGGAGTCGTCGTCTTCGAGGATCCGGAGCACACCGACCCGACCGAGGCGCAGCTCTTCTTCTACAACTTGGCGAGCGGGGCTCCCGTGCGGCTCGCGACCTCCGACGGGACCGAGGTCGTGGAATCGGTCGATTCGCTCGAGTCCGCGGTCGTCACGGTGAATCCCGTGCCGGTGGAGCTTGCCGTGTTCGGCGACGACGGGCGGCTCGCGGATGTTGGCGATCCCGGGCTCGAGCGAGGCGAGTCGTTCAGCGTCTTCGCCGTGTCCGCGGACGACGAGGTGCGTCCCTTCGTCGTGCGAGCGGAGGTCGCGGCGGAGTAGCGAGTGGTCGTCAGCGCGACCGTATTCGTCTTCGCGTTTCTCCGGTGTTCCTCGCAGCCTACATCTCGCTCTTCCTGCGGCCGATTGCCGGTCCGATCCTCCGGTACGAGAACACGGAGGGCCGGGTCGCGTGCCGGCCTCACACGCCGGGGGGGGTGCTTGACGGTCCGGGCCGCCCGCCGGTTTCGCCTGCGCTCCCTGCGCGACCGGGCAAGAGCGATCCGCCGCCTGATGTCCGCCACCTGTTGCTCGTTGATCCTGATGAGCAAGCTTCCGTAGTTCGTCATGGGTCTCTCCTCCTCTGGTGATGGAAGAGTAGCCACGAAGCGGACCTGTCGGTAGATCCGGAAGCAGTGGTTTTCTAGAGACCCACTTCTCCGCTAGAAGTGGAATGTGAGCGTGATGCTCGAACGTCGGTCTCGTCCGACTTCGACCACGGAGGAGTCGAAGAGGACGCCCAACTCGTTGCAGGAGCGGGTGAGGTCGGTGAGGTAGTAGAGTCCGAGGTCGCTGTCGATTGTTCCGTCCGCGGTGGACGAGAGAAACTTCTTGAGCGAGCTCTCCTTGGATGTCGTCTTTTTGTGCTCGTTGACCCGCTCCTTCGTCACTGCGTACTCCTCGCCGCGCGAGTAGACGGAGATGACGAGTCGAACGCGCTTGTCGAAGGATCCCCCCGAGGGTGCGAGGCGCCACGAGATAGCCTGCTGTTCTTCGCCCACGGCGACTTCGTTGCGGACCTGATCGAGCAGCGCCGGTTCGCGGATGAGCGTGTCGAAGGTCACGTCCGGCTTGTGGCTTCTCGCGTGGCGTAGCAGCATCGTGTTCTGCAGGTAGCCCACGAGTTCCACGATGATGAGCCCGATGTAGTCCACGATGGACGACTTCTGCAGGTATCTCCGGAGGAGCGACCGCGCTCCGGAAAGCACCTCGTCTTCGGCGGTCCCCGTACAGAGAGCGATCACGACGTACCATACGGCCGGATTCACGCGTCTGAGGAACGTCCGTGAGAGCTGGATCTTCTCGTTTCGATCGTCGGTTCCCAGACGCAGGTCGGTTTCCAACGCACGGAGCACCGGTCTGAGGATCGCGAGTGAGAGTCGCTGGAACTCCCTGGAGTGTCGCGCGAGAAAGCCGGACGCCTGCTTCTCGCCGATGCGGGTGTTCTCGTCGATGACGCTGTGCGGATTGTGGCGGTTCCAGTGTTTGACCGCCGCCGAACCGTAGACGAGCGCCTGGAACGCGCGGCTGAACTTGTCGTAGAGAATCGTGCGGACGACGGCGCCCGTCAGGTCGAGGATCTCGTGGCGCTTGCTGAAGAGGTCCGTCCCGGTCGTTTCGATGCCTGAGAGAATCCGCGAGCCGATCAGTCGATCGAGGAGCTCCGGTTCAAAGCGAGTGCCGCAGAAGCCGTACGAGTCGGTGTCGTCGGCCATGCGCAGGTGCTGCAGTCTCTTCTTGTTTGCGCGGAACCGGGCTACGGCTTCATTCGTCAGGCTGATCTTGACCGGTAGCTCGTTGTGCGGTCGCCGATCGTCCTGGACCATGCCCGGCATCGTCGCTCCTCAGGCGCTCAAGCTCACGCCGATCTGACGTCTCGGGAAGGTCTTCTTCACCCCCACGCAGTTCTTCTTGTTGTTGAAGACGATTCCACCGTCCCAGTACTCCACCGCGGCGAAGAGTGCGTTGCCGCCGTCGTTGAAGTCGCTCTGTTCGGTCTGCCACGAGATGTATTTGTCCATCTCCTCGAAGTCCTGCTCCACGAAACACCTCGTGCGTTGCTTCAGGAACTCGTTCCACTCCTCGAGCCGCTCGAAGCCTTCTCCTTCGTCCTGAACGACCACCCGCGCCGAGTAGTCTTCGAAGGAGTACCATACCTTCACCTTCTTCTCGCGCTGGTTCTTGTTGCCGTGCTTGATCGCGTTCTTGATCAGCTCGCTGATCTGCTGTTCGAGCAGGTTGATCTCCCGGAACTCGGGAGGAGCCTTCTGGATCACGAGCAACGTGAAGTACCGCGTCTGACGGAAGTCGCTTGGAAACTCCTTGTAGAACATGCCGTGCGTGTCGAGCAGGGGCGAATTGCTGTCTATGCCGATAATCCGGGTCTCGTCCATCATTATGCTCCTGGCTGGATGATTTGGTCGATGGCTTCCTGGCTGCTGCCGGCGATCGGCAGGTAGCCGATCAGCTTCGTCAGCTCGATGACGCGCAGCACCGGGCCGTGGGGGTTCGAGAGCCTGAAGGGCATCTGCGCCTTCTTGCAGATCGAGTTCGCGAAGATCAGCGTTCCGACTCCGCTCGAGTCGATGTACTGGGTCGACGTGAGATCGAGTACGAGCCCACGCGTTCCGTTCGCGATCGACTTCTGGATCAACTCCTTCAGCCGGAACGCGTGGTAGACGTCCAACTCGCCGATGACTTCCACGACGGATACACCGTCAATCGATTGCTCTCTGAGTTCAAGCGTGTCTGCCATTGCTACCACTACCATTCGGGCCGAATCGAACCACCAGCAAGGTCTGGTCGTCGTGTTGTCGAGCTTCTCCAACGTGTCTGTCTATGTCCACCTGGATTGCCTCACATATCATACGGGGATGCTTGGTCTCAACCGGCACCGCCGGTCCGCTTCTTGTCGCTATTTCGGTCGCGGCTGCGTCCGTGTCTGCGGTCGCAGCTGTTCCGGGCTCTTCCTCACGCCGGATCGGTTCCCCGTCTGTGTCACCGCGCGCCGCCGTCTCGAAGACTTCCAGCAGCCGGTCCAATCCGTACTGCTCTCCGGCATCGTTCATCGCTTCGATGACTCCGTCCGTGTAGAGGAGGAGCAAGTCGCCCTCGCGCGCCCTGAACCGGCGCTGCTGGTATCGCATCGTTCCCTCGATACCGATCGGCAGCCCTTCGGTATCTACGTGCTCAATTCGTCCCGTGGATGCACGGAAGAGGACGAGCGGATGGTGCGCGGCATTCGAGTATTCCACGATCCGCGATTCCGCGTCATAGGTGAGGTACGAGAGCGTGGCGTAGTGGTCGATCTCGATTTTGCCGCTCAGCCCCCGGTTGATCAGTGTGACGGTCTGGGCGGCGTTATAGCGAGGTGAGGCGACGAGGTGGAGGAGCGAGTTGATGATGACCATGACGAGTGCCGCCGGCACGCCCTTGCCCGCCACGTCGCACATCAGGAAGCCCATCCGCGAGTCGGAAAGCTTCAAGATGTCGTAGTAGTCGCCGGAAACCCCGCGCGCCGGTTTCGCGTAAACCGCGGTCTCCAGACCCGTGAGCTGCGGGACGCGTTGCGGGATCAGCTTGTTCTGGATTTCGGCCGCGATCCCGATCTCTCGCTCGATCTCGCGCTTCTCCATGACCTCGATGTAGGTGAAGAGGATATCAATCGTGAGCGCGGCGTAGTCGGCAAACGTCTGTGCGTGGTCGAGATCGCTTTCCGTGAAGAGGAAGTCGGGCTGGTCTCTCGTCAGGCCTACGACGCCGAGAACCCGGCCGCCGATGATCAGCGGCAGCGCCATGAACGAGCTGATGTAGAGCACGCCCGTGCCATGGTTCGCCGAGAAACGGTCGTCTTCGGCGACGTTCGAGACGAGAATCGCCGATCCCTCCTGCGTCGCCTCGCCCAACGCGGTCTCTCCGAGCTCCACCGGGCGAGACCGTATGTACTGGTCGAGGGCGTTGCGGCGCTGCTTCACGAGCTCGGGCACCTCGTACGGAGGCGCAAATCGACCCGTCGTCGCTCGCACGTGCAGCGCGCCGTCGCGGCCGTCTATCATGAGCAGGGCAGCGCCGCTCGCATCCGCGGTCGTGGCCGCGGATTCAACGATAAACGAGAGCACCTGATCCATCTCCAGGTGCTGGGCGAGAGCCGTCCCGAGGCTCTGCATGAATTTGAACAGCCCCTCGTTTTCCGTCTGCGCTCGTTCCAGACTCGCCTGCACCTGATCGGTACGGAAGTCGTTGATCCGTTTCACGACGAGGAGATGAACGAAGTAGGCGAGCGGGTAGATCACGACGTGGGTTGCGGGTGTCCGGTATCCGGCGGCCGTGGCGGCTCCGATCCCGACCGCCAGCAGCAGGCCCAGGTTCACGCGCGTGCGCATCACGAACTCCGGACTCCTCGTGTTCGTGGGAGCCACGTTTGCGAGCGCGCCGGACGTGTAGCTGAGCGTCAGGATCGCGGCCGGAATCACGGTGAGCTGGTACGGCCACTGCAGGAGCGACATACCCACGATCATCGCCACGGCGAGCGCTCCCACGACGAGATCGGTGTTCTTCCATCCGGTGTACGGTCTTGCGATCGCGAGATAGCCGAGCGGGAGCAGCGCGTCGGTTGCTGCGTAAACGAGCGGATTCGGGTAGACGATGCCGACGATGTCACGGATGAACAAGACACCTACGACGACCGCCACCGAAACCATCCCCGGTATCGAATAGCGTCGCCTGCAGTCGATCCATGTGAGAAAAATGACCGAAAGCGCAAGTAGTTTCGGAATATGTTCCTGCCAGCTCATTACGTGTTCCTAAACTGCCCGCGACGGTCTACTTTTTTGGATGTTGCATTGAATTCTAACACCGCACTCGTACCTCGTCAAACACATTCGACCACCGCTATCCAGGCGCCTACCTTCAATTATCGGGGCTCCAGCGGCTCGTGCAAGTACATTTATCGGCGCCTCTCGGCCGGAGAACCGGCTTGTTGCCCAGATCGGCACGCCGTCCTATCATGACGCCCGTGGCACCACGGACGAACGGCGGACCGGGAAAGATCGCCGTCATCACCGCAGAGCTCAGCGATTCGTATCAGGCCGCTCTCTGGCGCGGCATCGCCGACGAAGCCGAGAGGCGCGACCGAACGCTGGTGTGCTTTCTCGGCTCTCGCGTGGACTCACCGATCGAGAGCGAGGCCGCGGCGAACGAGATCTACGGCCTTGCGGGGGCGGACAACTTCGACGGGCTGATCGTCATCTCCTCCGCCATCTCCACGTACTCCGATCAGGAGCGCATTCAGGCGCTCTTCGACTCGTTCGCCGGAATGCCCCGCGTCTCGGTCGGCGTACGGGTCGAAGGCGCGAGCACCGTGCTCGTGGACGGCCGACACGCCGTGCTCGAGACGATCGGACACCTCATCGAGCGGCACGATCGAACCCGGATCGCGCTCGTTGCCGGTCCCAGATGGCACCCCGAGTCCGAACAGCGGCGCGGCGCTTTCCTCGAAGCACTCAGCGCTCACGGCTTGAAGTTCGACGATCGACTCCTGGCTCACGGTACCTTCGAAGCGGACTCCGGTCGCGTCGCCGTTCGAGAGCTCCTCGAACGCGCCGTCCCCTTCGATTCGCTCGTCTGTCTCAACGATCGCATGGCGCTCGGCGCACTGTCCGAGCTGCGCGCGCACGGGTACGAGGTCCCTCGCGACGTTTCGCTCGTCGGCTTCGATGGAATCGAGGATACGCTCTACTCAACGCCGCCGCTCACGACGATCTCGCAGCCGCTTCATGAGCTCGGCATCCGGGCGGTCAGAGAGATCTACGACCTGCTCGACGGGCGGTCGCCGATGGACGTTGTGCTGCAGTGCAAACCGCTCATCCGCGAATCGTGTGGGTGTCCCGTGACGATGCGGTTCCCCGTGGAGTCGCGCGTCGATCCTGACTCAGAGTCCCTTGGCGTGAACTCCGTCGCGCCGGAGCAGCTTCGAGCGCTCCTCGCGGGAGGCGATCGTGAAGGGTTTCTCGATCGGTTCAATGCGGCGCTGACCGAGACGCTCCTTCGCGGCGGGCCGCTCAACCCGTGGACGGACGTACTGGTTTCGCTGCGGTCGTCGTTGTCGCATGATCGAGGAGAAGAGCGCGTGCTCGATGAGGCGGCGGTCCTGCTCGGCGAGATCAAGGCTCGGTTTCAGGCGCGCAGGCGCATCGTGCACACGGAGAACGCGCGCCTGCTGCGGGCCGTGGGAATTTCGCTTACCGAGGCGTTCGAGGCGGACGAGCTCGTGCGACGACTCAAGACCGGGCTTGCGAGGCTCGGCGTCACAGAGGCGTTTCTCGTGGTCTACGGAGACGATCGTCGTGGACGCGACGAGTCCACTCTGCTTCTCTCCGGAAGCCCGCGGCTCGATCGTGGGGAGACGGCGACCGACGAGCGGTTCCCGCGATCGCAGGTGCTTCCGGACGGCGTCCTGGAAGCGAGCGAAGGCAAGACGTGGCTTCTCTTTCCCCTCGTCTTCGAGGATCATGCGTTCGGCTATCTGTTGCTTCCGGGCGGCTATCCGGACGCAGGCATGTACGAGGCGCTGGGAAAGCAGGTGGCGAGCTCGCTCCAGGGAGCGCTGCTCATGGACACCGTTCGCGAGCACGAGCACAGTCTCGAGCGCGAGGTGGCGCGGCGAACGGATGCGCTGACGCGAGCGAATCGTTCGCTTCGGGTGGAGGTCGAGAAGCGCACTCGGCTCGAGCGCGAGGTTGCCGAGATCTCCCGTCAGACGATGGAGCGAATCGGTCAGGATCTGCACGACGATCTGTGCCAATATCTTGCCGGTGTCTCCATGGAGATCGGGACGCTGGAGGCGATGGTCGCGGCGGGCGACGCCGACGCGGTGGCGAAGGCGGCCCACATTCATCGACTCATCGGCGACTCGATCGAGCGCGCGAAGGCGATCGTTCGCGGGCTTGTTCCCGCGCGATTGCGCGAGGACGGGCTGTTGGCCGCGGTTCGCACGATCGCGGATGCCGTTCGTCAGAGCAGCGGACTGACGATCCATATCTCGGACTCGGAGGAGTCGCGCGATGCAGCGGCGCGGATCGAGCCGGAGCGCGCGCTCGAGCTCTACCGGATCGTCCAGGAGGCGCTGAACAACTCCGTCCGCCATTCGGGTTGTTCGCGGGTGGAGATCCGCTTCGTTTCGAGACGGCGAGACGACGGGCAGGTTGGGTTGTCGATAGTCGTGAGCGACGACGGGAAGGGAATCGATCGGGAGACGAACGGCACGGGCATGGGCCTGCGCATCATGCGTTACCGCGCGCAGGCTGCGGACGCGTCGCTCTCGATCGAGCCCGACGCTACGGGAACGACGGTGAGGTGCGACCTCGTGGTTCCGAGCGAAGGAGTCCGAGATTGGAACGCTTCATAGTCATAGACGACCATCCCATCTTCCGGCAGGGCCTGGTCTCGCTCATCGAGAGCAATCCGTCGTACAAGGTGATCGCCGAGGCGGGAACCATGGACGATGCGCTGGATGCGCTCGCGAAGCACGACGTGGATATCGCGCTCGTGGACATCACGCTCGAAGAGGGGAACGGGATCGATCTGATCCGTCAGATGCGATCGGCGTACCCGGACGTACCGGTCCTCGTCGTGACGATGCACGACGAGATCGTCTACGCAGAGCGAGTACTGCGGGCAGGTGCCCGAGGGCTCGTCATGAAGCAGCAGCCGCCCTCGACCGTCGTCCAGGCGATTCGTACGGTGCTCTCCGGACGCGTCTACCTCTCCGAACAGATGAACGCCCGCATGCTCGAGGCAATGTTCTCCGAGCCGAAGGCCGAACAGGCGCCGCTCGTGGACCGTCTGAGCGAACGCGAGCTCGAGGTCTTCGAGTACATCGGGCAGGGATACGGCGTCGCCGAAATCGCCGAGATTCTGAACCTCTCCGCGAAGACCGTTCATACGTATCGTGACCACCTGAAGGAGAAACTGCAGCTCGGCAGCGCGTCCGAGCTGCGTCGATTCGCGATCAAGTGGCACCAATCCGGCCACGCATAGGTGAATTTACCGACCCATTATTCCGCGATTCCGCTCCTATCGTATCCGCCCAAGTGGGCCTACCCTGAGCGAGCAATTGGTCTCGGAACCTACACCTGAAGGAGGTATCTATGAAAGTAGCACGACGACTACTCGTTGCTGCGGTGCTTCTGCTCGTCTCGGCCGGATTCGTGTTCGGCAATGCGCAGGCGGAAGAAGAGGACGACGACGAGGTTGCGATCTCGTGGTGGGCACTCTCGGGCGGCGGCGGTGGTGAGGACACGCGTACGACATTGCGTGAGTCCATCATTGCCGACTACGAACAGGCGAATCCGGACGTGGCGATCGCGCTGACGATGCTCGAGAACGAAGCGTTCAAGCAGAAGGTTCAGGTCGCGATTCAGGCGGGCGATCCGCCCGACATGTTCCACTCGTGGGGCGGCGGCGTCATGGTCGAGTACGCGCAGGCGGGCCAGCTCCGCGACATCACCGACTTCGTTGAGAGCACGCTCTCGCAGAAGATCGGCATTGGCGCGCTCGGCGTCTACGGCTACGAGGGCCGCTACTACGGCTCGCCGTACGACATGGGCGGGGTCGGTATGTGGTACAACCAGGCGATCTTCGAGGAAGTCGGTATCGACGTTCCTGAGACCTGGGACGACCTGCTCAGCGCCGTTGAGGCGATCAAGGACGAGGGCTACGTGCCCATCGCGCTCGGCGCAGGCGATCGATGGCCCGCGCACTTCTGGTGGACCTATCTCGCGATGAGAATCGGCGGCCAGCCGGCGTTCAACTCGGCGTACGGCGGCGACGGATCGTTCGCCGATTCCACCTTCGTGCAGGCCGGCGAGTACATGGAAGAGCTTGCGGCACTCGAGCCGTTCCAGACGGGCTATCTCGGCGCGACCTACGACGACCAGGCCGCCCTCATGGGTAACGGCGAGGCGGCGATGGAGCTGATGGGCCAGTGGGCCCCGGCGACGGAAGCCTCGAACTCCTCGAGCGGCGAGGGTATCGGCGACGACCTCGGTTGGTTCTCGTTCCCGAGCGTTGAAGGCGGAGTCGGCGAGAACTCGGACGTCCTGGGCGGCGGTAACGGCTACGTGATCGGTGCGAATGCGCCGGACGAGACGCTCGATTTCCTGGACTTCTTCCTGAGCCCCGAGTACAACATGGAGCTTGTGGATGTTGAAAGCATCGTGCCGGTCGTGGCCGGTGCGGAAGAGGCCCTCGCCGGCAATCCGCATTCACAGCGTATTGCTCAGGCCGTCGCTTCGGCGGAGTACTTCCAGCTCTACTACGACCAGTTCCTTCCGCCGGCAGTCGGCGAGACGGTCAAGGACGCGGTCGTTGCGCTGCTCGCCGAGCAGGCGACTCCTGAGGAGGCCGCTCAGATGGTCGAGGATTCCTGGCAGGCGGAGCAGTAAGCGCTCAGCTTGTGGAATTGAGACTTGCGGGGGAGGCGGCGTTGCCGCCTCCCCCGGTTTTGATGAGGTAGCTTGATGGCATCCAGTCCCTCGCTCCGTAGATCCGGAAGAGAGGCAGCGCTCGCGCTCTTGCTTGTTGCGCCGGCGTTGGTTCTGTTCCTGCTCTTCGTCGTAATCCCCGTCATCCAGGCGGGATACTACTCGTTCTTCAACTGGAACGGGATCGGCCCGGCCACGAACTTCCTGGGGTTCGGGAACTTCCGGAGGATGTTCTCCGATCGCGTGTTCCACACTGCGCTCAGGAACACGCTCCTCGTCATCGGGGTATCAATCGTCATCCAGTTGCCGCTTGCGTTCTTTCTCGCGTTGCTCGTCGGGCGCAAACGCACGCCGGGCGAATCGGTATTTCGAAGCGTCTATTTCTTTCCCTACGTCCTGGCGGAGATCGTGACCGGGATCATCTGGCGCTTCATCTACCATCCAAGGTTCGGGGTCCCCACGGTGCTCGCGAGCGCCTTCTCGGGTGTTCAGACGCAGGTCGGGATCCTCGGCGATCCGGACATCGCGTTCTTCGGGGTCCTGGGAGTGATCGTCTGGAAGTACCTCGGATTCCACATGATCCTTTACATCGCCGGTCTCCAGGGGGTCTCGAAGGATCTTGAAGACGCCGCGGTCGTGGATGGGGCCAACAACGTGCAGATCGTCCGGCACGTGATCATTCCTTCCATTCGGAACACGATCATCATCTCGTTCTTCCTCTCGGTGATCGGCTCGTTCAACGTGTTCGACGTCGTGTGGGCGCTCGGGCAGGGTGGGCCGGTCCATTCGACCGAGACCCTCGTCACGTACCTCTACAACTTCGGGTTCCGGCGGTTCGCGTTCGGCTACGGCAGCGCGGTCGCTGTCGTGATCTTCGGGTTGTGCTTCATCTTCAACTTCTTCTACCAGCGATATGTCGTGAGGAGCCAGGCAAATGGCTAGCCAGAGCAGTACCGGTCGAACGAGACTCCTCGAGAACAAGATCGAGATCACGCCCATCATCCGTGTCGTGCTCGCGCTCGCGGCCGGCGTGGTGATGTTCTTCCCGCTCTACGTGAACCTGATCGGAAGCTTCAAGACCAACGGCCAGATCCTGGCCGAACCGTTCGGAATTCCGAGCCCAATCAACCTGGAGCCGTTCAGCATCATCCTCTCCAGGTCCGGCGAGTTCTGGACCTTCTTCTACAACTCGGTGATTATTGGCGCGTCTACGATCCTCGTGACGCTTTTCTGTGCGATGTCCGCGGGCGTCGCGCTGACGCGGTTGCACTTCCGCGGGCGCACGCTGCTCTTCAACTTCTTCATCATGGGTCTCCTCTTTCCGCTCACCGTCGCGATCCTGCCGCTCTACCTGCAGCTCCGGAACTTCGGGTTGACCGGGTCGCGCCTGGGCGTCATCCTCGCGGAGGCCGCATTTCAGCTCCCGCTCAGCATCTTCATCTTCGCCGGGTTTTTCCGCGACGTGCCGTGGGAACTCCAGGACGCGGTTAACATAGATGGAGGCGGCATCATCACCTTCGCCGTACGCGTCCTCGCGCCGATCTCGGCCCCGGTCGTCACGACCGTGACGATCATCACCTTGATTATGAGCTGGAACCAGTTCCTCCTGCCGTTGATCGTGTTGAGCGACCAGGAGACGTTCACGATTCCACTCGGGGTGATGCAGTTCCAGGGGCAGTTCACGACGGGCTGGAACTACATCATGGCGTTCATCACGCTGGCGATCATACCGATGCTGCTGCTCTACATTTTCCTGCAACGGTACATCGTGGCCGGATTGACCGCGGGCGCGACGAAGGGGTAATCAATGGCTTTCGATCCGAAGACGCAACCGCTCAACGGAGATCACCACGACCGAGCGACGGCGTTGCTTCGTCAGATGACGATCGACGAGAAGGTCGCGCAGCTGCACTCCATCTGGCTTTCGATCGGTGACGACGGTACGCTTCACGTGAAGGTCCTTTCCGGTCCGAGCCCCACGGACGCGAGCATCGATCCGTGGGAGCGAATGAAGCACGGCATAGGCCAGATCACGCGCCCTCTCGGAAGCCGACCGATCTCCCCCGAAAAGGGCGTTGAGGCGGTGAACCGAATTCAACGATTTCTCGTAGAGAAGACTCGGCTCGGGATCCCGGCACTTCCGCACGAGGAGTGTCTTGCGGGGCTGATGGCATCCGGTGCGACGCTCTTTCCGGCCGGAATAAACAACGGCGCGATGTGGGACGACGATCTCGTGCAACGGATCGCCGCCGCGATCGGCAGCGAGCTGTACTCGGTGGGTGCACGACAGGGACTCGCCCCCGTGCTTGACGTGTGTCGCGACGCGCGATGGGGGAGGACTGAGGAGTGTCTGGGCGAGGATCCGTACCTCGTCGGCGTACTCGCGTCGGCGTACGTTCGTGGCCTGCAGGGAACGGACGATCGCCTGACTGCGACGCTCAAACACTATGTGGGTCACTCGCTGAGCGAAGGCGCGCGGAATCACGCGCCGGTGAGGATCGGGGCGCGAGAGCTTCGCGATGTTTTCCTCCTGCCGTTCGAGATGGCGGTGAAGGAGGCAGGCGCGGGCTCAGTCATGCCGGCGTACCACGATCTGGACGGCGTCCCGCTGCACGAATCGAAGGAATACCTCACGCAGGTTCTTCGAGAGGAGTGGGGGTTCGACGGTACGGTCGTCTCCGACTACGAGGGAATCGTCCAGCTCCATAGCGATCACCGTACGCGAGCAGATATCGAAGGAGCGGCGATCGGCGCGCTCGAGGCAGGCGTGGACGTGGAGCTCCCTGCGGATACGGTCTTCGCGAACGGGATCAAGAGCGCGCTCGAGAAGGGTACGCTCGACCCGGCGCTCGTGGACCGCGCCGTCATGCGCGTGCTCGTCCAGAAGTCCAGGCTCGGTCTCTTCGACAATCCGTACGCACCGGAGGGACCGATCAGGCTCAACGCGCCCGAGCACGTTCGGCTCGCGCGCGAGGCGGCGCAGAAGTCGATCGTGCTGTTGAAGAACGATGGGCGACTCCCACTCGATCAAAACCAAAGGATCGCGCTCGTGGGACCGCTCGCAGACGATCCGCTTTGCATGCTCGGGGGCTACTCCTTCCCCGTCCACTTGATTATCGCCGGTTCGGAGCGCGCGACGCTGCCGCTTCGCACGCTTCGCGAGGAACTCGGTGACCAGATCGCCAACCTCGCGTACGCGAAGGGGTGCGACGTGCTTACCGAGCGCCCGAAGGAGGCCGCCGTCTTCCCGGGTGAGATCGGGCTCGAGGGAAGCAGCCAGAAATCGTACATCAGCTACGACCGTTCCGGCCTTCCGGCCGCCGTGGAAGCCGTTCGGGACGCCGATTGCGTCATCCTCGCGGTGGGAGACCTGGCCGGGCTCTTCCTTACGGGTACCGTGGGCGAGGGTTCGGATACCACGTCGCTCGCGTTGCCGGGCGTGCAGATGGAGCTCATGGAGGCGATGCTCGATACCGGCAAACCGGTCGTGATTGTGGTCATGAGCGGTCGGCCGTACAATCTGGGTCGCGGTTTTGCCGAAGCCGCCGCGGTCGTTCAAGCGTGGCTTCCGGGGCAGGAGGGTCCTGCGGCGATAACGGACGTCTTGTTCGGGCGCGCGAATCCGGGCGCAAAGCTTCCCGTATCGATCCCACGGTCCGCCGGCGCGATGCCGTTCTTCTACAACTACAAGGTGAAGTCCGCCGGGACGCCGATCCAGCCCAACTTCGGATCGGTCTTTCCCTTTGGCTACGGACTGAGCTATACCCGGTTCAGCGTGGACGGCTTCTCGCTCGCGGAGCGGACCGTGCAGACGGACGGGACGATCGAGGTTTCGTGCCGGGTCACGAACATCGGCGACCGGACCGGAGACGAGGTTGTGCAACTCTACACCCGGGACCTTTACGCTCGGCTCGTGCGGCCGGTGATGGAGCTCAAGGGCTTCCGGCGCGTGCGCCTCGAGCCGGGTGAGGCGACGCGCCTCACGTTCAGGGTCCCGTGCGACATGCTGAGCTATACGCTGCGAGACAATCAGCGGGTGGTCGAGCCGGGCGAGTTCGAGATCATGGTCGGGACCTCGAGCAAAGACATACACTACCGGGAGACGGTCGTCGTGGAAGGACTACTGCGCACGCTCGGATCCCGGTGGCGAATGATGTGCGACGTTATGGAGACGAAGGAGCCGAACGAACGTACCTTCTAGTCTGTACATGAAGGTAAGAGGCAAGCTCACCGGTGCCGTGTCGCTCGGCTCGGTCGCCGGAACGCAGCGGCTGGACGACACGATCACCCGCTTCACGAGTACACGCGAATCGTTCGAGCAATCGCCGGCAGATCTCGTAGCCGCTCCCGATCGTGGTGTGCTCGACCAGGAGACGGTCGATAAGCTCGAGCGTCTCCCCGCGGCGTGGGCCGTGGTAGAGCCCAGCGTGAATACCATCCAGGAAGAGCTCGCCGAGCTCCGCCGGACGAGCGGTGCGCAGACCGCGCTCGCGAGGGGTGTGTTCCGGTACGTCATGACGAGCGGGACAGGAGCCGCGAGAGACGAAGACCTCATGTTCCACATCGGTCAGCTTGCGATCGGCGTGCGGGGTGTTGAGTCGGCCAGCGGGACGCTCGATGATCAGCTCGTTCGCGCGGCCGAGACGATTGCCGCGGAAGCCGCCGAGGCAGCGCGGCTCAACACCGCCGTTTCCGCCGGTATCGTGGTAATCGCCACGGCTTTTGCCGTGGCGATCATGCTTATCTTCAGTGGTCGCCTCGCCAATCGTGTTCGAGGGATGGAGGCGGCGATGCGCCGCGTGGCCGAACGCGATTTCACCGTTGCGACTCGTTCGGCAATCGCGGACGAGATTGGCGAGCTCGGCCGTCATATCGACTCGGCGGTCGGCACGACGCGTGAGGCGCTCGCAGCGGCGAAGCAGGCTGCGATCAGCGTGGAGACGCTTCAGGAGAGTCTGTCCTCCGGCACGGAAGAGTCCACCGCTGCGCTCCACCAGATCTCGCGGAACATCGAGTCGATTCGGGCGCAGTTCGCGCGCCTCAACGAGACGGCGATCGAGACCACGAAGGCGGTGGAGCAGATCGGCGGGCTGATGAGCGATCTCACCGGCGATCTGGAGAACGAAGACGGCGCCGTTGAAGACGCCTCGAGCTCGGTGGACGAGATGAACGCGGCGATACGCGACGTTGCCCGGCTCGCGTCCGAGCGGCGCGAGGGTGCGCGGGAGCTCCTGGCCGTCATTGCGAGCGGTGGTGAGGCCGTTGAGTCGGCGAACGCCGTGATCGAGCAGGTTTCGCGGCGATCGAGAGCGTCCACGCGGGCGAGGCAGGCCGCGGGTTCGGCGTCGTGGCGGCGGAGATACGCAAGCTCTCCGAGTCCGCCTCGGAGAACTCGCACCGGATCGGCGACACGCTCAGATCGGTAGCCGGACAGATTCGCGAAGCCCTGAACGCGAGCCGCGCGAGCGCGGAGCGATTCAGGACGATTACGAATGATGTCGCGGAGTTCGAGGAAGCGATGGAGGCGATCAGCAAGGGTACGGCGAACCTCGAGGGAGGGAGCGGCCGCGTGCTCGAGTCGATCACGACCGTTTCCGAGCTGACCGATCGAGTTCGGGGGAAGTACCGGACCGTCACGGAGACCACCGAGCAGATCCGCCAGGCAATGGAACGGCTGGAAGCCGTCTCCGCCGAGGTGACCGACGGTATCGGCGAGATCGACGCGGGGACACACGAGATCGTCTCTTCAATGAACGACGTCTCGCGGATCAGCACCGAGAGCAGCGAGAACGTACGTCGGCTTGCGCACCTGATCGAGACGTTCCGGACCGGCGACGGTGAGGCTACCTGAGGTCCATCCAGACGCTCTTCGTTCGCGAGTACTGGAGCACTCCCTCGAGCCCGCCCTCACGACCGATACCGCTCTCCTTCACGCCGCCGAATGGGAGCTCGATGCCGAATCCTCCGGTCCCGTTCACCGATACGTGACTGACGTTGAGCGCGGCGATCGCGCGTTGCTGCAGACGCGCGTCCGGAGTCCAGATCTCTCCTGAGATGCCGTAGCGCGAATCGTTCGCGATCTCGATTGCCTCTTCCTCGCTCGAGAACGTGAGCATGCTCACGACCGGCCCGAATACCTCTTCCTGCGCGATCGTCATCTTGCGGCGCACATTCGTGAAGAGCGTCGGGCGCACGTAGCTGCCCTCCCGGCCGCGGACCTCCGCGACCGTTCCGCCCTCGCGGAGCTCCGCGCCCTCCGATCGGGCCGAGTCGATGAAGCCCATGACTCGTGCGAGCTGCTCGGGGGAGGCGAGTGCTCCCATGCCGGGATCGTCCGGTCCGTACCCCACTTCGATGCCCGCCATCGCCGCGGCCGTTTCCTCGGCCATTCGGTCCGCGATGCTCTCGTGGACGATCAACCGCGAACGAGCACCGCACGACTGACCGGTGTTGTAGCAGATCCCGCCTGCCGCACCACGCGCGGCACGGCTCAGGTCGGCGTCCGGAAAGACGAGCTGCGCCGACTTTCCGCCGAGCTCGAGAGAGACCACCGGGACGAGCTGATCGGCGGCTGCCTTCAGGACCGACCTACCCGTCGCGACCGACCCGCAGAACGCGAGCCCGTCGATTCCCGAGTGCGCGGCGAGCGCTGCGCCTACCTCCGATCCAATGCCGTTGACGACGTTGATCACTCCAGGCGGGAACCCGACTTCGGAGGCGAGCCTCGCGATCTCCAGCGTCGTAAACGGCGTACGCTCGTCCGGTTTGACGACGACGGTGTTGCCGACCGCGAGGCACGGCGCAACGCCACGCGCGAAGATGTCCACCGGGTAGTTCCACGGGACGACGTGCGCGACCACGCCGAGCGGCTCGCGAATGACGTAGGCAAACGAGTCCTCGGGAGCCGGCACGACCCTGCCTCCCGCCTTGTCCGACCAGCCGGAGTAGTACTCGAAGTACCGAACGACGGTCCGGATTTCATCACGGGCGGTCGAGAGTGCCTTGCCGTTCTCCCGCGACAAGAGGAGCGCGAGGCGATCGCGTTCCGCGTCAACGCGCCGGGCCAGGTCCGTCATCAATCGGCCGCGAAGATGAGGCGGCATGGACCGCCATTCGGAGGCTCGGAACGCCGTTCGTGCATTCTCCACGGCCAGATCGACGTCCGCCTCCGAGGCCCGCGCGGTCTCTCCGATGGTCTCTCCCGATCCGGGATCGATCACCGCGATCGAGCCGTTGCCTCCCGGCACGGACGTGCCGTTGATCCACGAGTCTGCATGGAGCTGGTTCATTGGCTTTTCTCCTCTCGTCGTGCTCCGTCGTCGGCCGTCCTGCCGAGTGCCGTGAGGATCACGTAGGGCGGCAGCGGAGAGCGAGCGGTTCCGGCGAGGAGCGCAACGAAGTCGTTCGGGCTTGAGTTCCGCATCACCGGGTCATCGCTTTCCGCTGTAGATCTCGAACTCCCACTTGCCTTCGAACTCCGAGACAACCTTGTTCCAAAGCACGGACGGAGAGTAGATGTTGTTGCTCTTCATACCGCGCTCGATGAGCGTGTCCCGGATGCGCTCCAGCCGGGCGGCGTGGTCGATGACGCTCCGCTCCTTCGTGCTGAAGAGGCCGCTCTGGTTCTCCAGGATCTTTTCGTACTGGATGGTCTCGAACTCGCGCGTCATCTGGTCGTATACCGAGACGATCTGTCGGAAGTGCGAGCGAACGAGCGGATCGAAGGTCCCGGAGGCCTCGAGTGCCGCGTCGACCTCGCCCAGACGACTGCTCACACTTCGATGGTCCTGGGCAGACTCGTAGAGCTCGATCGCCTCGCGGCAGAGCCTGACGACCGATTCGTTCGTGTACTCCCGCCTCCTGCCCTCGTGCTCGACTTCCAGCCTGGACAGGGGAGTCGTCTCGAGCACCTGGAGGACGAGTCGAGTCACGTCCGGCACGAGCCGGTCGCTCCACGTACGCTTGCCCAGGCGCGCGAGTAGGTCGTCGTACGCCTGCTGGTAGCGCACCTTCTTCATGTCGCGTTCGGTGTAAAGGAGCTCGTGCACCGAGACTCCCACGCCCTTGAAGCGAATGCGCCCACAGCTGAAGAACCGGAAGTTCTCGCCGTCCTCCCGGTCCGACCGGGTCTCCTTTTTGTAGCCCGAGTGGACGTGCGAGGTGACCATCACCTTCGACTGGTCGGGAGCGATCGTCCCGGCGAAGTTCTGGAGCCTCGCGGCGGTGTTCACCACGCTCCCTGACACGTCGCCGTCCTGCGTGACGATGAGCGAGCTGTAGTGGAGGCCGCCGGCGATTCCGGCGGACACGTGGAAGTCCTGCATGGCGATCGCCCGGCCCGTTCGGTTTTCCGAGAGAGACGCGGCCTGCATGACTCGCTTGCGGGAGAAGAGGTCGATGATGCCGAGGCAGGTCCGAATGGTGTCTCCCGGAGATGATCCGATGACGATGATGCTGTCGCCGGCGGTCCTGCACGAGATGCAGCCGTGTTTGTTCGCGACGAGTTTCATGTCCTTCTGGATCAGGTCGTCGAGCGTCCGGAGCATCGAGGAGTTGTGCCGGTTGCGGTGGCAGAAGTCGGTGTAGTCGTGGATGTCCATGAAGCCGCAGTAGATGTTCGGCACGAGGACGTTCTGCTTCAGATCCGCCACCGACGGCATCGAGCGATTCGTGATCGTCAGCGCTTTCCATAGCTGCCGGTGGTGTTCCGGATCGAGATCCGCGAAGATCCCCCAGTGAAGCTCGCGAATCAGCTGGTAGCACCGCTTGACCACGGTCTCCAGACGCGGATCCCAGCCGAGGTCTTCGATATAGGAGAAGAGCTCCGCGACGGTCGCGATCTTGCGCGCCATGATCCGATCGTAGCAGGCGATGAAGACGTCCTTGAGTCTGCGGCCCAGCCCGTCTTTGCGGACCGCCTCTACGATGCGTTCATCCATACCAGATTCCTATTCTCATGTTGTGCGCGGCAACAGTCAACAGTCGTCGCTACGCGCCTTGGTGGGCTGCTTCTCATTGACACGCGGCGTGACTATGGTAACGTTTACTCTCATGAAGCCGAGTCCGAAAAGGAGGAGACGAGATATGAAATCGATTGCACGGACGATGGTGATCGTCCTCGTCGCGATCTCCACGCTTGCCTGCGCATCTTCGCCCGGCGGGGACGAAGCTGCGGCGGTGCAGGCAGGTGGGGAGTCGGCGGCGGCCAATGGAGCAGGTGGAGAGCGTGAGACTTCGGCCCAAGCGCCGCCGTACGGGCAGCTGCGGGTCGAGGGAACGCGGCTGCTCGCCGAAGACGGAAGTCCGGTGCAGCTGAAGGGCATGAGCACGATGGGCCTGCAGTGGTACGGCGGCATTGTGAACGAGCGCGCGTTCACGGCGCTGGCCCGGGACTGGGAAGCGGATGTCGTGCGGCTCGCGCTCTACGTTGGCGAGGGCGGCTACGCGACCGACCCGAGTCTCAAGCAGCTTGTCGTTGAAGGCGTGGAGCTCGCGATCGATCTCGGCATGTACGTGATCATCGACTGGCATGTTCTCACCCCCGGAGACCCGAATGCCCCCGTGTACGACGGCGTGGACGACTTCTTCGCCGAGATGTCCGAACGCTTCGGCGACTACCCGAACGTGATCTACGAGATCATGAACGAGCCGAACGGCGACCTCTCGTGGCAGGACGATCTCAAGCCCTACGCCGAGCGCATCGTCTCGGTCATCCGCGCGAACGATCCGGACAACGTCATTCTGATCGGGTCGGGAACATGGAGCCAAGACGTGGACGTCGCCGCGGCGGATCCCGTGGACGGTGAGAATCTCATGTACACGCTCCACTTCTACACGGGCACGCACGGCGAGGAGCTACGGGAGAAGGCTCGGACCGCGCTCGATCGCGGCGTTGCCCTCTTCGCGAGCGAGTGGGGAACGAGCGCGGCAACGGGTACCGGCGGACCGTTCATCAACGCCGCCGAAGAATGGCTCGGGTTCCTTGACGAGCACCGGATCAGCTGGACCAACTGGTCGCTTTGCAACAAGAACGAAACCTCGGCTGCGCTCAACGGTCTCGTTCAGGAGTACGTGGCGGGCGAAGGTACCGTCGTCGTGCAGGAAGAGACGCCGCTCGAGCCGGATTCGGCGTCTCCGGAGGGTCACCCCGCGTGGGATCCGGATCAACTGACGGTCAGCGGCGCGTACGTTCGGGCGAAGATCAAGGGCGTTCCGATTCCCACCTACGAGGTCCCCATCGCTTCGTGGGATTTCGAAGACGGGCTCGGGCCGTGGCACGTGGCCGACGACAGCGGCGCGAGGCCGGAGCTCGGCACCGCCGAGGCCGAGTCGAGCGCGCTGACCTTCCGGATCGACTGGCCGGATGAGGTGCCCGACGATGCGTGGTCGACCGCGCCTCGGCTTCGCGTTGCCGATACCGGGCTCGATATCTCGACTGCGACCGCGGTCCGGGCCGACCTCTATCTGGAGGCGGGTCAGACCGTCGCCGGGCCGATCGAAGTGAACCCCGTGCTCCAGTATCCACCGTCGTGGTGGTCCCAGCTGCCGGCGATCGAGCTCGACTACGAGTCGGGCGAAGCAGTTGGTGGGGGGTGGCTGAAGTACGGCGTCCGGGCGCCCGTCTCCGTACCCGCAGACACGACGCTCGCTCACTTGCTGCTCGTGATTGTGGGAGCCGGAAGCGGGTATGAAGGGCGTGTCGCCGTGGACAACGTCGCCGTCGTCGCCGAGTCGAACGGGGACGCCGCCGGGCGCGCTGTTGAGGAGGCCGCGGCCGGTGAGACGGTCGACCCGGGGGAATTCGTTGGGCTGCCGTGGGATTTCGAGGATGCGACGAGACAGGGATGGGTCGTGACCGAAGACAGCCCTGCCAAGGTGGCTCTCGAGATCGGGCAGGCCGAGACGACCACCCTGGCATTCGACTACGGGTGGAGTATCCCCGGGCCGGACGACCCGTGGAGCGCCGCGCCGCGCATCAGCTCGTCCTTCGTGGAGCTCGAGGCCGACGCGTACGAGACGCTCACGCTCGATCTCTATCTCGAGGAGGGGGCCGCGACGACCGGTAGAATCGAGGTGCAACCCGTCATCCAGTCGCCGCAGCACGGCTACTGGTTCCAACTCAACTCAGTCGGCGTGAGCCCGCTCGATGGCGATCCGGTCGGAGACGGGCTCCTCAAGTACTCGATCGAGGTGCCGCTCACGTCCAATACGGGCGAGGAGCTCGAACGCGGCGCGGTCATGCGCAACCTTATACTCATAACCGTGGGTGCCGGAACCGACTATCAGGGCCGGATCCACTACGACAACATCTCATTCAACTGAGCGAACCGCCGGGGCGTACGCGCCCCGGCTTCTTTTCCGTTTTCTACGTGCTCGCCCCCCTGACTTGCCGCCGCCGGCACGAAATCCGTCACCCCACTATCGCAGTCCCCCGGCATCGCGCTATGCTGGTAGGGACGGCGTGGACCTTGGTCGGTCTCGTGCCGCAAGGAGGTCCGCATGGAAGAGCAACTAGTAGTCCGGTTCACCACGGTTCGCGGAGAGCCCGCGCTCCCACGAACGATGTACACCGTAAACGAGCGCGGCTTCCCCTTCTTCAGCGAGTGGCGGATGGTCGGTCCCGGAGAGCTCGCGATCCGTTACCCGAAGGAGACGCCCTTCGCGATGGAGGTTCTCTGGGAGATCCCCGGCTTCGGGCGCGTGATCGTTACGGCCGACAATTCGGGAGAGCTCTACCGACCGGGCGGGCCTCCGGTCGACTTCCGAGCCGAGGCCGTCTCCTCCAAGGCGATCCGGCTGCGGCGCACGGTCGCCGAGCTGCGGGAGTCCGGCTATCAGATACCGGAGGATCTCGGGAAGCAGGTCGACGGTGTACTCTCCGGCCTGCGGCCGGCGCTGGACACTTCCAACCCCGAGCGGCGAGCTCGGCTCCTGGACGAGCTCCTGTGCACCGCCTTCCGGGCGGCCGAGGAGCTCGAGCTGCTTCGCGCACGCGCCGACCTGGACGCGATGAGCGTGAAGGACCGCCGTTCCAAGCTCTTCGGCTCATCGTTTTTCGATCCCGACGCCTCCGAGACGTTTCTCTACCGGTTCGAGGAGCTGTTCAACTTCGCGACGACCCCCTTCTATCGGCGCGCGGTCGAGCCCGAGGAGGGCAAGCCCGACTGGACGCCCCGGGACCGCCTCCTCGACTGGCTGGACGAGAAGGCGATTGAACGCAAGGGGCATCCGCTCTCGTGGTGGATCGAGCACGGCCTGGCCGACTGGATGAAGAAACTCAGCTACAAGACCCTGAAGGAAGTCATCTACCAGCAGGTCTACGATACCGTTTCCCGGTACAAGGACCGGATCCACATCTGGGACGTGATCAACGAGGCGCACGACCCGATCGTGAAGGGGAACGACCTCAACCTCAACGAAGAGCAGGTGTATGAGGTCACCGAGCTCGCGTGTCGGGCCACGAGAGACGCCGACCCGAGCGCGATTCGCATCGTGAACGTGAACCGACCGTGGGGCGTCTATCGCTCCGAGTGGGAGACGATGGACCCCATGCATCCGATCGAGTACGTGGAGCGACTCGCGGAACGCGGTATCGAGTACGAAGTACTGGGCGTCCAGATGTACCACGGCGGACCGGAGCACTACGTCCGCGACATGACCGAGCAGTCGGCGATGATCGACCGGTACCTGGCGCTCGGAAAGCCCGTCCACATCACGGAGGTGCAGACGCCCTCGTCCATGGAAGCCGATTCGAGCAAGTGGCTCGGCGGGCGTGTGGCGCCGAGCGGCTGGTGGCACCGGCCGTGGGATGCGGAGGTCCAGGCCGATTGGGCCGAGCAGTTCTACACGATCGCTGCGAGTAAGCGGAATCTGGAGGCGATCACGTGGTGGAGCCTGAGCGATCGCCGGACGTTCTGGCCGCACGGCGGGCTCCTGGACATGGACGACAACCCGAAGCCGGCGTACCACCGGCTGCTCTCGTTCATCCGGCGGCTCCAACAGGAGACGTAGGTCTCGCGATCGTTACGGTGGCGGGATTGTTAGAATACTGTTAGGATGCGCTCGAATCCAATCACCGAGGTCCGACCATGAGCGCACTCCTGCTGATACTCAACCTGATTGGCGGGTTGGGGATCTTCCTCGTCGGCATGCGATGGATGAGCGACGGAATCCATCGCCGCGCCGGGAATCGCCTCCGCTCGATCCTGCACCGACTCACGAGCAATCGCGTGGCCGGTGCGCTGACGGGACTCGGCGTCACCTCGCTCGTCCAGTCGTCGTCCGCGACTACGGTCCTCCTCGTGAGCCTGGTCAACGTGGGACTCGTCACGCTGCGTCAATCGATCGGGGTCGTGATGGGCGCGAACGTGGGGACCACGCTCACCGCGTGGATCGTCTCGCTGGTCGGGTTCAAGGTAAGCATCACCGACTTCGCCTTGCCCGCGATCGCCATCGCACTCCCGTTTCACTTCAGCAAGAACCAGTCGCGGCGCGAGTTCGCGGACATCCTGATCGGTTTCGGACTGCTCTTCCTGGGACTTCACCTGATGAAGGAGTCGGTACCCGACATTCGGTCGAATCCCGAGATACTCTCCTTCCTCCAGTACTGGTCGGGGATGGGCTACGTCTCGGTCCTCATCTTCATCGTGGTCGGAACAGTGCTCACGGTCGTGGTCCAGTCGTCGTCCGCCGCGATGGCGATTACGATCACGATGGCATTCCAGGGGTGGATCAGCTTCCCGATCGCCGCGGCGATCGTCCTCGGGGAGAACATCGGGACCACGATCACCGCGTTCCTCGCGTCGCTCCCGATGAACGCGTCCGCGAAACGAACGGCGCGGGCTCACATGCTGTTCAACCTCTTCGGCGTGGCGTGGATGCTCGCGGTGTTTTTCCCCTTCGTACGACTCGTCGATCTCATCTTCCCCGGCTCGGCCTCCGATCCCGCGAACATCCCGCTTCACCTCTCGCTCTTTCACACGCTGTTCAACGTGGCGAACACCTTCATCCTGCTGCCGTTCGTGGACCTCATCGCGTTGATCGTGGAACGGATGGTTCCCGAGCGGAGGGAGGTCATCCACGGACCGTACCGGCTCAACCTCGTGCCCTCGAACATGCCGGAGGCGCTCGAGTCGAACCTCATCACGATTCGAAGGGAGCTCTGCCGGATGGCAGAGCGCGCCTCCACGATGCTGCGTTCCATCCTTGACGTCTCCCGAAACCCCGCGACGCTCGAACGCGTGACTCCCGAGCTCGAGCTCGTGGAGCAGCGGGTGGACGAGATGCAGGAGGAGATCACACGCTTCCTGACCGAGTCGATGCGGCTGCAGGTCAGCGACGACCAGGCGCGATACATCCAAGCGACGCAGCGCATCGCGCACGAGCTCGAAGGCATCACGGACGCCTGCTTCAGCATTGGTCTCCTGCTGAAGCGGTTGCACAAGAAGGGACGGCGGATCCACGACGACGGAGATCAGGAGCTCAACGCGTACATCCGGCAGGTGACCGATTTCCTGTCGTACAACCGCGACTACCTCGAGCGCAAGTTCGAGGACTACGACATGGCCAAGGCGTTCGAGATGGAAGAGCGGATCGACAAGGTGAGGAACCGCCTGCGCAAGCGATCGCGCAAGAGCATCGAACAGGACGCCGAATCGGACGTGAAGGGGGAGCTGCTCTTCATCGACATCGTACGGCACCTCGAGCACATCGGCGACCACAGCCTGAACATCTCGGAGGCGGCGGTGGAGCTGGCGTAG
>JBKHII010000050.1:0-21781 GCA_046538735.1 Spirochaetales bacterium
AGCTTCTGCTCGTTCTCCTGCACCATCCGGTTCACCGTCTGGAGCACGGAGTTGATATCCGTGAGATCCATCGGGAGCATCAGCTTCGTCTGCGGACGGGCGAGCTTGTGGAGCTCCTTGATGTAGCCCTCTGAGATCTGGAGGACGAGCGCGGCGTCGCCGGCCTCGTTCTGGAGCGCGTGCGCGACCTTTCGGATGCTCTCCGCGGTTGCTCGGGCGAGCGCCCTGATCTCGGAAGCCTGGCCTTCCGCCTCGTTGATCAGCCGCTGCTTCTCACCCTCGGACTCGTTGACCGCTTCGGCCTTCGCCCCGGCCGACTCGTTGATGTCGCTCTCCATCTGACCGATGCTCTCGGTGATGGCCGCACGCTTCGTGCGCTCGGCGGCGAGCTGTACGTCCATCGCCTTCTGGATATGGCTGGGGGGACGGATGTTCTGGATCTCGTAGCGCGTGATCTTCACGCCCCACGGGTCGGTTGCTTCGTCGATGTTCTTGAGGATGGCTGCGTTGATCTGCTCGCGCTCGCCGAGCGTCTGGTCCAGCTCAAGGCGGCCGATGACGCTGCGCATCATCGTCTGCGCGAGCTGGATCGTCGCGTACCGGTAGTCCGATATGCCGTAGCTTGCTCGCTTTGGGTCAACGATCTTGAAGTAGAGCACACCGTCGACCTCTACCCTGACGTCGTCCAAGGTGAAACACGGTTGTGTGGGTACGTCGACCGCCTGTTCCTTGAGGCTATGCTGGTACTTCACCCGGTCGATGAAGGGAACGAGGACGTGGAAGCCCGCTTCGAGCGTGGTCGCGTACTTGCCGAGCCGCTCCACGAGCGAGACGGTCTGCGCCGGGATGATCCGGATGCTGCGCAGGATGCCGACCACGAGGATCAGCCCGAGAATGCCGAACGCGAAGAGCACTGGTGCAAAGGGGTTCATGCTTCACCTCCTTGGCGAGTCGACTGCGCGGCGTCCTTGCGTGAGCGCACCTTCGCTCCGGGAGCGTGCCCGCCTCCGGGACCGCCGCCGGTGCGGAACCCGGCAGCAACGCGCGGCTCCTCTTCGCTGCCGCCCTTACCGGTAACGGTGTCGAAGAGGCTCTTCACGTGCGCGATGTCGAACGGGAGAACCTGCGTCTCGGCCTGTTGGAGCACGTCTCCAAGCTGCTGGATGAACTGCTCCGCAATCCGCAGGCTGACCGCCTGCTTTCCCTTCGGCAACTGGATCGCCTTCGCAACCTCCACGATGCCCTCGGCCGTGGCGTCCGCGACGACCTGGATCGCCTGAGCGCGACCCTCCGACTCGTTGATCCGCCGCTGTCGCGATCCCTCGGAGATGTTGATCTGGTGCTGGCGCCGGCCCTTCGACCGGTTGATGCCCGACTCGCGGTTTCCCTCACTCTCGAGAATCGCGGCGCGCTTCTCACGCTCGGCGATGACGAGCTGCTCCATTGCCTGGAGCGCGGACTCGGTGGGCGTGATGTCCTTGATCTCGTACCGGGTGACCTTGATACCCCACGGCTCGGATGCCTGGTCTACGCTTCGCACGATCGCATCGTTGATCGAGTCGCGTTCGCTGAACGTGTTGTCCAGGTCGATCTTCCCGATCTCGCTTCGCATGGTCGTCTGCGCGAGCTGCGCGGTGGCAAACCGGTAGTTGTCGATGCCGTAGCTCGACTTGAAAGGGTCCACCACCTGGATGTAGAGAATGCCGTCGACCTCCACCTGCGCGTTGTCGCGCGTGATGCAGACCTGCGGTGGAACGTCGATGACCTCTTCCTTGAGGATGTTCTGATACGCAACCTTCTGAACCACGGGGATCACGAGGTGGAACCCGGGGCCAAGCGTCTTCTTGAACTTGCCGAACTGCTCAACGATCCACGCCTCCTGCTCCGGGACGATCCTGATCAACTTGAAGAAGACAATGAAGAACAGAACGAGGATCAGACTGGTGAGCAGGTATGAACCAACGATACCCATAGCGCCTCCTGCTTTGACTACCCGCTGAGGGTGTCGTTATTCACTCTTGTCGAATGAGTCGGTTTCGGAATCACTGCCAAGCTCGGGCAGACCGGTCAGCGACTTCGTGACCAGGAACCGCATTCCCTCGCGGCGAATGACTTCGACCTTGTCTCCCGGCTCGAAGCTCTCCGCGTAGCTTTCCGCGACCCATGTCGTGCCGTTCAGACTGATGCGGCCGGGACGGTCGGGCCCGATCGCTTCGGTCACCTTGGCGGAACGGCCGATCCAACCGGACTGGTCGTCCTCCACGAACTGCCGGCCCTTGAACCAGCCCGCCATGTACCGCCGCAGCGAGAAGAGGCTCACCGCGGAGAAACCGAGCCAGGTGAGGATCTGCAGCGGAATGCTCGCGGCGATGCCGGGAAAGATCGCGGTCAGGAGCGAGTTGAGGAGCGCACCGAGGCCGAAGAAGAAGATCACGAACTCGGGAACGACGAACTCGGAGACGATGAAGACCAGGCCCAGAATGGCCCAGATCAAAGGAGCCATAAAGCGACCTTAGCCCCGCGGTCCTCCGTTGTCAATCGGAGACCTCCGAGTTGTCCGCGACCGGAATCGAAAGCACCACGTACGTCTCGTGATCGTTGGTGAAGAATCGAATGATCTCGTCGCTCAAGCCAAGGTTGCGCAGCATGATGATCATCATGACGATCCCGAGTCCCGCGCCTTCGCTCGTGTCTTCGATGCTCGCGTAGGCGTCCGCCATGTTCTCGAAGAAGCGGCTTCGGACGATTTTCTCCTCGATCTTCTCGCGCTCGATCCGCGTCAGGCGGATGTTGTTGCGGACCGCGATCGTCATCGTGTCGCCGTCCAGCTGGAACTGGACCTTGATGAAAAGGTCGGATTGCTTCAGCTGCTCCAGGTAGTGGTCGATGCGGCGGACCGTCTCCTGGCGGAAGCTGCGCATGCCGATCCAGTACTGGGATTCGTTGTCGATATCCAGACCCTTCTCGGCGAAGTAGACGCGCTTCGTGTTCGCTTTCTTCGCGTTGTTCGCGAGCTCGTGGATACAGTAAGAGAGCTGGTCGCGAAGCGCGGGCCGACCCGCGGCCGCGAGGAAGTGATTGAGGATCTCGTCAATGTAGTCGCGTTCGTCCGCGAAGTACGCGTGAGTCGTGAGCGTCAGCGTACGACGCTCGCGCACCGCCAGTTCCACTTTCTGCTTGTCGAGTGACCGAACCATGCCGGCCACCACTATATCTTGGTTAAGCGGATTTGTGACCCTCTTTTTTTGCCGAGGAGCCGCTCCAGCTCCGTCTCCACCAGATCTCGGGCGGCTGCCCGACCGCTCGCCTCCACGAGGTGGCGCCCGTGGGCCCGTGCCGCGTCCCGGTAGGCCTTCGACACCGGCTCGGCGGCGACAACAACCGTAGGCGAGAGATACGGGTACTCGGCCGACAGCTCCGCCAACACGCGCTCCCGCTCTTCTTCCGGCAGATCCGCCTCAACGAGGATCAGGAGCGGATCGTTCGGTGTGAAGAGAACCTTGTTGGCCTGCTGCAGCAGAGCCTCCTCGCTCGCGGCCTGCGCCCGGGCCAGCTCCGTCGCCGAGCGCGGCATCGGTCCGGCGAGATCGAGCGAGCGCACGTAGCTCGGATACTCGGTGGCGAAGACCGTCTCGTGCTCGTTCGCGAGCTCCCGGACGAGTGAGCCGCTCGATTCGATCACGGCGATCTTCCGGGCGAAGTACGGGCGAACGATGCTCGGAATACACGCCCAGTGACGGTACGGATCCTCGCGGATCGCGCCGGCGGAGATCGGAAACACCGCGCGGTGCGGATCCACGGGTACGAACTCGGCCCCCAGCTCGGACGCGAGGTCGAGCCCGTACGTCTCGGACGCGAAGACGTACTTCGGATCCGTGTCCAGTCGTGCGCGAATCGCCCGTGCCCAGATTGCATGCGCGCCCGCCGACGACCGCGAGGCCTCCGGAATCTCCTCGGTCACGTGGACGAGGTGGACGTCCGGAAACAGGCGTGACATCCACGCGAAACGGAGTTCGCCCGGAATGGGCTCGGTCGAGAGGGTGCACACGAAGACCGTGAGCTCTCGCGCGTACGAACGGGCGAACTCGATCAGGTATCGGTGTCCGATGTGAGGAGGCATGAATCGCCCGATGACGACACCGCCCCTCCGTGATGAGCTCATTGGTTCAACCTACTCCAGCGCACCCGTTGGCGCAACCGCAGTTGATCGGCCCGGCAGTCGCGCCGCCTCCGTGGCTGCCGTGTCGCCGCCTTTTTGGTACACTCCACAGAGGGGGAGCGATGTCCGGCAGGAGCAGAGTCGTAGGGTTCGACATGGGCGGCACGAAGATGCTCGCCACCGTGTTCGACGAAGCGTACGGAATCCTCGCGCGAGCAAAGATCCGCACTCCGGTCGGCGGCGACGACAAGGCCACGCTGAACGCGATCGCCCGGGTGATCCGCCAGGCGCTGGACGACGCAGGCGCCGCGACGGACGACGTCGCGGCCGTGGGCATTGCCGTTCCCGGACCGATCGACCGTCAGGGCGGCCGCGTGATCCAGATGCCCAACGTGGGGATGGTCGACTACCCGTTGCGCGACGAGCTCGAAGCAAAGCTCGACTTCCCGGTCGTCCTCGAGAACGACGTCAACGCCGGGACGTACGGCGAGTTCGTCGCAGGCGCAGCCAAGGGCGCGCGGAACGTGATCGGCGTCTTCCCCGGCACCGGCGTGGGTGGCGGCATCGTCATCGAGGGCCGTCTCTATCGCGGTCGAACCGGAAGCGCGGGCGAAGTGGGTCACATGATCGTGGATGCCGGCGGCCGCCGATGCGGTTGCGGCAAGTACGGCTGCCTCGAGGCCGTCTCGTCCAAGACAGCGATTGCGAAGGAGCTCGTCCATCTCGCGATCACCGGCCGGACCCCCACCGTGTACGAGAAGGCCGGCACGGACATCGCGCTCATCAAGAGCAGCGTCATCAAGAAGGCAATGGATGCCGGGGAGGAGGCGGTCATCGACGTGGTGGAACGGGCCGCCTGGTATCTCGGCGTGGGTCTGGGAAGCCTCGTGGACATCTTCGATCCGGACGTTGTCGTGGTCGGCGGCGGACTCGTTGAGAAGCTCGGCGACGCCTATCTCAAGCCGATCAAGAAGAGCATGAGAGAGCACTCCATGATTGAGTCCGACGTTTCACTCGTCGCGGCATCGCTCGGCGACGATTCGGTCATCGTGGGCGCCGCCGCGCTCGCCCGGCTGGAGCAGGAATGACCGACGCGTCCCGCACCGATATCGCCGCCGTCGTGGACATCGGTTCCACTGCGATCCGGCTCATGATCGCGCAGCTTGGAGAAGGCGGCGAATGGCAGCGCCTCGATCGCGCCGCACGGCCGGTCTCGCTCGGCCGCGACGTCTTCATGTCGGGTTCGCTCAGTCGCGAGAGCATGCAGCAGGCGATCTCGATCCTCTCCGGGTTCCGGGAGCTCCTTCGCGGGTGGGAGGTGCCCGAGGGTTCGGTGCGCGTTATCGCGACGAGCGCCATCCGCGAGGCGCGTAACCGCGACACCTTCATCGACCGCGTACTCGTGCGGACCGGGCTGCGGATCGAGGTCATCGAGGGCATCGAGGAGAACCACCTCACCTTCCTCGCGGTCCAGCACGCGGTCGGCCCGATGAAGGCGCAGTTCTCGCGCGCCAACTCGATGATCATCGAAGTCGGCGGCGGTACGACCGAGATCATGATGCTGCAGCGCGGCAAGATGGTCGCCGCGCACAGTCTGCGCATCGGGACCGTACGGATGGAACAGGAAGGACGCTCCATGTGGTCGACCGCCGACCAGATCGAGGAGTTCCTCCGCGAAAACATCCGGGTCAGCCACGAGTTGCTCGATTCCGAGCTGCCGCTGAACCGGATCAAGTACTTCGTCGCCGTGGGAGGCGACGCGCGCCACGTCGCGCACGCGGTCGGCCGCAAGCAGGAGCAGCACTTCTGGACGATCGACCGTGCGGAGTTCGACCATTATCTGGACGAGCTTCAGGATCGCAGCGTGGACGAAATCGTCCGGTTCCATAACGTCACGTACAATGAGGCCGAGGGGCTCGTTCCGGCGCTCACCGTCTACCGGCTCTTCCTCGAAAGCACGCAGGCGCAACAACTGATCGTCCCTGACGTGAGCATCCGCGAGGGCGTCCTGATGAGCTTCGCGCTCGGGAGCGAGTGGGCCGTTGAGCACCATTTCTACGGTCAGGTCGTGGCGTCCGCCGAGAATCTCGCGCGACGATACCACTACGATCAGGAGCACTCCCGTCAGGTCGCCGATCTCGCGCTGAGCCTCTTCGATCAATTGCAGCGAGAGCATGCGATGGATCGCCACGCGCGGATGGTGCTCGAGGTTGCGGCCGTCGTGCACGATATTGGGACGTACATCCGCGCAAGCGGGCACCACAAGCACGGTCAGTACATCGTCCAGAATTCCGAGATCTTCGGTATCAGTCGCGACGACCTGCGCGTCATCGCGAACGTCGTCCGCTATCACCGGAAGTCGTTGCCGAACTCGTCGCACACGAGCTTCGTCGCGTTGCGGCGGGAGCAGCGCATCCAGGTGCTCAAGCTCGCCGCGATTCTTCGTATCGCGGACGCGCTCGACCGCGGACACGCGCAGCGGGTTCGCGGCGTGACCGTGGAGATTGAGGACGGCGACGTCATCCTCCATTGCGACACGTCCGGCGACATCTCGATCGAGCGGTACGGATTCGGCGCGAAGGCGGACATGTTCGAGGAAGTGTTCGGCCTCAACATCGTGATTGCATAGGGAGCCTCATGAGCACACAGGAAACCAAGACCACCGTCGCGCCTCAGTTCATCAATCGCGAGTTGAGCTGGATCGAGTTCAACGCCCGTGTTCTCCATCAGGCGATACGTCGCGACGTGCCGTTGCTTGAACGGCTGAAGTTCCTCTGCATCGTCACGAGCAACTTCGACGAGTTCTTCATGGTACGCGTCGCATCGGTGAAGCGCCAGATCAAGCGCGGCGATTTCGTGCAGTGCCCGTCCGGCATTCCGCCGTCGGCACTGCTCCGCAGGATCATCGATCGAACGCACGAATTGGTCGACCGCAAGTACGACTGCCTTCTGAACGATGTGCTCCCCGGGCTCGCCGAACACGGGCTCGTGATGCGGCGACCCGGCGAGTACACGCCCACGCAGAGCGCCTTCCTCAACAAGCTCTTCCAGGAGGAGATCCTTCCGGTCTTGACCCCGATCCGTGCGACCGGGGGCCAACAGGTACCCTACGTGACGAATCTCCGGCTGCACGCCGCGTTCACGCTCGAGCCCCACCAGGACGTCCACCTCATCGCCGAGGACGGCGAGGACCGCTCGGGCGAATATCTCGCGATCGTCCAGATCCCTGCGTCGCTCGAGCGCATCATCCTTCTGCCGGACGACTCGGCCACCGTCTCGTTTGCGCTTCTCGAAGACGTGGTCATCCAGCACGCCGCCGCTCTCTTTCCCGGCTACCGGGTCACCGAGAACTGCCTCTTCCGCGTCACCCGCGACGCGGACATGGGCGTGGACGAGGAGCGCGACGAGGACTTCCTGGAAGCGATGGAGCAGGTCCTCGCACACCGGGAGTTCAGCGAGGCGGTCCGCCTGTCCATCTCCGGAGGAGCGGGCAGGCTCAAGGCGATTCTCAGCAGGACCGTGGGGATAGACGAATCGGAAGTGTTCGACAATGCCGGCCCGCTGGATGTCGGCGAGTTCATGAAGCTCACGTCGCTCACCGGATTTGACGACCTCCGATTCCCGCGCTGGCCCCACTTCGATCCGCCGCGGGTCAAGCCGGACGAGCCGTTGTGGGACGAGGTCAAGAAGGCCGACGTCTCGTTCCACCATCCGTACGAGAGCTTCGAACCGGTCGTCAGGCTGCTGGAGGACGCAGCGAAGGATCCCGGCGTCCTCGCGATCAAGATGACACTCTACCGCACGAGCGGCGACTCACCGATCGTGCGAGCGCTCGAGGAGGCCGCAGAAGCCGGAAAGCAGGTCACCGTTCTCGTGGAGATCAAGGCGCGCTTTGACGAAGAACGAAACATCACTTGGGCGCAGCGCCTCGAGCGCGCCGGCGTGATCGTGATCTACGGGATCGCCCGGCTCAAGGTGCACGCCAAGGCGCTCGTGATCGTGCGCCGGGAGCAGAATGCGATCCGGAGGTACGTTCACCTCGGCACCGGCAACTACAACGACAAAACCGCGCGGCTCTACACCGATTTCGGTCTCCTGACCGCTCGGCCCGACGTTGCGTACGAAGCCGGGCTCTTCTTCAACGCGATCACGGGATACTCGGCGATTCCCGCGCTGAACAAGCTGATCATGGCGCCGGTCGGCATGAAGGCGCGGCTCCTCCAGCTCATCGAGCGCGAGGCGCTGCGGGCTCAGAGCGACATGCCCGCTCGCATACTCGCGAAGCTCAACAGCCTCGCCGATCAGGAGGTGATCGAGGCACTCTACCGCGCGTCGCAGGCGGGTGTAGAGATCAAGCTCAACGTCCGGAGCGTCTGCATGCTCGTTCCCGGAGTTCCCGGGCTGAGCCGGAACATCACCGTCGTGAGCATCGTGGACCGCTACCTCGAGCACGCGCGACTCGTCTACGTGCACAACGGCGGCTCGTGGGAAATCTACGCGAGTAGCGCCGACTGGATGCCGCGCAATCTCGAGCGCCGGGTCGAGCTCATGTTCCCGATCGAAGACGAGGCAGCACGCACTCGCGCGGCCGAAGCGCTCGAGATGGCCTTCCAGGACAACACGAATGCCCACGTAATGCAGCCGGACGGCACCTACATCCCTGTGACTCGCCGCAAGGGCGAGCAGGTCGTGCGCAGCCAGGAGCTGTTCCACGAACGGGCGCGGGAGCGCGCTCACGAGCAGGACGGCGCCAACGAGAAGGTGTTCGAGGTCAGGCGACGTCCTCCGAAAGCGTAGGCGTTCCAATGAAGTCCCTGACCCGGTCTCACCTGCCGTCCATCGTGCTGCTCAGTTTCTTCTTCGGCTCGAACCTCGTCGTCAGCCGCTTTGCGCTCGGCCAGTTTCATCCGATCGTCTTCACCGCGCTGAGAGCGCCGATCGCGGCGATCCTCGCGCTCGTCTGGGCGCGCATCCGTCAGGGTTCGTTTCCCTCAGGCTCGCACGTCTGGAAGCACGGTGCGGTCGTGGGTGTCTTCGCTACCGCCGCCCCGATGATCTGCTTCATCTCGGCGCTTCAGTACCAGTCGGCCGGCGTCACCGCGCTCTTCATCACACTGACCCCGATCTCATCCATGATCTTCGCCCACCTTCGCCTTCCGGACGATCGACTCACGCGATGGAAGGTCGTGGGAGCGATCATCTCGTTCGCCGGAGTGGGCTTGCTCGTCGTGACCGGCGAGACCGGCCTCCAGGAGACGCAGTGGGCCGGGTTTCTGCTCGTGCTCGTCGGCGTCGCTTCCAACGGATTCGGAATCGTCCACGTCAGGAAGTACCTGCACGACGCGAGCAGCCTCGATATCGCCGCGGTCAGGCTCACCACGGCCGCGGCGATCGCGATCACGATCTCCGCCTTCATCGGGTTCGACTTCACCGCCGTTCGCGTGAGCGGCGTGCTCGCGCTCGTCTACGGTGCCGTGCCGGGAACTCTTCTCGGATTCATCCTCTACTCGTACGTCGTTGCGCGCTTCGGCGCCACGAAAGGCACGCAGGTCGAGTATCTCGTCCCGGTTTTCGCCACCGTCACCGGCCGGCTCTTTCTGGACGAGCGGATCACGGGCGTGATGATCACGGGGATGGTTGTGGTGTTTGCCGGGATCGCCGTGGCAACGCTCCCGCACCGTCGCCGCGACGGCGGTGCAACACGTGTTCCCACAGCCCGGAGAGAAAAACACCTGCCAAGATGACGACCCCGAGGAGCGCCCCCATTCGCACACGGCGCCACCATCGACACGTCGCCCGCGCAAGGACAGGAATGAGGAGAGCGAACGAGACCAGGAACCTCACCGAGATCATGAGGAGAGGAGAGACGTAGTCCAATCCGGCGCGGATTGCGAAAAAAGTTCCACCCCCGATGACAGTTGCGACCACGATCAGTGTTTCAGAGTGCAGACGCGAAGGTTGCCGCATCCGGTGAAGCTATGACGATTTGGAACGAAGTTGAAATGAAGATTCGGTGGTTATACTCTAGGCGAGGAGGTTCCATGAGGAAAGCGCTATTCGGTGCCGGTCTGGTGATCGCGCTCCTGGCGTCCTGTGCGACCGTGCCCCCGGCACAACAGGACGACAGAGTCATCGAGATGATCGATATCTTCAACACGCTGCCGGCGCAGGAGTTTGCCGAGTACGCAGGCGTACCCTTTCTCTTCGACGAGCAGGTGCTCTACTCGAGCAGCGACGTCACGGCGGTACTCGACCGAGCCCGAGAAGCCGGTCTCATCGTGGCGCCGCAGATCGTTGGAAGCGCTCCGGCAGGAGCCGCGCCGGAAGGCGCCCGGTTCGACGTGGGTCTGTTCTACGAGCGTCTCCCCGAGGACGCGCGATATGTCGTGGTGGAGAGCACCGCAGACGTAGTGACGCTGATCATGGGAGGCGAGGTCGACGGTCTCCCGCAGCTCCTCGGCATCGTAAGGGGGCGCGCATGAAGCGGATCATTGGAACGCTACTCGTGCTGGTCGCCGCCGCGGCGGCGGCTCAGGACGCGACCGTGACCTATCTCGAAGGCGACGTGGACATCCGTACGCGGGCGGGCTCGACCTACCCGGCCGACTTCGGCGACGAGCTTGCCTCCGGCGACCGCGTGATCACCTATCGCGCCGCGGAAGCCGAGATCGACCTCGCGGCCGGCGGCGTTGTCACCGTGTCGCCGGACACCGTATTCATTATCGGATCCGAGGCCGCTTCGGGCGGAAGGCGCACGAGTCGTCTCTCCGCGGCCGTTGGGTCGTTCGCGTTCCGCTTCAACGTGGCCGTGGGCAACGAGCCGCGGGTAGGATCCACAACCTCGGTCGCGGGCGTTCGCGGAACCGAGCTCCGGATCTACGCCGGCAGCGACGGCACTACGCGTTTCGAGGTCATCGAGGGACTCGTTGACGTCCGGGACGGCGGGCGAACCGTCTCCCTCGGCGCCGACCAGGGCGTGGAGGTGAGACCCGGCCGTGGTCCGACCAACGTCTTCGCCTTCCTCGAGCAGCCGATCGACTACAGCGTCTGGAACGCCGGCCTCGTGGAAGACTTTCTGGACGATCCGCTTCCCGCGCTTCGTGGCGTGGCCGCCGAGATGGACGATCTCATGGACGAGATCGAGCGGCGTGGACCGGAGGTGGATGCGTTGCACGCCGAGTACGAACGGCAGCGTGATCGCCTGTCCGGGATCCTCGAGGAAGAAGGCGAGGCGGCTCGGGACGCCTTCGTGGAGGAGACACTGGGCCCGGCCAGGATCGCTGCGCGCGTCGCGTATCTGGACTTCCGCTTCATCGTCCTCTCTGCCCTTTCGCTCGATCAATACGTCGTCTCCCGTCTCGCCGCCGAGATGCAGGCGGAGTACTTTCTGAGCCCGGACGACCCGGTATACGACACATTCGTCGCGGAACTCGAAGCACTACGCGACCGTTACGCAGCCGTCGTGGAGCCCAGGCTCTCACCGACCGACATATGACCATGAAGGAGCGAGCCGTGAAGAAGTCACGATACGCACTCGTTGGAGCAGTAGTCATCGCCGCGATTGTTCTCTCGGGCTGTCCCAACATACTCGGAGGGTTCCCGCTCGATCCCGAAGAGCGCATCGAGAGATTCATCGACGTCGTGGACCAGGACGACCCGAGCATAGCCGACATCAAGGCGCAGTTTCATCCGGACGCGCAGGAGCCCGGTGTAATCGACGAGACGTCGTGGTCTCAGACCGTATTCGATCCTGATACTCGTCCCTTCCAGTTCGGTCCGCGGTCTGTGGACCCCGAGAATCCGGACTACCCCGGGAGCGTCACCGTGACGACCGAGTTCGAGAGTAAAGCTTACTCCGGCAGAAACGCGCTCACCGTAGTCTTCACGCTGCTCCCCGATCCGGACAACGAGGACAACTGGTTGATCCGAGAGATCGATCCGGGCACGGAGGCGGCCGACATCATTCGGAGCGTCTGGTAGGACGTCCTCGCGTACACACTCGAGCGATCCCTCCGCCCGAGAACGCGCCGAGGGCGTTCGCGGCCATATCCAGCGCCTCGAGCTCCCTTCCGGTGAGCTGCTGCGCGAGCTCGATGACGCAGCCGTAGACGACGAGCAGGACCGTGGCCCCGATCCAGCGCCGTGCGGTCGATTGGGGCCGCAACGGCGCCACGAGAAGAAAGCCGAGTACGGCGTACGCGACGACGTGTGCGACCTTATCGTTTCCTCCGTAACCTGTACCCACGTTCGGCGCGAGCGACAGGGCGGTTACGCCGGCGAGGACGACGAAGAAGGCGAGTCGGAGCAGCGGTCGCGGGGGAACACGTTCCATCGTCGCATCGTAGCCGCTCCCGCACGAAAGCGAAAACGCTACCGGTATCTCACGCTGTACCCGTACCGGATACTCGTGGCGCCGGCGATCGGCCTGAGGATCGTTGCGAGGACTTCGGTCCGCGCCGGGACGACCCGTGTGATCCGCGTGCCGTTGTCCGAGGAGAGGCCGCGGAGCTGAAAGCGGATCTCCACGTTCGACTCGCGGTCGAGCCCGTTCTGAACGAACACGAGGAAGGTGAGGTCGACCTGCTCCACGCGGATCTCCACCCCTTCCGCCGCCGTGAACGGCTCGGCGTATCCGGCGAAATCGGACAGCGCGAGGTCGCGGCCGAAGACCTCTTCGAACGGTTCGCCGCCCGGGTGGTGCGCGTAGTAGAATCGTCCTTCTTCGGGCACGACCGCCACCCCGTCGCGGCCGCGGAAGAGAAACGGTATCGACTGCATCGTTCCGTCGGGCGCCGGCAGTCGTACGTCGAAGTGGAGGTGCGGTCCGGACGAGCGGCCGGTGTTTCCGCTGTAGCCGATAAGATCGCCTTCTCGAACGCGATCGCCCGGTTCCACCACGGCGCCCCCGTATCGAAGGTGGACGTAGTTGGCGAAGCTACCGTCGGCATGCATCACGAGAATGAAGTTCCCGTCGTCGCTGTACGAGACGCTCGGGCCTCCGACCTGCGAGTCTTCTTTCACCTCGGCCACGAGGCCGTCGCGGGCAGCGTACACCGGCGTGCCTTCCGGCATCTCGAAATCCACGGCGTACTCGTTCTCACCGTAGTGCGAGAAACGACCTCCGAAGCCCTGAGACAACCTTCGTTTGTCTCCGTGGGCGAAGGGGATCAGGTAGCGAAACTCGTCGTCGTGACTCGCCGTTGCAGGGTTTCCTCGCGCGAAGCTGTACTGGAGGCCGTACCCGATGCGGCCGGACGTGCGGGTTGGGCTGAGCTCGAACAGCTCCCTGCCCACGGTTCCGGGGGCGAGCTCGATGCCGAAGGGCAGTTCCACGTTTGATTCCATGCCGACCAGACGCGGAACGTCAACGTTGAGATAGACCGGGATGATGTGAGCGCTGCTCGCTCGAATGACGACCGTTCCGTCGTCGCGGGTCTCGCCGTACACCGTAACCAACTCCTCCTGAGCCGGCAACGATACTGCGGCAACGGCCGTGAGGAGAGCGATCAGCAGGACGGCCGTCCGAATGCGATCACGTGTCATACCAACCGTAAGGTACCCGTCTGCAGCCGTGCCGGACAGGGGCGGGGAGGTCCTCTGAATCCGAGCGCCGACCTTTACAGTCGGCCCGGTGCGGTCGATAATGCCGGTGAGGCAGCTATGGCACACACGGTCGTTCCCGCAGCAGAAGAGATCCTGGACCACGAGTATCGCGTCCTCGACAAGGGCTTCGTACGTCTCGTTGATTACATGGGCGGAGATGCGCGAATCGTGCAATCTGCCCGGGTATCGTACGGCGAGGGAACGAAGACCTACCGCCAGGACGCGGCGCTCATAGACTATCTCCTGCGCAACGAGCACACCTCCCCGTTCGAGCAGGTGGTATTGACCTTTCACGCGAAGATGCCGCTGTTCGTCGCACGTCAATGGGTACGCCACCGCACGGCGCGCCTCAATGAAATCAGCGGCCGCTACAGCGTCATGAAGGACGAGTTCTACGTTCCCGCCGGTGAGGACATCGCGCTCCAGAGCATGGACAACAAGCAGGGGCGTTCCGACGAGCCGATCCCCGTGGAGCACCAGGAGCGGATCCGCGAGCAACTCGGAGCGGGACAGGCGGACGCGTACTCGTCGTACTCGAATCTCCTCAACTCCGGGATCGCTCGGGAGTTGGCGCGCATCAATCTCCCGCTCAGCCTCTACACCGAATGGTATTGGCAGATCGACCTGCACAACCTCTTCCGCTTCGTCAAGCTGCGCACGGATGTGCACGCGCAGAAGGAGATCCGCGACTACGCGGTCACAATGTTCTCGATCGCCAAGAAGGTGTGTCCTGCGGCGTGCGAGTCGTTCGAGCGTCACCTGCTCGGCGCGGTGCGCTTCTCAGCCGACGAACTCGCCGCCCTCCGGTCGATGATCGAACGCGTCCCACAGGCGCCCGGAGGTGCCGCGGACCTGGATACGCGGGCGCGAGCCGCCGCCGAGGCGGCGGGGATCACCGGCAAGTCGATCGATCGCTTCGTTGCGAAGGTGAGCCGGGGACACCAGCTATGATCGTCCGGTCCGCGCGCTGGGGCGCGCTCCTCCTCGTCGTCGCGGTCGTTCTGCTCGCCGGAATGGGGCTCGTCGCCGTTGTCGCCGGACCGGCGCCGCCCGCTTCACTCGTTCGCATCATCCTGCCGAGCGTCGCGCTCGCCCTGGGTATCCTCGCGCTCTTCGCCGGCCACGTCTCGTACCCCCGCGTACAGAACCTGCGCGTCTACCTTGCCGGCTACAGCGTGGGGCTGCACAGCATTGTCTACGCGTTGCTCGTGGGCTTCTCCTCATACTACGCGGAGGCCGCACCCGCGCCGACCGACGGCTACGCGCACCTCGTCTTCGCCGTGGCGCTCGTCCTCACCTATTGCTACACAGGCGTTCCACCCTTCCCAACGTATCGCGCCACGAGAGTGACCACGTGGTCGCTCGTGGCCGTGCAGGTGGTGCTGTTCGCTGCGGCCCGCTTCCTGCCCGCGCGCTTTGGTTTCCTCGGTTGGCTGATTCCGCAGCAGTTCGTCTCGATCCAGACGCTCGTCGCCCTCGCGCTCGCGATCGGACTCGTCGTCGCGAACGCGCTCCTTCGCCCGGAGAGCTTCTACCTGCGCGGGTCCTTCGCGGGGCTCGCTCTGCTCGCCGCGGGTGCGGCGATCCTTCCCGCCGTTCTCGACGCGCTCGGCTTCGGACTCGTCTCGCCACGCCTGATCGCGCTGCTCTACGCGTGCGTCACGCCGCTGTTCCTCGTGGGAGCAATCGTCGCGCACGTCCTTGCGCGCATGTCGCATCGCGTCGCGTACGACCCGCTGCTCCAGATCTACAACCGCGAGTACTGCAACCAGGTGCTCGCGGAGCAGTCGAGCGTCGCGACGAAGCCGCCGCTCGCGATCATGATGATCGACATCGATCACTTCAAACAGGTCAACGACACCTACGGTCACCAGGCGGGCGACCGTATCCTCTTCGCGATCGCGCAGGCGGTCCAGAAGGCCGTGGTGCCGGAGGGCATCGTCTGTCGCTACGGAGGCGAAGAGCTCATCGTCTTCTATCCCGGTCGCAGCGGTCGCGACGTCGCTCCGCCGGCACAGCGACTCCGCGCCTCCATCGAAGCGATGGAGACCGCGGTGCGCTCGAAGCGCATCAGCGTCACCGTCTCGATCGGTATCTCCGATCGCCGAAGCCCACGGGTCCCGCTCCGACACGTCGTTCACGCCGCGGACAAGGCGCTCTACAGCGCGAAAGAAAACGGCCGAAACCAGGTTCGTTTCGTGAGGATCAAGGATCCCTCGGAGGTCGGGACCCGGAGCTAGCGTGTTCCTCAAGGCATTTGCCCTCCGCGAGCCGAACGTCGATCTTGAATGCGTGAGATCACGACTCGTTCGGGCGATTGGAGTGTCGTACTCGGAGATGTTCACGTTCGCTCGCCTGCGGAACGCGGCGCTCGAAGCGCTCGCCGCGCCCTTCTTCGTGATCCCCGCGGCGGTGTTCGTCCTTCGCCTCCTCGGTCTCGACCGTCGATTGCGCCGCTCGTCGCTCGTGGAGGCAATGACGTGGGTGTTGCGAACGTACTACGGAGGCGTGAGCCTCCTGCGCGGATACGCTCCCGGCTCGGGACCCGTGCTCTTCGTGGGAAACCACCCCGGGCTCGGAGATCTGCCCGCGATGATCGTCGCCGCCGGTCGGGACGATGTGTTCGCGGTCGCAAAGGAACGCGCGCTCACCGCGGAGATGCCCGGCATCCTCGAGCGATGCATCCTCATCAACGACTCCCTCGCCTCTCGCGCCGCCGCGATGCGCGGGGTGATCGGCACGCTTCGGGACGGGCACGCGGTCGTGATCTATCCGGCCGGCGCGATCGAGTCCGATCCGGCACTGCCGGGGGTGGGCGAGAAGTACCTCCGCGACTGGCCGCCGTTCGTGGACGGGATTGCGCGCCGCGCGCGCCGGGAGAACGTTCCGTTCACGATCGTGCCCGTTTACGCGGAGGGCGTGCACCGCGTCCCGTCGCTCTACAGACGCCTCCTCGGCTCTCCGTCGGATCGCGCCACGAGCGAGGGCCGCGCTGCGCTCCTCACGATGATGACGCGCGCCTCCCGCACTTCGCCGGTTCGCGTCGCGTTCGGAGAGCCGATCGCCGTGAATCCCCGAGACGCGATCCGGGCAATCGAGATCGATCTGACGACCGAGGTGCGGCGGGCGATCCGGGAGCTTGCGGAGTCGGCGCGGGCGAGACGGGACGCGGGCGAGGCGCGAGCGCCGGTGTCCCGTTATCCCGCAGCGTCCTATCCGCTGACCGCGCCCGAGGTGAGCCCCCGAACCACGCCGCGCTGAAAGAGCACGGCGAGCGTGACGACAGGGACGAGCGCGATGATCGTCGCGGCCGCCACCCAACTCCATTGCAGCTCGAAGGCGCGACTGTAGCTCAGAATCGCAACCGGCACCGTCCGCAGCCGCGGCAGCCCGAGACTGACGGTGAACGCGTGCATGAACTCGCCCCACGAACCCAGGAAGCTCAGGACTCCGGCCGAGAGGATCGCCGGGGCAGAGACCGGCACGATGATCTGCCAGTAGAGCCGGAACCAGCTCGCGCCGTCGATGGAGGCGGCTTCTTCGAGATCGAGCGGGATGCGCGAGAGGTAGCTCGTGAGCAGGAGCGTCGCGAGGGGGATCCCGTACGCGATGTTCGGAATGATCATGGCCCAGAGCGTGCCCACGAGTCCGGCCGCGCGGAGCATGATGAAGGTCGGGGCGATGATGATGATCGGAGGGACGAGCCCGGCCGCCTGAATCGCGAGGATGGACGCGAATCGGAAGCGAAACCGGAGCCTCGCGATCGAGTACGCCGCGAAGCCGGAGAGCAGAATCGTACCGGCCATCGCGGCGAGCGAGACGAGAAAGCTGTTCAGGATCGCCTGCTGGACCCTGAAGCCTTCGCCCGTGACCGTCCGGTAGTTCTCCAGAGTCGGATCGGAGGGGAGGTACTCGATCGGCGTGCGGAACTCCGTGCCCGGAGCCTTGAGCGACGTGATTGCGATCCAGAGGAGCGGGCCCAGGCTGAAGGCAGCGATGAGCACGACGACAACGAGCGAGCGGACGAAGTGCCCGAAACCTCGGGGCCCGGTGCGGGAGATGCTCACAAGGTGTCTCCCTCGGCGGACAGTCTGCCGCGGACTCGGCCGAGGTAGGCCACGGCCACCGAGAAGATCAGGACAAAGCTGATGATCGCGTACGCGGAGCCGAGACCGTACTGGTTGAAGCTGAAGTACGTCTTGTACGTGATCGAGCTGAGCGTCTCGGTCGCGCCGCCCGGGCCGCCTCTCGTGAGTCCGAACACCAGGTCGAAGACGCGGAGCGCGTCGCGCGACCGGAAGATGAGCGCGACCACGAGCACGGGCAGCATCGTGGGCACTGTGATCGAGAAGAACCGCCGCAGCGCGCCGGCGCCGTCCATGCGCGCGGCCTCCTGGAGCTCTCGCGGCACGGTGGCGAGTCCGGCCATGCAGAAGATCGCCGAGATGGACGCGCCCTTCCACACGTACGCCCAGATCATCGCGACGAACGCGAGCCCGGCGTTCGCGAGGAAGAGCGGCGGGCTCGCAGCGATACCGGTGCGCACGAGGATGTCGCCCACGAGCCCAACGTCGGTATTGAAGAGCCATCTCCAGATGGACGCCTGGATGACGTTCGGGATCGCCCACGGGATGATGATGATCGCCCGCAGTACGTTCCGGAGCCGCCGATCGACCCAGAAGGTCGCGAGCGCGAAGAGCATACCGAGCGTCAGGTCGAGCGTTACCGCGCACACCGCGAACACGAGCGTGAAGCCGAGCGCCCGCGCGAACTCGGCGCTCGCGAGCGCCCGGCCGTAGTTGCCGAGCCCGAGGAAGCTCTCTCCGGTCGGCGTCAGCGAGAACCGGAGATCGAAGAGGCTCAGGAGCGCACTCTGCACGACCGGGACGTAGTAGAAGACAAGGAGGCCGGTCAGGGCCGGCAACAGCAGGAACGTCGCGAGGCGCGCCGTTCCGCGGCGGTGGAGACCGTGGAGCATCGCGATTCTCGGCTACTGGAGATCCGCGACCCTGCGCGAAACGCTCGCGAGCGCCTCCTCCGGCGTCTTGCGGTCGGTAAGCGCCGCGTGGAGCTCCTCCTGGAGAATCGCAGAGAGCTGAGCGTACTCCGTGCTCGGCGGTCGGCTGAGCGCGTGATCGAGCACCGGCGTGATCCGGTCGGCGTTCGGGTTCGCCGCGAGAACTTCTTCCTGCTCGTAGAGCCCGTCGTAGTACTGGACCGGGCCCCAGGCGAGCGCGAAGCCCTTCTGAACCTCCTCGGACGCAATGAGCGAGAGAACGGCTCTCGTCGCGTCGGGCGTGTCTGTGTGCGGGTTGATCGCGAAGGCGAATCCTCCGGTGACGCCGGCCTTTCGGCCGTTCGGTTGCGCAGGCGTCGTGGTGAAGTCCCACTTCCCGGCGACCTGCGAGCGCTCCGGGTCGTCCAGCCAGGTGACGAGGTCGCTGTTGTGCCAGAGGAAGAGCCCCTGCCCGTCCACGAACCGGCGTCGGGCTTCCTCTCCGGTCCACGCACTCGTCTCGGCCGGCGAGACGCCCTGCGATACGAGCTCCCTCATGAACGTGAGCGCCTCCACGGCCTCGGGCGAATCGAAGGCGTAGTCGCCGGCGGCGTCCCGGTACGACCCGCCGAATCCGTAGAGGAAGTCCGCGAAGACCATGACGAGCGCCTCTTCCTGGGCTCCCGGCCACGCGAACGCGGTGAGCTCGGGGCGGTCCGCCGTGATGGTCTCGGAGATCGCGACCAGATCGTCGTAGGTTTCCGGAACGCCGAAACCGTACTCTTCAAGAAGGTCTGTTCGGTAGTAGAGACCGCTGATGCTCCCCCAGAAGGGCACGGCGAGCAGCGCGCCGTCGTATCGATACGTTTCAAGGCCCGAGTCTACGAAGCGCTCCTCGAGCCCGGGGAGCTCCTCGGTCAGGTCCACGGCCCACCCGGCGGTGCCGAACTCGCTCACCCACGGTGTGTCCATCCCGTAGATGTCCACCGTTCCGTCGCCGGCGAGCATCCAGACCGCGATCGCGTCGCGCATGCCACCGACCGTATCGGGAAGGACGTTCAGATCGACGGTTATCTCGGGGTGCGCCTCCGCCACGACCGTTCGAATCACCTCGATCGGCGCGGCGCCGCTTCCGAAAGAGGACTCCAGGAAGCGGTTGTACCCGATCGTGACCGTGGCCGGCGTCGCGGCCGCCTCGTCCGTGTCCGCGCCGTCCCCCTCACCCCCGCACGCCGCGAGCGTCAGCATCGCAGCGATCGCCACCGGCGCGATTCTGAATATCCATTTTCTCATTTTGCACCCCAACCTCAAGATAGGGGTCGTCAGATACGCGGACAACAAAAACCGTCTGCAGCCTCGTGCCACATCACACGAGTCGCACATGGCGCCGCACGCGCTCGGCGGACCTCGTTACGCCACCGCCGCCGCGGCGACGAATGCCGCTCCGGCGGCGGCCAGCGAGCTCACGAGATTCACGACGTCGTTCGTGACGAAGGGCAGACCGCGAACGCGCGCGTTCGCCCCGTTCTCGCCCTCGCGACGTTCGGTGGGGCTTCCGTGCGCGTCCACGTACTGAGCCTGCACCGTCGCGCCGAGCAGACTGTCGATCGTCGTCCCCACCACGCCGGCGATCACGACGATCACGAACGACCGGAAAGGCTCCGGATCGGTCGCCATCTCGGGGCCCGGCAGAGCGGAGAAGATGGCCACGGCCGCGAGCGCCAGGCCGAACCACGCCGCAATCACGAAGCTCCCCGCAAGCGACGCGGCGGTCCCGAGCAGCGAGACACCTCCCGAGGTTCCACGCTGCAGCCGTCTCCAGGTGAGGATGGAACGTGGCGGGTGCGCGCTCAGCACGCCGATCTCGCTCGCCCACGTGTCCGCGTTGACGCTCGCGAACGCTCCTGCCGCAGCGATCGCGAAGGCGGCGTTCCCCGTCGCCCGGAGGGCGATGAGCGCCACAGTGGCGACGCCGGCGTTCGCGAACGCCTGAACCGCGTCGCGTCGGCTGCCCTTCTCGTGCATTCGCTCGAGCTCCGCCTTCCGCGACGCCCCGAGTCGGCTCGCCACCGAGGAGCTTACGAAGAAGAGCATGAGCATGATCCAGAAGAGGAGACCACCGGCGATGAGGATCGCCGAGCCCAGCACCGCTCCGAGGATCGCGCCCCCGCCGGTCACCGATTCGCGCCGAAACGCGGCGTAACCGGCGGTCGCGTTGAGGAGGATCGCGACCGGGACGAGGAGAGCCGGGTGCGCGCTCACAGGACGGTGTAGAAGAGGAGCGTCGAGAGCGGAACCGTCAGGTTATCCAGTCCGAACGGCGTGACGACCTCCACCGTCGTCGCGACGAGCGCGGTCAGGATCGCCGAGCCTGCGAGCGTGGTGAGTGTGACCGGACCGCCGAACACGATGGTGAAGACGACCGTGACCGCGAGCGAGGCTGCGAACATCGTCGCGGTTCCCGCCACGCTCTTCGTGTTGCCGAAGACCCGGAACGTTCCGCGCGCGCGCTGCTCTCCCACGAGCGACGCGAGTCCGTCGCCCCAACCGAGGACGAGAATCGCAAGACCGCCCATCCAGATCGGAATCGGACCGGCCCACGTAAGTAACACGCAGATCAGGAGCGAGATCGGGAAGTAGACCGTTCCCAGGTTTCGGCTTCGCTTCTCGTGCTCCATCGCCGGGAACAACCCGAAGAGGTAGCTCGCGAGATTGATGAAGATGAACGCGACCGGCCCCACGATCGCGAACTCCCAGCGGTCGAAGAAGACCATTGCGAGCAGCCACCAATGAGCCACGCCGATATGGACGATCTTGCGCGTGACCGAGGCGGAAATGCGACCCGCCCGCAACAGCAGCTGGGCCGCCCCGATGAACGCGAAGACGAAAGCAAACGAGACAACGATGCCCCACCAGTTCATGCAGCCAAGGATCGAGTCTGCGAGTGCCGCTGTCAACCGCAAAACTTCTGAAGTGTCACCGACCTTGCTGCTTCGGCAAGCTGAAGATCCAGCATCGCGTAC
>JBKHII010000102.1:0-5280 GCA_046538735.1 Spirochaetales bacterium
GCGACGTGACATCCGCCGTACGCCCGCGGCGAGCGTGACGCTGATGACCGCGGGAAGCCCTTCGGGGATCGCCGAGACCGCAACGGCCACCGAGAAGAGAGCCATCTCGACCCACTCCTGTCCCATCGCGACACCAACGGCGAAGACGGCCACGGCAAGCCCGATGCCCACGAGCCCCAGGATGCCGCTCAGCTTGCCCATCCGCTTCTGCAGAGGAGTCGCTTCCTTCTCCGTGGATTCGACCTGCTCGGCGATTGCGCCGAGCTCGGTCCGCATACCGGTCGCCACGACGACCGCCTCGCCGCGACCGCCGACGACGGAGGTCGACATGTGGACCGTATTGGTGCGATCGGCGACGGGCGTCTCTTCCGGCAGCCGATCGGAGGTTTTGGTAACCGCCTCCGACTCGCCGGTCAGCATCGACTCGTCTACTCGCACGTCCCGCGAGGAGATGAGCCGGGCATCAGCCGGCACTCGGTCGCCGCTCTCAATAACCAGGATGTCGCCCGGCACGACAAATGCTGCTTCGATGACCTCGACCTCTCCGTCCCGCTTCACCCGGGCCCGAGGAGCGGCCAGGCGCTTGAGCGAAGCGAGCGCCTGCTCCGCCTTATACTCCTGAAGGAAGCCGAGCGCCGTGTTGATCACGATAACCGCGACGATCACGGCAGCGTCGGTGTAGTGGCCGGGAATGACCGAGACGGCCGCGGCTCCAACGAGCAGATAGATGAGTGGGCTCTGAAGCTGACGGAGCAGCAGCGCGAGGACCGAGGTGCCCTCCTCGCCACGCAGCTCGTTCTTGCCGATTCGCTGCACGCGGGCCCGGGCCTCCTCCTCGCTCAGCCCGTCCGGTCCCGTGTCCAAGGTATCGAGGCACTCGTCCACCGAGATCCCATGCCATGTCGCGTCGTATTCCGAGTTGCGTTCCATATGCGCTCCCGTGCCCTTCAAACGTACGCCTACGCTCGCGCCGCGGCAAAGCAACACGTGGTGACGCGTGCAAACCAGGCCGTCCGGTATGCTTCGAGTCGCATCCGAGGTATGCTGTCACGCAATGAACGTACGCGGCTTCCTCTACTCGCAGATCGGATACGACCTCGGCGACCCGGCATGGGCGGTCATCCGCGGCACGAAGTCCGACGACGTACCCGAGGGGTCGACCTTCACGGTCTACGAGATCGGTGGCGATGCACAGGCGGACGTCCTGTCCGGCCCAGTCGTCTATTGGGGCGAGACCTGGAACAGCCACTGGTGGACCGTCGACATCTCAGCCATCGAAAGAGCGGGCGAATACGAAGTGGTCGTGTTCTCGCCGCGCGGCGACGAGCTCCATCGCAGCGAGTCGATACGAGTAGACGACCACCTTCTCTGGGCGGAGACGGTCATTCCGATCGCGGTGGAGCAGATGGAGGAGCGGCAGCGGCTCGCGCGGAACGGCATCGGTTGGAAGGACTGCGGTGCGGACTGGCGCGAGGCCAACAGCCACGCAACGACGGTCATCGCGCTCTGCCAACTCGCGGAAATGGGCGCTTCGTGGCTCGACCGAGAAACCGTCGGCCGGATCTACGCACAGATCATCCACGGATGTACATATCTGGGTATCCTCCAGGACGCCGGACGGCAAACGGGCGCGCCGACCGGAGCGGTCGTGCACGAGATCCCGAACCACATGGACATCATTCCGGGAGACTCCGCTCAGGCGTCGGTGGCGTTCGGATACGCCGCCAGACTTCTCGCGGACTCCGATCCCGAGCACGCCGCGGACTACAGCGCCCGCGCAACGCGCGTCATGGACTACCTGCTGACTGAGGCGGAGCCGCACGATCCGGACGGCTTCTCTCCGCTGAACCACGGAGTCCCGGAGGACTTCCGAGTCCCATGCGAGTTCATGACTCGGGACATCGCGATGATGATGTGGGGCTGCGTCCAGCTCTGGTTGGGCGGCCACACACGGTACAAGCGACACGCGGTGCGGTTGGCCCGCGAGGTGATGGCGCGACAGGTGCCCAAGACGCGTGCAGAGGGTGGCACACACGGCGACCCGGAGCTCTGGGGCCACTTTTACACCTTCGACTCGACCGATGTTACCGAGAAGGCGAATACGCACCATCACTTCGGCCACGACACGGGCGCGACCTGGCCGCACTTCATCGCCCCGCTCGTAGAGATGGCCCGATGGTTCCACGACCATCCGGACCGCCCACGGTGGATCGAGTGCGTCCGCAACTTCGCGCGCGGTTACCTCATCCCGGCGTGCAGCGCGAATCCCTTCTATCTGCTCCCGATCGGGTACTTCCGTGGGGCCGGGCTCATGAGCTTCTGCGGACCATGGCATGGGTTCAACACGACGCTCGGCTTCGGTGCCGCGCTCGCGGTCGCATGCGAGTCGGTCGTGGAGGCCGAGGAACAGACAACACTACGCAGGATTGCGGTCGGCAATCTGCAATGGATGTGCGGACTCAATGCCGGGATCACGAGCAGAAGCTTCGAAGGGTGCACCGGCTGGAGTGCCGAGATTCCCGAGCGTGCCGCGGTTCCCTACAGCCAGATTCATGGAGTAGGCCGACGCTGGACCGGCAACTGGACCGGTATTCGCGGCACCATTCCGAACGGTTTCTGTGTGAACCCTCAGTTTCAGCTCGTTGTGCCTGCCGGCAAGGAGGCGGACGAGCCGCTTCGCTACACGGACGAGGACTGGATACCTCATGGTGCCGGCTTTCTCTCGGGGCTCGTTGCCCTGCGTGACAAGCGGCGATTCGGGTAGGGCCGTTGTCGAAGCAGATCACGCGAAGTATCTTCCACGCCGCTTATGGGAGGGTCTCATGGGTCTTCTGTTGCTCGTACTTGGAATCGCCCCCCTGCTCTTCGGGGCGAATCTCTTCGTTTCGGGCGCAAGCTCAACGGCCCGTCGTTTCAACGTACCGCCGATGGCGATCGGACTCACGATCGTCGCGTTCGGCACGTCGGCTCCGGAACTGGGAGTCAACGTGCTCGCGGCGGCCCAGGGGAACCCGGACGTCGTCCTCGGGAACATCATCGGTTCCAACCTTGCGAACATCTTCGCGATCCTGGGTGTCGCGGCGTTGATCCGCGCGCTACCGGTGAACAGGAAGACCACGTGGATCGAGATCCCCCTCGCGGGGCTTGCCGCGCTGGCGCTGCTCACGGCGTCGCTCGACCCCGTCCTCGAGCAACAACCCGCAGTCATCGGCCGCGCTGAGGGCATCCTCTTCCTCTTCTTCTTCGTGATCTTCCTCGCCTACGTCGCGAGCATGATGAAGAGCGACAACAATCTCGCCGAGATTCCGGAATCCAGGTGGTCGGTCGGACTCTCGCTCCTCGCGACGGCAGGCGGGCTTGCGATGCTCATCGGCGGGAGTCAACTCGTGGTGACCGGAGCCACGCAGACGGCTCGCATGCTCGGCGTAAGCGAACGCGTGATCGCCTCCACGGTCGTCGCGATCGGAACGTCGCTACCCGAGCTCATCACCTCGGTCGTCGCCGCGCGCAAGGGCGAGACCGACATTGCCGTGGGAAACGTGGTCGGCTCGAACATCTTCAACACGTTTCTCGTCCTTGGGATCAGCGCGATCGTGCAACCGATCCCGGTGAGCGCGGCATTCTCGGGCGATCTGCTCATCAACCTCGCGGCCGCGGCACTCCTGTTCATTTTCGTCTTCACCGGCAAGGGACGAGCCGTCACGCGTGGCGAAGGTATCGTGTTCCTCGCAGCGTACGGTGGGTACATCACGCTGCTGTTGGTGCGGTGAGGTGCGGAGCGAGATCGATCACGAGCTGGCCTGCGCCGACGTTCCGCCCGAGGAAGACGATCTCGCCCGCCTGCCACCGTGCGGCGGCGATGGAGCGTCCTCCTCTGCCGCGGAGATCGTGAATCGGTTGTACGGTCAACGTGGGTCTACGGATGGAACGTGTACCCGTGATCCACCCCGATCCGCATCTCCTTCAGCGTCGCAATGAAGAGGATGTACTCGTCGGCGAGCGCTTTGGGAATTGGCCTCGGACCGCCGTCGATGTCGGCGATGAGAATCGGTTCTCCTTCGGTGCTGGACGGGATCTCCCAATGGGCATCGAAGACTTCGCGCGTGGTTCGGTTCCGCAGACGCACGGGACACCTCCTGGATGTCCTTAACCTTACAACTGCCCTTTCTGTAGGGATATAGCCCAATCGGGCGATGGTGAAGCCCTCCCCCTCCACCCGCACCACCGCAGCGAGTCGCGCTTCACTTAAGCACCGGAATCCTCGGTGAGTTGCGCGTGGTCGGTCAGCACGATCTGCGGTATCTCGCCGTAGAGGCTCGCCGCTCCGGTCGCATAGACGTAGCCGCGTCCGCCCTCGCCGGCGTACCGGCGCCTCACGAGCTCGAGGATCTGCTCGCCTTCCGGCGTATGCGTATCGGGGATCCAGAGGTTGAACTTCTGCGCGGGCGACCCGGCGTAGACGACGGCGCCCGTGGACGTCGCCTGGCGGTACCCGCCCTGGAGGTCGCAGAGCACACGGACCGTCTCGCCGTTCCGCGCCGCCTCCTTGATCCGCGGGTAGTCGAGGCGGACCGAAAGCCCGGGCGAGCCGTCGAGTCGGTGCATGTCCACCGCGCTCATTCGGTAGTGCCACCACGGCACGAGTACGCGGTAGTCGCGCGACGGGCCCCCGGCGTTCGTGTCCGGGTTCCACACGATGAGCGCCTTCGCCTGCGCCTCCGCCTCCGCGGCGCGCATCTCGTTGTCATAGACCCGGGAGCGGCCGTATTTCACGAAGTAGGGGCTCCACCCCTCGCGCACGAGCTTGAGCGAGTAGTTCTCGCCGCCTTTGTGCACGTAGACGAGCAGCCGTCCGTAGTTGCCGCGATGCTTCGTGAGGCAGACATCGACCGAATCGTCGGTATCGAATTCTATGTCGACGGTCGACCCCACCGGAAAGTACGCCTTCGCCATCTCGCTCGCGAGCTTTCCCGCCTTCGTCACCGGCTTTCCGCCGGTTGCCCAGCTCTCCTCCGTGTCCACGCAGGTGAGCCGCAGCGACTCATCCTCCCCGTTCAGCTTCACGACGATCGTATCGCCGTCCGATACCCGGACAACCTCGAGGCTGTCTATTCGTGTCCCCATTCCCTGCTCCCCGCGGCGCCGTCTCCCTGCGGGCTCCCCAACGGAGCGCCTCAGCTCCGAACGTTAGCGGCGCCACGGACTCAGCTTCCGTACCCGTGCGGAAATGTCAAGATGCAGAGCCGACCCCCAGGGTTCGTGATCTTCGTCGCCGGCGCG
>JBKHII010000103.1:0-5276 GCA_046538735.1 Spirochaetales bacterium
TCACTTCTGTTCCGACTCCTGTCGTACCTGAAGCACCACCGCGGTCTGTTCCTGGTCGTCCTCGGGGTGTCCGTTCTCACCGCCGCACTGGATCTTCTTCCACCGTGGGTTATCAGAGTCTCGGTCGATCGGGTGATCCTGGGTGACGACGGCCCTCGGCTCCTGTGGGTCGCAATCGCTCTCATGCTCCTCGCCATCGTCCACGGTTCGTCGGACTTCCTGCGGCTCTATCTCACGGCGCAGCTGGGGCAACGCGCGGTGTTTCGCATCCGGACGGCGCTTTTTGCTCACCTGTCCCAGCTCTCGTTCTCGTTCTACGACGCTGCTCGGACCGGAGATCTCGTCACGCGGACTACCGCGGATGTCGACACGCTGAGTCAGTTCTTCGGACGCTCGGCGACTGTCATCCTGACGAATATCCTGTTCCTCGTGGGTATCCTCGGAGTGTTGTTGTCGTGGAGCCGCCTCCTGGCCCTCGCCTACCTCGCAATGCTCCCGATCATCGCACTCGGCATGCTCGCCTACGCGCGGAGGGTTCGCCCGGCAATGGGGATGGTACGCCGGCAGCTTTCGGCGCTCACAAGTCGGCTCGAGACCACGCTCTCGGGCATTCTCGCGGTCAAGGTGTTCGGGCGGGAGCCGCACGAGGCGAAGCGGTTCGAGCAGGCGAGCGCGGCGTATCGGCAGGCGAGCATCAGGGCTATCAGAATCACCGCGCTCTGGATGCCAATCGCCGATGTGATCATGGGAGTCGGCACCGGGGTCGTCCTCCTGGCCGGAGGGTACGGCGTGATGCGCGGCGGCGTATCGATCGGAACGTTGATCGCGTTCACCGTCTACATCGGGATGCTGCTGCGACCGATTCGCCAGACGGGCATGATGCTCAGCGTCACGATGCAGGCGCTCGCCGCGGCCGAGCGCGTGTTCGAAGTGCTCGACACAACGCCGGCGGTGCGGGATCGGCCTCGCGCGCGTGAGCTCGTCGTGCACGACGGGCGGATCGAGTTCCGCAGCGTCGGATTCTCATACGACGGCGGCAACCGCGCGTTGGACGACGTGAGTTTCCACATCGAGCCCGGAGAACTCACCGCGCTCGTCGGTCCTTCGGGAGCCGGCAAGTCGACTCTTGTGCATCTTCTCCTTCGCTTCTACGAACAGCAGGAAGGCTCGATCTTCATCGACGGGACTGACATTCGAGACGTGAAACTCGAGAGCCTGCGGAACAACCTCGGGATCGCGATGCAGAACGTCTTCGTTTTTGACTCGTCCATCGGTGACAATATTCGCTACGGTGATCCCGAGGCGTCTCAGGCGGACGTAGAGCGGGCGGCCCGGACGGCGCATCTTCACGACTTCATCGTATCCCTGCCCGCCGGGTATGAAACGCCGGTGGGCGAGCGCGGAGTCGAGCTCTCGGGAGGGCAGCAGCAACGACTGGCGCTCGCGCGGGTCCTGCTCCGCGATCCGACGATCCTCCTCCTCGACGAGCCGACATCCAGTCTCGATTCGGCTACTGAGCGCGCGATGAGCGCGGCGCTCGACGCTGCTCGCGCGGGTCGGACCACGATCGTCATCGCGCATCGGCTGTGGACCGTCCACCACGCAGACCGGATCCTCGTACTCGACGGCGGGCGGCTCGTGGAGACGGGCGTATCCGGGTCCGGGACGACGGCGCACGAACAGCTCATGGCGCGCGGCGGCCTCTACCGTACGCTTTACGAGCTGCAGTTCGTCGGGGAGACTGTCTCGAGCGAGGCTGAGCAGGGGAGAAAGCTATGAGAGCAGGATTCATGATGCGGCTTCAGGGCGAGGAGGAGGAACAGGTTCGCCTCTCGTCGCTCGACAGACGGCACCTGCGCCTGTTGGGCGTCTATCTTCGTCCCCACCTCGGGACCATCGTCGGTGCCCTCGCCGCGATGGTAACGACGTCGGCCATTGTCCTCGCGTTGCCGCTTCTTCTGAAGACAGCCGTCGACCGGCACATCGCCTCCGGTGACCTGGCCGGACTCGTAGGCGTGGTCGCCGTCTACATAGGTCTCGCGCTCGTTCAGTGGCTCACATCGTTCCTCCAGAGTCTGTTGAGCGGCGTGACCGGCCAGAATGTGGTCCACGCGTTGCGGCGTGATCTGCATGAGAAGGTACTGCGGCACTCGCTATCGTTCTTCCACCGGGAACGGGTGGGTGAGGTGATGTCCAGGATCACCAACGACATCACCTCGCTCTCCGAGTTCGTCTCCACCGGCATCGTCCACGTGCTCAACGATGTCCTTACCCTGACCGGCGTACTCGTCATGATGTTTGTCCTCGACGCGAGGCTCGCGGCGGTCACCTGCGTGTCCATACCGGTGATCGGCTTCGGGATCAGGTACCTCGGAACGAAGATGCGCGAGTCGTACGCGACGCTGCGACGCGAGGTCGCCGCCGTAAACGTTGGCGTGCAGCAGGGGGTGTCGGGCATGCGCGTCACGCAGTCGATGGCGAGGGAGCAGTCGGGAATCGATCAGTTCGAGGGGTTGAGCCTCCGGAACATGAAGGCGAACATCAGGACTTCGCTGTACTTCGCGCTTCTGTTCCCACTCATGTCGGTCTCCAACATGCTGAGCACGGTGCTCGTGCTCGCCTACGGCGGATCGCTCGTCGGCGCCGGCGCGATTACCGTGGGAACACTCTTCGCCTTCTTCGGCTACATCAACCGATTCTTCGGCCCGGTCCGCGAGATGTCGCTGGTGTACAACTCCTTTCAGGGTGCCGCCGCGTCACTCCAGCGAGTGGCCGAGTACCTCGAGATGGAGCCGGATCTCGCCCCCGCCGCGTCGCCGGTCCGAGTCGATCGGAGCACGCCCGGACGGATCGTCTTCGAGAACGTGGCATTCGTCTATCCAAACGGCGTCCACGCCGCCGGCGCCCTCCCAGCCGATCCGAACGGCGCCGGAGCGGACCGGGAGGCTGCGCTGCGGGGCGTCGACCTCCGCGTCGAGTCCGGAGAGACGATCGCGATCGTGGGCCCGACTGGCGCCGGCAAGACGACCCTCGCGATGCTTCTGGCGCGGATGTACGATCCCACCGAGGGGCGGATTCTGATCGACGACGTCGATCTCCGTCAGATCGACCCGCACGACCTGCGCCGGATCGTCTCGCTCGTCACACAGGAGGTCTACCTCTTCCCGGGTACGATCGAGCAGAACATCCGCTACGGCCGTCTCGACGCGACCGACGAGGAAATCCTGGAGGCCGCACGCCTCGCGCAGGCGAGCGCCTTCATCGAGGCGCTTTCCGCGGGATACGAGACAGCGATCGGCGAGAGCGGCACACGGCTCTCCGGCGGACAGAAACAGCTTCTTTCGCTCGCGCGCACCATCCTTGCCGACCCGCGGATCCTTATCCTCGACGAACCGACCGCTAGTGTGGACGTGATCACCGAGTCGCTCATTCAGCAGGGACTCGCTCGGCTCACCACCGGACGGACGACCCTGATCATCGCGCACCGGTTCTCTACGGTGAAGGAAGCCGACCGGATCGTACTGGTCGAGCGTGGGCGGGTCTCCGGAGTGGGCGCGCACGAGGAGCTGATCGCGCACAACTGCGGCTACCGTGAGCTGTACGAGAAGCAATGGGCGATCACCGAACAGAGTGAGAGGAGCAGTACGTGACGAAGGACAACCAACTGATTGAAGTGCGGGGACTCTGCAAAAGTTACGGCGAGGTCCGCGCGGTCGACGGGATCGACTTCGCGGTCGCCGAAGGCGAACTCTTCGGCTTCCTCGGTCCGAACGGCGCGGGAAAGACGACCACGATCGAGGTCCTCACCGGTCTCGGCCGATCGGATTCGGGGACGGTTCGCATCGGCGGGATCGACTGTTCCCGGAATCCGAAGGCGGCCCAGCATCTCATGGGAATCGTTCCCGACGAGAGCAACCTCTACCCTGAGCTCTCCGGCCGGGACAATCTCGAGTTCTGCGGCTCGCTCTACGGGATGCCCGCGAAGGAGCGCGAGGCACGGGCCGGCGAACTCCTCGACCGGTTCGGCCTGGAGTACGCCGCCGGGCGCAGGTTCGGTGGGTACTCGAAGGGCATGAAGCGGAAGCTCACGATCGCCGCAGGCATCGTGCACTCGCCGCCCTTGCTCTTCCTCGACGAGCCGACGACTGGAATCGACGTAGCGAGCGCAAGGGATATCCGGCGGCTGCTCGCCGAGCTGAACGGAGCCGGCACGACGGTCTTCCTTACCACCCACTACATCGAGGAGGCCGAGCGGCTCTGCGACAGGATCGCGTTCATCGTCGGGGGGCGCATCGTGCGCACGGACACGGTTGACGTCCTCATTGAGGACGCGCGACACCTGCACGTCGTACACATCACTGTCGATGCGCGCGCCGACGAGCTTGCGTCTACGATCTCCTCACGATTCGGCGGCGTGGCCTGCGTGCCCGAATCCGAACGCGAGATACGCATCGAGTCGTCGGCTCCGGTCAGCGTGGGCCCGATCATCCGGATGATCGAGGAGCACGGCGTAGAGGTCTACGAGGCGCGCCGTCTCCGTCCCTCGCTCGAGGAAGTCTTCGTCCGGATCACGGGGATCGAGTCCAAGATGATGAACCAAGAAAAGGAGCGGCAGCAACCAGGGGGTGGAGCATGAAGAGCTGGATCGCATTCTGGAGCATCCTCGTCAAGGACATGAAGACCTACTACCTCAAGCCGCCGAACGTGAGCTGGGGGCTGATCTTTCCGCTCGCGTGGGCGGGGATGCTCTTCATCCGCTCGGGGCTGGAGATGGAAGACATCCGATCGCTGGTCCCCGGGGTGATGGCGGTCTCCGTGCTCTTCGGCACCACGAGCATGCTCGCGGTCACCGTCACCTTCGAGAAGCGGGGGCGATCCTTTGACCGTCTGCTCCTCGCGCCAATCCCGCTCGTCCTCCTCATGACTGCGAAGATTGCGGGCGCGATCGCCTTCGGCTCGGTGAACGCCTTCGTCCCGCTCGCGATCGCCGCCTTCCTGACCGATCTCTCCGGCGTGAACTGGGGCGTGCTCGTGCCCGCGGTGCTTCTCATCTCGGTGAGTTCGACGCTGTTGGGACTTCTGATTGCCGTATCTGTGAGCGAGGTCTTCGAGGCCCAAACTTTCTCGAACTTCTTCCGCTTCCCCATGCTCTTCCTCTGCGGCGTGTTCGTGCCGGTGGCTGCGCTGCCGGTCTGGCTCCGCCCGCTCTCGTACCTCCTGCCGTTGACCTACGGGGCAGATGCGCTGCACGGATCGATCGTCGACATCTGGACGCT
>JBKHII010000104.1:0-5261 GCA_046538735.1 Spirochaetales bacterium
AATGGCCCGCGAATGCCGTATATTGGTAACAACGCGAACCGGGGACGGTGTTGCACTCGGTAGAAACCACCTCTATGGAGGCAGTGAATGAGAACTGCGAAACTGATCACCATGACGGCCGCGACCGCGCTCGTCCTCTCGCTCGGGCTGAGCGGGTGTATTTTCATCCTTGATCCGGAAGCAGCCGGAGACTGGAACGCGGATCTCCAGATCGAGGCGTACTGGGACGAGGGAGACGTGGATCTCTACGTGTCGTATCCGAAGCCGGAGGACGGCGACACGACCGCCGGAGACGGCGATCCGGAATTCACCGGTCTCTATGATGACTTCGACGACCATCCTGGCCCCGCGACTGGCAACTTCGGATTCTACGTGGACGACGCAGATCACCGCGAAATCGTCTCCCCGAACGACCGAACCAGCACCTTCACCGCAAGCGGCGCCCATTCGGTCGAGATGACCAAGGAGAGCGGCGACGGCGGACCGGAGGTCGTCATCATCCGACGACCGCCGTTCGACTACTCGGATCTTCAGTACCGTACGTCTCCGGAGAGCTCGCTCGGCCTTGACGGGCATGACGAGTTCGCGTGGATCGGCGTAGGCGAGGTCTACGTGAACGGTGACGGAATCGATCTGAACGACGCGGACGTGAGCGTGGACGTCTACCTCAAAGACTCTCTGCTCGCGACGTTGGATCTGCCGAGCGACTTGAACGGTATCGAATCGATGAGCGTCGCGCGCATCCACTACTTCAAGGCACGGGACCCCAGCGGAACGTACGATTACTACGTTGTGGCACCGGACATTCGGGTAGAAATGGGCACCAGCAGCTTCCGTGGCATCTCGGACGGTGTTGTCTACGGAGACGGAGCGATCGGCGTCCGCGGCCGGAAGACGGAGTAGCGACGGCGCGGCCGATTGGAGGGCTATGCTATGACTTTCAGCACAAGACACAGGTTCATCTTGGCGGCGATCCTCATTGCTGTTGTGGCGGCGTCAGGCGTTGCCCAGCTCGGCGGAACCGGCGACCGTACCGGCCCGGGCACGCCCCGCTCCTACCGCCTGACCATCACCGCGAACATCCGCAACGCGGACGTCTACATCGACGGGGTGCGGCAGCGCGAATCCACGCCGGCGAGCTTCAACCTTCGGCCGGGCACCTACACGCTCCGGATCGAAGCGCGGGGGTACCGGTCGTGGGAAGGGCGCGTGACGCTCGACTCGAACGAGACGATTCGCGCCGAGCTCGTTCCGCCGACCGCGACCGTCTACCTGGAGGTGCCGCCCGAGTACCTGAACGATCGGGTGCGCGATCCGTGGAGGATGATCGACTTCTATATCGACGGGCGACTCCGGCGCGGATCCCGGATCGAGGTGGACTCCGGATACCATGACATCGCGATTGTTTCCGGCGGCCTTCGGTTCGAGGACGAGTTCTACTTCGAGGGCGGCCGCGACTACACGCTCGAGCTGATCCTCAGAACGAGCATGTTCTCCGGCGGGCGGTGACGCGTCGGCGCACCGGAGTACCAGACTCAAAAGAAAGGGCCACCCGTCGACGGGTGGCCCTTTTGCACGGCACGGAACGTCACTTCGCCTTGGCCTGGTTCGCCACCGCCTTCGCGGCCGCTTCGATCGCCTCCTGGTCGCCCAGGTAGTAGTGCTTGATCGGCGAGAGATCATCGTTCAGCTCGTAGACCAGCGGTACGCCCGTGGGAATGTTGAGCCCCGGAATGTCCTCGTCGCTGATGTTGTCCAGGTACTTCACGAGCGCGCGCAGGGAGTTGCCGTGCGCAGCGATGATCACGCGCTTGCCGCTCTTGATCGTGGGAGCGATCTCGTCGTGCCACATCGGCAGGAAGCGCTCCACCGTGTCCTTCAGACACTCGGTGCGCGGAACGTCCTTCCGATCGAGATCCGCGTAGCGCGGATCCTTTCCCGGAAAGCGCTCGTCGTCCTCGTCCAGCTCGGGCGGCGGCGTCGCGTAGCTTCGGCGCCACACGTGTACCTGCTCGTCACCGTACTTCTCGGCGGTCTCCGCCTTGTTGAGCCCCTGTAGCGCTCCGTAGTGGCGCTCGTTGAGCCGCCAGTTCTTCACCTCGGGGATCCAGTGCAGATCCATCTCGTCCAGCGCGATGTGGAGCGTGTTGATCGCGCGGCGCAGCACGCTCGTGAACGCGATATCGAACCGGAGCCCTTCCGCCTTCATCACCTGGCCGGCGTTCTTCGCTTCCTCGCGCCCTCGCTCGGAGAGCTCAACGTCGGTCCAGCCGGTGAACCGATTAGACTTGTTCCAAACGCTTTCGCCGTGGCGAAGCAGTAACACCTTGTACATTCGTCCTCCTGTCGTCCCTACACTATCCAGCCGCCGCGAGCGATGTCAACGACTCTCCGCTTGCCCGCCGCTCTTGATCTCGTCCAGAATCTGGTTGAGCGTGTTCCACGAGAGCAGCGCGCACTTGATACGAACGGGATAGTTGGAGACTCCCTGGATCGCCTCCAGGTCCTCGGCCCCTTCCGGCAGATCGGGGGTCTCGTTGCGGGTGAGCATCCCCTTCACCTTGTCGATGAGCGCTTCGGCCTCGTCAACGCTCATGCCTTTGATCGCCTCGCAGAGCATGTTCGCGCTCGCGAGGCAGATCGAGCAGCCGATCCCCTCGTACGCGGCGTCCGTGATCTGCTCGCCGTCCGACTTCAGGTAGAGCTCGATATCGTCTCCGCACGACGGGTTCACGCCCTCCTGGTGAAAGGCGGGCGACTCGAGCGGACCTTTGTTCTTCGTGCTCTTGTAATTCTCGAGGATAATCTCGCGGTAGAGGTCGTCTCCAAGGTTCATCCGAATACATCCTGCACGCGCGCGAGCGCCGCGACGAGTCGGTCTACGTCTTCACGCCGGTTGTAGAGGTAGAAGCTGGCACGCACGGTGCCCGGGGTACCCAGGTAGCGCATGAACGGCTGGGCGCAGTGGAATCCCGTGCGGACGGCGATACCTTCGCCGTCCAGAATCGAGCCGACGTCGTGCGGGTGGACGCCCTCCACGTTGAAGCTCAGGATGCCGCCGCGTTGCCGTACGTCTCGCGGCCCGTAGAGCGTAACGTTGTCCACCGCGGACAGACGCTCCACGGCGTAGTCGAGCACCTCCTCCTCGTGCGCCGCGATTCGTTCCATCCCGACCGAGCTCAGATAGTCCACGGCGGCTCCGAGCCCGATCGCGCCCGAGATGTTCGGCGTCCCGGTCTCGAACTTGTCCGGCACGCCTCGATACGTCGCCCGGTCTCTGTAGACGCGAACGATCATGTCGCCGCCGTAGAGGAGCGGATCCATCTCCTCGAGGATCTGCTTCCTGCCGTAGAGCACGCCGATGCCCGTAGGTCCGCACATCTTGTGCCCGCTGAAGGTGAGGAAGTCCGCGTCCAGCTCCGCGACGTTCACCGGGTAGTGGCTCACGAGCTGCGGCCCGTCCACGACGACGATCGCTCCCCTCGCGTGCGCCGCCGCACTGATCTGAGCGATCGGCGGCATGAAGCCGGTCACGTTGGACATCCCGGTGATCGCCACCACACGCGTACGGTCGGTGAGCGCGGCCTCCACCGCGTCCGCGGTGATTTCTCCGGCCGGACCGAGCTCCACGAACGTGAGCTCCGCGCCGGTCCGTCGCGAGACCTCCTGCCACGGTATCAGGTTGGCGTGGTGCTCGACCTCGGTCGTGAGTATTTCGTCTCCCGGTTTCAGGAACTTCGTGCCCCACGCGAACGCGACGATGTTGCTCGCCTCCGTGGATCCCTTCGTGAAGACCGCCTCGCCTTCCTCGGAAGCACCGATGAAGCGCTTCACCTTCTCGCGCGCCTCGTCGAAAAGGTTCGTCGCGCGCTCGCTCAGCTCGTAGACTCCGCGATGAATGTTCGCGCTGATGCCCCGAAGGTACTCGATCTCCGCATCGATGACCGACTGCGGCTTGAGCGAGGTCGCGCCGTTGTCCAGGTAGACGAGCGGTTTCCCGCGCATCGGCTGTTCCAGGATCGGAAAGTCGGCTCGGATCCGCTCAACGTCGTATGTCTTCGCGTACGCAATGCTCACGCTACACTCCTTCTCCGGCCGCAACGCCGGGGCGATGCAGGAGCGCCCCGACCTTCGTCTCCTCGAGCAGATCCACGATACGAGCGCTGAGCACGTGAACGGGCTCGGAGACGGTGCAGACCTCGGTGCGGCCGCACGCGTGATCGCCTGCTCCGTCGCACGCGGCGGGTCGCGCCGGACCCTCCACGGCGTCCGAGAGCTCGAGGAAACTCACCCCGTCCAGGTCGCGCGCGAGCCGGTAGCCACCGCGCACGCCCTGCACGCTCTCGAGGATGCCTGCGCTCGCGAGCCGCTGAAGGATCTTTGCCATGAGCCCCTTCGGCAGCGCGAAGTGCTCGCTCAAGTCTCGCGCGCTGGTGAGACGATCGTGCCGCCGGCTCATGTGCTGCACCGCAATGAGAGCGTATTCCACGGACTTCGATATGCGAATCATAAATCGGACCCCTTCGGTCCTATTTAACGTACGTGACGTGCGCCCGATTGTAAACCCACGGAGCAAGAAAAGAGGGGCCACCCGCCCTGGGTGGCCCCGGCCCGGAGCGAGACCGCTACGTTGCCGCGTTGAACATCTTCTGTACCGCGTCCCAGTTCACAAGGTTGTAGAACGCTTTGATGTACTCAGGTCGCAGGTTCTGGTACTTGAGGTAGTACGCGTGCTCCCACACGTCGAGACCGAGGATCGGAGTATCTCCCTCGGTCACCGGGCTGTCCTGATTCGCAGTGCTGTACACCGCGAGGTCGCCGCCTTTCTTCACGACGAGCCACGCCCATCCGCTGCCGAAGCGTCCGGCCGCCGCGGCGGAGAACTGCTCCTTGAAATCGTTGAAGCTGCCGAACGCCGTGTCGATCGCCTGCGCGAGCGAGCCGCCCGGGGTGCCGCCTCCATTGGGAGAGAGCACCTCCCAGAACAGCGCGTGGTTTGCGTGACCGCCGCCGTTGTTGCGGACCGCAGTCCGGATATCGTCCGGAAGCTCTCCGAGTTTCGCGAGCAGATCGTGAATGCTCCACTCTGCGTACTCGGTGCCTTCGATCGCCTGGTTCAGCTTCGTCGTGTAGCCCACGTGGTGCTTGTCGTGGTGAAGACGCATCGTCTGCTCGTCGATGTGCGGCTCAAGCGCATCGTACGGGTACGGAAGATCTGGTGTCGTGAATGCCATGGTTCCTCCTCTTGTATTTATGACAAA
>JBKHII010000002.1:0-137300 GCA_046538735.1 Spirochaetales bacterium
CGGTCGTGATCATCATCGCGATGCAGCACCAGTTCGTGGAAGGCATGACCGAGAAGGACAAATAGCCGGCGGCGCTCGGATCGCAAATTGTCACGAAGCTTGCAGATCGGACCTCCGTAACCCACGCCCGCAGCGGCAGACGGCATTGTACCGTTGCGCGTGCCTCACGCAGCGCCACAAAATGCTTCCGGACCGCGAGTTCCGAGCGATCGACCTGCAAGGTCGGTGACATTTTCGAAGGGTTCGAGGAAATGAAGGCCGTCTTCCTCGGGCTCGAGGAGTACGTTGAGGTCGATCCGGTGGAGATCGAGCTGGTCGCACCGCGCGAGAGCGAGATTCGCGAGGTACTCGGCGTAGACTAGAGAAGCTTGCGCGCGGCACCGCAGCCGACTACAATACCGGCAGACGGCAGCTATCCACTGCCGATACATCAAAAAGTTCACATTTCATTCGTGGAGGGAACTATGCGTCGCATCAGCATCGCGTGGGTTGTAGCACTGCTCACGGTCGGAGTCGTATTCTGGTCGTGCGAGCCGACCGAGGGCGGGGCGCAAGACACCGCGGGCGCGGAGGACGGGATCCCGGCGGTGGTTCTGTTCGAAGGCGCCTTGTTCGTAGAAGGAGATGTCGACGCAGAATCGGGTCGGCTGACCGAATCGGGCACGGACACGCTCGATCTCGGGGAGGCGGTTCGCTACCTCGGCGAGTCGGCCACGTGGGAGTATCAAGGCAGCGATCTCGAGATGCTGAAAATCGTGCGCGACGACGACACGGTGGGCTACGCGTGGAGCGACTTCGTCGCAACGAACGCGGTTCCGGGCGTCATCACCGCGGAGACGCGGATCTTCTCCGAAGGACAGGATGCGGGTGTGACCACCCGCATGCTCCCGCCGGTCCAGCTCGTGGCCGTATTCGATGAGGAGTTCAAGGACGATCTCCTCCAGGTTTCGTTCACTCCGCTCGAGCCGACCGACACCTACGGCCGGAACCGGATCTACACGGTCTACGTGAAGCGCAACGACATCACGACCGAAGCAAACGACGTGAAGGTCGCATACCTCTACTACCTCGCGACACGAACCGACGACGTCGACTCGAAGATTGCACGCCTCGAGGTTGCGCTCGAGACGCAAAGCGTATTCTCGCCCCTCATGCAGTCCAATCTGGATAAGCTCCGTGGCGAAGGCGACCAAACGGCTGCCGCGGCTCCCGAGCAGGTGTCGGGCGGTATTCCCGAGGACTTCGAGATCACGGACGACGTGCAGGGAACCGAGGCGGCGCTCAACACGCGGTCGAACGTGAGGTCACGGCCCAGCCGTGACTCGGAGAGCGTGTCCATTCTCGAGGCGGGAACCTTCGTGACGGTGGATTTCCGCACAGTCGAAACCGAGACGATTCGGGGTCTGACCGACAGCTGGTACATGGTCACGATCCCGGCCGAAGACGGAACCTCGTATCAGGGGTGGATCTTCGGAGCGCTGCTCGACGAAGTCGAGTAGGTAGAGAAGGAGAGCACGCCATGAGTTACGGAGAGTGTCGCTGCTGCGGGTTCTGGGTTCTCGACCGCGATCGGCACTGTCCGGATTGCGGGTGCCGGTTCCCCATCAGGGCGCGAAGGCACCTCTTCGTGTGGTTCCTGCCGGGGGCGGCACTCGTTGGGCTCGCCCTGTTCTACGCGGTCGTCGCGCTCCTTCCGAGCTACCAGCCCCGATTCCTCGCGTTCGCGCAGATCGGGGCAGGGCTCTTGGTCGCCGGCCTGTTGATCGGTCTCATCGTAGACAAGGCGCTCTACGGACGCGACCGCTTCGTCGATCGCAGCCTGAAGGGCGACGAGCGGAACGTTGGCGAGCGGATTCGCGACATAGACAACCGCGTGAGGAGGATCGGCCAGGTCAGAATGAAGGCGCTCGCGGGGAAGGAATCGGACAAGCAGCGGTCCATGCTCGATCTCATGGACAACGCGCAGGCGATGCTCGAACGGTACCGGGATCGATACGAAATCGAACTGTGGAAAATCGAGGTGCTGCGATGGAAGAATACGCTCGAGCCGATCGCCTTCCAGTGGCAGCAGGCCGACTACAACACGTGCGATCGAAAGCTGGATGAGCTCTCGGCTGCGATCGAGGCGGCGGGTGCGCTCCTGGAACGGTATCGCTCGCACCGGCTCTCCGACCTGGACGAGGCCGAGGCGGTAATGGACGACATCTCCGAGTACCTCGACCACTGCCACTCGTTCTACGAGGGAATCACCGCACGCCAAGCGAAGCTCGCGATCAACGACGATTCGCCGGCCGACCCACGCGTCGCCACGGTCGCCTCGTCCGGCACGGCGGAAGAGACGCTCCTTCGATCGCGCAACGACGTCGCATCGTTCGTGCACGCCTTCGAAGACCTGGAAAACGAGTTTGACCGGATTGATGCCGACGATTCACTCTCGGCGTCCACCTGAGCAGCGCGACACAAACCACCCCCGTCGCGCGCAAAACCGCTTTCGTCCTCTCCTTGAGTGTACTATGATCGGCTCATCGCTCAGACCCCATCTCAGGGAGGTTCTCATGACTCGAACGACGGCCGGCTGCCGGCTCCTCGCGGTGTCACTCACATTGCTGTTCGCCCTGCTCGGGTGCGCATCGCATCAGGGCGGCGAGTCGGAGGCCTCCCCGGAGCTCGATCGCTGGCTCTCTGAGCAGGACGGTGAGACGGACACCGGCGTTCCGGAGCGCAGCGCGTCGCCGCCCCGCACCGTTCCACTCGAATCGCTGCGCGCGGACGAAGTAGCCGCAGCAACCGAGGCGGACGTCCCACCGCCGGAGTACTTCTCGTTCGAGCTGCCGGAACCCCGCTACGTGAGCATTGCCGCGACGAGCACCGCCGGAGCAGCAATCTCGCTGATCGATCGCAGCACGGGTGTGCTTGCGCGGGCCGGTGCCGCCGGTACGGCGGACGGTCGAATCGACCGGCTCCTGGATGCAGGCGAGTACCGGGTCTCCGTGGAGACGGCGATCAAAGCGGATACGGCCGAGATCGCAGTCACGGAGTTCCGCGAAATGGAGACGCGCGCCGAGCTCCTGATGCGAAACGCCCCGGGCGAGCTTCACACAACGACCTTGAACGACGGCGAACACCGCTCCTACTGGGTCCACGTGGCGGAAGACGAGCCGCTCGTGATCGAGGCGATGGGGCGCGCGCTTCGCGAGGTACGAATCTGGAAAGACGGTGTCTGGGTCGTCCCTGAACAGCCTGCGGTATCGGAGTACTCGCCGATGTCCGGGCAACCGATGGGGCATACGCAGATGACCGCGGACCTTGCGCCCGGCGACTACCTTGTCACCTTCTACGGCGGTGTCCCGCGCGAGTGGGCCGAGGATGCCACCGGAAATCCTTTCTACGTCCGTCGCGGCGCGCGGTATCTGGGCGACACGGTAGACGCCCGGACTCGTATCAGTCCGCTCGGACGGGATGCGTTCCTCGTCTCAGGCGACGTGACCGTGATCGAAGTGGAAAACACCGACTTCGTGCCGGTCACGATCGGCGTGGCCGGTTTCGGCAGGGGAGCCAACCGGTACCGACCGAACGCCACAGCTTCCATCCGTTCGACCGACGAGTCCACGAGGAGTCGAACCAGCACGTACCGGGGCGGAACTCTACAGTGGCTCTTCGTCGTGGGCACACCGGGCGATCAGATCAGGATCCGCGCCATTCCGCGGCGAACTCGGTACGAGATCGACGAGCCCACGCGAGGCTCTCAGTACCTCATCTCCACGATCAGCACGCTCGACTCCGACCACGCGATCGACGCGACGCCCGTCATCACGGCCGACCGGACGCGCGAGCGGCGGGAAGAGGTGCTCAGCGCAAACGCCATCCCGGTTTCGGACGGGTCCCCGCTCGTTCGGGAGATCAACCTCAACACCACCGTTGTATTCACCGTGGACCTTCGCGAATCGGGCAGATGGGCTCTGATCCATGATCGTCCGAAGGACGCGCTCGTCGCGACCTCGATCGTTCCCCTGCGCGACGCGGCGCACGTGTCGAGTCCTGACGTCACGACCGAGAACCCGGCGACGTTCGATCTGGATGCGGGCACGCACCTCGTTGTTCTTCGGCCCACTACCCCGGGCGTCGTCCGCTTCGCGCTCTACCGGCGCGGCCTGTTCGGCGGCGCGAGCGACAGACGCGCAGCCTCGCTGCTCGAAGGCGACATCGCACCGCCGCGTGCGGATACAACCGTCATCACGGCGCCGAACCGGATCGAGGCGGGGCGCGATCACACGGTCTCGCTGAACGACCGAAGCGGCCCGACTTCCGCGCTCTTCGTGGAACGACTACCGCTCTCGCTCTCGCAGCCGGTTCCCCTCACGATCGAGGCGGGAGAGCAGCTCGAGATCCCGATCTTCCCGTCCGAGCCGGGCCGCATATCGACCGGTTACGACTCCATTCAGATCACGAGAAACGGGAGACGCGTCTCCGAGGGAGACACGATCCCCGACGGTCGCTCCACGCTCGCGATACGGAACAGCGGCCGAACGGCAACGACCTTCGTCCTGAGGCTCGATCCGATTCACGTTGCTTCGTTCAGCGCGCCGGAGATATCGCGTCTCGAAGATGCGCTCCCGCTCCTCGCACCGGGTGAGACCGTGTTCCACGACTACGCGAGGAGGCAAACACGGCAGTTCCTGCTCCGCGTGGAGAGCCCCGCATTCTACGAGCTCCAGACGACCGGACGACTCGCGACCGCTATCGTAACGCGAACGCAAGTGGACCCTCAGGGGTTCAGCGCGCAATCGAACGGTCCCGGCCGGAACGCGCGCGTTCAGGCGTTTTTCCGTCCCGGAGACTACCTCGTAGAGGTCCGTACGGTCGGAGTCTCGGCCGGACGTGCCGGGCTCATCATGAAGCCGCTCGAGATCGAAGACTTGGGGCGTTTGAGCGAGGGCGCATGGCACCGTTCCGAAGTCGCGGCGGGCGTGGGGCTCTCCGGGACGGTCGTCGTGAGCGAGCGCGGACGGTTCTCCTTCGAGACGGTAGGCCTGTACGGCAGCCCGACGACGCGCCTCGAGGACGCGGACGCGTGGCCGGTTCTCGGAGACACGCTCGTCCCGGGAGTCTACACCTACTACTCGTGGCCGCAGACGGTCTGGAACCGGCGACTGGTGAGGTACTCGGCGATGGAGGATCCGGAGACCTTCGCGTCCGATGAGCCGTGGCCGATCGAGCTCAACGGTTCCGTCGGCCGCACGTGGTACGAGAGCGAAGGCAGGACCCCGGACCGTTTCATCGTGGAAAGCCCGGCGGTGATCCCGGTCTCGCTGTCGCTTCCGGCCACGATGGAGTGGTGGATCGACGGTGGAGACGGGGCGCGTATCGCCGAGGGCACGGGAGCAGGCTCGTTCGACCTTCCGCAGGGCGATTCGACCATCTCAGTGCGCGCTCGCGAGGAGAACAACCGCGTGGGCTACCGCCTGTCGCTCTCTACTCGCGTCCTCGCGCACGGTGTCGGCCAGTCGGTTACCCGCCTTCCCGCCTCATTGCCGGTCGTCGTGGGAACAGCAGGCATCTACGAGTTCTCGAGCTCCGGCACCTGGGACGTGCGGGCGGAGCTCCGGACGACGAACGACGAACCGGTCGTTCTCGCTCGCGGAGACGATCGCCCCGGCGACTGGAACTTCCACATTGCCCGCTACCTGACGCCGGGCAGCTACCAACTTGACCTGTCGCAATCGTTCCCGGGTTCGGGCACCGTGAACGTCTCGAGCACGCTCCGGGAAGAAGTATGGGTCGAAGAGCAGTCTCTTCCGTTCGAGACGAACCTCCGACTCGATCGAACGATCGTGGGCGTGCCCTTCCGCGTTGACCGCGACGGTGCGGCGGTGAGGATCACGAGCGACTCGTCCGCGACGGAGCTCGCGCTCTATCGTGGCGAGGTGCTCGTAGCTGAGGGGCGGAACGAGATCTTCGTTCCGCTTCGCAGCGGCGAGTCCTACGTCTTGCGCCTGCGAAACGCATCGCTCGATCCCACCAGGGTCGGCGTCGCGATCGGGATCGCCGAGACTCAGACCGTACGGTGGGACGGAACCACGGAGCTCCTGCTGCCGCCGGGCGCGGCACGCGTGACGAACACGGCGCGGCTCGCGGTTACCGCAAGCCCCGAGAACCGGGGCGTGGATCCGAACCTCACGAGCGCGATCGAGCGCCCGGCAACGCCGGCGTCCGACCGCGTGATCGCGGCATCCGGCGGCACGCTCTGGAGCCGGCTCGGCGACGAGGCGGTATCCCTTCGCGCGCTCGCGGTGACGCCCGGTCCGGCCCGCGTCTTCAACGTGACGGACGACGACGTGGCGTTCCGTGTGTCGGTTGCCGAAGGGAACGTTGGATTGCTCGAAGCACGGACGATGGCGGGCCATCTGGGCCTGAATGCGGACCGGTTCCCGTGGACGCCCGAAACTCGCGACTGGTCTGCCGCGGACGTGGCTCGGTCGTCTACGATACTCGGAGTATCCTCGGGCGTGCCCCTCCAGGCGTGGCTGTGGGACGGAGCTCCCCAGCGGCTCGGCCGGCGCGTGGAGCTGCTCATGCGAGAGACTCCGATCGTTGATACGAGGGAGCTCTCGAGCGACGCGCTTGTGTCCGTGCCGGCGACGTCTGCGATCGAGATCCCGGCTGCAAACGCCTCGTCCGTTCGGGCGATCCTCTCCCCCGGACTTGTCGCCGTCGCGAGCAACGGCGGCCGGACGCTCGCTACGGTTGCGGCCGGAGACGCGAACCGGTCGGCTCGACTGCCGGGCGGCGGAACGATCTACCTCGTGAACACGGGTCGCCGGGAGGCGATCGCGCGACTACAGGACGAGCCGCGGATCGAACCGCTTCGCGTGACCGCCGCAACCCCTGCGCAGCGGATGCTCGCAGCGCGGGAGACCGTCACGGTGGCGATCGAGGCGAACCGGACGGACGGTATTCTGGGCGTCTGGGCGGTGGATCCGGCTGAGGTCGTCCTCTTCACGGAGACCGGTCGCCGGATCGAGGCCCGCCCGCCGGGACCCGACGCGCCGTACTGGACGCTGCCTTCGCTCCGAGGAACGCTTCGGGTCCACGGCAACGAGGGCCCGCTCGCGGCGTGGATTGAATCCGGCGATGACAATCTGCAGTGGATTGCCCAGGGGAGCGGCTCGGCAACAGCCGTGAACGCCGGATCGTACCCGATGCTGTCCCAGCCGCAGCGGTGGACCGTCGACCTGTCTGAAGAGTCGTTCGTGCTGATCGCTACGCAGAACCGCGGTGTGACGATGCTCCAGCCGGAGGATGACGCCGGCAGGCCGCTCGTCGCGATGGGCTCGGGCGTGTCGCGGCGCATCTTCGCGGTACTCGGGCCGGGACGCCATACGGTCGTCACTCGACCGCTCGCCGGCGAGCCGCAGCCCGACCCGCTCGGCGTGCAGATCCTGCAACCGGCGCGGATTTCCGAGACGCTGGACGCCGAACCGCTGTTCCTCGCGGCGCATGAGCGAACGGTGTTCGGCTTCGAGGTAGCCTCGGACGGTGCAGTCGGCGTTGGTCTCGAGACGGAGACCGACGACTTCACGACCTACCTGCTGGACGACGAATTGAACGTACTCGGCTCGGGGCGGCTCTTCTACCGAACGCTCACGGCCGGCTCCTACTACTTGCTGGCAGAGAACGGCGACTCCCCGATGAGGGCAACGCCGGTCATACTCGCCGACCGCGGCAGCCGCACCGGCGTGCCCGAAGACGTGATCGAAAACTACCGGGAGAACTAGATGAAGAGGACGAACCTGCTCAAGACGGCCGCCGTACTAACTCTGCTCGCGTGCGCCGCGTCGCTCTCCGCCCAGGACGGCGCGACTCGAATCGTCCCTGACGAATTCCTCCGCTCGTGGGACCCCGTCACCCTGATCTTCGACTCGAACGTGGGCCCGGCCCAGGGTGGTTCGGCGGACGAGCCGGGGAGCCTCTTCCGGATCGAACCCGACCACGCCGGCGAATACCGGTGGGTGGACGCGCGGACGCTGCAGTTCCTGCCCGCCGACCCGTGGCCGCCGCTTGCGACGATCTCGGTGACCTCCGGCGACTCGGAGTTCGCGTTGCAGACGCTCATGGCCCCCCCGACCTCGGTCGTCCCATACGACCGGGCGAGCAACTTGGAGCCGGTCGACCGGATCACGGTGACTCTCCCGGAGTGGGTCGACCCGGCTCGTCTCGCGGCGATGATCGAAATCGAGGCCCGGCCGCTTCCCGGACTCGAAGGGCAATCGGTCGTGCGGTTGGACGAGAACGATATCAGCATTCGCATCCAGGACCCGCGCGAGGGCACCGAACGAGCCACCGCCGTCGTAGAGCTCTCCGAGCCGATCGGATACGGCAGGGAGATTACGTTTGCGATACGTCTCGCGGAGGGCGCCTCCTCGGACGCGCACGTGGCGTCCTACAGCTTCTCCACGCGACCTCTCTTCCGGCTCGTGGCGATGGGCTCGGGGAATGTCAGCCTGCCCGTGAGCTCGCGAGGCAGTCTCTACGCGACTGATCAGGCGATCGCGGTGCCGAATCAGCACCGGCCGCTCTTCCTCCAGTTCTCCGAACCGCTCGGGCATCTCTCGTTGGAGGAGGTGAAGCGCCTCGTCCACTTCACCCCGGCCGTACGCAACTTCAGCTTCGAAGTGACGAACAACCGTCTCTACCTCCATCTGGATGCGGATGCGGAGGTTCCGTACGAGCTTCACATCGAGCACGAACCGATCCTCTCCTCGGGTGGTCGCGTGCTCGCGGAATTCGACCGGTCCGGACTCCCGTTCTACTTCCAGCGCCAGCAACCCTACCTCAGGTGGGAGAACGGAGAGGCGATCGTGGAGCGGTTCGGTCCGCAGGTCTTTCCGATGGAAGGGCGCGGGGTCGGCCGGATCGATCTACGCGTCTACGAGATCGATCCGTACGACCGCGACTTCTGGCCGTTCAGCTCGACTCCGCTCTCGGTGGACGAGGAGTCACGCCCGCCGATGCCGGGCGAGTCGATCCAGACGCGCGAACGTGCGGTGCGAGCGTTGGGCAGCCCGAATGTGAGCTCGATCATCTCGCTTCCGATCGAGGAGTCGAGCCCGAGTACCGACTTCGGACTCGATCTCTCGCCGTTCTTCGAGGAGATCAACGGCGAGCAAGCCCCCGGCACGTACCTCGTGGGCTACCGTGCCCTCGGGAGCGACCAGTCGCGTCAGTACGTCAGGGTCGTTGTCACCGATCTCGATCTTTCCGCGGTAGAGGAAGAGCACGCGGTCAACTTCGTCGTGACGTCGCTCTCGACCGGCAAGCCGATTCGCGGCGCGACCGTCACGATCGAGGGACAGGAGCGGGGCGGCGAGGGCTACGTGACCGTGGTCCAGGGCACCACCGACAACGAGGGAGTGTTCCGCTACGAGCACCGCAATCGGATCGAGGAGACGATCCGGAGGATTGCGGTGACCTACAGCGACGACACACTCACCTTCGACCCGTCCGATCCGCCCCCGGCGTTCAGCAACAACCACTGGCACGGATCAACCACGCGGTGGCTGAGCTGGCTCAATCAGGAGCCGGTCAGCGTCCGCGACCAGGAGAACGTCAAGGGCTACCTTCTGACCGAACGGCCGATCTACCGGCCCGAAGAGCCGGTGCACATCCTCGGCTACGTGCGTTCGCGTCGGTCGGGAGCGATCCTTCGCGACTCGCGGGCTACGGAGAGACGGCTCGATATCCGCGGACCGGGCGCATCGTGGACATACGAGGTCGAGCTCGATGAGTTCGGACAGTTCCACGTGGAGTTCCACGAGTCGGACGTACCGACCGGGAGATACGTAGCAAACCTCTTCGACGCCGAGCTCGGACGCTCGCTCGCAACCGTGGACTTCCAGATCGAGAGCTACCGCGTTCCGCGGTTCGAGGTCCAGATCCACGGGCTCGAGCAGGTCCCGGTCGACGAGCCGTTCAGCATGGAGCTCGTTGCCGAGTACTACGCCGGCGGACGTGTCATCGGACGCCCGGTGTTCTGGCGCGTGACCGAGTCGGAGTATCAGCGCCGGCCGGTCGGGTTCCCGGGTTTCTCATTCTCGAGCTACGAGAGCATCGGAACAACGCAGCGTCACCAGGCGAGCGGCATCACCCGGCAGGACACCACGGACGAGACGGGACTCGCCGGGCTCACGATCGACCCCACGCGAAGACAGAACGCGTCCGCGGTACGCTACCTCGTGGAAGGCACCGTGGACGGGGCGGACGGACAGCGAGTGACCGCAGTCAAGTCGGTCGTGGCGCTCCCGCCGTTCAGCGTGGGTATCAAGCAGGAGCGGTTCGTGCGCGACGCTCAGAGATTGTCGCCGCAGATCGTCGTGCTCGACTTCAACGCCGAGCCGCTTGCCGGAATCGAGTACGCCGTGCGCGTCTACCAGCGGCAGTGGCACTCCTACCTCGCCGAATCCGACTTCGTGACCGGTGCGGCGGAGTACCGGTCGGACGTCGTGGACGAGCTCATTCTCGAGGAGACCTACACCTCAACGGACGAAATCGCCGAACCGAGCTTTGCGCTCGAGGAGTCGGGCGTCTACATCATCGAGGTGCTCGCGCGCGACAACCTCGGGCGTCTCCAGACGGTTCGCGTGGACACCTATGTCCCGGGTACGTCGCCGGTCGCCTGGGATCGAACCGAGGCGAACGTGTTCCAGACCACGGCCGACAAGGACGCCTACCAGCCGGGCGATACGGCTCGGATCCTGCTTCAGAGCCCGTTCCAGGAAGGCGCTGCGCTCGCCGTGATCGAAGGACCGCTCTCGATCTCGTACGAGTGGGTGGAGATCTCGGGTGGCCAGGGCATCCTCGAGGTACCGATCGGGCAACGAATGGTTCCGCGCCTGCCGGTGCACTTCCTGCTGATGCGCGGTCGGGTACCGGGCACCGAGAGCCGGTATGCGCCCGCCTTCGACCGGGGACGGCCGATCTCGGTCGCGAACACAACGTATCTCCAGGTGCTGCCCGTCTACCATGAGGCGATCGTGGACCTGGATTATCCCGAACGGAATCTTCCCGGATCGTCCATCCAGATGGAGATCGAGCTGACCGACTTCCGGGGCACCCCGCTCAACGGACAGGTGGCGCTCTGGCTCGTTGATCGAGCGGTCCTCAGCCTCGCGGAGGAGAAGCCGATCGAACCGCTCCAGGCGTTCATCGATCCGGTCACCTCCAGCATCACAATCCGGGACACCCGCAACCGTGTCGTGGGCAATCTCCCGTTCAAGGAGAACCCCGGCGGCGGAGGCTGGGAACGGGCGGCGGAGGCGAGCCTTCTCGACCGCACGACCGTTCGCCGCAACTTCCAGACGGTGCCGTACTTCAACCCGGCGATCGAGGTGGAGGGAGGCAGAGCGACCGTCACGATCAACCTGCCCGACAACCTCACCGATTTCGCGGTGCGCGCCGTCGCGGTCTCGGGCTACAGCCAGTTCGGTACGGCGTCCGGACTCATCAACGTCCGACTGCCGGTCATCATGCAGACGGCGCTCCCCCGCTTCGTACGTCCCGGCGACCGCTTCGAGGCCGGTGGAGTCGCGCGGATCGTGGAGGGTCCGGGCGGCGCGTCGCGCGTGGAGATCAGGACGGAGGGAATCGAGCTCGCGTCCGGCGGCTCGGAGGCGCGACGGACCGTGAATCTGGAGCGGGGAATCGCCTCGAATCAGTACTTCGATCTCGTGGTCCCCTCCGAGTTGGAGGGCGGGACGGTGTCGGTCTCGCTCGGTGTGGAACGGCTCGTGGACGCAGTATCGGACGCGTTCGAGCTGGAGCTCCCCGTCCAGGACGGGGTGTTCCTGGAGGCGAGAACAACGTTCACGCAGTCGAGCGATGGGGCCGAGAGCGCCTTCCCGGTCACGCGGGGCGAGTTCCGTGACGGAACGCTCCGTCAGCAGGCGGTGGTGACGACTGACGAGAACGTGATCCGCATGCTTGGCGGGCTGCGGTTCATGAGCCGCACGCCACAGCAGACGGCGGAGCAGTGGACGAGCGCGCTCCGGGCGATCCTGCTCCTGCAGTCGATCCTCCGCGAGGCCGACTGGGACAGGGAGTTCGCCGTCACGCAGAGCAGGTGGGAGGAGTACCTCTCCTACCTGGACACGGTCAGGGCGGAAAACGGCCTCTACGCTCAGTTCCCGCAGGGTCGGGGTCTCGTTTCACTCACGGCATGGGTCCTGGACGCGATGACGCTCGCCGAGCAGGCTGGTCTGCAGACTCCGGCCGCCACCCGGGATCGAACAATCCGGGTCCTCGAAGAGGCGCTCCGGTCGGACTACCGCTACCTGATCTCCGACCTCAGCTTCCAGGAGCGAGTCGAGGCGCTCAGCGCCCTCGGCAGAGCGGGACGGTTCGACGATTCCTACGCGCAGTCGTTCGTCTCGTCGGCGACGAGCCAGAATCTCTACTCCGCTGCGCTCCTCGTCTCGGCGTTCGGACGCGAAGGGCGACTCAGGCAGTCGCGGCTGCAACGGGTCGTGGATCACCTTTGGGGCTCCACGACGTTCCGACTTGAGGGAGGAGAACGCTACTTCACCGGACTCAACTACGCGACCAGAACGTGGGGCGGGTACCTCATGACGAGCGACGTGAGGACGATCGCGGCGGTGATCCGCGCGCTCGCGATGGCCGACCCGAACGACAACCGGCTCCCGATCATGACCGAGTACCTGCTGCGGCAGGGAAACGAACGCGGATGGGGCTCTACCGCGAACACGATCGAAGTCCTGGACACGCTCTCCTATCTGCTGACATCCGGGACATCACGGCTCATGCCGACGGTTCGCTTCAGGCTTCGCTTCGGCGACCGGACCGAGACGCTCGCGCTCGGGAACAACCGCGTAGTGGGATCGGCATCGGAGGTCCAGTCGCCGGGGTCGATCGAGCAGATCGCGGGGAGCGGCGAGCCGTGGGTCTATCTCGAGGCTCGATTCCGGCCCGACCTGCTCGCGTCCCGGATCCGACCCCGCAATGACGGTTTCGTCGTCAACCGCGAGCTCCAGCTCGTTGAGTCCGACCGCGTGGTGCGACGCACGGACGTTGACCGCGGAAGGATCGCCCTCGAACAGGACGCGGTCGTTGAAGAGCACGTCACGCTCTCGAACCCCGAGCACCGGTACTACGTGGCCGTGCACGTGCCGCTCGCCGCGGGCTTCGAAGCGCTCAACCCCGAGCTCGACACGAGTGGTTCGGAAGCGGTCCCGATCGGACGGCTCAGCGCGACGCCAACGTACGTTCGGTTCCTGGACGACTCGGTGACCTACTACTACGAGTCGCTTCCGGCGGGCACGTATCACTTCTACTTCCGGGAGCGTGCAACGTTCGCCGGGCAGTTCCAGCTTCCGCCCGCGTGGGCCGAGGCGATCTACGACCCGGGGGTGTGGGGTAACTCGGCGGGTGCGTTGATCGCGATCGACTAGGAGGGGACTGTCTTGTGCTTCACGAGCCTGAGGGCTCGCCTGACCTTCGTTCCGCTCCTGCTGACCGGTCTCGCGGCGGTTCCGATCCTCCTGGGGATCGTGACCGTCTCGAGCAGGTCACGCCTCGTGCACCCGCCGCCGACTCCGATCATCGAGGACCGGCACGGCCGATTCCTCACCGAGGGCCTGGGCGAGTACGACCAACTCGGATTCTGGGAGATGCCCAACGAGCTGCCTGAGCGTGTCACGCGGGCGCTCCTCGTCACCGAGGACAAGCGTTTCTACGACCACCGCGGCATAGATGTCCGGGCGGTCGGACGGGCGCTCGTGAACAATCTCTCCGGCGGTCCGGTCCAGGGAGCCAGCACGATCGCGATGCAGGTCGCGCGGCTCCAGCGGCCCGCAGCGCGCGTGATCACGAACAAGCTCGCGGAGATGCTGACCGCGGTGAATCTGGTGCAGACGTACGGAAGAGACGCGGTGCTTCGCCATTACATGCGGATCGTCCCGCTTGGTCACCAGATCCATGGGTTCGCCTACGCCGCCCGGCGCTACTTCCGAAAGCCGGTGGAGGATCTGAGCTGGACTGAGTCCGCGGTCCTCGCCGCGCTCCCGCAGTCGCCTTCGCACACCGACCTCTTCTCACCGTCCGGTTTCGAGCGTGCCGCCGAACGCGCGCGCATGATACTCGGCCTGCTGCGCGAAGCCGGAGAGCTGGACGAAGCAGAGCACGAGGTCTCCATCGCACAACTCGAGTCCATGCACGCGCTCTCGCGGGAGTCCCGTCCCGTGGACGCGCTCCACTACATTCACCGGCTGATCGACCAGCCCGGCTTCTACCGCGCGAGCTACGCCGGACCAATCCGCTCGAGTCTGGATCTGGATATGCAGTTCACCGTCTCGCTCCTCGCGCGCGAGACGCTGAAGAGACTCTCGGTCTTTCATGCGGGCAACATCTCGGCAATCGTGCTGGATGCCGAGACCGGCGAGATACTCGCGTACGTGGGATCGGACGACTACTTCAGCGCCGAGAACGCGGGGAGCATCAACTATGCCCACACGCGTCGCTCGTCCGGCAGCATCCTGAAACCGTTCCTCTACGCGTACGGCCTCGATGCCGGCGGGTTCACCTCGGGCAGCATCGTCCCGGACATCCCGCTCAACTGGATGGACCCCGAGGGCGAGTACGTGGTCAGCAATTTCGACGGGCTCTACCTAGGCCCCATGCTCTACGGAAACGCGCTCGCGAACAGCCGCAACATCGCCGCCGTCCGCGTGCTCGATCACCTTGGCACGGATCGCGTCTACGACCTCTTCCGCGAGGTAGGGCTCCACGACGCCGAGCACTCGTGGGACTACTACGGGTACGGCATGGTACTCGGCGGGCTCTACGTCACGCTCGAAGACGTGGTCCGCGCGTACGGCTACCTCGCGGGAGACGGTCGCGACTACTCGCTCGACTGGACCGGAGGCGACGCGAGCGACCCCGAGCCGATTCGAGACGAGCGCGGCGTGCTGCCGCAAGGGCTCCTGAGCGAAGACTCCGTGCGGCTCGTCACCGGCTACCTCTCGGATCCGACTCGCCGCCTGCCTTCGTTTCCGCGGCTTTCGGTACTGGAGTTCCGGTTTCCCGTCGCGATCAAGACCGGCACCTCGCAAGGCTTCCGTGACGCGTGGGCGGTCGGCTACAGCCGACGCTACGTGATCGGAGCGTGGACCGGTCACCCGGACAACTCACCAATGAATCACGTCGCCGGCTCGGTCATCGCCGACCTCGTACACGAGCTCTTCGTGACGCTCCAGCCTGAGCAGCGCGAGGGGTTCGAGTACGTCCCCTTCCCGCCCCCTCGAAACGCCGTGCCGCTCGAGATATCAACGCTGAGCGGCAAGCTCGCGACGGAGGCAACGCCGAGTACGCAGGTGGAGTACTTCGTCCGCGGCACCGAACCGACGGAGTACTCGTCGGTCTACCAACGATTCTCGGTGGACCGGCGCTCGGACCGCCTGGCGACGACGCACACTCCCCCGGACGAGGTCGTCACGAAACGCTTCCCGGTGCTCCCGCCGGAGTACGCATCGTGGGCCGCCGAACACGGGATGGCGCCTCCCGGCCCCTCGGTCGCCGAGCCGCACAGCATATCGGTCGCGGTACGCTATCCTCCGGAAGGCGCCCGGTTCGTGATCGACCCCACGATCCCGGACGAGTTCCAGACGATCGGACTCGAAGCCGACGTTGAACCGCGTGTGTCGGAGGTCGTGTGGGTCGTGGACGGGAAGGAGATCGCTCGCACCGGATTCCCCTACTCCGTCCGGCTGCCGCTTCACGAGGGAGAGCATCGCATTCGCGTTCGCTTTCCTCGCGCCTTCGTCGAGAGCGAAGAGATCACCTTCACGGTCGTGAAATAGCGCGGTCGGGTGCGCCGGGCGGGACTACGGCCGAAGCCGACTCAGGTAGAACCGCACGAGTCGCGCCAGGCTTGCGACGCGCCTGAGCGGACCGCGTCCGTACAACAGCGTCAGAGCCGCCTTCAGCCCCGCGTACAACCGGTTCGAATACGGATGCCACCACATATTGCGGGCGAGACGGTGGAGCCGGTCGTGGACCACGACCTTCGGCTGCACCATCTCGAGCGCCCCGGGTCCGCCGTGACTTCGCCCGAGGCTCGATTGCTTGTAGCCGCCCCACGGTGTCGCGGCCATGCCATGGCTCATGAGGTGGTCGTTCACGGTGATCGAGCCGGCCTCGAGTCGGGCCGCGATCCTGCTCGCGGTGCGACGACTCCGGCTCCACACGGAGGCCGTCAGACCCAGATAGGAATCGTTCGCGAGACGCACGGCCTCGTCCTCCGACCGGACTCGCTGCACCGCGAGTACCGGACCGAAGGTCTCGTGGCGCATCACGTCCATCTCGTGCGTGACGTTCTCGAGGACGACGGCCGGATGGAACACGCCTTCGGTTGGCGCGGACGACCGGACCCGGATGCGCGCGCCTTTCTCGAGCGCGTCGCGGATGTGCGCCTCCACGGTCTCCTTCTGACCGGCGGTTGTGAGCGAGCCAACGTCGCTGTCAGCCCCCACGCCGTGACGGAGGTTCGCGACGATCGCTTCGAGCTCCTTCATGAACTCGTCGTAGACCGAGTCGTAGACGTAGATGCGCTCAACGCCACCGCACGACTGCCCGCAGTTCGAGTAGCCGCCCCATACGGCGCCACCGGCTGCTCGTTTCAGATTGGCGTCGTCGCAGACGATCATCGAGTCGTTCCCGCCGAGCTCGAGGCTCAGCGGCAGAAGCTCGGACGACGCCTCCTGCATGAGCTCCTTGCCGACCGCCACCGAGCCGGTGAAGAAGAGCTTCGCGATCCCGGAGTGGATCAGCGCGCTTCCGGCCACCCTGCCCGGGAGTGCCACGAGCAAGAAGACGCCTTCCGGGAGCCCCGCATGCTCCATCATCCGCACGAAGACCTCGCCGATCGGCTGGGCCTGCGTCGCGACCTTGAGAACCACGGCGTTCCCGGCGAGCAGCGCCGCGATCACCTCGTGAAACGGAATCCCGAACGGATAGTTCCACGGGCTGATGATCCCGATGACGCCCCACGGCTCGTGATGGAGGTACGAGGCTTTGTTGAAGAACATGACGGACGATCGCGGCAGCCTTCTCGGCTTCAGCGTCCGCCGCATCAGCTTGGCGTAATAGCCGATCGCAAGTGCAGCCGGCAGCGTCTCGGTAGCAAGGGCGTCGTTCAGCGTCTTGCCGGTGCAGTCGGAGATCGTCCGGCTGATCTCGTCCGCGTTGGCGACGATGAACTCGCGCACTCCGCGCATCCGTCGCGCTCGTTCCCGCACGCCGAGCGCAGCCCACTCGCGCTGCGCCCGCTTCGCCCGGGCTACCGTCTCGCGCAGTTCCCCGGGACTCTCGTACTCGAACGATGCGAGCGGTTCGCCGGTCGCCGGCTTTCTGATCTCAGGCATGGTTCCTCCCCGAAAACGACTGCATGCTCGTGTGGACGTTCAAACCTCTGATCACGTGGAAGAACAGTCTGTCCGGCAGAATGCCGCGAAGCAGCACCGCCACCCGAACCGACCGGGGGCGGAACACGACGGTCTTTCTCCGGCGAATCGCGCGCTTCACAATCGCCCGGGCAACCACGTCGTGGCTCTTCACCCGAGGCACTATCAGGCCTCCGAGCCCCGCAAGCCGAGCGCCCTCGAACAACCCGTGTGCGATGTAGCTCGGGTGGACGCTTGCGACGTGAACCCGCTTGCCGAGATTGCGGGCCTCGTGTCGCAGCGACTCGGTGAACCCCCACGCTGCCCACTTCGTGGCCGAGTAGACCGCCTGGCCCGCCACTCCGAGCGCTCCGGCCGCGGACGAGATGTTGACGATGACGCCGGAGTTTCGCTCGTACATGCCCGGGAGGAAAGCGCGCGTCGTGAAGAGCAGCGCATTGAGATTCACGTCAACGAGCCGCCGTTGCGCGTCGAGATCGGACTCGTGAAAGAGACCGGCGACGACGGTTCCCGCGTTGTTCACGAGGATGTCCACTCCGCCGAGCTCTCGAACCGTCTCGCGCGCGGCCGATTCCACCGCCTCGCAACTCGTCACGTCGCACCGCAGGAAGAGCGCGCGACCACCGCTCGCGGTCGCCGGCGGAGGCTCGTCCTCGAGCTCGGCGCGCGCCGTGTCGATCGCCTTCTCGTTGTAGTCCCATACCGCGACCGAGCACCCCTCGGCGAGGAGGCGCTTCACGGTCGCAAGACCGATCCCCATGGCGCCGCCGGTGACGACGGCACGAAGTCCCTGGATGTTCATTCGGCCAGTGTACGACATCGGGACGACAACCGTAAGCGGCGCATCGACCGCGCGTCGCATTTGCGCTGCTGACTCGATCGCCCGCCGTGCGCTACAGTGGCGTCATGAGAAGAATGTACGTGGCTGTGATGCTCGTGCTGGTCTCGGTCGCGGCAACAGCCCAGGACCACGAACCGGCGTTCGTCTTCAGCGCCGGCTCGATCCTCCTGGACGTGGAGTCGTACCAGGGAGGCATCGGGGCGAAGGCTCGGTGGGACTCCTTCGCCGTGCGCGCGATGCTCGACTTCGTCCTCGACCGTGACGGAACGAATCCGGAGTCCACCGGCATCGGGGCCGGAGGCACATTCGAGTGGCACTTCCTCCAGGCAATCGATGAGCCGGGAACGACGGTATCGTTCGAGCCCGGCGAGGCACGGCAGGGCGTGGTCACTCCGTACGTGGGCGGGTTCCTTCGCTACGGATTCGCCGCCGACCGTGCTGTCGGGAACGACGACAACTGGAGCGAGCAGGCACGGCACGAGATCGAGCTCGGACCGGTGGCGGGCGTGGAGTTCTTCGCGCTGCCCACGGTGAGTTTTTTCGCCGAGTACGAGCTGGGGTTCTCGTACGTGGCCCCCTTTGATCGGACGTCCGTGGACGGAACCGTAGAGACGGTTACCGGAGACGCCGGGTGGGTGCTCGACCTGGGGATCGGCAACAGCGGGATGCTCGGCGTCTGCGTTTACTTCTGAGCCAGGTCAGTACGTCTCGTACGCACCGAGATCGATGCCGGCGCCTCGCGGACGTGGCCTGCCCAGAATGTCGAAGAAAGCCGCTTCTTCGCTGATGCCGGCATCGCGTGCGGGCGAGTCCTCGGCCAGGCTGTAGTCGCCCGCTGCGGGGTCCCGGAATATCGCGTCGATCTGCTCAAAGCTTGGTATCCGGTAGTTGTGATCGTCTCTGACGCCGGCTCCGGCGCTGATCGTCGCGGCGATGTTGTTGCGAATGAGGCAGTCTTCGCTCGGCCGTCCGTCCTTGTGCGCGGAGATGCGGATCCACGGCGGGCCGGGTCGCTCGTCGTTCAGGTCCACGACGGTGTTGTTCACGATTCGTGATCTGCGGGCGCCGGAGAGCGTAATGCCGTGCCAGTGGTCCGTGACGATGAGGTTGTTCTCCACGACCCAGTCGTGGAAGAAGCCGTCGAAACAGCCGATTCCCTGGAGCGTCCCGCGGAACGGTTGCTCGGGATCGGTGTAGCCGATGATCACGTTGCCGCGCAATACCACGCGCTCGCGCGGCGGCTGGTCGTCAATCGACCACGACTGAAACCCGTCGTCGTGGTTCCCGTTCACGGCGTAGCAGTTTCTGACGGTGTTGTACTCGAACAGCAGGTCGCTTCCGATCCCGCGCATGCCGTCGCCCGAGAAGTTCTCGATCTCGTTCCCGCGGACCACGCCGAAGTTGCCGTCGTAGCTGATTCCGAAGTTGACGTTGAGCAGGCGATTATCGATCACGTTGACGTGATCCGCCCGCACGCCGATCCCGCTGCACGAGAGCGTATTCCAGTCGTCGCGCGACCACTCACTCGAGTCCGGAACCGAGTAGACGAAGTTGTCCTCGATCGTCACGTCCTCAAGCGGGCCGTGCCATCCGCTCGCGTGCACGTAGACGAGCCGGTACGCCTCGGTGTAACCGGGATCGGGGCGAACGGTGAGACCCCTGACCACGACGTGCGATGCGGACATGATCTCGATGCGACTGACGACCGGTTCGTGATCGTCGTACGCCTCGAACGTCAGCGGCCTGAGGTTGTAGCACTGACGAAGATCGAGCTCGCCGTGATCGCCGTCCATGAGGTAGATCGTGTCGCCGCCGGTCACCGGTCCGTCCGGGTTGATCGGCTCGAGCTCGCGGGTCTCGTTGTACGGTGCGTCGTAGCGCCACGCCTTGATGAGTCCGGCGTCGATCACGTCCTCAACGGTGCGCCAGGGATTCTCGAGGCTGCCGTCGCCGTCCGGGCTTCCGTTGACCGGATCCACGTAGAAGGAGTTGCCCGGAACGAGCGTGTCTACGCCGCCGAGCACGAGGAACACGTCGCAGGTGGAGAGCGAGAGCAGGGTGATGCAGATCACCGGCAGAGCACGGAGATGATTTCTGGGTCGCCGATCCGTTGCATTCAAGACGTCTCCAAGTGTACCGCAGATGCCCTCGGCTTGTCGTGCCGGGGCTACGCGATCGCATCGATAGCCGGTACCGGATATACCTGAATTGTCATTGAGCTTGCGTATGGAACCGCCGCAATGTGAGCTGTCGGCTCGACTTGGCAGGATCCGCTCCGTGATGTGCAACGGCCGTCCGGCATCGTACGCCGCGACAATGAGTTGGAGCCCCGCCATCTGCACGGTCGGTGACAGTTCAGTGAGCTCGGACGACGTGATCCGTGCACTGCGCGAGCAAGCGAAGCGGCAGAACCTCCGGAGCCCGCTCGGCTACGCGCATCGCCTCGCGGAGTTGGGCATTGCGGTCGCGTCCGCGAGGACGTAGCCGGCGGCGCGTATCTCCCTGCGCAACCGGTTCGCTACATCTCCATTGACCCGAGGGGACGGACCGTCACGCGAATCACGGAGCCTACGCTGGGATACGTGTAGCCGTCGTCCACCTGCGAGACCGGACGCACGGGGTGATCCTCCATGGTGCCGGTGCCCGGCCGTGAAGGATTCCTGATCGTCTTGTGATGCCTTTGTGACAACTCGTTCGTACCTTTGTCGCATGAACCGAATGAACCAGACCAATCGACTCATGTACTCATACCGACGCCTTCTCGTCGCCCTCGTGCTGCTCGCATTCGTCACGGCCGTCGGCAGCGCGCAGGCGGACGATCCCGCGTGGCGCGGCCGGGCGGAGCTCGTCTCGCACCTCGTAGCACCGATCTCGGTGGGCGGCGAGCAGTACGTTGCAACCACGAGCACCTACTCGCCGGAGGCACGGATCATCCACGATCAAGGCACCGCAATCGACTACCCGGTCGAGCTTCCGGAAAGATCATGGCGCAGCCGCCTCACCGACCAGCAATACTACGTCTTGCGTGAGGACGGGACCGAACGCGCCTTCGACAACCCGCTCCACGACACCAAGGAACGAGGCATCTACTACTCAGCAGCGACCGGCCAGCCCCTCTTCCACTCGGACGACAAGTACGACTCAGGTACCGGCTGGCCGAGCTTCACGAAGCCGATCACGCCGGACGCCGTCGCGTACATGTGGGACCGGGGCTTCTTCTCGCGGAGGATCGAGGTGATCGACTCGCTCTCCGGATCGCACCTCGGCCACGTCTTCAACGACGGACCCGAGCCGACCGGACAGCGCTACTGCATGAACTCGGCCGCGTTGATCTTCGTGCCGGAGGGGGGCGACCCGCCGCCGCTGCTCACCGGCGAGTAAGGCGGCGAGCGCTGCCCGCGACCGCGCTCACCCGGGACGCGCGACGGTGGCGCAGACGCAGGACATGTTCACGATCGACGCCTTGGGCCTTCGATACGTCGACCCGGCGAGAAACGGCGTCGTTTCCGGACGCCCGGTGCTCGTTACTGAGGTAGTAATCGCGGAGATCAACGCGTCGCGATCCGCACCCGTTATCGGGCCACAGATCGAGTCGAGGGTTTCTCCCGGTATGCAACTCGGGAGGACCCGTCTCAAGTTGCCAAGGAGGACATTGCCCTCGTCTAGCTTGTGCACAAGATGACGTGCGAGCGGTTTGTCCATCACGCTTCTCCGTTTCCGCCGAACTGGAGTCGCCCGAGGATCCCCTCCAGTTGCTCGGCGACCGTGACATTGCCGCGCGAGATATCCCGGAGCTGCGATATCATTGCGGAGAGCTCAAGGTTGTTCCTCGTGTGTTCGGCCGTCCCGGTTTTCTGTTCGGCCCTCGCGGCGGCAACCGCGTTGATCAGTTTGGTAGTTTCGTCAATGTCTACGAGTATTCGCCGGAATGCCTCTCCGGCCTCTCGAGTCTGAGTGACGCCGACTCTTACCCGCTCGGCCATGCTGGTGACGTTCTCGTAGATCTCCTTGGACTGCGCAGAGGTATCCTCGGCAAGCTTGCGGACCTTGGTCGCGACCACGGCGACTCCTCCGCGTCCTCCGCTGCTGAACCCGAATCTGACCAACGAGCTCCCGGGAGTACACGAGCGCAACGGCGAGCGCGATCAGAATCACGGCAACGAACGATGCCGTGAAGATCGCGCTCGTCTGCTCGGACTGCTCCTCAGAGACGCGTTCTTCGAGCGTGAAAGCGGGGTGCTCGGCGGCGTGTCTGAGCTGCGAGATCGGGGCATTCCGGTATGGGGCTCGGACCGCACGGCGAAGCTCATCCACGAACGAGGAGAGGAATCGCGTGAGCATTTCCTGTCGTGGCTTGCGGCCCCCGCTCCCGAAGATTCCACGACGCGTACCGGTCGCTCGCGTACGTTGGCGCCGGCGAGTCGCACTCGCCGGACAACGTGGTCGTGTGCTTCCCGCGACGAAGGCTGTCGTCCGGCGGGTGCATGCTCCTCGGCAACGATGCGGTCGGCAACACAGTGGATGCGAGCGTGGACGCGTGGGACGATCCGGTCGAACGACTGCCGGACCTCCCCGTGGAGCTCGCCGCTCCGGCGCACGGGCTTCGGTTCGATGCCGCGCTCATCGAGCACACCGTCGACCTGATTCGCTCGGTCTGGCGATAGCCACCGCTCGCCCCTGCCCATGCTCGGCGCTCAGGAATTCTCCACGTCGGTTTTGCGCGCCGCCCCACCCTACCGCGCCTTGATACGGGCTTGCGCGCGGATCTATCCTTGAAACGTAGTCCCGAAGGGGGTGTGATGCCGCAGATCGACGGTCTCAGAACGCTTGCCTGGGAACACGTAGATCCCATCCCTCCGTCATGGCCGCACGTGTACTACCTGCTCATTTCCCACAGTGCCCGGGCGGGTGCCGATCTGGGCGCGATCGTGGCCGCGAGCGGCGAGACCCTCGTCTTCAGCTACGGCAAAGAGTCGATCGAACCGATGTACTGCTGCACGGTGGGCGGCACCGAGCGACTGGTCACGCTGACCGGCTATCGCGCGTCCGAGCTGCGGACGAGCGACCCGGAGGAAGCGTTCGGCTTCATTCGGGCCGCCGTCGATGCGGGGCGAGGGCTCTTCGTCGCCGGCCCGGAGGCAGGACTCTGCTACGGATACGAGGACGGAGGCGAACCGCTCGAGCGGATCGTCCATGGGGCGTCGCCGTCCGGCGGTCCGGCGATCAACGGAGCCGTCCCGTGGGAGCCGTTCTCGCGCTTCGTACGCGCATTCGGCGAGGCCGAAGGCTACGCCTACGTTGAACGCGTGTCGGGACCGGAGTCCGCCGAGCACATCGTCGATCTGCTCGCGGAGACCGTCGTGACGTGGCAGGACCACCATCCGGGCGCCGATCTCGGGCAGCGACAGGAGTGCTACGGAGTTGCGGCATTCAGGCGCTTCGTTGAGGACGTGCGGGACCCTGAGAGGCGGAGCAAGATCGACGATGCGTACACGAGGTGCCATCTTATCGAGTTCCAGATCGGCGGCCGCTACTGGCTCGGCCACTACCTGGAACGTCTGGCGTCCGCCTGCGCGGAGCCGGTACGCGAGCGGGTTGCCGAGATCGGCGCGAGGTACGTGGACACCGCGATGCTTCTCTCCCGGTTCAAGGAATCCAAGGTGAGCCACTCGAACGGCGAGCGGCGCGTTCAGGAGGCGGTTCTCACGCTCGAGCAGGCGTGCGAGACCGAAGCGCGGATCGTGGATGGTTTTGCTTCGCTGCGCGGAATCGTCTGAGCCGGCGCGAAGTCGTGGCCGGTATGAGTGACCGCGGACCGCCGCGGTTGAGCTCGGCCACGGCCTGCGCCACCACCCGACGCGCCGCGACTGCTTGACGAACGCGATCCTCCGAGGTACTCTCTTCTCAAGGTTTGCAAAGCAGACCAGTTTGCGGAGGGTCAATGACAAACAACGGCATCGAAACCATGCAACGACGAGGGCAGGCGTACTGGTACGAGGACGGTATCTGGGAGCTCGTCCTCGGTGTCCTCTTCGCAGCGTACGCCGTCTACTACGGCGTCGTCGGATTGCTGCCGGAGGACAACACGGTCGGCCGGATCCTCACCGTGGGGTACATCGCGATCATTCCCGGCGGGATGCTGCTCGCGTCGCGAATCGTGGCGAGGCTCAAGAGCCGGATCAGCGCTCCGCGAACGGGATACGTCTCGTTCCGGAGATCGCCCCGACGCTGGGTGCGATCTGCCGCGGTCGCAGCGGCCGCAGCGATCGTCTCGGTTGTTGGGTTCCTCCTCGTGGATCTGGTCTACGTACCGGTGCTGGTCGGCGGCGCCGGACTGGCGGTCGCGCTCGGCTGGGTCGGAGTGCGACTCGGACTCGTACGAATCGTGGTTGTCGGTGCGATCTCGGCGGTGTTCGCCGTCGCGCTGAGCCTCGTGACGGACGACCCGGAGGTCGCGTTCTCGACGCTCTTCGGTGCGACGGGTGTCGCGAGCGCGATCGCGGGCGCGGGCGCGCTGGTGCGCTACCTGCGAGAACATCCCCGCCCGGCGGAGGGCGAGCCCGCCTCCGAAGACGGGAGGAAAGAGGAATGAAGAGGCGCGAGCGCGAGCGAGCGAAGGCTCCGGGCGAGGAACGTCCGTCGGTCGCGAGCGTGGACCGCATCATCCACGAGCCGGCGAGACTGATGATCTGCGCCCTCCTCTCGGGCGTGGATCGCGCCGACTTCCTCTTCGTCCAGCGGGAAACGGAGCTCACGAAGGGGAACCTCTCGTCGCATCTCAGCAAGTTGGAAGATGCAGGGTACGTGGAGGTCACCAAGACGTACGAGGGCAAGCGCCCGCTCACACTCGTCACGCTCACGGACGCGGGGCGGGTAGCCTTCGCGGAGTACCGAGCGCTCATGGGCAGTTTCATGGACGGAATCGGAGGAGCAACATGACATACGCGATCAAGACTCACGGACTGAACAAGACGTTCGGCTCGCTGCGGGCGGTGGACGGCCTGAACCTCGGCGTGAAGCCGGCCGGTATCTACGGGTTTCTCGGACCGAACGGCGCGGGAAAGACGACGACAATCAGGCTCCTGCTCGGACTCGTGACGCCCGATTCCGGGGATGCGGAGGTATTCGGGATCGACGTGCGACACGACGCGGACTCCGTCCGCGCGCAGTGCGGTGCGCTCCTCGAGCACGACGGGCTGTACGAGCGGTTGAGCGCGGAGACGAACCTCGACCTCGCCGGCCGCATCTGGAAGATGGACCGTGACGAGCGCGCTGCGCGGACGGGCGAGCTCCTGGATCGCCTCGGTCTCTCGGAGCGAAAGACCGATCCGGTCGGCGACTGGAGCCGAGGTATGAAGCGCAAGCTCGCCGTCGCGCGCGCTCTCTACCATCGGCCCCGCCTCGCGTTCCTGGACGAGCCCACGTCCGGCCTCGATCCGGTCGCCTCCGCCGCGCTCGTCCGAGATCTGCGAGAGCTCGTGAGCAAGGACGAAACCACGGTGTTCCTGACGACGCACAACCTCGGCGAAGCGGAGAAGCTCTGCGACGTGATCGGAGTGCTCCGCGACGGACGTCTCGTGGCCGAGGGAACGCCGGACGAGATCCGCGGTCTCGCGGGCGGACGACGGGTGGAGGTCGTGGCCCCGCATCCGAGCGATTCCGAACGACGGCGCGCGATCGCGGACGAGCTTGCGACACTCGCCGGCGTGCGCGAGGTCAGAACAGAGCGCGCCGGCTTCACGATCACGTTGGATCAGAACACGCCCGCTGCACCGATCGTGAAGCTCCTGGTGTCGCGGGGCGTGGACATTGAAGAAGTACGCAAGGGGACCGCGAGCCTGGAGGAAGCGTTTCTGGCGCTCGTTGAGCCTGAAGGAGGAGAGGATGTTGCGTGACATTGGAACCATTATCTGGAAAGACCTCGGCGAGTGGCTCGGCGCTTCGGGCAAGCGTTCGAAGGTCACGCTGGCCGTATTCTGCCTCGTCTTCGGTGTCGTCATGCCGCTCGAGTGGGGAACGGAGTGGGTCTCGTCCCCCGTCTCGCTCTTCTCGTGGGCGTGGCTCCCCTTTCTGCTCGTCACCTCGTCGATCGCGGATGCGATCGCCGGCGAGCGGGAACGACATACGCTGGAGACGCTCCTCGCGACACGCCTCTCGGACGACGCAATCCTCCTCGGGAAGATGGCCGCGGCCGTCGTCTACGCGGTTGGTCAGTTGTGGATCGTCGCGCTCGTCGCGGCGGTCACGGTGAACGTCGCACACTGGGAGGGCGCGGTAGCGTTCTACGCGCCGCCGATCCTGGCCGGACTCATCGCCTTTCCGCTGCTCGTGGCCGGACTGGCGGCCGGAATCGGGACGCTCGTCTCGATGAGGGCACCAACCGCCAGGGCGGCCCAGCAGTCGCTGACGATCGCGATGTTCGTCTTCGTACTGCCGCTGTTCGCGGTCGGCTTTCTGCCCGACTCGATCACGGCAGGGCTCAACGCGCTCGTGTCCGGGGCGAACCTCGCGGCTCTTCCCGTTGCGCTCGCGGGCGTTCTTGCCGCGACGGATGCGGTACTCGTGGCGATCGCGAGACGCCGGTTCAGCCGGGCGCGGCTGGCCCTGTGATAGAACCAGGTTTTCGCCGACGACAGCCACACCTCGTGGCAGCCTGATTCAAACGCGATGTCAACGCGTGTTGATCTCCCCCGAATGGAGCGACTTCTCGATCAGCAGGACGCGAAGCTTCGTGGGCTACTTGCGCGGGCGGTTCGATCGCAACGCAGTGATCGTGGAGACCGGCTACCCGTGGACGGCGCGATCGAGCCGGCCTACGGCGACCCGCTCGCCGTGGACGCCGCCGGTGACGCCTTCTCCGGCGATTCGTCCCTCGATCTCGTGAGCCTCCATGCGTACCTCGAACCAGACTATGTCAATGTCGCGGTCTCCGCGGTATCGGTCGGTCCCGGCCGCGCACGGAGCGGCGGACATCTTCGACCCGACTCATCCTCCCGAGCGATGGAGCACCGGGACGACGCTTTCGGAGTTCTACGAGATTCGGTAGACGTGCGTCGGCTACCGGCGAGCCGTTGCTTTCTGTGAGAGGAAGAGGTCGAACTCCGCCGGTGGAACCGCGGGCCCGAAGTAGTCTCCCTGGAGCAAATCGAAGCCCAGCCTGACCGCATCGCGGGCTTCCTCCGGGCTCTCCACGCCTTCCAGAACGATGATCTTGGAGAGGCTCTTCATTGCCGCGATCATGTGACCCAGGAAGGAGTGCCCGGTATCCGGGTCGGCGAGGTCGGCGGTGAACGACTGATCGAGTTTGAGGATGCGGGCGGGAAGGTTCCTCAGGTACGAGAGCGACGATTGACCGGTCCCGAAGTCGTCGATCAGGACGTCGACCCCGGCCGTCTGAAGAGTCTCGATCCGCTCGATCGCAGCCTCCGGATCGGCCATCGACTCGCTCTCCGTGATCTCCAGCTTGAGCTGTGAGGGCTCGATCCCGGAGCGGGTCATCGCCCGCTTCACGCTCTCGAGCATGTGGCGGTCCAGGAACTCGCCGGCCGTCATGTTCACGGTCACGAAAAAGTCGCGATCGCGCGACCACCGCTTGACCTGATTGCATGCCTCAAAGAGGACCCATCGTCCGATTGAAACCATGAGCTCCGACTCCACGGCAATCGGAATGACCTCGTTCGGCATGAGCAGACCCCGATCGGGATGGTGCCACCGCAGGAGCGCTTCGGCCCCGATCGCCGTCCCCTTCGTGTTCACGATCGGTTGGAAGTTGAGCTGAAACTGGCCGTCCTTGACCGCCGATCCGAGCTCGGCCCCGAGCGCCAGCCGAGCCTGAATCGCCCGGTGCAACTCAGAGTCGAAGAACACGTAGGGGGCACGGCGTTGCCTCGCATCGGACATCGCAACGTGCGCGTTCCGCACGAGCTCTTCCCGGGTCTTCCCGTCGTTCGGGAAAATCGCGATGCCTATTCGAGCCCCTACTGCGAGCGTCGCGCCGCCGTACTGGTACGGGAGCGTGATCTCGTGGAGTATCCTCGTCGCGGTCGTGGCGAGCTCGACCCGGTCCCGGATCGTGGTGATGAGGACCGCGAGCTCGTTGCCGTCCGAACGGAAGGCATAGTCGCCGCTCTCGAGACACCTCGCGACACGCAGCCCCGTGTTCTCCAGTAGAAGGTCGCCCGTTTGATGACCGTAGAGGTCGATGATCTGGCTAAGATTGTCCACGAATATGAACATCACGGCTCGCGGCGAGCTATCGGTGCGGCGGGCCTGCTCGAGCTCCTTATCCACGATGATCTCCATCGATCTCCGGTTGAACAAGCCGGTCGTGGAATCGCGGAGCTCGTAGTTGGTCAGTTTCTCCTCGACCTGACTCAGTCGCGTGATGTCGTGCGAGAAGACGAGCACATGGGTCGTCATACCGTCCCGCATGTACGGAAAGAACGAGACGTGGATACTCCGCTCGATCTCACCGAAGGTGAACCTGTCCACGTAGTTCACTTGCTCGCCACCGAAGCAGCGGTCGAGATTCGGTCGGATAGCGGAGTCGAACCGGTCGTAACCCCACACCTCGGCAACGGTGTGACCCACGACCTGTTCGCGTGATCGACCGATCTGCCGGCAGTACGCGTCGTTGGCGATCTCGTAGACGTAGTCCCGGTTGATGAGCGTGATGTAGTCGCTCGATCGGTTTACGATCTCCTCGTACGCGTTCACGTCTGTACTATACTTCATGAGTCCGAATTGGGCCACGGAGGTTTCTTCCGGTGCCTGCCGGTGGAACAACGCTCGATCCGCTCTCACTACCGTGATAACGGACTTGTTCCGATGCAGAATTGAAAATCGCCGACTCTCCGACACTCTCATTTCGAACGGGAGGCGGGTTCATGGCGAAACGAGTCGTTCTGTCGGGATTGGTCGTCCTCTTGCTCTCGCTCGCGGTTGGATACCGGCTTGACGGCCACGATACAGCCACGGAACGCCACGAATCGAGGCGTGATCTGGATATCCGGCGATCAGCGCGTGGCCGGCATGGTTGAGAACGCTGGGGGGCCTCAACGGAGACGTCACCTCGTGGGTTCCGGAGGTCCGACCTGCAAGCTTCCTGACATTTTCGAACGGCCCGCGGCGTGGCGAGCATGCGAGCGCCGCGCAGGTGCTTCAGCTCACCGCGAGCGCCCCTGCATAGGCGATCGTAAAGACCGCAACGACGCGGATGATCGCGACCATGTTCGGATGCTTCGTCGCGTGGCTGAATCCTCGCCGGTGCATCCCCACGAACAGAATCGTCGTTGCAACCGCGCCGGCACCCACGAACGTCGCCCCCACGGGCGGGAGCGCCGGCACGAGCGAGTCCGGCGGTATCAGTCCGGCATACCGACCGAGCGTCATGGAGAAGAGCAGGAGATACGCCGCGGCGCAGAGGACGTCCATGACCACGACCGCCGCCGGTTTACCGAGCACGATCGAGAGCGTTCGCCTGCCGGCCGCCCGGTCGCCCTCGAGATCGCACGTATTGTTCACGGTCAGGACGAGCGCGATGACGAGCGTGCTCGGGACCGAGGCGACCACGCCCCCCACCGTCACCTCGCCGGTGTGAACGGCGACCACCACGAGGAAGAGTACCGTGCCGAGGAACCCTCCGGCGAAGAGCTCCCCGAGCGGCGTGCGCGAGATCGGGAGCGGCCCGCCGTTGTAGAGAAAGCCCACCGCCATGCTGAGGATTCCCGCCGGCACGATCCACCAGGTGGAGATCGCAGCGACGGCGATCCCGGCCGCCGCTCCAAACACGTAGAGGCCCACGGAGACGAGGAAGGCGTGCGCGGGTGCCACCCCCTCGTGGACGAGCACCTTGCCCGGCTCCACGGTCAACACCGGCGAGTCCACGCCCCGGACGTAGTCGTAGAAGGTGTTGAAGGCGGTCGTCCCCATATCCACGCAGAGCACCGCCACGCCGAGCAGCGCGGCGTGGAGCCATGAGACATCGTGGCCGGCAGCGAGCGTGTACAGCGTCGCGAGCACGTACGTGGAGACGCTGATCACCTTCGTTCGAATCTCAACGACCTCGAGAAACTGCCGCACGGTCACGCACAAAGACTGCCCCGACTCCGCCGGGCGTGTCCAGACCGCGACCTCCGGTCGGCCCGCTGATCGCGGCACCGTCGCCCCTGGCGTACCGGCTTCACCGGGCGTCCGTCGTGTCGTACAATCCCCACATGCCGATCCACGAGTCGAGCGGCCCGATCAGAATCGTCTACTCGGACGACGACCTCGTCGTCGTCGACAAGCCGCCGGCGATGCTGACGCACGCGAACAGCTACGACCGCGGGAGCCCGACCGTCGTGATGGTCCTCGGAAGCCGCCTGGGGCAGTCAATCCACAACGTCCACCGCCTCGACCGGATGACGACCGGCGCGATGGTCCTCGCCCGCACGCGCGCGGCCGCGAGCGAGCTCTCTCGGCAGTTCCGGGAACGGGAGGTCGAGAAACGCTACCTCGCGATCGTCCGCGGCCACCTGGACGACGAAGGGACGATCGAGACGCCGATCGCGCACGCCACGCGCGACGAGGAGCGCCACGCGAGCACCGACTACCGGACGATCGTGCGAGGCAAGGTGCGCGAGCCGATCGGCCGCTACGGCGAGGGTTGGTTCAGCCTCGTGGAAGCGCGGCTGCACACCGGCCGCACGCACCAGGCGCGCAGACACCTGCACCGCGTCAACCACCCGGTCATCGGCGACAACAAGCACGGCGACAAAACGTACAATCGCTGGGCGTGGGCGCGCGTCGGCGAGAAGCACCTCTTCCTGCGCGCGCGGATGCTCACCTTCCGCCACCCGGCGGACGGGTCACCGGTGACCGTGCGTCTCGGCGTGCCGGACGTCTGGCTCGAGCTCGCCGCTCTTGTGGGCATCGAGATACCGGACGAATACCAACGTGACGAGGTCCTCAGAGAGCCGGATTAGGTCGACGGTTCACTCGCCGTTTGTCACGAACCTTGCTGCTCGGGCGTTCCGGTGGGCTGTTCGGCGTGTGCGGCGCTCTGCTGCGACGCCTCGGCCTGGTACCCCTGCGCGATCTGCTGCGGACCGCCGCCGAGCGTCTTCACGCTCCTGCGCCGCGAGATCCACACGGCCCAGAGGAGCACGACCGCCGTGGTCGCGATAATCCCCGGCACGATCACGATCCACAGCATCTGGGCCGTGAACTCGCCGGTCACGAGCGAATACCAAAGCACGCCGGTCTGGACCGTGGTCGCCAAGGCGATGATCCCGAGCAGCGGATTCGTGTCGCGCCGCCGGAACGCGATAAGCGCGAGCCCGAAGCCCTGCACGGAGACGAGGCTCGCGCCGAGGCTTCGCAACCAGGCGAGGTTCGCCGCTTCCGCCTGAGAGAAGGAGACGAAACCGCCCGGCACGAGCAGCAACAGGCCTCCGAGCACCAAGGACAGCAACGCGAGGAGGACGAGCACGAACTTCACCATCGACTCTTGCATGCCTAGAGAATACACCTGTGGCGCCGCAGAGGGAACCGAACCGCGGCCGCGCTCGGGGACGGTCGACAGGGCGTGCAGGCGCGGCGGCGGCCTCGGCCGTCCGCCGACATACGGGGAGCGCCCCTACCCGTTCTCGTGCATGCTCGCTACCTTTGAGATCGGAGGCACCACCATGGGACGAGGCGACCGAAAGAGCAGGAAAGGCAAGATCTGGCGAGGCAGCTACGGCAAGCGCCGCCCGAAGAGCAAGCGCGTCCACGAACGCAACAAGGGCTCGTTCTAGCGGGCGAACCACTTCACGATATCCTCCACGCCAATCTCGCTCATGTCGCTCACCACGCGGTGAGCGCCGCGTTCGAGTAGTCCCTCCGGGTCAACGCTCCGCGCGATCCCGAGCACGAATCCGAACGAGCCGTTCCGGCCGGCTTCCACTCCCGAATAGGCATCCTCGACCATCATGCTTCGCGTGGGATCCGAATCCAGGCGCTCGCACGCCGTGACGAAAATGTCCGGGGCGGGCTTCCCGTTCAGACCGAGCTCGCGGCTGTCGGTGCCGTCCACGACGGTCTCGAACCGCGAGCGCAGCCCCGCCGACTCGAGCACGAACCGGCAGTTGCGGCTCGAGCTCGCAACGCCGCAGCGAACTCCCCGCTCGCGGAGCTCGTCCACGATCTTCACCGTGGACTCGAACACGGGAATATCGCCCCCAAGGACGATCTCCCGGAATCGCTTGTTCTTCGCGTTCCCGACCGCGCAGACGGTCGAATCGCCCGGCTCGTCGGAGGCGTCACCGTGCGGAAGCTCAATGCCGCGCGACTCGAGGAAGGCGGCTACGCCGTCGTAGCGTGGTTTGCCGTCCACGTACGGAACGTAATCGCGATCATGCTCGAAGGGGCGGAATCCCGGCCCCTCGCGCCGCTCGAGCAGCGCGTCGAACGTCTCCTTCCACGCTCGGAAGTGGATCACGGCGGTGTCCGTGATCACGCCGTCCAGATCGAAGATCGCTGCTTCCGGGACGCTCTTCTTCGTGGTGCTCACTTCGTTCCTCCTCTGTCTGCCGCGCTACCGAGCGCCGCGACGAGAACGTCCGGCCCCGAGCAAAACGCCGACGCCGTTGCCCGCTCCCGTACCACGCGCCGGAGCGCTTCGTCCTCGGTGGCGAAGACGGCGTGGGTGCGCGCTCCCGCCTCGGCCAGGGACTCGAGCATCGGCACATCGCCGGGAGTGTCGCCGCACACCAGCACGGGTACGCCGCGGAGATCGAGCGCGAGGCTGTCGACGAGGAAACGAACGCCGTCTCCCTTGTCGAATCCGCGCCTGCGATCACCCTCCGCCACCAGCGTGATCTCGACATCGAAACCCGTGTCGTCGATCTCGAACCGCGTGTGCTCGGGATCCACACGGCCAACGAGGCGACGAACATCGTGAAGGAACGCCCCGGAGAGGTCCTCCGGCACGCTGCGGTGGACGTCCTGACGGCTGACGGTCAGCTGACCGAACTTGCGCTGGTAGCCGGAGCCGATCGCGCTCAGGAGCCGGTACTCCGGTCGGTCGAGCAGCTCCTGCACGTCATGGTCGAGGCGGATGATCGCCGCGCGCTGCTCGTCCGAGAGCGGGTAGCTCCCGGTCTTGCCGTCGGCGAGCTTAAACTCGCGCCCCTTGCTCCCGGCGAGGTGAACCGTCTCGTCGGGGAACGAGCTCAACGAGAGGAGCCCGTGCCCGTAGAGCGGGCCCGAGGTGACGACGAAGAACTCGTCGCATCGGTCGCGGGCGAATCGCGCGATTTCGACTGCCGCGTACAGCGGCTGGTGCGACGAACGGTAACGACCGCAGTAATTCGTGATCGTGCCGTCGCGGTCGCTGAACGCCGCGGCGTAGGCGGTGTCGCCGAAGAGCTCGAGCATACCGTCGATCTGCTCACCGGAGGACTCGGGAGCCCACAACAGCCGAGAGACGGCGGCCGGACCGTCGCGCAGGCAGGTGACGTCGCGCTCGAGCTCGGTGATCTCGTAGTCGAGATTCAGGGTTGCATGGCGCCCGTCAACGAGGAGCTCCCGCTGCGTCCCGGATCCCGGGAGCGACGCGAGCAGAGAAGAGGCAGACTCCAGCTCGTGGAGTGTCGCGCGGCACGTCTCGCACGACCCGATCGGGAACGACGCGCCGCGCCCAAGCTCGTTGCGCAGCATCGCCGCCGCGGCACGGCGGCGGAAGGGCCGAAGCCGGTCGAAGAGATCGTAGAGCTCGTCCAGTTTCATTGACCTGCCTGGTTGACGACGTTCTCGGGTCGACCGTCCACGAACGTCCGGATATTGCGAACGGTCGTGAGGAGAATCCGCTCGACCGCTTCGCGGGTGTTGAAGGCGCTGTGCGGCGTGATGTAGACGTTTCGAAGCCGCAGCAGGATGTGGTCGGCGAAGAGCGTCTCCATGTGATGCTGCTCGCGAAACGCCTTGTGCAGAAGCTCCGCTTCCTCTCGGATCGTGGGTTCCTCGGGAAGGACGTCGAGGCCGACCGCACGGACCTTCTTCTTCGCGATCGCCTGGACGAGCGCCTTCACGTTCATCAACGGCCCGCGAGCCGTGTTGAGGAAGACGACGCCGTCCTTCATCTTCTCGAACTCCTCTTCGTCGATGAGATGGTGCGTCTTCTCGGAGTACGGGACGTGGAGCGACACGACATCCGAGGTGGAAAGGAGATCATTCCACGATACGTAGCGGAAGCCGAGGGCCCGCGCGAGATCCTCGTTCGGCTTCACATCGAAGGCGACGACCTCCATATCGAAGCCGCGGGCCATCCGGATGACGTGCCGGCCGATGCTACCGGTCCCGATCACGCCGAAGACCTTGTCGCGCAGATCGAATCCCTGCAGACCAACGAAGCTGAAGTCGCCCTTGCGCGTCCGATCGATCGCTTCCACGAGATTGTGACTGATCGTGAGCAGCAACCCCATCGTATGCTCGGCGACGGTGTTGTCGCCGTACGTTGGGACGTTCGTGACCGGTACGCCGTGCTCGTCGCACCATGCCTGATCGATGTGATCGTAGCCGGTCGATCGGGTCGCGACGAGCTTCACGCGCGGGAGCTTCGCGAGCACTTCGGCCGAAACCTTGGAGTAGATGAAGACGGAGATCACCTCAGCGTCGCGGTACCCGTCCACGTTCGCCGCGGTAAGCGGCTCGCGGACGAAGGTCACGTGATGCCCGTCCGAGAGCTCCTTGAAGCACTCGCGTTCCCACTCCTCCACCTCGAAGACGACGATCTCCATCTCTTCAATATCGGGCGAAGTGAACGGTTCAGGCAAACTGCGCGCGGTGGAAACGGACGACCATGTGGACGCGCGCGAGCTCGTCCGAGGGATTCTCGATGATGTGGTCCACGTCGCAGTGATAGACGATGAAGTCGCCCGGCCCGAGCTCGGCCTGGCGATCGCCGGCTTCCACGCGAATGCGTCCCTTGATCACGGTGAGAAACTCCTCCGACCGGGGCGCGTGCGCACGTGAGACGAGCGCGGTCCCGGGATCGAAGGTGAGGTAGTACATCTCCAGATCCTCCGCCATCGAGAGCGGGGAGTAGACCTGTATGTGCGGACCGTTCTCGGCGGTATCGAGTACGGCGACGTCCTGCGCTCGCGTGACCGCGAACTTCCGTGCCGGCTCCCACCCCCCCTTGAGAATCGCGTCCAGCTCGACTTCGAGTCCGCGGGCGATCTTCCAGATCGTGAGAACTGTGGGATTGACCTTCTCCGACTCGATCTGGCTGAGCATCGCCTTGGAGACACCGCTGCGTTCGGCGAGCGCGTCCAGCGTGAGGCCCTCCTCCTTGCGAATGCGCTGGATGTTCGACCCGATCTGGGGTGGCGGCACCGGTTTCATGCACTCTCCTCCGTTGACGATCGCCGCGCGATCATCATACTATACAGGCGAGTTCATTATAGTGAACACACAGCGGAGCGTCAAAGGTACGATGAGCGAGCGGATACTACTGACCGGCGGCCTCGGACAACTCGGCTCGGAACTCGCCGTGGAGTTGTGTCGGCACTACGGTGAGTCCGCAGTCACCATCACCGATGTCCGCGAACCGTCGACCCAGACCCCGGCACGTTTCTACCGGCTGGACGCCCGCGACGCATCCGCGCTGGCCAACGTCGTGAAGAACGAACGGATCACACGCATCTATCACCTCGCGGCGCTCCTCTCCGCAACGGCCGAGAACCGACCGCACGAGGCGTGGGAGATCAACATGGGCGGGCTCGTGAACGTGCTCGAGGTTGCGCGCGAGGTCGGTGCGAGCGTCTTCACACCCTCGTCCATCGGCGCATTCGGGCCTCAGACGCCGAAAGACTTCACGCCCCAGGATACGATTCAACGTCCCACCTCGATGTACGGTGTCACGAAGGTTGCGGGCGAGCTGCTCTGCGACTACTACTACTTCAAGTTCGGTGTGGATACGCGTGGCGTCCGCTTTCCCGGCATCATCTCGAACGTGACTCCGCCCGGCGGCGGCACGACCGACTACGCGGTTGACATCTACTACGCCGCGGTGCGCGACGAGCGCTACACGTGCTTCCTCCAGGGCGACACCTACCTGGACATGATCTACATGCCGGACGCGATCAAAGCTGCGATCGACGTGATGGAGGCCGATCCTGCACGGCTTCGTCACCGGAACGCGTTCAACGTCACCGCGATGAGCTTCTCGCCGGAGGACCAGGCGGCGTACATCAGACGCTACATCCCGGAGTTCGAGATCGTCTACGACGTGGACCCGGTTCGCCAGGCCATCGCGAACAGCTGGCCCAACTCCTTGGAAGACTACGCGGCACGCGTGGAGTGGGACTGGGAACCCGAGTACGACCTGGACCGGATGACGGCAGATATGCTGCGAACGCTGAGCGGGCGGCGCGGAACCCTTCCATCACCCAGTAGAACGGCGAAATGACGGCGACTCGGCGCATGATGTCCGGGATGATTTCGATGTCGAGCGACCGCCAAGCGGGGCGAGCGTCATCGCGAGCACGAGCGGAGAGCTCCCGAAGTCGATTCCGAAGACCGCACCGAGTACGAGCCCGCTCCCGATCGCCACGCTGTATTGAGCGATACCGACAAGGAGTCGCCCGGTGATCTTCCCGGCAACGAACACGCCGCGCGAGACCGGAGCGATGAGCGTGCGCTGCAGCGTCCATCGCCGGCGGTCGCCCACCAGCATCGCCGCGACGGCGATCCTCGGTTCGGAGACGATTTCGCGCGCGCGATCGCGCGCGAGTCCGGCGGCTGCGTCTGCGTACCCGGCTGCGGCAAGATCCCGCGCGGCACGACCGGCCTCCACGAGCGTCGCGGTACGTCGCGCCGCGGAATCCACGAGCGGGTTGAGACGGCTTGAGAGCTGCGGGTCGCTCTCCGCAAAGACGAGCCGGACCACGGCGGAACCGTCGGCGGAGGCACGCTCGGAGAATCCACCCTGAACGATGATCGCGGCGTCCGCCGAGCCCGTACATGCGGCCGAAGTACTCGAGGTTCTGCCGCGCAGTCAGTCGCGGATAGAGCGCGACCTCCTGCGGCACGACTCCGATTCGCCGCTTCGCTTCGAGCGGATCGTCCACGAGCGAGATGCCGTCCACCGCCCGAACCGTCGTGGCGTTCCGCGATCCGGCGCCGCACGGCACGAACACCTTGACGAGATCGCTGACCTCAATCGCGCTCTTCATGGCGAACCTCTTCCGCAGCCTATCGCGTTGTGCCCGACCCGCATCGCGTGGGAACGCGCGTGGACGGAGACCGCGTCTCCCTACACTCCTCGCGCGCGGGCAGGTACATTTGAGGCGATGAACCTGTACGGTCGGACGATCGACGCACTCTCGCGGCTCGTGCTGAGCGAGGGCCTGCCCGCCTACCGCGCACGACAGATCGCCGAGTGGCTCTATCGTCATCACGCTGAGTCCGTTGCCTCGATGACGAATCTGCCCGCGCCGCTGCGCGACGCGTGGTCGAACGAGCACGAGGTTCGCGCGCCGTTACCGACTACGGCAGGCGTCAGCAGCGACGGAACGAAGAAGTACACGTGGCAGGCGTCTGACGGCGACGTGTTCGAGTCCGCCCTCATCCCGGATCGCGATCGACTGACGCTGTGCGTCTCGAGCCAGGCGGGCTGTCGTATCGGCTGCAAGTTCTGCCTGACCGCCCGCAAAGGACTGCGGCAGAACCTCTCGGCCGCCGAGATCTTGGGGCAGTACCGAAACCTGCCGGAGCGTGATCTGGTCACGCACTTCGTCTTCATGGGTATGGGCGAACCGCTGGACAACACCGCCGAGGTGCTGTCCACCCTGGAGGTTCTCACCGCCGATTGGGGCTACGGCTTCAGCCCGCGTAGAATCACGGTGTCGACCGTGGGTATCCTCCCCGATCTCGAGCGACTCATCGACTCCACGGACGCAAATATCGCAATCAGCATGCACGCGGCGAAACGCGAGGACCGGCTCCCGCTCGTCCCGTCCGAAAACCGGCACCCGATCGCGACGATCGTGGAGCTGCTCAGGCACCGGGCGCAACTCGCCTTGCCGCCGTTCACGGGTACCGGGAGGCGGCGTCTGTCGTTCGAGATCACGATGATCGACGGCGTCACCGACTCGCCCGCACAGGCAGAGTCGGTGCGCGAACTGATCCGGGGAGTTCCTTCACGAGTGAATCTGATCCCGTGGAATCCCTTCCCGGGAGCGAGGTTCCGTCCGAGCACGAGACCGGCGATCGAACGCTTCCAGTCCGTCCTCAAGCGATCCGGAGTCACGACGACTATCAGAGAGTCGCGGGGTCAGGACATCGGTGCCGCCTGCGGTCTTCTCGCCGGCCGGAATGAGGCAGTCCGTACGGGTCGGTAAGGTCTATCAGCAGAGAATCGCGCGGTTTCGACCGGCTTCCTTGGCGCGGTAGAGCGCCTTGTCCGCGGCCTGCTTGATCGTCTCGAGCGTGGAACCGTGGCGCGGGAACTCTGCGATCCCCTGGCTCGCGGTCACACGCACGATCCCGGACGGACCGAGCACCTCGAGCGACGCCACTGCCCGACGGATCGCCTCGGCGCTCTCGAGCGCCTCGTCCGCGGCTGCACCGGGCAGGATGATCGTGAACTCGTCGCCGCCGTACCGTGCCGCGATGCCCGTCGTGCCGAGTATGCTTCGCAGAGGCGGCGCGACCGAGGCGATCAATCGATCGCCGAACGGCTGCCCGTATGTGTCGTTGATCGCGTGGAAGTGGTCGAGGTCCATCATGATGAGGCTGAAGATGCGGTTCTTCACGAGCGTCTCCGTGATCTGCTGCTCGAGCGCGCTGTCCAGGTAGCGTCGATTATAGAGCCCGGTGAGATCGTCGGTGATCGCTCGCCGCCGGGCGTTCTCGCCCCACTGCACGAGATCGGAGAGAAACGAGCTCGTCCGCGTGAGCCGTCCGGTCGTGATGTTCACCATCCGATGAAGAACCTTGGTCGCCGTGTGCGGATGCCTGCTCATGAGCGAGAAGAGGTGCTCCTTCTGGAGCCGGAAGAGCCGACCGCCGCCGGGCATGACGCAAGTGGCGGAACGAGGCGCGTCCTCGTAGATGGACATCTCACCGAAGAAGTCTCCCGGTCCGAGCTGGGCGACATCAACGTCCACACCGCCGTTCGCCCGGACGCGAACCGACACGGTGCCTTCCCCAACGATGTAGAGCTCATGCCCTTCGTCGCCCTGGCGGAAGACAACGCAGCCGGGATCGCACCTCACCTCCTCGAGGAAGCGGCGGAAGATGTCGAGCTCGTCGCTCGCCAGGTTCTCGAGGATCGCAACGCGGTGGAGCAAATCGGCGGAGATCACGAGGCGTGCTCCTGCGACTCCGTGACGAGCACACGGTTGCCGCCCGCATCGCGAGCTGCGAACACACGCTCGTGAGCCTTCGCGGAAAGCGTGGCGGCGTCCGTCCCGTGGTCCGGGGAGATTGCCACGCCCACGCTGAAGGTGAGCGGGATCTTGGCTTCTCCGGTCACCGGAGAGAGATCGGCTTCCGGCATGCGTGCTCGAATGAGTTCGGCGCACTGCATCACGTCGTCCGCGCTCGTCGCGAGGAGAACCACGGCAAACTCGTTTCCGCGGTAGCGCACGGCGACATCCGAGTCGCGAAGGAGCGTCCGGAGATGATTCGCGAGGATCCGGAGCACGCGGTCGCCGACCTCGTGACCGAACGAGTCGTTGATGAGCTTGAAGTTGTCCGGCTTCACGAGCAGGACCCCCGCCCCGCCGCGGCTCCTGTCGAGTAAACCGTCGACCTCATCCTCCAGATAGCTCTTCGAATAGAGCCCGGTCAGTTTGTCGCCGAAAACCTGCTGACGGAGCTCTTGCACCCAGCTCGAGTTTTCGCTCACGAGCGCGTTCATCGACCTGATCCTGCCGGCCACGATCACCAGAAACTGATGAAGCATACGAGCGTAGAGATTCGGGTGCTCGACCATGAGCTCGTCCAGCGAGGTACCGCGGGCAGGAAAGATGAGGATTCGGGTCTCGGCCTCGGCGACGGCCCCTGCGGTGCGCGGGGCTTCGCTCAGGAAGTCCTGCTCACCGAAACTCTCGCCGCCAACGAAACGCGCGAGGTCGATCTCTCGACCGTCGTCGCCTTCCTTGACGATGCGCACCTCACCGTGGTCGATCACGAAGAGCTCTCGGTCGGCCGATCCGGCGCCGTAAACGATATCGCCGGGAGCGAAGTCGTAGAACGCCGCGTGATCGGCGAGCAAGCTCAGGTCGCTCTGGGAAAGCTGCGAGAAGAGGTCAACTGACGCAAGAAGATCCAGCTTCTCCATCGAGATGGGCAATTATGCCCGCAATCTGAAAGCGAAAGCAAGTAGCTCTAGCGCCCGGAATCGGCCAGGCGTGCGAGATCCCGGCCGATCCCGCGTTGGAGGAAGTAGACCACCGCGTCGAACACGAGCAGGAAGCCGCCCTGGAGCATCAGCGCGTGCCCGAAACCGGTCAGCTGCGCCGTATCGGCGTCGTCGCGCCGCGCCAGCTCGGTCAGGTAGAAGCCTGCGGCGATGTACGCGAAGTCGATGCCGGCGTTGAAGAGCAGGATGTCCTCGAGACGGTTTTGCTCGACCAGCGCTTCGCCCAGCGAGAGCTCCGGCGGCGAGGAGAGACGCGCCTGCGCTCCGACCAGCGACGGGACGGCGAGCGCGGCGTTCACGATGTTCCATCCGGCGTTCATCTGGTGAAACGCGACCGCCTGAGGATCGTCCGAGGTGAACGAAAGCGCGGTGCCCGCGGCCATGTTCGTCACGCTCCACCCGGCGAGAACGCTCATCGCGAAGAGCGTGACCCGCTCGCGCCGGATGGTGTACGCTCGTACCGCAGCATCTTGGGCGTGAGCGACGGTTCCAGTCGTGAGGAGGACAAGAACACCGAGCGCGATCGCGGTGCCGGAGCGGGTTCGCATCATGAGACCAAGGTACTGCCGGATGGAGAGACGGGGACTATGAATACGGACGATTCCGGACGGGTCTATCGCTACGGCACGCACGAGCCTGACATTCACGAGAGCGTCTTCCTCGCTCCGGGAGCGATCGTAATCGGAAACGTGACGATCGGTCCGCGCGCGAGCGTGTGGTTCAACACGACGGTGCGGGGGGACGTCCATTCGATCGAGATCGGCGAGGAGACCAACGTCCAGGACAACTCTACGCTCCACGTGACGCACGACACGCACCCGCTCGTGATCGGCGCGCGGGTCACGTGTGGACACGGCGTGAAGCTCCACGGGTGCACGATCGGCGACGAGTCGCTCATCGGTATCGGTGCGATCGTGCTGGACGGCGCGGTTGTGGAGCCCGGCTCGATGGTCGCGGCCGGTGCGCTCATTCCACCGGGGATGGTAGTCAAGTCCGGAACGCTTGTTGCGGGGGTCCCGGCGAAGACGATTCGGTCGCTGCGACCGGCCGAGCGTGAGGATCTCGCCGCCTCCGCGGCCCGATACGTGGAGTACGCGCTATCAATGCAAACTTCTCTGCAGCAGTAGAGATTCTGATCATGGATTGATAGACTCGGTATCATCCGGCAACAGGCTCCCGCCGGGCAAGAAGGAGTTGTAAATGAAACGTTCTCTCAAGATGGGTCTTGTCGTTGGGCTCTTGGTCATCGTGGCCGGCGGCGCGTTCGCCATCGACCCCGCCAATCTCAACCGGGTCACCTTCGTCAACGACACAGGCTACGATATCATCTACCTGTTCTTCTCCCCCGGCGATTCCGAGTACTGGGGTGCGGACGTCCTGGGCACCACTCGCACGCTGGACGACGGTGAGAAGGTCGGCTTCTACATCCACTACCCCGAGTACTCGAATAACTTCGACTTCATGGCGATCGATGAAGACGGTGACGCCTACCTGATCTGGGACTACGAGATCGACGACTCCGGTCCTGCGACGATCGAGATCACGCTCGACCACCTCGAGGGCGGCTACGACATCCCCGAGCTCGCCACCGTCAACCTCGTGAACGAGAGCGGCTACGACATGTGGTACGTCTTCTTCTCCCCTGGCGACTCCAGCATGTGGGGCATCGACATGCTCGACGACGAGACGATCCTGGAGACCGGGGAGACGCTCAGTCTCTTCGTTCCGGTCTCGAGCAATACGACCCGCTACGACTTCCAGAGCGTGGACGAAGACGAGGACGTCTACATGTTCTCGGTCGAGCTCTCGAACGCGCAATCCGAGTACGCGTGGGCGATCGAGCTCTCCGACCTGCAGTAGAAACGCCAAGGCGTGAACGAGCGCGGGACCCCGTCCGGGGTCCCGCGCTCGTTCACGGCCCGTCCTGTCACCCTGCCCCCAGACCCCTCCGCACGAGACCGAGTCTTCCGAGTTCCGACATTTCCGTTGTCGACCTGTCCTCTCGGGCGATACCTTAGGCCGACGATCACCGGGCTCTCGCACGTGACCTTCGTGAATCGAACCGGACTCGAGATTGGACCGCTCTTCTTCTCGCACAGCAACTCGCCGTGGGGCCCGGATCTCCTCGGCGTGGACGAGTTTCTCGCCGACGGCGAGGAGATCTCGTTCTACGTGGCACATCCGAGCGAGACCGACTCGTTCGACGTACGCGCCGTGGACTCGGAGTTCTCCGCCTACGACCGCTACGAACTCGGGATTGGTGGGTCCGAGGGCATCGCGACGGTCAATCTGACGAACCGGACCGGCGACACGATCAGCTTTCAGGTCGAGACGTTCGAGGCGCCGATCCCGTACCAGGTCATCTGCATCGACGAGGAAGGAGACGAGTACGAGTTCGACATGGAGCTTTCGACCGAGGAGACCGAGTACTCGCGCGAAATCGTAATCGGGGACCTGCACTACTGACTCAGCGTCTGCCAGGCCCCAGACTTCGCGGCAGTTCACGAAAGTAGCGTGCGCCGCTTTGTGCGGCGGGCGTTTTCCTGCTATAGTCGGCGTGATGCGCGACCTGATCATCATCGGCGCCGGCCCGGCGGGCCTTGCAGCCTCCCTCTACGCAACGAAGAAACGGCTCGACTACGTCGTTCTCGCCGAGGACCTCGGTGGGAAAAGCAACTACTCGATCGACCTTCCGGACACCGACCCGGGTGAACAGATACGCGCGAGCGAGTTGGTCACGGTGTACAAGACGCGGCTCCAGTACCTCCGGAACTCGCATGCGATCACGGGCGTCTGCGGGGTCAGGGCGGGCAACGGCTCCTTCACGGTCGAGACGGTCAAGGGCTCGAACGAGGAGGCGCGCGCGGTGATCGTGGCAACGGGGACCCGAATCGACCGCGATCCGGTCCCGGGCGAGGCGGAGTTCCTCTCGCGGGGACTCGGCTACTCGTCCGGCAGCTACTCGCATCTGCTGCGCGGAAAGCGCGTCTTCATCGCGGGCGAGACCGACCGCGCGCTCAGCTCGGCGCTCGAAATCTCCATACACGCCGACTCCGTAACGGTTGCGCTTCTCGAGGGCGGCAGCTTCAGTCCGCCCCTCCTGGAACGCGTCCGCTCGCTCGACCGCGTGTCGCTCGTGGACAGGGCGACGCTCACGGCGTTCGAAGGCGACGAGTACGCACGATCGGTGACAATCGCCTCCTCAGGGAGCGAACGGAAGATCGAGGCCGACGGTTTCTTCATCGAGCCCGAGCCGATCCCGAACACCGAGTTCCTCGGCGACTCGCCGGCGACAGACGACCGTGGCTACCTCCCGGTCAACGGCGCCAACATGACGGCGGTAGACGGGCTCTTCGCCGCCGGCGACGTTACCGGCAGCGGGTTCGAGCAGGTTCTCGTCGCACTCGGCGACGGAGGCAAGGCGTCGTTGTCCGTGTACCGCTATTTGATCGAGCACGGCCTCACGGCCGGTTAGCCCGCGACGCATCTATTCCATCCCAATCTCCGTATCTCCGCGCTTTTCCTTTGACAGCACGCGAATACCCGTCATACAATTCGATGAGATAATATCGATATCAGGGGCTCTATTCAGTCATCGCTGCTTCTCCTGGAGTCCGTCCAAGGAGGCCTCATGGAGCTGGAACAGGTTCGCACCCAGTCGGACGAGATCGAGGACGGCGCTACGCGTGCCGAGCTCGATCGCTACATCAACGATCACCTCACGATGGAGGGCAATCTCATCCCCGTCCTCCAGCACGCACAGCAGCTCTACGGCTACCTTCCCAAGTCGGTCCTGAAGCACATCAGCGAGCGACTCGATATCTCGTACAGCGAGGTCGCCGGCGTTGTCACGTTCTACTCGTTCTTCTCCACCGTCCCGCGCGGCAAGCACGTCATCCGCGTCTGCCTCGGAACGGCGTGCTACGTCCGTGGCGGCAAGGAAGTACTCGCGGCGTTCCAGAACGAGCTGGGGATCGACGTGGGAGAGACCACGGAGGACCGGCTCTTCTCGCTCGAAGTCGGCCGCTGCTTCGGCGCGTGCGGTCTCGCACCGGTCGTCATGATCGACGATGAGGTCCATCAGCGCGTGAAACCCGCGAAGGTGCGCGAGCTGCTCGCCGGATACCGCATGGAGGACCAGGCATGAAACCGATCCGAAGCCGCAAGGACCTGGAGAACGTAGCCGCGGAGCGCTCCGCGGCCGCAAGCAAGAGAAAGGTTCGATTCCACGTCTGCATGGGCGCAAGTTGCATCGCGTCCGGTGCGGACGACGTACTGGCCGCGCTCGAGAGCGAGCTCGCCGAGCGCAACGGTACCGTTGAGGTGACCGGGACCGGCTGCATGGGTCCGTGCGTCCGCGGTCCCCTCATTCGCGTCGTGGGCGAGCACGAGACGACGTACACACACGTCACCGTGGACGAGGTTCCCGCGATCGTGTCGCAGGCGTTCGGCGTGACCGCTTCGGCGGGCGACACGGCTACCACCGAGCCGGACGGGGAGCTCGAGTCTTTCTTCGCCGCGCAGGAGCGCATCGTGCTCCGCAACTGCGGGATCGTGGATCCTGCGAAGATCGACGACGCGATCGCGCACGGCGGCTACGCCGCGCTCGAGCGCGTGCTCCGGGAGCTCTCACCCGAGGAGATCGTTTCCGAGCTCAAGACCTCGGGGCTCCGCGGCCGCGGAGGGGCAGGATTCCCGACTTGGCTCAAGTGGCAGCTCACGCAGCAGGCGCCGGGAGACGAGAAGTTCGTCCTCTGCAACGCGGACGAAGGCGACCCCGGCGCGTTCATGGACCGGAGCGTCCTCGAGGGCGATCCGCACTCGCTCATCGAAGGCATGGCGATCGCCGCACGCTGCGTGGGCGCCCGGCGCGGCGTCGTCTACGTGCGGGCCGAATACCCGCTCGCGATCGAGCGACTCGAGCACGCGATCCGCGAGGCTCGCGAGGCCGGGCTTCTCGGCGAGTCGATCCTGGGCAGCGACTTCTCGTTCGACCTCGAGATCAGACGAGGCTCGGGCGCGTTCGTCTGCGGCGAGGAGACCGCGCTCATCCACTCGATCGAGGGCAAGCGCGGCGAGCCGAGGCCGCGACCGCCGTTCCCGGCGCAGAAAGGACTCTGGGGCAAGCCGAGCCTCCTCAACAACGTTGAGACCTATGCGAACATCGCGTCGATCTTCACACGAGGCGGCGAGTGGTTCGCCTCGCACGGCACGCCCGAGAGCCGCGGCACGAAGGTGTTCGCGCTCGCCGGCGCGATCGAGAACACCGGGCTCGTGGAGGTGCCGATCGGCACCACGCTCGGCGAGCTCGTCTACGACATCGGCGGCGGCATCAAGGGAGGCCGCCCGTTCAAGGCGGCGCAGATCGGCGGGCCCTCCGGCGGCTGCGTGCCGAAGAGCAACCTGGACGTACCGCTGGACTACGAGTCGCTCCAGGAAATCGGCGCGATCATGGGCTCGGGCGGGCTCATCGTGATGGACGACGAGACGTGCATGGTGGACGTCGCCCGATTCTTCCTCGAGTTCGTGCAGGAGGAGTCGTGCGGGAAGTGCGTCCCGTGCCGCGTGGGCACGAAGCGGATGCTCGAAATCCTCAACCGGATCGTCTCCGGCGACGGCGAGATGGAGGACATCGACCGGCTGATCGAGCTCGGGAAGCAAATCAAGGAGACCGCGCTCTGCGGCCTCGGCCAGACGGCGCCGAACCCGGTCCTCTCCACGATTCGCCACTTCCGGAACGAGTACGAAGAGCACATCCGAGACCGCCACTGCGCCGCGGGCGTCTGTCCCGGCCTGGTACGGGCGCCGTGCCAGAGCGCCTGCCCGGCGGGTGTGGACGTTCCCGGCTTCGTCGCGCTCGTGGGCGAGAAGCGGTACGCGGAGGCGCTTGCCCTCCATCGGAACCGCAATCCGTTTGCGGCGGTCTGCGCGCGCGTCTGCTTCCATACCTGCGAAGACCACTGTCGCCGGGCATCGCTGGACGACTCCGTGGCGATCCGCGGCGTGAAGCGGTTCATGGTCGACCAGGAGGTCGTCGTCCAGCTGCCAACGGTCCGCGAGAACCCTGAGAACGCCGGGCGTCGCGTGGCGATCGTGGGCGCTGGGCCGGCGGGCCTCTCGTGCGCGTACTTCCTCGCGCGGCTCGGCTACCGTCCCACGGTCTTCGAGGCGGAGTCGCGGCCGGGCGGCATGCTCGTGCAGACGATCCCCGCCTACCGCCTGCCGCGCGAGACGCTCGCGAGAGAGATTCGCATGATCGAGCAACTCGGCGTGGACATCCGCACCGAGCAACGGCTCGGGCGCGACATCACGATCGACGGTCTCAAGGAAGCGGGCTACGAGGCGCTCTTCCTCGGTATGGGCGCGCCGGAGTGCATGGAGATGGGCATCCCGGGAGAGGAGAGCTCGGGCGTCATCAAGGCGGGTGAGTTCCTGCGGACCTACAACATCCGCGGGTCGGTCCCGGTCGGCAAGCAGGTCGTCGTGGTCGGCGGCGGGAACGCGGCGGTGGACGCCGCGCGGACCGCGCTCCGGCTCGGAGCAGAGCGCGTGACGATCATCTACCGGCGCACGCGCGAGCAGATGCCCGCGTACGAAGAGGAGATCGAGGAAGCGCTCCACGAGGGAGTCGAGCTCAGGACGCTCGTGCAGCCCACGGAAGTCGTCGCCAGGAAGGGCGCGGTAGCGGGCCTGCGCTGCGAGGCGATGACGCTCGGCGAGTTCGACCGCAGCGGACGCAGACGCCCCACGCGATCCGGCGACGAGAGCTTCGTGATGGAGGCCGACCAGGTAATCGTGGCGATCGGGCAGAAACTGGAAACCTCGTCGATTGCCGAGCTCGGCGAGCTCGAACGCAACGACTGGGGATTTATAGCAGCCGATCCGCTCACCGGACAGACCAGCGTTCCGTGGGTCTTCGCCGGAGGTGACGCGGCAAGCGGACCTGCCTCGGTCGTCACGGCGATCGCGGCCGGCGAACGAGCCGCGGTCGGCATCAACCTCCTCCTGACCGGACGCGCGGACGCGTTCTGGCGCGAGGAACAGGAAGTAGACACGAGCTACGACCCGGACGCCGAGCCGGCTCCGTATCCCCGGGAGGCGTACCGTACGATCGCCGTGGACCGCAGGCGCCACAACTTCGACGAAGTCGAACAGCCGTGGTGCGAGGCGGTTGCGCTTCGCCAGGCTCACCGCTGCCTGCGCTGCGACTACGGGAAGCAGATCGCGAAGCCGGTCGTCCCAACGGGACTCCGGTCTGACGAGAAGGGAGCGGACACCGCGCGAACGAAGGAGGAGCTCCATGCATAAGGTCACGATCAACGGACGCGAGCTCGTCGTGGAGCCAGGTGCGACGATCCTGGAGGCGGCCAAGGGAGCCGGTATCCATATTCCAACGCTTTGCCACCTCGAGCATCACGCCCCGCAGGGAGCGTGCCGCGTTTGCGTGGTAGAGGTAGAGGGCGCGCGCACGCTCCAGGCGGCGTGCGCGACACCGGTGCGAGACGGCATGATCGTGAAGACGAACAGCGCGCGCGTGCGCGCCGCCCGGAAGACGGTCGTGGACCTGCTCCTGAGCGAGCACGAGGGGAACTGCCAGTACTGCGATCGGAGCGTCGACTGCGAGCTTCAGGACCTCGCGTACTCGCTGGGTGTGGACGCGCCCCGCTACACGGGCGAGAAGCCGGCCGTGCTGTTTGACCGGAGCACGCCGGCGCTCGAGCGCGACAGCGGCAAGTGCATCAAGTGCCGCCGGTGCGTGACCGCGTGCAACGACGTTCAGCAGGTGGGCGCACTCTTCCCGCAGTACCGGGGCTACCAGACGCTCGTCGCGCCTGCCTTCGCCTCGGACCTCGCAGACGTCGCCTGCGTGCAGTGCGGCCAGTGCGCGGCGGTCTGCCCCGTGGGCGCGATCTCGGAGCGCAGCCACATCGAGCAGGTTTGGCGCGCGCTCGAAGATCCCGATCGCCACGTCGTCGTGCAGACCGCACCTGCCGTTCGGGCCGCGCTCGGAGAGTGCTTCGGGAACGATCCCGGCACGCTCGTCACCGGCAAGATGGTGAGCGCGCTCCGCGAGCTCGGTTTCAACGCCGTGTTCGACACAAACTTCACCGCCGACCTCACGATCATGGAGGAGGGCACCGAGCTGTTGATGCGCCTCAAGCAGGCGCTCGTGGGAGACGCGGCGACCCCGGGTGACGCATCCTCCGCGGCGGACGCGCACGGCGCCGACCACGCCTTCGGCCCGCTGCCGCAGTTCACGAGCTGTTCGCCGGGCTGGATCAAGTTCGCCGAGCACTTCTTCCCGGAGTACCTCCCGAACGTATCGACCTGCAAGTCGCCGCAGCAGATGTTCGGCGCGCTTGCGAAGACGTACTACGCGGAGACCGCCGGCGTGGATCCGAACAAGATGGTCGTGGTTTCGATCATGCCGTGCACCGCCAAGAAGTTCGAGGCGGTGCGCGACGAGATGACCGACAGCGGCTTCCAGGACGTGGATTACGTACTCACGACGAGAGAGCTCGGGCGCATGGTCCACTCTGCCGGTATCGACTTCAACGCGCTTCCGGACGGCGAGATGGACGCGCCCATGGGCTTCTCCAGCGGCGCGGCGGACATCTTCGCGAACACCGGCGGCGTCATGGAGGCGGCGCTCCGGACGGCGTGGGAGATCGTGACCGGCAAGGAGCTCCCGCTCGAGGGACTCCACGTGAAGCCCGTCGTCGGGCTCGAAGGAATCAAGGAAGCCTCGCTCGTCGTCTCCGATCCGCTGCCGGAGTGGTCGTTCCTGGACGAGGTCGAGCTCAAGGTGGCCGTCGCGCACGGGCTCGGCAATGCGGCGAAGCTGATCGAGGAGATCAAGGCAGGCCGACGCGCGTATCACTTCGTGGAGATCATGACCTGTCCCGGAGGATGCATCGGCGGCGGCGGCCAGCCGCGAATGACGACGGACGATGTGCGGCGGGCCCGGATCGATGCGATCTACCGCGAAGACGAGGGAAAGCCGGTGCGCAAGTCGCACCTCAACCCGCAGATCGCCGAGATCTACGAGAAGTACCTGGGCAAGCCGCTCGGCGACCGCTCGCACCACCTGCTCCACACGGAGTACGTGGCGCGCTCGCGAGTGTAGACCGAAGCGGGGGCCGTCCGTCGCCGCACTCGCTGCGGCGACGGGCCGCGACGGCGCCCGCGCGCGTCGTCCATCACGCCTCGCGCCGAAGAATCCTCGAACCGAATCCCGGCACGTCCAGCACGGGCGAGCCGGCGCCGAGCTCCACCTGCTCACCACCGTACAGGCAGCGGTACGAACCGGCGTACTCGGCAGACAACGACACCGTGATCGGTTCGGGATCGGCGTTCACGGCGACGAGCACGCGCTCCGCCGTGCCGCCGAACGCGAACCGCTCGAACACGAGCGAGCCGCTCGCCACGGCAATCTGACGGTACGCTCCCGAACGCAACGCCTCGCTGGTCCCGCGCACCGCATTGAGCTCGCGGATGTAGCGCGCAAGCGCCCGCCCCCGATCGTGGTGACGCGCCTGCTCGATCGCAGCCTTCCGCGGCCGGAGCTCATGATCCCCGTCGTGCTTCCGCCCCTCCATTCCGTACTCGCTGCCGTAGTAGACGGAAGGGATCCCGGGCATCGTCCACAGCAGCGCGTACGCCGGATACACGTGCTCGTACGTGGTGAGCTTGGTCGCGAGGCGGCTCACGTCGTGGTTGTCCGCGAAGTTGAGCGGTGCATGACCGCGCCGCAGCGCGGGCTCGAGCAGCCCGCCGTCGCCGAAGAGCCGGTTCAGCGAGTAGCCGATCTCGTGCATGTTGTGGTCGTTGAACGACGACCAGAGTCCCTTGTAGCACTCGTAGTTCGTGATGCCGTGCAGGCGTCCGTCCCGGACGAAGGCTGGATAGTCGCCGTGGATCACCTCCCCTACGAGCCGGACGTCCGGCTTCTTCTCGCGCAGACGGTGCGAGAGCTCGTCCAGGAAGTCGAGCGGCAGCGAGTAGGCGACGTCCAGGCGGATCCCATCCACGCCGTAGCGATCGAGCGCGTGTCCGGCCGCCTCAAACAGGTGCTCGCGAACGGCGGGCTGCGAGTGGTCGAGCGCGACGAGCTCGTCGACTCCCTCCCAGCCCTCGTAGACGAATCCGTCGCCGAAGCGGTTGTCGCGCGTAAAATCGACGCCGCGAAACCAGCTCCGGTACTCGGAGGCCTCCCCGCCCCTTCGGAGCCGCTCGAACGCCCGGAAGCCGCGCCCCACGTGGTTGTAGACTCCGTCCAGGACGACCCGAATGCCGCGCTCGTGCGCCGCGCGTACGAGCGCGGCGAGATCGTCGTCCGTTCCGAGCCTGCGATCGACCGAGAAGTAGTCGTGCGTGTCGTAACCGTGCGAGCCCGACTCGAAGACCGGGCTCAGGTAGAGCGCGGAAAAGCCGAGATCCGCGATTCGCTCCAGGTCGGACGCGATGAGCTCGATCCGGGAGGTCGGCGCGGACGTTCCGTCGTTCACTCGAGGGGCATCGCAGTAGCCGAGGGGATAGATGGAGTAGAAGGTGGCGTCCTGCCACCACGCAGTCGTCGTCATTGAGAACCGTCCTTCCTGTCCTGGTCGCTACGAGTAGATGCCGTAGCTGAACTGCCGCATGATCTCGTGCGCACGGGTCGGATCGTGCCCGAGCTTATTCTCGAGTCGCAGCACGGCGTAGGCGAACACCACGCCGAGGAGCGACACCGTGTACTCACGCTCGCGTCCGCGCATGTTTCCGTGATCGCCGGACGCCGCGAGAAAGAACTGCTCGACCTCGCGCGAAAGGCGATCCCACACCGGCAAGAGTGCCCCGCGCGCCTCGCTCGCGACCGGGCCGTTCTGGGCAGCGAGCAGCAGCCTCGCCTCGATCGGGTACCGCTCGCTGAAGGCGAGCAGCCGCTCGATCAGGCGCTCGAGGTCGCGAGGCGCGTCTCCGTCGTAGGCGGCCGCATCGCCGATCGTCTCGAACAGGCAGGTCGCCACCCGTCCCGCGATGTCGGTGAGCACGCCGCGCTTGTTCCCGAAGTGGTGGTAGAGCGTCGGCTTGGTCAGGCCGGATTGCTCAACGATCTCCTGGACGCTCACCGCGTCGTATCCGCGAGCGACGAACAATTCCATGGCCGTGCGTGCGAGCCGTTCCCGTGCTTCCACGCGAGATAGTATACCGCTCGGTATACTGCGAGTCAAACGTCGGTTTTTCTTTTGCTCCCAAGACCCGTATGCTGAGTATGTGGGAGACGACGAGGAGGGAATCATGGCTATGGAGACGATCACGGTCGAGAGCGGCGCATTCGAGCACCAGGGCCCGATCCCGGCAAAGTACACGTGCGACGGGGCGAACGCTTCGCCGGCCCTCTCGTGGACCGGGGCGCCGGAGGCAACGAAGAGCTACGCGCTCATCGTGGACGACCCGGACGCGCCAGGCAAGACGTTCGTGCACTGGGTCTACTACGATATCCCGGAGTCGGTAGCGTCGCTTCCGGAGGGAGTGCCTGCGGTCGATCGCCCGTCGCAGGGCGGCACCCAAGGCGTGAACGACTTCGGAAAGGCCGGGTTCGGCGGGCCATGTCCGCCGGGAGGCACGCATCGCTACTTCTTCAAGGTCTACGCGCTCGACACCCGGCTCGGATTGGTGGCGGGAGCGACGAAACAAGAAGTAGTCACGGCGATGGAGACGCACGTCCTGGCCCAGGGGACGCTCATGGGGACCTACGGACGGAAGTAGGCCTGAGCTCCGGGCGTCGGTTTCGGGCGCCGCGCCCCGGTGATGCTGAGAAAACAGTTTGAAAACTCACGTGAGCACGCGATATACTCGGAGTGCACGTGACGACGCAACAGGTTCCAGCCACACCACGTGAATGCACCAATGAGCTACGGGACTCCGCGCACGCGAACACACTCGGCTTCCGGTTCGCGCTCCTCATTCCCCTCGTGATGCTCTTCCTGACGAGCGGATGTGCCACGCCGGCGGGCCAGTGGACACCCGGCCCGAGCGGCGAACGCTCAGACATCGGACCATTCGGCACCGCTGGTCCGGCCGAGGTCGGAACGCCCGAACGCGACAACGCTGAATCCGAGCGGCCCCTCCGGACCGACCAAACGGACGCACGCTACACCGAGAGACAGGAACGGATTGTGCGTGCCGCGCACGAGATTCTCCGTACGCAGGACTTCGTCGTGGACGGGTACCGATACTCGTACGACTGCACCGGCACGATTCTCGCGATCTACGCGATGGCCGGGATCCGACTTGTGGACCTCTTCCCGAACTACGCCGGCAACGGCGTGCGCCGGCTCTACGGCATCGCGGACGACTATGAGCTCCTGTACCACACGGAGTTACCGCAGCCCGGAGACCTCATCTTCTGGGACAACACGTACGACAAGAACGGCGACACGCAGTGGAACGACTGGCTCACCCACGTGGGCCTCGTCCTTTCGGTCGACTCGGACGGGACGATCGAGTACCTGCACCACCACTACACCGAGGGCGTCGTCACCGCGCGCATGAACCTCACCAACCCACAGACCTACATGACGAGCGACGGCGTCATCGTGAACTCACCCATGCGAATGCGCAGCCATCGATACCTCAACCCGGACGAGTGGCTCTCCAGCCAGCTCTATCGCGAGTTGGGAGCGATGCACAAGATCCAGTTGTAGACGTGGGCCGACGGTCGCTCGACGCAGCGACTAGGGAAGTCGCTGCGAGTGCCTCGGCTCGAACTCCGCGTGCTTGAACGTGTCCGGGAACTGCGTGTCCATCCAGTCCTTCGGATACCCGTGCCTCATCGGCATCGCTTCCGTGAGCCGATCGCGGAGCTCCGCGGGTAGATCGTAGTCGCCGGCAACGAGATTGTCCTTGATCTGCTCGACCGTCCGCGCGCCGGCGATGGGAGCCGTAACCCGATGGTCGCCGAGGAGCCACGAAAGCGCGACCTGAGCGGGGCTCTTCCCGACCTCCTCGGCTACCGCCACGACTTCGTCCACGAGCCCGAGCGCCTCATCCCACCAGTAGCGCGGAAGGTAGACCTGCGAGTTCTTCCCGAAGCGGGAGTTCGGATCGGGCTTCTCCTGATCCCGGTACTTGCCGGTCAGCAATCCGCTGCCCAGCGGGCTCCAGCAGAGCATCCCCATCCCCTGATCGTCGCATGCGGGCAGAATCTCGCGCTCGATGTCGCGACGTACGAGGTTGTAGAGGTGCTGTCCCGATATGAACCGCGGACCCCCGAGCTGCTCGCTCGTCATGTTCGCCTTTACTATCTGCCAGCCGTAGAGATTGCTGCAGCCGATGTAGCGAACCTTGCCGCTCTGCACGAGCCCGGACAACGCGTCCATCGTCTCCTCAACCGGTGTGTAGGGGTCGGGACCGTGAATCTGGTAGAGATCGATGTAGTCGAGGCCCATGCGGGCGAGGCTCGCGTCGCAGGCCTCCTCGATGTGCTTGCGCGACAGCGCGCGCGCGTTCGGCGTGTCCCCGGTGGGAAACCAGCACTTGCTTGCGATCACGAGCTCGTCCCGCTTCTTGTCGGCGATCGCCTTACCGAGCATCTCCTCCGAGACCCCGGAGCTGTAGAGGTCGGCGGTATCGATGAAGTTCCCGCCCGCGTCCAGGAAGGCTTCGACGATCGCAGTCGAGGTCGCCTGATCGCAGCCCCACTCCTTGTTGCCGAACGTCATCGTTCCCAGGCAGACTCGCGACACGAGCAGACCGGAACGTCCGAGATATCTGTACTTCATGCTATCCCCTTTTGAAGAGGATACTCACTCTCGCCGGGAGCGTCGAGAAACGCGGCGTGGCCGCGGTCGCGGGGTTACCCCCGGTACCGCAGCCACTTCACAATCTCGCCGAACGAGAATCGTTTGCCGGTCATGAGAATGCCGACGCGGAAAATCTTCGCCGCGAGCATCGCCACGAGCGCGATCGTGCCGAGCAGGAGCCCAAGGCAAAGCGCAACCTCCCAGATCGCGGGAGAGCCGATCAGAAGCCGCTGGAACATCACGATCGGCGAGGTCAACGGGAAGATCGAGAGGATCTGGGGCAGCGTGCCGTCCGGGTTCGAAGTCGTCGCACCGATCATGACCATCGGTATGACGAGGAAGAAGATGACCGGCCACGCCAGCTGGCTCATGTGCTGCTCGTCTTCGGAGGCGGCTCCGAATGCCGCGTAGATCGTGGAGTAGAGGAAGAACGCCAAGAGGAAGAACCCCACGAGATAGAAGTAGTTCGTCTGGCCCCCGGCGAGCGAGATCTGGATGTTGAACATCGGCCCGAGAACCTGAAGGAACAGCACCGCCATTCCGATCCAGATCGCGTACTGGAGCAGACTCGCGACCGCCTTTCCCGCGATCTTGCCAACGAGGAGCTCCCGCGGGCTCATCGACGAGAGCATGATCTCCACCGTCTTGGACGTTTTCTCGCGCAGGACGGACGTGCCGATCGACTGCCCATAGAGCAGGATCGTCATGTAGAGCAGGAAGGTGAACGCCAGCGTCGTGAACATGACGCTCATCACGTCCTGCGTCTCTTCCCTGCCCTCGGCGTCTATGCGACGCACATCCAGACTCGGCGGTCTCGTCAGACTCTGCACCCGCTGCGCATCGAATCCCGCCTCGGAGAGCCTGCGCGCGACGATCGCCTGCCCGATCACGCCTTCGAGCGTGCCGATCAACTGGAAGTTCGTACCGCCGGAGGTCACGTAGCGCAGCGTATCGACTTCGGTGACGTTGTTGGGCAGCACGACGTAGCCGTCCAGCCGGTCGGTACGAAGCGCCTCGCGCAGCAGCTGCTCGGTCGCGTCGGTGTCTGCCGACGCGGCGGTCGCGCTCGCACCGAGCTCGGCCGGGTCAACGAGCTGCACGGCGGAACTCTCGAACGCGGGCTCGAGCGCCGCCTGGAGATCGGCATTGCCCACGAGCGCGACGCGACTCGGATCGCCGCCACCGGCGTCTCCCATCGCGAGAAGCGACGGCAAGATGCTCATCGCGACGATGAGGAACGGCCCAATGATCGTGATGACAACGAATGCCTTGTTCGCGGCCGTCAGCCGGAACTCCATCCCTGCCACCCGCAGCATCTTCTTCGTAAAGGTCCGCGCTCCGGGGGTCCTCGGCGCGCGCACCTGACTACCGTTACTCATTGACGGCCTCCTCCTCGTCCGGCGTCCCGCCGAGCTCATCTACGAAGATCTTGTGCAGCGACGGTAGAACCACCTCGAATCGGCGCACCGATACTTTGCCGGCCAGCGCCACGAATACCTCGTCCGGCGCGTGACCGTCCTCGAGCTCGATCTCGACCCAGCGCGGATAATGGATGACGCTCTTCACTGCGTCGTGTTTATTCACGAAGTCGATGTCCCCGTCGAACTCGACGACCACGCTGCGCTTCCCGTAGCGCTCCTTGATCTCCTTGAGCGGCCCCTCCACGAGCTTCCGCCCCTTGTTGAGAATGAGCACGCGGTGACAGATCCGCTCGGCCTGCTCCATGTTGTGCGTGGAGAAGAGCAGCGTCTTGCCCGCGCGGTTGAGATCGAGGATCGCCTTGCGGAGCACCTCGGTGCTCACGGGATCGAGACCCGAGAACGGCTCGTCCAGGAAGACGAAGTCGGGGTCGTGGATGATCGCACCGATGAGCTGGATCTTCTGGGCCATGCCCTTTGAGAGCTCCTCTACCTTGCGGTCCTTCCAGTCGGCCAGATCGAACCGCTTGAGCCACTCCTTCATGCGCGGCTCCGCGTCCGCGCGACTCACGTTCTTGAGCGACGCGAGGTAGAGGATCATGTCGGCTACGGTCACCTTCTTGTAGAGCCCGCGCTCCTCGGGAAGATAGCCGATACGGTTCTTGTCGTTCTCGGTGAGCGGGCTGCCCCGAAACCAGATCGTGCCGGAATCGGGACCGATGATGTTCATGATCATCCTGATGGTCGTCGACTTCCCGGCGCCGTTCGGTCCGAGCAGTCCGTAGATTTCGCCCGGTTCACTCCGGAACGAAAGCGAGTCCACCGCCTGCGTTTTTCCATACGCCTTGGAAATCTCGGTTACTTCGAGCATGGGCACTCCTTCTGAGTTGGAACAACGTACCAGAGGATCGACCGTCGCGCCAATGGTACGAACGGGCAATGGGCGGCCGTTCGTGGGAGGTGCCGAAACCCCTGAAGGTCCGGACGATGCCCTTGCTCCGATCTACGACACCATCTCGGCCAACCGCGCGGCGTCGCGCGGCGCCGCGGCCTCCTGATCGTTGTCGAAGTAGAGATAGACGTCCTTGCCGCTGCGCCGCCACGCGGTAATCGCGCCGGTCCAGCCGGCGAGGTCTTCGCTCGCGTACGACCCTTCGTACCCGGCGCCGGCGCCGTGCAGCCGGACGTAGACGAAGTCGGCGGTGACGACCTTGGGCGAGAGGTGGCCCGCGAGGTGGTAGATGCAGAAGGCCGCGCCGTGGTCGCGCAGGAGATCGTAGACGCGGTCGTTGTACCAGCTCGGGTCGCGAAACTCGAACGCGTATCGGTAGCGATCTGGGAGCTCATCCAGAACGGCTGCGAGCCGGTCGGGGTTCGAGCGCCAGTGCGGGGGGAGCTGGAACAGGACGACTTCCAGCGAGTCGCCGAACGGCGAAATCGAATCGAAGAGGCGATCGAGCGGCTCGGCCGCGTCTTTCAGCTTCTTCATATGCGTGAGATAGCGGCTCGCCTTCACCGAGAAGACGAACTCACGGTCGCGGACCTGCGCGGTCCACGCGTCGACCGACTCACGATCCGGCAGTCCGTAGAAGGTGCTGTTCACCTCGACCGTGCGGAAGTGAGCGGCGTACTCCTTGAGCGTTGCGGGGCGTCCGCCGTAGAATGAACCGACCCAGGAATCGTACTGCCACCCGGAGGTTCCGATGAGCGCGCGTCCTGCCGAGCGGTCGTCATGCGCCACGAGTCTAACGTACCTCTCGCACACCGACCCCGACCAGCACCACGGTCAACTCGGCGACGATGTGGACACGAGACGCGGCCTCTGTCACGATGGATTCGGAGGCGCGCAATGGACACGCACGAGCACACGACGGAGGATCCCGGATTCGGCGAGCGCCCGCGGGTCGTCCTGGATACGGACACGTACAACGAGATCGACGATCAGTTCGCACTTGCGTACCTCGCGCGAGCGACCGACGCGGCACGGCTGGAGGCGATCTACGCCGCACCTTTTCACAACGATCGATCGAACTCACCGGGCGACGGGATGGAGAAGAGCTTCCTCGAGATTCAGCGCCTGCTCGCGCGCCTCGATCTCGAGAGACTGCCGCACTTCCGAGGCTCGGACCGGGTTCTCGCGGATCCGGGCGACCGAATCGAGAGCGACGCGGTGCGGGACCTCATCGAGCGCGGGATGAGCGCGACCGCCTCCGAGCGGCTGACGGTGATCGCGATCGGAGCCATCACGAACGTCGCGTCGGCCCTGCTCCAGGAGCCCCGGCTCGCCGAGCGGTGCAACGTGATCTGGCTCGGCGGCACGTATCCCTACTGGCCGTACAACCAGGAGTTCAACCTGAACGGAGACGTCGCGGCCGCGCAGGTGGTGTTCGACTCCGGCGTACCGCTCTTCGTGATGCCCACCCTCGGCGTCTCGAGCCACCTCACGACGAGCCGCGAAGAGCTCTCGGCGTACCTGGACCTGGACGACGCGCTCTGCGAGTTCCTCTATCGGCGCTTCGCCGAGTACGGCCCCGGCGAGGGCGTCTGGACGAAGGAGATTTGGGACGTCGCCGCCGTGGCGTGGGTCGTTCTCCCGAGCGCGGTACACAGCTTCCGGATACCGGCGCCGAGAGTGGCGGAGGACGGCTCGTACGTGCACGATCCTCGGCGACATCTGTGCCGGTTCGCCTACGGGCTCGACCGCGACGCGATCTACCGGGACATGTACCGTAGGTTGGCTCCAGCGACATGAACTACGACGTAGCGATCGTGGGGGCCGGCATCGCCGGCCAGGTCTGCGCGAACTACCTCGCGCGAGAAGGCCGCAACGTGATCATGCTCGAGCAGAATCACCACGCGGGCGGCAACATGTCCGGCTTCGAGCGCAAGGGCTTCTCCTTCGACGGTGGAGACCAATCGTTCGAGAGCCTGGGCATCGTCCTTCCGATCCTTCGCGACCTGATCGGCGTGGGACCGGACGACTTCGTCAAGGCTCGCTACCGAATGGTCTCGGACGACTTCGACTTCTTCGTCGAGTCACCCGAGCAAGTGGAGCACGAGCTCCAGTCTGCCTTCCCGAACGAACCGGGAATCGCGCCGCTGTTCCGCGAGATCAAGGAGGTGTCGCGCTTCCTCGGCGCGAACTACGATCCCTGGGACTTCCCGCTCCTCAACCGGACGGGCTTCTCGAGTCTGGGCCGAATCTCGCCGTGGCTGCCCAAGCTCAAGAAGTGGTCGACCTTCCGCTACCGCGAGAAGGCGTGTTCGGTCGTACGCGACCCGGGCCTGCGCACCTGGTTCACACAGGTCGGCTACTACCGCATGCCCTACCTCTTCTTCGCCGGGTTCTGGCATATCTGGTCGTACGACTACTGGTATCCCCTCGGCGGAATGCAGCGTCTTCACGACCGGCTGACCGAGCAGTTCCGGGAGCACGGAGGCACGGCCCGGTTCAACACGGAGGTGGAGAAGATCGACGTTGACTCCCGGAGCGGCCGGGCGTGCGGGGTCGTCACCGCGGACGGCGAGCGCATCGGCGCGGACACCGTGGTGTACGCCGCGGACTATCGTCGGCTCGTCAACACGATCCTCGGCCCCGACCACTTCGCTCCCCGGTTCGTGAAGCGCGTGAACAACGCCCGCCTCACGGAGGAGATCCTCGGCGTCTACCTCGGACTCTCCATGAGCAACGACGAGTTGAGCGGCCACCTCGGCGGGGCGCAGCACCCGTTCTACTTCCCCAACTACAACGTCATCTTCCCGGAACCGAGCTCGCCGGAAGACGTCCATCGCAGTATGTGGGTCGCGCTCAACCACTTCGGGGCAGAGAGTCCCTCCGCGCCGGAAGGGAAGTCCACGCTCACGCTCCAGACGTACAGCTCGTATCGGTGGCAGAACTACTGGCGGAACAACGGCGAATCGCACCGGCGTACGGCCGAGTATCGGGAGTTCAAGCAGAAGGTCGGGATGGAGCTGGTGGAGCTCGCCGAACATCTCGTGCCGGGATTGCGCGACCGCATTGAGTACATGGAGGTCGGCACGCCGCTCTCGATCGAGCGCTTCTCCCGGAACACGAACGGTTCGACCGGCGGGTGGTGCTACGACGACCAGGTGTCGCCGGTGTGGCGCTTCCCGAACCTGAACCGGATCAAGACGCGCGTACCGAACGTCCTCGCGGCGGGGCACTACGCGCTGTGGCCCGGAGGCGTGATCTCGGCGTCGCTCTGCGGGCGGCTCGTCGCGAACATGCTCAACGGCCGTTCCGCGCTCGCCCACCTCGGGGAGCCTACGACACGGTGATGCGACCCAGAATATCGATGACGCCGCGCACGTCCGCGTGCGGCGACACGTAGTCTGCACGCGCCTTGACGTCCGCAGTGGCGTTGGCGGGTACGGCGAAGAAGGCCGCTTCCTCCCGAAGCGGGAGGTCGCCGGCCGTGTCTCCGATCGCGGCAATCTCCTCGCGCGCGACCCCGATCTCCGACACGAGCTGCCGCAGCGCGCTTCCCTTCGTGACGCCGGACAGCGAGATGTTCAGATAGTAGTGACTCGAACCGATCTCGATCGCCTCGTCGCCGAACCGTCTCACAAACGCGCGAATCTCATCGGCCAACGGAGCGAGTCGGTCGGGATTCTCGGAAAAGAGACTGAGGTGCGCCTCCTTGCCGAACTGATAGGAGGCGTACGGACACCTCGGGACGAGGTCGTGAACGATGAACCGCTTGATTTCCCGAAGCTGCGACAGCCCTTCTTCGGTCACTCCGGGACCGAAGCGGCACCGATTGTCGTGCAGCGTGTAGATCACCGCACCGCTCTCGCAGATCGCGGGGAACCGCACGTCCAGGAGCTTCATGAGCACTTCCACGTACGGCTGCGGACGACCGGTACAGAGTACGAGCGGCAACGGCGCGCCACCCTCTCGGCCGCGCACGAGCGCCGCGAGACGGCCGAACGCGGCAAGGTCCCACGCTGCGGACTCCTCCGGCGCGATACAACCATCAACGTCCGAGACGATGAGCTTGTACGGACCACTCACTCCGTCTGCTCCTGCACCTGCTCGGTGGCGCCACCCGCGAGCCACGGAACGATCGCGGAGGTCCGCTGCCGGTACTCGGTATACCGCGGGTAGCGCGCGCCGGAGATCGACTCCGTGAACCACGTTGAGCCCACGAAGAGGAGCGTGAGAAGGAGCACACCGAGGCCGCTCCACTGAACGAGCTCGCCGGACGCGACGACGGCGAGCAGGTAGAGCGTCCACCAGACGGCGAGCTCCCCGAAGTAGTTCGGATGGCGACTGTACCGGAAGAGGCCGTGCGTCAGAAAGCCGCGTTCGAGATCGGCTTCCAGCCGCGCACGGCGCGTGCCGGCATCGGGGCCCATCCAGGCCGGGGGCGGATTGGCCGGAATGGCCCCGTGCTTGACGTTCTGGAAGACCCACTGCTGCTGATCGGCGACGGTCTCGTACGCGAGAAAAAGCAGGAAGAGCGCCACGGCTGCGAGCGTCGTCGCGGGCGAGAGCGGCGCCGAAATGGTCGCGAGCCGATGAACCGGCATAGTGAAGAGCACGAACAGAAGAATCTGATACCCGCAGATGAAGAGCAGGTTGAAAAGCTGCCACACGAGCGGACTCTTCATGCGGTTCCGGAGGATCGGCCACCGGTAGTCTTCCATCGTGGTGTACCCGCCCCGTCGTGCGAAGTTGTACGTGAGCCGCAAGCCCCATGCGGACACGAGGAGCGCGGCAACGGTTGGCGCGGGTGCGAGATCGGCGCGCACGGCGTGAATCCAGGCGAAGAGAACCGGGGCGGTGCTCCAGAGCCGATCGACCCACGAATAGTCGCCGGTGACCGCGCCGAGCAGATACGATGCCGGCGCGAAGCCCACGGCGATCGTAGCTACGACGACGAGCGGATGCATCGAGAAGAAGAACGCACCCACGGACGGCAGGTCCACGACGACGGCTCCCGCCCACAGCGAGCCAACGGCTGCGAGCGGATAGATGACGAGGAAGAGCAGCAGCTTCTTCATGCGAGATACTCTACCACCGAGCCGTGCAAGCGAACAGAGTCACGCGCTTGCTATGACTGCACCGGCCGTGTATCTTGCGCCTCATGAGCAATGCCAGACCGTTCGAGTCCAACGGGATGCGGGCCTACATCGTGCTCGCGTCGATCTTCACCGGAGCCATCGTCGCGGCGAACCTGATGGGAACGAAGGTGATCCCCTTCTTCTCGATCGGCGGCTTCCAGTTCACGGGATCGGTCGGGATCTTCCTGTTCCCGCTCACCTTCCTCATTACGGACATCGTGGCCGAAGTGTACGGACCGCGCGCAACGCGAGCCATCGTTACCGGCACGCTCATCGTGCTCGCAGCCGTGCTTGCGGTCACCGCGCTCGCGACGGTGCTGCGGCCCGCCGCTCGGTTCGCTCAGCAGAACGACGCGTACGTCGCGGTATTCCGGAGCTCGCTGCGAATCCTGTTCGCGAGCATCGTGGGATTCAGCTTCTCGCAGTACCACGACGTGTGGGCGTTCGAGTTTTGGAAGAAGAAGACGAACGGTAAGTTCCTCTGGCTCCGGAACAACGCCTCAACGATCGTCAGTCAACTCATCGATACGGTCGTCTTCATGCTCATCGCCTTCTGGGGAACGAACGAGCGATTCACGCTCGCGTTCGTGCTCGGCAGCATGGTACCGCCGTACTATCTCCTCAAGGTGCTCGCGGCGTTCGCGGATACTCCGCTCGTGTACCTGGGCGTCTCGATGTTGAAGAAGGCAGGAGTCGGACCGCTCGACCCGACTCCGAAGCCGGAAGCAGCCTAGTCGTTGTTGTTCTGTTTCTCCACGCGGCGGAACTGGTCCGCCCATCGGACGAAGGCGGGTGTCTTGCGCGTCTGGATCCAGACCTTGCCCGAACCGGTGAAGCGGCAGACGAGTCCTTCGCCGGAGAAGAAGACGCTCTTCAGTCCGGCAACACCTCGCACGTCGTACGAGAGCCCTTCCGTGAATCCCACGATGTGCCCCGTGTCCACGACGTAGTTGTCCGTGACGTCGATCTCGATCATTGCACCGAAGGTGTTGAACCAGAGATCGCCGCTTCCCGTGCAGCGGATCATGAAGAGCTTCTCGCCTGAGAAGAATCCCTTGAATCCCTGGAACTCGGGCTGCACGTCCAGGTCGGGGCTCGAGGCGAGATACGAGGAGTTCTGGAGGTAGATCGTCTCGTTCTCCAGGTAGACGTGCAGCAGGTCGCCGGGCGTCCCGGGCGCGATGCCGATCTCGCCACTCGTCTCGTTCGCGGTGAACTCGTTGATGAAAAGCTTCTCACCGGAAATCATGCGCTTGAGACCGCCCTTCATGCGCGTCTTCATCGCGAGCGACGAGTCCATGTACGCCATCGCGGACGCCTCGACCCGGAGCATCCGGCCGGCCGGTATGGTCACGTTCGCGATTCCGTAGTCGGGACGGGAAGAGATCGTGTGCGGATAATCGGTTCTATCAAAGTTCATCGTCTCCTCCTCAGTTCTTCTTGGGCGTGAGATGGGGCGTCAGCTTCGCACCGAATACGCGATCCGCGTGTGTCTGACACCATACGGTCCCGCTCCCGCTGAATCGGCAGACCAGACCCTCGCCGCCTGCGATCGCCGTTCCCCAGCTCTTCCCGGCTTTCGTGATCGTGAAGTCGAGCGACGTGGTGAACGCGGCGATGTTTCCGGTATCCACGACGTATTCGCCGTTCACCTGCACCGGATAGATCGCTCCGAACGCGTTGATGACGACCTTGCCGCGACCGGAAAGCTCGAGCCAGATCAGGCTCTCGCCGGAGACCACGTTCTTGAGCCCGCCCCACTTGATGTTCAGATCCACACCGCTCTCGTGCGCCACGAAGGAGCTGTTCTGCACCTGCAAGGTCGTTGACCCGTCGAGCTCGATCACTTCCATGTCGCCGGGAAGCGTCGTCGCGAGGTAGATCTCGCCGCCCCGGCTCCCTGCGGTGAAGTAGTTCATGAAGATCCCTTCGCCGCCGAGCCGCCGGGCGAGCCCCTTGAGCAGGCCTCCCCCTCCCTTCTCGTTCTTCCGGATCCGGGTATCCACGCTCATGTCGTCCGACATCGCGATCATCGCCCCGCCCTCGGCGGTGAGCGTCTCCCCGGGGCCGAGCATGACCTTTGCCGCCGCATTGGACGGGCGTGAAAGCACTTCAACGTTCATCTCGACCTCCTACCGGAACTTCGGGTTGAGCCACGCCGCGAGGCCTCGGACGCTCCGCGTCTGGATGTACGCGGTCCCGTTTCCAACGAGCCGCGTCACGAGCCCTTCGCCGCCGAAGAGACTCGAGAAGAAGCCGCCGGCCATCGCGATCTTCAGCTTGAGCGAGGGGTCGTACGCCACGAGGTGACCGTCATCCACCTTCAGCTCGCCCCGCACCTCGCGCTTCAGCATGCCGCCGTACGCGCCGTACCAGAGTGTGCCGCTCCCGGACGCTTTGAGCTTCACGAGCCCTTCGCCCAATACCCAGGACGCGAATCCCGCCCACGCGGTGGTGAGCTTCACGTTCCCTGCGTGCGCGAGATACGCGCCCTTCTGGAGACAGATCTCCTGCCCTTCTCTCAGGGACAGCTCCACGATCTCTCCCGGCACGTCTTGCGCGATCGTGACCCGCCGCGGACCCGACGAGCCGTTGGAGAAGCGGTTCACGAAGAACGACTCCCCTCCAAACAGCTTCTTCCCGAGCGCCGAGAAGAAACTGCCGTTCGTCACGGCCTTCATGTCCAACTCGGGCGACATCGATTGCATCGCGCCGGCCTCGACCGTCAGCTCTTCGCCGGGCGAGATATCAACGTGCACATGGCTGAACGACGGACTGCCAAGAATCTCCGTTCTCATGGACCTCTCCTTCCATTGCTTCGTTCGACAGATGCCTGCAGCGGATTCTACCATGCCGACCGCACGGATCAAGGAGAATAGCCTCGGCGCCGATCCTGAGCGGCAAGACACGCTCCCGCGAAGGTGATACGGTCTCCCACGTGACACCGCTGCACCATCGCTCTGCCCGCCGATCGGCTTCCATCGTTCCCACGCGCAGCCGTGCCCGGACGCTCGTGGTCCTCCTCACGGCGCCGCTCCTCGCGACAACGGCGCTCTCGGGATGCGCCGGCACCCCGCCCACCGTGGAGAGCTACCCGGAATGGAGCGCTCGCCGCATGAAGCTCAACGAGATCGAGGTCCACTACTTCGATTTCTTCGCGCAGGAGCCCGCGACCCCGGTCGTGTGGATCCACGGCTACTCGGGATGCGCCTTCGAAACCTATTTCGTCAAGGACCATCTCGCCCCGCGGCGCCGGCTCATCGCGCCCGACCTCCCCGGCAACGGCTACTCGGACAAGCCGGACATCGACTACACGCTCGAGTACTACGTCGGCTTTCTTCATGACTTCATCGGCGAGCTCGGGCTGGACGAGTACATCCTGGTCGGCCATTCGATGGGCGGCCTCATCGCATCAGCGTTCGCCGCCGAGCATCCGATCGGTCTGGAACGGCTCGTGCTCGTCGCGCCGTTCGGACTCGAAGGAGAGGCGGGTCCCGTGCTCGACTTCCTCGCGCGAACCGGGTTTCTCGTGGACGCCGGCCTGCAGCTCCACAACGAGACGATCCTGGGAATCGCGATCCGCGCCAACGTCTTCCACGAGCCCGACCGCATTCCGGACGACCTCGTCAACTATCTCGCGGTCGGCACCTTCCACACCGAGAACGGCGTGGAAGCGATCGCCAACGTCACGCAGAACATCATCGGCGTCACGCACGACCCGTCGATCCTGGAAGAGGTCCTGGTACCCACGCTCATCGTGTGGGGATCCCAGGATCGCATCCTCGAGTACCGCTTCGCGACCGAGTTCGACCGCCTCATCCCGAACAGCTACCTCCAGACGGTCCCGGACTGCGGCCACATGCCTCACGTGGAGCTGCCCGAGGTCACGGGAGCGATCATGAGCATCTTCCTGAAGTAGATCGACGTCGTACTCGCGGCCTCCGCTCGTCCCGGCGTCGTGGACTCGCTTCCACCGAAAGGGCGGCCGACTACTTGACAAATACTTAATTCGCTTTAATATTTACTCAATGCCGGACGCACCGCGCGCGAGCTCCAAACCCAAACACCTCTTCGGCGGCAAGCTCCGCACGGTCCGGCAACGCAAGGCGATGACGCTCAAGACGGTCGCGTCCGCTGCGGGAATCAGCGAGGGCTTGCTGAGTCAGATCGAGCGAAACAAGGTTTCGCCCTCCATCGACACGCTCCTCTCGATCGCCGAGGTGCTGGACATTGACCTCGACTACCTGTTTCGCGAGGTGAAGCGCACGAAACCGGTCGAGGTCACTCGGCGCGGCGAGCGAGCGACCGAACGAGAGGACGGGGTCGTCTTCCATCGCTTGTCGCGACTGACGGACACCGATCGCAAACACTCGATCGAGGCGGTCTACCTGGAGATCGAACCGGGCGGCTCCACCGGACACGGAGAGTACGGGCACCCGGGGCGCGAGCTTGGATACATCGAGGCGGGGATCGCCGAGCTCGAGTACGGGACGGAGACGTACCGCCTGCGCGACGGCGACTGCGTCTCGTTCAGCTCGGATATTCCCCATACGCTCCGGAACCCGGGCGATCAGCCCCTGCGCGCGGTCTGGGTGAACACACCGCCCCGCGCCGGTCGGGGAGCGGGTTACCGAATGGAGGAATCGTAGTGGGCAAGACGATTGTGGAACGGATTCTCTCGCGGGCCGGCGGTGCGGACGCCCACGCAGGAGACATCGTGGACGCGTCGGTCTCGTACGTCATGACGAACGACGCAGTCGGTGAGCTCACGATCAAGGCGTTCGAGGAGCTCGGACGCGGGATGTGGGATCCCGGGCGGACCGTGGTGATTCTCGACCACTACATCCCGGCATCGTCGCCGAACGCGGCTCGTGTCCATGCTCTTCTGCGACGCTTCGCCCGGAACCACGGAGCGCACCTCTTCGATCAGACCGGTGTCTGCCACCAGATCATGCTCGAGCAGTTCGTTCGTCCCGGCGATCTCGTCATCGGCACCGACTCGCACACGTGCACGTACGGCGGAGTCGGCGCATTCGGGACCGGCGTGGGCTCAACGGACGGGGCCGCGGCCATGGCAACGGGACACCTGTGGCTGAAGGTTCCCGAGACCGTGCGGATCGAGCTCCGCGGTGCGCTGCGGCCCAACGTGTCCGCGAAGGACGTTGCGCTTCACCTGGTGGGCACGCTGGGAGCGGACGGGGCGACGTACCAGGCGTTGGAGCTCGGCGGTCCGGGCGCAGATGGAATCACGACCGAGGGACGTTGCACGATCTGCAACATGGCGATCGAAGCCGGCGCAAAGACCGGGATCTTCGAGACCGGCGACATAGCCCCGGATCCGGACGCCGTGTACTCCCGGACGATCACGGTGGAACTGGAAGTGGTCGAACCGATGATCGCGATTCCGTATGCCGTGGATAACGTTCGCCCCGCCCGCGACCTCGCCGGGACGCGGATCGACCAGGCGTTCGTGGGATCGTGCACGAACGGGCGCATCGAGGATCTTCGCGCGGCGGCCGCGCAGCTTGCCGGGAAGCATGTGCACCCGCGCGTTCGGCTTCTCGTGACGCCGGCTTCCAGCGACGTCTACCTCCAGGCGACGACCGAGGGGCTGATCGAAACGTTCATCCGGGCCGGCGCGATCGTCTGCAATCCGGGCTGCTCGGCGTGCTTCGGCGGCCAGGGAATGCTCGATGCGGGAGAGGTCTGCATCGGGTCGCACAACCGGAACTTCCGGGGACGGATGGGCCACCCGGACGCGAAGGTCTACCTCGCGTCCCCGGAGACCGTGGCGCTCTCGGCGATCGCGGGAGAAATCGTCGACCTAACTCAAGGAGGCACTCCATGAAGTCGCTCCGAGGGACGGCTCGCGTGTTCGGCGACAACGTGGACACGGACATCATCATCCCCGCCCGGCACCTCGTCCTGCCGTTGGAGGAGATGAAGGCGTTTGCGATGGAGCCCGTTCGCCCCGGCTTCGCCGCAGAGGTCGTGCCCGGAGACGTGATCGTTGCGGGGCGCAACTTCGGCTGCGGATCGAGCCGAGAGCAGGCTCCGGCCGTCCTGAGGGCGCTCGGGATCCGGGCGATCGTCGCGGAGAGCTTCGCACGCATTTTCTTCCGAAACGCAATCAACCTGGGGATCCCGGTGCTCGAGTGCTCCGGCCTCCATGGAGCTGTTACCGAAGGAGACGAGATCGAGGTCGACCCGGCCGAGGGCGCGGTCCGCGTGCACTACGCGGATGGGTCGGCACTCTTCGAGGCGACCCGGCTTCCCGCCTTCCTGCTCGAAGTGATCCGGGACGGCGGGTTGATCGCGCACCTCAGGCAGGGCGGCGCGTAGAGCCGGCGTCCGCCTCCGTCTCTTCCTCCGGCTTCCCAGCCGGGGCCGCATTCGCCGGGCGCTTGCGGGCGAACGCGTTCGTGATGCGATCGATGATGATCGCGAGGAAGACGATTGCCAGGCCGGCTTCGAAGCCGGTACCGATATCCACACGGTTGATCGAGAGGAGCACCTGCATCCCGAGACCGCGATTTCCGATCATCGAGCCGATGACGACCATCGCGAGCGCCATCATCGTGGTCTGGTTCACACCGACCATGATCGAAGGACGCGCCAGCGGGAGCTGGACGTCGAAGAGCAGATTCCACCGGTTCGCACCGAACGCCTCGGCAGCCTCGATCGTGTCCGGGGAGACCTCGCGAATCCCCACGTCGGTCAGTCGGATGACGGGGGGAATCGCGTAGATGAGCGTCGCGAAGGTCGCGGGCACGCGCCCCAATCCAAAGAGCATCAGCGCCGGGATCAGGTAGACGAAGGAGGGCATCGTCTGCATCGCGTCCAGAACGGGGGTGAGTACGCGTTTCACCGGCGTGCTCCACGCCATGATGATGCCGACCGGGATCCCGATGCCGACTGATATCACCACCGATACGATCACGACGGAGAGCGTGGTCATCGCCTCGCCCCAGTAACCGAATGCGCCAACGAGCAGGAGCATGATTGCCATGGAGACGCCGTGCTTCCATGTGCCGATCATGCGCCACGCGACGACGCCTACGGCGGCGACGAGCACGAACCACGGGACGAAGAGCAGACCGCGCTCAACGGCGATGAGCACCTGGAGCCCCACGCCACCGATCCACTCGAAGAGACCACCGAGGTTGTCCAGGACCCAGTCCATCGCCGCATCGACCCATCCGGCAAGCGGGACTCGGAGCCATTCTGGAAACTCAAGCATCTGCGCTGTCCTCCTCCGGAGTGTGCAACACTTCGAGAATCGCGCGGGGTCGGATGACTCCGAGGAGTCTCCCCGCCTCATCGGTGACGGGAAGCGGGTAGCTTTCGGCGCTCACGAGACCGAAGAGATCCTCAATGAGCACCTCGGGCCGAACCGGCTCCGGGCGAACGAGATTCGATTCGTCGATCGACTTGACCTGGTCCTTGATGAGCGCATTCACGTGATCGCGGGTGCAGATTCCGAGGTAGCAGTGTTTCTTGTCCACCATGAACGCCCACTCTCGCTTCGTGTGCTCAAGCTCCGCGAGAGCGGCACGCGGCCCCTGCCACCGGTAGAGCAGCACTTCCGGATCGTCCATGACGGTCGCGGCGCAATAGACGCGCGCCGCGGAGGCGTCCCGCGTGAACGCGCGAACGTAGTCGTCGTGCGGGTTGCTGAGGATCGCCTCCGGCTCCGCGACTTGAACGATCTCGCCGTCGCGCATGATGGCGATCCGATCGCCGAGCTTGAGTGCTTCGTGCAGATCGTGCGTCACGAAGACGATCGTCTTCCCGAGTTGGTCCTGCAGGTCGATGAACTCGTCCTGCAGCTGGCGACGGATGAGCGGGTCGAGCCCGCTGAACGGCTCGTCCATGAGGAGGATGTCGGGATCGGTCGCGAGCGCTCGGGCGAGGCCGACGCGCTGCTGCATGCCGCCGGACAAGGCAGCCGGGTGATACGACTCCCATCCGGTGAGGCCAACGGTTGCCAGCGCGGTACGAGCGCGCTCTTCACGACGATCCTGGTCCTCGCCGCGGAGCTTCAGCCCGTAGGCTGCGTTCTCGAGCACAGTGTAGTGCGGCAGCAGCCCGTAGTTCTGGAAGACCATGCTGATGGACCGACGCCTGAACTCGAGCAGCTCGTGCGAGCTCATGCCGAGCACGTCGGCGCCGTCAACCCGGAGGGTTCCGGTCGTCGGTTCGACGAGACGAATCAGCGTCCGAATGAGCGTCGATTTCCCGCTCCCCGATAGCCCCATCAGAACGAACAGCTCACCCGACTTGACCTCGAAGCTGACGTCTCGCAGACCCACGACGTTCCCGGTCCGCTCCTGGATCTGCGACTTCGAGAGATCGCGGAGGCCGGGAGCAAGAACCTGTTCGGGATTGCGCCCGAAAACCTTCCAGAGCCCGTCAACCCGGACAGCGACATCGCTGTCCGGGGCGGATGGGGCGTCGCCGAGAGATGACGAGTCGGGCCGGCCGGCGGAGGCCGACGGAGCGTCGGTATCAGTGTCGGACATGACGGCGGTCACTCCACGGAGAGCGCGTCTCGAACGTTGTCGGCCACCGCGTCGCCGACCCACTCCGTCCAGACGTCGTCGCGGTTCTCGAGGAACCACAACGCTGCCTCCTGCGCATCCTCGGCCTCGGTACTCAGGATGTTGAGGAACTCGTTGTTGACCTCAACGCTCGTATGGTAGTTCGCGAGGAACTCGGCGACTTCCGGCATCTCCTCGTAACTCTCCGCGTTCATCAGAACGTCAACATCCGCTGCCGGGAACTCGCTGCCTTCGAGTCGAACCATATCCAGCTGATACATGATCGCCGTCGGCGCCCAGTAGTACCCGACCCATGGCTCTCCCTGCTCGTACGCCCCGCGCATGGAAGCGGCGAGCGACGCGCCGGAGCCGGGCAGGAAGGCCGTGTAGTACTCGTACAGGCCGTGCTCTTCCATCAGTTCTTCGCTGATCTGCGTCGCGAGCCATCCCGGAGGACCGACGAGAATTCGACCCATCCCGGGATTTTCGGGATCCGGAAAGAGATCGGCGTACTCGGGAAGGTCGTCGATCGAGCGGAGATCGGGAGCGGATGCCTCGATACCGCGTTCCGGATCGCCCTCGAGCATGTAGCGCGGAATCCACCATCCTTGAGGACCGTCCGGAAGGTTCTCGCCCAGATTGACGATCGTTCCGTCCTCGAGCTGCTCGGCGTACGCCTCAGGGTAGTTCGAATGCCAGGACTCCATCATGACGTCCACATCGCCGGAGGCCACACCGTTGAAGAGCGGGACCGTGTCTCCGGGCACGTAGTCGGCGACGTAGTCGCCGTAGCCGTTCTCGAGAATGAATGCTGCGATCCGGTTGTGCACGAGGATGCTATCCCACGACGCGTCTGCGAAAACGACCGTGGTGACATCCTCGCCCGCCTCGCCCTGACAACCGGCAAAGAACAGCGCCAGTACCAGAAGCGAGACGACCACCGGAATCCGTGCTCCCATGATAGGTTTCATCGATGACTCCTTGAGCTGTGATCTTTTGGACCATATGGAAATAAGGGTGTCCCGTCAACTGCGGTAGCTGCCGAGAGTCACGAGGAGCGCGGGTCAAGCGATGATGCGATTATTAAATAATTAGCAGGAAGAGGTTTATATGATCGGTGTCCGGATGTTGTCATATGGAGGCCACGAAAGATAACGAGCCGAAATATTTGAACACAAATTTTGATAGATGTCACGAACGGCGGTTCCGTGTGGCGCCCAACGTTCGTGACAGATCACGAGCGCAGCGCGCCCGCGAGCCGGGTCCGGTAGTCGCGAACTCGCGCGTGGTCCCGTCCGAGTGCACCGGGCCCGAAGTAGCCGCGAAACCGCACGGTGCACGCGAGACCCACGCCGAGCGCCTCCAGTGGACGCGTGAGCGCCTCGGAGGCGAAGCCGAGGTCGTGATCGCTCAGTTGCTCGCCGGTCACGGCGGTGACGGCTCGGATTCCACGATCGGCGATGCGCGATGACCACCGGTGACGGTCTGCGGGATCGAAGTCGTAGAAGCAGTAGAGACGATCGATGAACGCCTTCATCCAGCTCGTGACGTTGTAGTTGTAGACGGGTGAGGCGAGGACCCAGACCTCCGCGGCGAGCAGGCGCGGGTACCACGGCGTCAGGTCGTCGTCCAGTCCGGTGCACACCCCGTCGCGACGGCACCGCTCACACGCGATGCACGAGCCGAAATCGATCGCGGAGAGCTGCAAGCGCCGGGTTCGGTATCCGAGCTCGGTCAGGGTCTCCCCGGCGACGCCGAGCGCGAACGCGGTATTGCCGTGAGTTCTCGGGCTCCCCGAGACGAGTACTGCCGACCGTTCGTTCATGGCTCTACCATAGCACGGGGTGCGCCGATCAGGTCGGTGCGCCACAGGTCACGAGTGACGCCTGTGACGAGTACAGTCGTCATCCCGGCTTCTCCGGCGTCGCGCAGCTCCTCGCTGCCCCCGTCCCCCACGAACGCACCCTCCTCGGCACGCACCCCCAGCCGTTCGAGACAGAGCTCGTAGATCTCGGGATCGGGCTTCGCGCATCCAACGTCGCACGAGAAGACGGCCTCGTGAAAGTACTCGGACGCCGGGCTCTCGTCCCACCGGGCGGCTTCCGTCACGTCGGCGTTGCTGACCAGCGCGAGGTGCTTCCCTGCTGCTCGCAACGCCCGAAGAACCTCAAGGTTCTCCGGGGGAATGACGTCGTCCGCTACGGGGGATCGATGGCGTGAGCCATTCCGCGAACGATCGTGAGCGACGCCGCCCGCGTCGGCATCGTTCGGATCGTGCAGGTTCATCGGGTGGCAGTATCGCACGGAAGTGTGGTGCGCCGCAGCCCGGGCGACATCCCGGGGCACGGGAGGGAGCAACGCGATTCGTCATGACCGGTGGCTCCCATTCGGGTCCGGACGTATCTTGGTCCGGCGGAGTCCGGATCGGAAAGGGAGCCTTCATGCGAAAACACGTGTACGTGTCAGTCACATGCCTCGGGATCGCGGCGCTGGCGATCGGGTGTGCCTCGAGTCCGTCCGACCCACCGAACCAACGCCGAGGCGCTCGCAACGCACACGTCGGGACTGCCCGACCTGCCTCCCAACCTGGTGCGCGCGCTCGGGTGGCTTTCGGGTCAGGCCGACGATCCGTTCGCGAGCTCCGATCGGGCCGCGCTGGAGCAGTCTCTTGAGCAGGCGCGTCCTCCGGCCCCTACAAGCCGGTCTCTTCAATCAACCGGCGCATCATGAGCCAGAGATTCAGCACCCGGAGATTGATCGCCGGAGACGAGTTCATGAGCACGACGAGACCGGTACGCCTGACGGGATTGAACATCGCCACCGTGAAGACCCCGGGGTCACCTCCGGTGTGGCCGAGCACCTCGCCGTCCGGAGCGTAGAGACCAAGATCACCGAGGGGATCCGGATGCCAGGTGAGCGGCGTGCCGCCTCCGGGTGATCCGCCTCCGAGCATGAGATGCACGGTCTCCGGTTCGAGGATTCGATTGCCGTGCAGCGCACCGCCGTTCAACATCGCGATCAGGAACGCCGCGTAGTCCTCGGCCGTCGCTCGAAGCGTGCCGTCCGGGTAGGTCGCGAACGAGTAGAACGGCAGCCGCTCGGATCGGCCCTCGTAGGGAACCGCGAGGCGATCGAGATCGGTGTCCGCGAGCATCCAGGTAGCGGAATCCATGCCGAGAGGTTCGAAGATGTTCTCACGGCAGTAGTCGGGAAACGAGTCTCGCGATACGACTTCCACGATGTACCCAAGCAGGGCGTAGCCCACGTTCGAGTAGGCGCGCGCGGTTCCCGGCGCGGTGTCGGCGAAGTTGGCGCCGTCTGCGTACCAGCGACCGCCTTCCGTCAGGAAGCCTCGAGCGACCTCTTCGAGGGTGACCGGAGAATCGCCTCCCCCGGAGCCGATCGTGTAGAGCGATTCGTACGGCTCCGACTGCTCGCTGATGCTCGAGCTGTGCGTCAGGAGCATGCGGATGGTGATTGGTACATCGGGATGCTCGGGGTGGACGATCGCGAACGGAAGCACCGTGGAGATGTCCTGATCGAGCCCCACGAGTCCGCGCTCCGCGAGCTGCATCACCGCGGTGCCGGTAACGGTCTTTGAAACGGACGCGAGCTGGAATCGCGTCTCCGCGGTGACCGGCCGTTCGTGTTCCACGTCGGCATAGCCGAATGAAGACGTCCACGCGATCTCCTCGCCTGACGTCATGACGATCGCCGCGCCCGGTACGCCGGCCCGCGCGAGCTTGGTCCGGACGAACTCGGCGGTGTCCGCCTGGTTACGGAAGCTGACGGTTGCCAGGAGCACAGCCGCGGCGACCACGACAGCAACTCCAAGAACGATCAGCGCGATTCGGACGATCCGCGCCCAGAGCGGTCGCCCGCCTTGTCCGGAAGGCAGTCTCATTCGGTTCTTCTCCTCTCTAGAGCGCGGTCATCCTACCAGGAACCCGCGAAGGTCGGACGGATAGGACGGGTGGGAAGCCGCATTCGCATGGCCTCGTCCCGGATAGAGAATGAGCCGAGATCCGGGGATAAGCGCCGCGGTCTTCTCCTGTAGATCCTTCGGAAAGCAGAGGTCCGCGTCGCCTCCGATCACTACCACCGGATCGCGAACGGAGCCGAGGTCGGCTTCGGCATCGTGAAGCCTGCACGCCTCGGCCTCGACGAGAACGTCCGATGCGAAGTGCTCGTGATGCTTCTCGGCCAGGATCGGGCTCATCGCGCGCATGAGAACACTCAGAAACATCCGGCGCACGCCCGGCGGGTAGAGATAGCCCATCACTGCGGCGTACGCGCGTCCGTGTCTGCCCGCCGCGAGGTGTGCGGCGAATTGCCGGTCGAGCTCCGCTGCGCGCGGATCGCCGCGATACGCCGTGGAGAGGAGGACGAGTCGATCGGCGCAGCCGGGATGGTCGGCGGCGAGGTACTGCGCGATCATACCGCCCATCGACATACCGATCACCGCGTCCACGCGTCCTCCGAACTCCTCGGCGATGACGCGCGCGACATCGCCGGCCATCGCCCGCGTAGTGAAGCCCGGCGGTTGGCCGATGCGCCGGGTAACGATCCAGACGGTGTACTCATCGCCGACCGGCACTGCGGGCTTGGAGTACATCGTGAACGACAGCCCACGAGGCGCATCGTTTCCCGGTCCACCGGCGAGCATAAGCAGCGTGCGCGGGCCGTTGCCGAATCTCGCATACGGTATGCCCTGGGGAAAGATGCCGGTCGCTACGTTGCGAAGACGAGACACGCGATACCTCCAATGTGAGCAACAGTCTACAGCGGGCCGGTCCGGGCAACCAGAGCGGCTTAGTACACCCCCGGAACAATCTTCCAAGGGACGCGGTCCTCGTACTCCTGCCACAACGGACCGTACTTCTCGCGACACCGGCGGTCGTCATCCGTCTGGCGCGTGGCGAGCAGCAGCACGTAGTAGAGCGGATAGAGCCACGCGACGAGCACGCCGGGGTACCCGAGCGCAAGCGTCAGTCCGGTCGCCATCAGAACCTCACCGAGGTAGTTGATGTGGCGCGAGAGGCCCCAGAATCCGCTGCAGAGAACTCGTCGCTCGCCGTCCGAGATGGCCTGCGGTTCGATCACTCCAAGAAAGGTCCGATCGGGGTCGCGCTTGAAGACGTACTTCTGCATGTTCGCTCCCCGAGCGAGGATCCACCCGGCGAGAAAGACGATCACGACCAAGGTGGCGGCAACGCCCCCCATCGCGGCCGGAGCTCGGTGTGCGACGGCCCAGAGCCCCACCGGATAGAAGTAGGCGTAGAAGGTCAGACAGCCGAAGACGAGCTTGAAGCCCACACGCTCGGCGACGAGGTCGTACGTGTAGAGATGGACGTGCTCGAAGACCAGGTAGTCCACGAGAAACCAGAAGAAGAGGCCCGAATAGAGGAGGATCGGAAGCGACGGACCGTAGACGGTGATGTTGTGAGCGGCGAAGGAGAGGATGTTCAGCGCAAGCATCGTCGCGCCGGCGAGGTAGAGGAACATCTTCGCATCCACGCGTCCGCCGAAGAACTGCGGAGCGAACCGTCGGCCCAGAAAGAAGTCGGCCAGGGCATTGCGACGCACTCGCGGCGCACCGGCGACGATCAGCACGCTTGCGACTACGCCGAGGGTCGACGCTCCCGCGAGGCTCGCCCACCGGTTCCGATACAGCCAGTCGTACGGCACGACGCCCGACCGGCCGAGCAGCGCCCATCCGACGACGGCGACAAGCAGGACGAAGAAGCCGTTCAGCCGATAGGTGTAGGGCGTGCCGGTGGTCGGATCGGTCACGTAGCCCGGCACCGTTCTCGCCGGTATCGCGAGATGGAGCACGAGAATGAGCGCGTAGAGTATCCACGACGAGAAGAAGCCGAGCAGGCTTTCGTACATGACCGTCCCCCCGAGCCGGCAGTATACGATACCTCAGGGCATCTGCGAAACGCCGGTCGCTCGCGGCTCAGCCGGACCGGGGTATTCGGACGACCCGATTCGTGCGACACTACGAGCATTCACGAACCGAATCCCCATCCATGCTCCAGAAGGATTTCCTATGCATACGACCCGCCTCGATAGCGCCATGTCGGCGCTCAAGCACCTGGCCGAAGAGCTGCGGCTGGCGCTCCCGCTCGATAGTCTTCGCGAACAGATCAACAGACTCGGGTTTCCGAGACTCGGCCGGCCGAGTCTCCGAATCGGCCGCCGAACGGCGCGAGTACCGGTCATCCAGGGAGGCATGGGAGTCGGAATCTCGCTATCCGGCCTCGCTTCCGCGGTCGCGAATGCCGGCGGAATCGGCGTAATCGCCGCGAACGCGATCGGCCTCCTCGAGAGGGACTACTTCAGGGACGGCCGCGCGGCGAATCTTCGCGCGCTACGGCGCGAGATTCGCGAAGCGCGCCGGAAGTCGAAGGGAGTGATCGGCGTGAACATCATGGTCGCCGTAAACGACTTCCACGAGCTTCTGGACGTCGCGATCGAAGAACGCGTGGATCTCGTCCTCATGGGCGCCGGGCTGCCGGTGAAGAACATCCCGGTCGAGCGCATGCGCGCCGCGGGTGTGGCTGCCGTGCCGATCGTCAGCTCCGCGCGGGCGGTGGAGATGATCTTCCGCATGTGGAAGAAGCTTTACGACGACGTGCCCGATGCGGTCGTCTGCGAGGGCCCGAAGGCGGGGGGACACCTCGGATTCTCCGAGGAGCAGATCAACGATCCCGACCACGCGCTGGAAACGCTGATACCGCCGATCGTGGAAGCCGTTCGACCGTACGAGCAGGAGCTCGGTCGCAGGATTCCTGTAATCGCCGCAGGCGGCGTCTACGACGGCAGCGACGTCTTCAACATGGTCGAGATGGGCGCGGGCGGCGTTCAGATGGGCACGCGCTTCGTCGCTACCGACGAATGCGATGCCGACGATCGGTTCAAGCAGGCGTACGTGGAGTGCACCGAGGATCAGATCGGGATCATCAAGAGCCCGGTGGGCATGCCCGGACGAGCGATCCGCAACGAGTTCATCGCGGCGGTGGAGCGGGGCGAGAGTCCCGACTTCCGCTGCGCGTGGCAGTGCCTGTCCAGCTGCAAAGCAGATGACGCCCGCTACTGCATCTCGCTTGCGCTCAACAATGCGCGGAAGGGAAGGCTCGAGCGGGGTTTCGTCTTCGCGGGATCGAACGCACACCGGATCACGAAGATCGTGCCGGTGGCGGCGCTGGTAAGCGAGCTCGCCGACGGCTTCGCCCAACGAGCCCGCGAGGCGCTGTCTCAACGGCTGGACGCAATCGCGGACCGGATCAACGAGGCCCGCGATGCCGGCCGTGCGCACATCCGGCGCCGATACGACGAGCTTGTCGCCCGCATAGGTGATCTGAAGACAGCGCTCGTCGACGCGCGAGCTTGATCCCGCCGCGCCGCTTGTAGCACCGTCCCGGATTCCGGCTCTCGAGCTTCGCGCCAACGTGGAATCCGAGACGGCGTGAGAGCGCGGGATACCGCACGTCAGACACAGATCTCTCCGGTGAGGTAAAGCGCGGCTTCACCGGCGATCGTCACCCGCTCTCCCCGCGCCTCCAAGAAGAGCTCGCCGCCCCGAGCCGAAACCTGCCGAGCCTCCAACACCGTCTTGCCGAGCCGTTCGGACCAATACGGTACGAGCGTGCAGTGGGCCGATCCGGTGACGGGGTCCTCCAGGATGCCGAGGTCGGGAGCGAAGAATCGGGAGACAAAGTCGACGTTGGTTCCCGGGGCGGTGATGATGATCCCGTTCTTCTCGCCTGCGAGCCCGGCAAGCGCGGCGCCGTCCGGTCGGTAGGCTCGCACCGCCTCCTCGTCCGGAAGGACCGCCATCCAGTCGCGCGAGCGGTAGAGCTCCAGCGGCCGGAGTCCCAGCGCATTCGTCGCCTCCTCGGTGATCGGCTGCGACGTTCCCGGCCGCGCCGGGAAATCCATCACGAGTCTCCGGTCCGCACGAGTGACGAAGAGCTCGCCCGCCCGGCGCGTCCGGAAGCGGATCTGCGCCGTGCGCGGGGCGAGCTCGTTGAACACGACCCAGGCGGAGGCGAGCGTAGGGTGTCCGGCAAGATCGATCTCGTGGGCGGGTGTGAACCACCGGATGTCGTAGTAGCCGTCGCGCGGAATCACGTACGCCGTTTCGGAGAGATTGTTTTCCTGCGCAATGCTCTGGAGCGTCTCGTCGTCAAGCCACGCCTTGAGCAGACAGACCGCCGCCGGGTTGCCGCCGAACACGCGCGTTGTGAACGCGTCCACCTGGTACATCGGAATCTTCATGCTTGCTCCTCGACTCGATGGTACACCGTGCGATACGATGGTGACAGATACAGCAGGTAGGGAATCGCATGGGTACAGAAACGCCGGCCTGGAGAGCCCTTGCCGACGACATCGAGCAGAAGACCGCGTTGGGGGTGTGGGCGTGCGGCGAACGGCTCCCGTCGCTCCGCGAGGTGAAGGCGACGAGTGGACGAAGCATGAACACTGTGGTCCGCGCCTTTCGCGAGCTCGAGCAACGCGGGGTGATCGAGGCGCGCGATCGGTCCGGTTACTACATCACCCACGACCTCGAGCTCGAACCGCCGCGCGCGACCGGGGTCATCACCGGCCCCGCCGAGGTCGAGGTCAGCTCGCTGACCGAGACCGTCGTGACCGATTCGCTCGATCCGTCCATGGTTCCGATCGGTGCGTCCACGCTCGACCCCGCCCTTCTACCGGTCCGGGCGCTCGGGAGGATCATCCGGCAGCTTACGCACGGCGACTGGTTCGCGGTCTCCAACTACGCGCCGAGCGCCGGTCTCGACTCGTTGCGAAAGCGCATCGCGGCACGCTACCTCGGACTGATCCCGAATATCACTCCGGACAACGTTGTCGTGACCGGCGGCTGTTCCGAAGCGCTCGCGCTCGCGCTGCAGTCGCTCGCGTCGCCACCGGCAGTGGTCGCGGTGGAGTCGCCTACGCACTTTGGGACGCTCCAGATGCTGCGTGACCGAGGGTACCGCGTGGTGGAGGTACCGATCGACCCCTCGCTCGGAGTCGATCCGGACGAGCTCTCCGGGTTGTTCCAAAGCCGACGCGTGGACGCGTGCATCCTCACCCCCACGGCGCACAACCCGACCGGAGCCGTCCTGAGCAAGGAGCGCGCACGCGCGATCGCGCGGGTACTCGCCGAACACGGCGTACCCGCGGTGGAGGACGACGTCTACGCGGAACTCGTTCACGACGGTCCACGAGGATGCCCGATCGCGCACTGGGCCGGGGAGACCGGAGCGCGAATCGTGACGTGCGGGTCGTATTCGAAGGTGATCGCCCCCGGGTTCAGACTCGGATGGGCGATCGCCGAACCCGCGCTCGCCCACGCGGTAGCGCAGCTCAAGGCGGGACTCTCGCTCGCGGCCCCAACGCTCCAGCAGCATGTGCTCGCGCGATACCTGGCGGGGGGCGACTTCGACCGACACATGGTTCGACTGCGCGCCAGGGTGAAGACGCAGATCGGCGCGTTCGCCCGGGAGATCGCTCGCTCGTTTCCGGAGGGGACCCGGCTCGCCGTACCGCGGGCGGCCAACTTCCTGTGGATCGAGCTCCCGGTGGGCACCGACTCGGTGGAGGTTCACGCCCGGGCGCGCGACGCGGGTATCGTGGTCGTGCCCGGGCCGGCCTTCTCCGCGTCCGGCGGCTACCGCAACTACCTCAGGCTGAGCGCGCCTGGTCCGATGGACGACCGGTACCGGCACGCGATTACGGTGCTGGGAGACATCGTGAAGGACGCCCGTTCGAACGACCGTCGACCTTGACCCGAGTCCGAATGGGTGTGACGATAGCTCGATCTCTCCCCCCGACCGAAAGGACGTCCGGTGAAGCCCGTGTCGGAAAACGTGATTGGCGGGCGAGGACCTCTCCGGCGTACTCGAAGCGCTCGACGACACGCTCGTGCGAGTGGACGAGCTCGAGACGCAGGTGCCGGAGCCGGTTGCCTAGTTGAACTGCTCGAGCGCTCGTTCGGCCTCCTGCTGGATCTTCGCAGCCGTCTCCTCCGCGGTGTACTGGTCACCGGTCAGGAAGGCCATCACGTTGTCCGCGACGACGGTACCGATCGCGTTTCCCGCGGCGGTCGGAGTAGTGATCCGGGCGGCAGGAAAAACCTCGGTGAACGCCTGGCCCTTCTGCGGCCATTCGGCGTAATTGCGGCTGAGGATCGCCGTGTCCTGCGACGAGTAGCGAGCGGGGAAGTATCCGGTCCGCGCACCGTAGATCGCCTGGCCGTCCGTTCCGGCGAAGTAGTCCATGAAGACCCACGAGGCAAGCTCCTCTTCGGGGGTCGACGCGAACATCACGTGATTGCCACCCCACAGACCGGTCGATGGGTTCGACGGATCTCCCTGGGGGATGAGGGTGATGCCCCAGTCGAAGGTGTCGCCGATCAACTCGGCCTTCGTGCTCGTCCGGGCGGTCGTGCTGATCTCGAACGCGGATCGACCGTTCGTGAACTCCTGCTCGGTGTCCTCCACGAACGGCATCGTTCCTGCCTCGTGGAGACGCTCCATCATACGGAGAAGCTCGACCGCGGCGTCGTTATTGAAGTTGACGGAGGTCGCATCGGCGGATATCGGCTCCTCGCCGAACGTACGCATCCACAGCATCAGGTGTCCCTGGTTACCGTACGCACCAACACCAAACACGAGCGCGGGAACGCCCGTCTGCTCGTAGATGTCGATCGCCTGGGCCTCGAACTCTTCCCACGTCTCCGCCGGACGGTCGTAGCCGGCCCGGGCGAGGATATCCTTGTTGTAGTAGATGCCCATCGAGCTGTTGCCGTGCGGCCAACTCATTGTGTTGTTGTTGTACTGCTCGATCTGCTGTCGTGCGAGGACGCCGGGAATCATATCGTCGAAATCGTCCTGTACGAGTCCGTACTCGGGATGGTCGAAGAATGGCTCGAGCGGTCGGATCACATTGGCCTTCATGTATTCAAGCGTGTCGTTCTCGTACGCCATGGCTACGTTCGGCAGTCCGCCGCCTTGGATCGCGGCGCGTATCTTCTTGTTCAGGTCGCTGTAGGTTCCCTGGAAGACCTCGTTCACGTGGACGAGCCCTTCGTACTCCTCGTTGAACTGCGCGACGATCTCACTCACGGCCTCGCCGTAGATCGTTGCCTGCATGTGCCAGAAGTCGATCTCGACCGGGCCGACCTTGGCCAGATCGATGCTGTTGATGTCCGCCTGCTCCACTCCCTCCGACCGGCCGGTGGCGAAGGCTCCGAGGATCCCGAGTATTGTCATCAGCAGAATGCTTGCAGCGATTCTCTTCATCTGTAAGACTCCTTTGTTTGTTCGCCGGACGAGTGCCGGCGGCACTCCTCAGAGGTCGGGTGCGACTCCGTGCAAAGGGCACTCGACCCCTCCTCGTTCAGGCTCAGCTCAGTGCGCTCCAGTGCTTCCGATTCGTTCACCTCCTTTCGCTTTGAGGGCCGATAGCCGAATACTCTCTCCCGCAACGGGCAAGTAGCGTGCGATGCCGTCGGTCGCCAGCAGGGACGGTTGCCTGCTGTGAAGCGGCACGACCACTTTCGGTTTGACTCGCCGGACCATATCCCGGATTGACTCGGGGTCGGCATGGCCGCCGGTGGACCGGTTCTCGTAGTCGATTCCATAGCGATAGAACCATCGATGCAACAACGGATCGGAGTCGGAGAGCGGATTACCGTCGGCATGGAAGTAGACGGATCGGCCGACCGAGGCGGGCCGCGCGGTCTCGATGTCCGCTATCCGATACGTGTACTCGAGCGTGATGTAATACGCGAAATCGCAGGGACGCCCGGCGATCTCGGACAGGGCGACTCGCGGGTATGGGAGATCCCCACGGTGATCGCCTTCGGTCACAATACGGATTGAGGCTTCGCACGCGCGATCATATCGCTCGAGTGCCTCCATCCCCTCGCTCAGTGCAGTGTGCCAGAATCGGGCGGTTGGGATGTCCATCGCGAGCTGTCTGCCGGCTTCGTGCGTCGCCGTGACCACGTCGGCGACGCGCTCCGTGTTCCGAGCGAGCACGTTCACGTAGACGAGACCCTCCGCACGGGCAAGCAACCGGCGGTAGTGTTCTGCGACCTCGAGCTCGGTGACGGGAGAGCTGCTCCTGCCCCAAGGCGCCGCGTTCAGCGTGGTCCCCTCCGTGATCAAGACATCGCAGTCCGCCGCGTCACACGCATCGATGAACCGATCGACTCGATCGGGGTGGCGACCGTGCCGCCTCCAGTCCCCGGTGAACGCGATCGTGCCGTCCGGTGTTTCGAGCAGGAAGCCCGAGGCACCGGGCGTATCGTGATCGTGCTCGAGGAGCGTGAGGCGAAACGAACCTATCCGCGCCTGCTCTCGATGACCCAACGCGCGGATGTCCGCCTGTGTTCCGTAGTACTCGCCGCTCTCCTGCACGCACCTGTACACGATCTCCGCGTCCCGGTGCATGAATACCGGCAGACCGGGCGCTGCGAACCGAAGGAGCGTCATGTGGTCCTGGTGGATGTGGCTCACGAAGACCGCTCGTTCCGTGCTCGGCCGCGGAAGCGCGCAGTCGCCCCAGATTCGGGCCAACTGATTCCGGTCAACGCCCGCGAGATGGTCCGGCGAGTAGAGGTCGAGAACCGGCGGCGCAATCTTCGTATAGAGGTACGCCCTCAGTAGCTCGGGCAGGGGAGGTTGCACTCGTGACCCGAACAGCCCGTTCAAGTCGACGGGTACACCGAAGTCGAAGAGGAGGCTCGCCCCGTCGCCTTCCACCAGCACGTGTACCCCACCGATGGTGGTGAGTCCGCCGTAGAAACTGACTGCCGTATCACTCATTGCACGCCTCCCGTGGTTCGTTCTTACTGGTCGCGGAGACGCTCGCGCTCCGGACGAGCCCCGCCAGCTCGTCGAGCGTCCGAAGGCGAAGGTCCCACACGCCGTCCGGCATGCCGGGGTATGGGGAGATCAAGACCGTCCGACAGCCGAGGTCGTGCGCCGGCTTGAGATCGTTCCATGGGTGATCGCCGACCGTCAGGATCTCGTTCGGCCGCACGCCACCCCCGATCAGCCGCTTCAGCAGCTCGCGAAGACCGCGGGGCTTTCCCGCGTCACACCAGATTTCATGAAACGATGCCGGCTCGAGCAACGCGCTCACGAACTCGGTTCCCGTGTCTTCGGGAGAGTTCGTCTGGAGGATCTTGTAGAGACGACTCGACCGAAGCGCGCGGTTGAGCTCCTCGTGGGGCTCGAGCCGCTCCAGCATCATGCTCCGCACCGCGTAGAAGACGCGACGACGATCGACGTCGGTCAGGTCGAAGAGGCGCAGTACGGCGAACGTCACGGACCACGCATCTGCGAGAGACACGAGATCCTCTGCCGACGCATCGATTGGCGGCAGCGGGTCCGTACGCAGCACCTGCGCCCGGAGAAAGAGCACCGAAGGGTCCGCCCGTGAGCACCGAGCGGCATCCCGGCCCGGTGGCGTGGGCGGTATGATCCGCTCGAGGTGCCGGAGTCGCACGAAGTCCGGCATCCGCAGCTTAGGGTGTCCGGCAAGAATTTGCTCGATCATGGATACGGTGAGATCAATCGTCCGGCAGTCCCACCGCTTACCGAGAGCAAGCAGACAGAGCTCCCGATGGAACTCCAGGTCCTGGTACACCGTGCCGTCGAGATCGAGAATCAGGAACCGAACGTCTGAGAGCCACGACGGATAGTGCATATCTTCAGCCCTTGATGCCCGAGCTCGCGATCGCATCGTTGAACGACCGGCTCATCGCGAAGTAGATGCCCACGATGGGAAGAACCGTGAACGTTGCCGCCGCCATGAGATGATGGTAGTAGTGACCTTCCTCGCTGATGAAGTACAGCAGGCCAACCTGCAACGGCCGAAGATGCTCGCTCGACGTGATCAAGAGCGGCCAGAGCACGCCGTTCCACTTCACGATGAAGCTGAGGAGTCCGGCGGTGATCACGCTCGGAGCCGCGATCGGGACGAGCACCCTCCACAGGTATCCGGGGTTGGACATCCCGTCCACTTGTGCGGCGCTCCAGAAATCCTTCGGTACACCGAGGAATGCTTGTCTGAGAAGAAACACGGTGAATCCGTCGGCAAAGAATGGAAGCATCATTCCCATGTAGCTGTCGTAGAAGCCTTGACCGCCGCGCCCGAAGACGTTGTTGCCCCCCGCGAGGGGAAAGCGGCGTACCGTGATGAAATTCGGAATCAACGTGACGTCGTACGGGATCATCATCGTTGCGAGCACAAGCACGAATACGAGATCGCGACCCGGGTAGCGGAAATGCGACACGGAGAACGCCAGCATCACGCAGATGGTGAGCTGCACGGCAGTCCCGAGTCCTGCGACCACGAGTGTATTCCAGAAGTACCGGCCGAAGGTAGACTCTGGTTTCTCCCATGCGCGAATGTAGTTCTCGAGTCGCCACTCCTCGGGAAAGAACGAAGGCGGCATCAAGTTGATCTCGGCGCGTGACTTGAACGATGTGAGTATCATCCAGAAGAAGGGGAACACCGCAACCAAGGCGAGCGAGACCATCGCAACCGTGACGACGATCCGCCATGGAGGGATCCTTCTCGGAGACTGGAAGACACCGTCGTGGAGCACACCGCGGTTAACCGTGCTCATAGTGAACCCGCCTTTCGGCAATCCTGCGTTGGAGGAGCGTGAGAGCCAGCAGTATCACGAACAGGACAACCGACAGCGCGCTTGCGTACCCCGCTCGGCCGTAGACATAGAAGTTGCGGAAGATGTAGAGCGGCAACGCCATCGTAGTTCCAAGCGGTGTGCCTTCACCGCTAGAGAAGACGTAGAAGGCGCTGAACGACTCGAAACTCGCGATCACCGAGACAACGCTCAGAAAGAAGATTGTGGGTGAGAGGAGCGGAATGACCACGTAGCGTATTCGAGCCCAGCCACCGGCTCCGTCTATCCGGGCGGCGTCCATGAGTTCTTTCGGCATTCCGCTGAACCCGGCGAGGAAGACAACTGTGTTGAAGCCGATGCTATGCCAGATCGAGAAGACCATGATGATCAGCAGCGCAAGACTCGGCCCGCCGAGCTCGGTTGGGACACCGTCAGGCCACGCACCCCCGAGGACGGAGAGGAGCTTGCTCACGATCGGCTCCGGATCGCTCAGCCACTCCTGCGCACCGATCGGTGTGCCCGAGAGCAGCGCGTTGGCGATACCGACCTGCGGATGGAAGATCCACTTGAATACCATCATCGATGCGACCTGGGAGGTGATGTACGGCAGGAAGAAGATGGTTCTCAGGAACGATCGCCCCGCGCTGCGGAAGTGGTAGAAAAGGGAGTACGCGATGAGGAACGCAGCGGCGATCGCTATCGGTATCGTGCCGATTGTGTAGTACACGGTGACCAGCAGACTCTGCCCGAAACCGCCGACCTGCAGCCCGAACATTGGATCGTTGTAGATCAGATCCTCAGTGAGTATCGACGCGTAGTTCTGCAGCCCCACAAAGCGTTCCTGGACGAATCCCCACTTGAAGAAGCTGATGTACGTTCCGAAGACCATCGGCCAGAAGCGGAAGAGCGCAAGGAGGAGCATCCCCGGAAGCGCATAGGCGAGGCCCTCCAGAGCGTGTCTGCGTCGGCGTCGAGCCCCGGCCAGGCTGACCTGGCTTGCCACGTCCTTCGACTTCCGCACGGGTTGTGGAACCTCTTCGATCACGGTGCGCACATCTGCCATCGATGCCTCACTTCGTGCGCAAGGTACGGGCATCAGTTAAGAATTGCGTTACACAACGATGAGATTACGATGAGCCCGACCGCCGCCAGATCGGACGCGTGTGTGAGGAGCTTGGCTACGGATTCCGGCATCGTGCCACCTCGGTGCGGTGACCCGGCCGCATCACATCGCGCCCTCGCGCACGAAGACGCGAAACACCCGGTCGTACCGCTCCGACCATGAGACGAAGAGACGCTCGCCGTCGCTCACGAGGTGCGGGTACTCCGCCGCATGCGTCGCCCCGGCATTGAGACCGGAGGGCGGGTCCAAGCGGTACCACGTGCCCGCGCCCGGGTCGTAGGCCGACGCGCGAATCCGGTACGGTCCGGCGTCGTTCTCGGACCACGCCACGACGAGATAGCTGCCGTGCGAGACCGCCCTCGCCCACCACGCGCGCGTGCCCGTCCCGCGGTCGAGCCCGTCCGGACCGCCGCCGTCCACGAGCCCCCACTCCGGAGTCGCGTCGTCACCGTTGTACCGGGCGACGCGCACCGTGCCGCCGCTCGTCGCGTCTTCTTCGTACCACACGGCGTACATCGCGCCGCCGTGCGAGAGCAGCTGCGGACCGCGGGCACCCGCTCCCGTATCGTAGTTGAGGCCGCGCGCGCCGCCGCGGTCCACGAGCGACCACGCCGGATTGACGTCGTCTCCGTTGAAGACGGCGACGCGGAGCTGGCGCGCGGTTCCGTTGCGCTCGTACCACGCGGCGTAGAGCCGACCGGCGTATACGTGGAGCTTCGGGTAGTACGCATCCGCGGCAATGTCGCGGTTGATGCCGTGGCTGCCGCCGTCCACGAGGCGCCACTCGGGATCGGAGACGTCCCCGAGGAGGACGGCGACGCGGATCTGGTATGCGCTTCCGTTCGAGCTTCGCCAGGCGGCGTAGAGCGAGCCGTCGTACGAGGCAAGCGAGGCGTAGTCCGAGCCCAGAGAACCGGGCGCGGCGAGCCCGGCAGACTCGTCGCCGTCCAGATACGTCCACGACGGCGCAAGATCGTCGCCGCCGTACGCGGCGACGCGAATCGTCCGGCGGTCGGACCCGTCACGCTCGTGCCAGTACGCCACGAGCGTGTCGCCGTGCACGACGAGCCGCGACCAGAGCGCGTCTCGCGACGGGTCTCGGTTCAGTCCGTTCGTCCCGCCGTCCACCGGGCGCCAGAGAGAACCCGCGTCGGTCTCCTCCAGAACTGCGACGCGGATCCGCGTCACGCCGTTCTCGAGCTCGTACCACGTGTTGTAGACGCGTCCGCGGAAGACCGCGAGCTGCGGGTAGTACGCGCCGCCTGGGCCGTCGTTGAGCGCGCCGTCCGGGCCGTCGCCCGGCACGAGCTCCCACGCGACGGACGGCGGCACGACGGCGTCCGCGGAGCCCGGCTCGGATACCGGTTCGCCGAGCGGTCCCGAACAGCCCGCCGCTACCGTCGCGGCAACCGCGAGCGTGGCGAGCCTGCGCCTCACCGGCCCCGGATCACCCGGACGTCAAAGAGCTCGGCGACCGCGCCCACCTCCTCGATCCACGTGACGACGAGCGAGCCGTTATGGCCGGCCGCAGCGGGATACTCCGCCTCGTAGGTCGAGCTCGGATTGAGCCCGCCGGACGCGGCCCCGTCCACGAACTGCCAATCGGGCGAGGTGGCGTCGCCGTTGTACGCGACGACCCGAAGCCGCGCAATGTCGGTCGCGTCCTTCTCCGCGAAGGCAACGTAGAGGACGCCGTTCAGTGCGAACGGCGCCGGGGCGTCCAGAACGCCCTCCACCGAACCGCCGAAGTTGAGCCCCGCGGCGCCACCGCCGTCGATCAGCGGCCAGCCGCCGGCGTCGCGGACTCTCGCCCTCACCTGAACGTTGAAGTCGGCGTCGTCCTCGGTCCAGACGAGATAGAGCTCGTCGCCTGCCACCGCGAGTCGGGGCGAGTACGCGGTGCTGCCGGAATCGTAGTTGAGGCCGGTTCCGCCACCCTCGAACGGTGACCACGCATCGGCACCCGGGTCGTACACCTTCGCCCGGATCGCGGAGTCCTCTTCCCAGACCACGATGAGATCGCCTTCGAACCCTACTGCGTCCGGCTCGCGCGGAATGTCGACCGAGTCGTACTCGAGGTCGCCTCCGAGATCGGTCCACGAAGGCGCCGAGTCGTCCCCGTCGTACGCCGCGGCGTACAGATTGGTGCTCAGGAAACTCTCTACCCACACGGCGTAGAGCGTGTCGCCCGCCACGGCGAGCCGGACCTGGGATCCGTTGTTCGTCTCATCGCGGTTCAAACCGCCGGTGGGAGTCCCGTCCACGATGGTCCAACCGGCGGTCGCGTCGGCGGGATCGTACACCCCCACTCTCACCTGCGAGGAGCTCTGCCCGGTGCCGTCGTTCAGCAACTCGATCCACGCGGCGTAGAGGCGTCCTTCGAACGCCCGGAGCGCGACCGGCTCCCCGGTCACCGACGTGTCTATGCTCACACCGCCGTCGTCCACGGCTGTCCAGTCGCCGGTCGTACCGTCGCCGTCGTAGCGGCTCACGCGGAGCACGTCGTTCGCCTGGTCTACCCACGCGGCGTAGAGCTCGCCGCCTACCGACTCGAGGACCGGCCGGGTCTCCAGGACCTCCGCTTCGTTGACCCCGTTCTCGCCGCCGCCGTCGATCCGGTTCCAGATCGCCTGCGTCGTGGTGAGGCTCGCGACCACGGTATTCCCGTCGCGATTCCCGGCCTCGTCCACCGCCTGCACGAGGAAGAACTGCTCCCGGAAGCCGGGCACCGTGAGCTCGGCGGACGTCGCGCCGGGCGAAGTGGTCAGCGCCGGGGTCGTCGTCGTGCTGATCGAGTTGACGTCGGCCTGCCAGACCTCGTAGCGGATGTCCGCAGAGGCGCTCGCCTCGTCGGTCGCCGGCTGCCAGCTCAGCGTCGCTCGCGTGAGACCGTTCGCGGAGACCGTCTCCACGCCGGCGAAGCTCGGGCCCGTCGTGTCCCCGCCGCCGTCGTCGCCGGTCGGCTGCGTACATCCGGCAAGCACGACCGTGACGGCCGCGACCAGCACCCAGACTCGCCCCCGTAGTCTCTTCGTCCGCATCCTCACCTCCTCATAGTCACACGTACGAGGAGAAGATAGGCAGCGCCTAAAGATTACGTCAATTGTAAGGTTTATTCGGGAACGCGGACGAGCACGTTTCCGTGCTTGTGTCCGGTCTCCACGTACCGGTGTGCCTCCACGATTCGCTCGAGCGGGTACTCGGAATCTACGACGACGCGGATCTCCCCGGACTCCACGAGCTTCTGCACGTACTCGAGCTCCTCGGCCACCTCTTTCGTGGGGGCGCGAGACGAGACGTAGCGACCGTCGGCCTCCAGGGCACCGCGACACCTCCGCTTCGAGGTCTTTCCCACCGCGTCCACGATCACGTCGTACTTCGCCGCGCCTTGCGTGAAGTCCTCGCGCGTGTAGTCGATCACGTGGTCGGCGCCGATCGACCGCACCATCTCGACGTTGCTCGCGCTGCACACGCCGGTCACCTCCGCGCCCACGTGCTTGGCAAGCTGGACAACGTAGCTGCCGACCGATCCGGAGGCTCCGTTCACGAGTACCCGGTCGCCGGAGCGTGCGCCGGCACGCTTCACGAGCTGGAGCGCGGTCATGCCTCCTACGACGGCCGCCGCGGAATCCTCGTAGCTCACCGCTTCCGGCTTGCGCACGATCACGCCCTGCTTCGGCCGCTCCGGCACGCAGACGAATTCGGCGTTCGCCCCGTGTCTCAGGCCGGTCGCCGTCCCGCAGACCGCGTCGCCCACGCGAAACGCCGTTACGCGGTCTCCTACCTCCACGACGTCGCCGGCGTACTCCACGCCCGGGGTATCCATCGGCTTGAAACCGGCCAACGCGCCCACGATCCGGAGCACGATCCGCGGCATCCGCCGCATGACCACGTCGCCGCGCGCGACCGTCGCGCCGCGAACCCTCACGAGCAACTCGTTCGGACCGGGGGTCGGTTTCTCCCGGTCTCGGTAGTGCAGGACCTCAGGTGGTCCCGACCTCGTGCTGAGAATCGCCTTCATGGTTGCCTCCTCGTTTCGGACGGTCGCCTCTCATTCGATCGAGTCCGTCCAGGATCAGTTCGAGTCCGAAGTCGAAATCGTTCACCCCCGAGTAGCTCCCGTCCACCACCAGGCGCGCCAGCTTTCCGAAGTACGGATAGTCGTCCAGCGGAACCCGGTCGAGGAACTCCCGCGCCTGATCGGCGTACTCGGGAACCTCGAAGGGAAAGTGAAGCTCCTGCAGCGTGAACCCGTAGATGTGATTGTCCAACGCGTTCAAGGCATGGTCCGCCAGCTCGTAGCTGAACCCCGCGCGATGCAGACACCCGATCGAGGCGTCCACGTAGCGAAGCATCGCGGGTCCGACCGTGATGCGCGAGACGAGCGCCATCGTCGCCCACCGGTGGCGGACCAGCACCTCGTGCGCGGACCGCGCTCGCGAACGCATCGCTTCGAGCCAGTCCCCGTCGGTCCGCGGGACGCCGATCTCGCCCACGACCGTGTCCACGATCCCGTCCACGATCTCTTCCTTATTCGCGACGTGGTTGTAGAGCGACATCGCCTGCACGCCGAGCTCGCGTGCGATCCTGCGCATCGAGAGCACCTCGAGCCCGTCGGCGTCTGCGAGGCGCAACGCCGCCCGCAGGATGCGTTCGCGCGTGAGTGGCATCCGCGGCTGTGTATCGTCGGCCATGCTCGATTCCTCCCTCCGAAGCCTTGATATACTTACAGTGTACGTTTAGCTTACAGCGTATGTCAACTCTACCCGCAAGGAGGCATTCATGAATCCAGTACGGAGAAGATCGCTCTGGATCGGCGTCCTGTTCCTCGTGGCGACCACCTCGTACCTCGCCGGAAGCGGCATGGTGGAATCGATCGTCACGGCACCCGATCCGCCGGCCGCGATCGGAGAAGCGAGCGAAACGCTGCTTGCCGGAATCGTCCTCGACCTGGTCAACGTGGGCGCGGTCATCGGAATCGGCGTGCTCATGGCACGCGTTGTTCGGACGAAGTCGCCGGTTGCCGCGAGCGGCTACGCCGCTTCACGCCTGGTGGAAGGTGCGCTGCTCGCGCTGAGCGAGATGAGCGTCCTCGCGCTCGCCGGTATCACCGGCTCGGCCGGCCCAGCAGCGTCCGAGGCGCTGAAGCTGGTCGCAGACTTCGCGATCGAGGTTCGGTTCGTTGCGTTCGATCTCGCCATGATCGCGTTCCCGGTCTGGCTCATCGTCAAGGGCTTCCGACCGGAAGCGTTGCTCGAGTCGACCGAGTCGGGAGCTACGTGATCAGCCGCTCCCAGTGCGACTCGTCCTGGTGCTCGGAGAAGATCGCGCGGACCTGAGGCTCGTTGTAGACGAACGCGTCCACGAGGAGCGCATCGAACTGCTTGCCGCGCTCGCTGCGCAGGAGCTCGAACGCCTCCTCGAGCGGCCACGGCTCCTTGTACGGGCGCTTGGTCGTGAGCGCGTCGAAGACGTCGGCCACGCCCACGATTCTACCCATGAGCGGGATCTCGTCGCCCGAGAGTCCCATGGGGTAGCCCTTGCCGTCGTAGCGCTCGTGGTGCGTAAGCGCGATCATCGCGCCGGTCAGGAGGAACGAGCTGCGCGCCGCCTCGAGCATCCCGTGGCCGTTGGTCGTATGCCGACGCATGATCGCCATCTCTTCGTCGTCCAGCCTGCCCGGCTTGAGGAGGATCGAGTCAGGGATGCCGATCTTCCCCACGTCGTGCAGCGCGGAGGCGTGGAAGACGGTCTCCTGGAAGCTCTCCGACTGGCCGATCATCCGCGCGATCAGTCGCGAGTAGTGCGCGACGCGAGCGATGTGCGAGCCGGTATCCTGGTCCTTGTACTCGGACGCCTTGCCGAGCACGTAGAGGGCCTCGTACTCGCGCAGAATGATCTCGCCGATCGTGGATCGGATCTCGTCCTCGTGATCGGCGAACGCGTGCTCGCGCTGCGACTGGAACCGGGCCGCATGCACGACGTGCTCGGCGCGGCGGGCGAGCTCCAGCGGCGTGCAATCGAGGTCCAGCGTGTCGACCGCGCCGGCCTCGATGAGCGAGGACCGGTCTCGCGAAGACGCGGGCCGCGCGAGAAGCGCGAGCACCGGGAGGCGAAGCTGATCTGTTACGAACGAGATGACCTCTCGGGCGGTCGCCGCGGAGGCATCCACGATCACGAGCACGATGTCCCGCGCCGCCATCGCCGGGACCACCAGCTCGTCCGCACGCTCCACCACACGCAGCGCGATACCGCCTTCGATTGCGGCCCGCCGAATCTGTTCGAGCTCGTACTCGCCGTCTGTCATCAGCAGCGCGGACACTGGTCGATCGAAGTTCATGCTTTCACCCATCGTTGTCTTCAGTCCTACTTCACGATCATTGTCGGAACGAGTGCCGGATGATACAACGATCCCATGACCGTCGTCCACTGGCGGTCGCCGCGCCGCGCGAGCCTCACGCTTCCAGGACGACCTCCAACGAGTTGTGATCGCGGAGCGCCGCGGCGGGGACGAGGTTGCCCTCGATCCGTTCGCCGTTCAGCACGAGCGACCGGACGCCGCGGTTGAGCCCCTCAGGGTTCTTCACGGATATGTCGACGGTCGTTCCCCTGAACCGGCGCTGCGCGGTGAACCCGTCCCACGATGAGGGGATGCACGGGTCGATCCGCAGGCCGTCCAGCTCGGCGCGGATTCCGAGCACGTGCTGCGTGGCGCTGTAGTACGCCCACGTGGCCGCACCGGTGAGCCACGAGTTCTTCGTGTTCCCGGCGCGCGGCGAGAAGGTGGAGTACGTGGTCTGACCCTGGACGTACGGCTCGCTCTGCCGGATCTCGGCCCGGTCGTTGTACGCGGCGGGATTCGCCGCCGCGAGGTACTCGTACGCGCGGTTGCCGTTTCCGAGCATGCACTCGGCGATCACACCCCACCCCTGCGTGTGGTTGAAGATGCCCGCATTCTCCTTGATGCCCGGGTTGTAGACGACGGCGCGCATCACGTCGATCGGGGTATTCACGAAGGGCGGCGCGCAAAGCATGAGCCCGTACGGGGTTGCGAGCTCCCGGTGGACCGTGTCCATGCAGGCGGCGGCCTGCCCCGCGCTCGCGAACCCGCTCATCACGGCCCAGAGCTGGGTGTTGAGGTAGACCGAGCCCTCCGCCGCGTCACGCGTACCGTAAGCGGTGCCGTCCTCCCCGAACGCCCAGACGAAACGGTCGCTGTCCCAGCCGCACGCCCGGATCTTCTCGTCCAGCGCGTCGCGCTCGGCGAGCGCCCACGAGGCTTCCTCCGGCTTGCCGAGTCGTTCGGCGATCTCCGCGTACGTCGTGAAGCCGTAGCGAACCTGGAACGCGACGAAGAGGCTCTCGCCGTAGTAGCCGAGCTTGAGGCAGTCGTTCCAGTCGGCGGCGAGCCCGCACGGAAGACCGTGCTTGCCTGTCCGCTCCAGGTTGAACTCGAGCGCGCGGCGCAGGTGGCCGAGCACGGTGGCCTCCCCCTCGTCCGCGTACGGCAGCACCTTCTCGTAGAAGCTCACGTCGCCGGTCTCGCCGAGGAGCGCCGGAATCGCGTTGAAGAACCAGAGGCAGTCGTCCGAGCGGTACTCCTCCTTCGCGGGAGGCGTCTCGTGGCCCGGTCGGTGCTCGAAGGGCCGCACCACCGGCATCGCGCCCCCGTTCGAGAGCTGTCCCGTGAGGAGGAGCTCCATCCGGCGCGTCGCCTCCTCGGGAATCGCCGCGGCGACTCCCAGGATGTCCTGCACCGAGTCGCGGAACCCCAGGCCGTCGCGCAACCCGTTGTACACGAGGCTCGCCGCGCGCGACCAGGCGAAGGTGATGAGGCAGTTGTACAGCCCCCAGACGTTCACAAGGTGGTCGAAGTCCTCGTCCGGCGTCTGCACCGCGATGTCGTTCAGACGCCCGTGCCAGAGCTCCTTCAGCTTGCCGAGCTCCTCCTCCGCGCGAGCGAGCGATCCGAACTCGCTCATCGTCTCGCGCCCGGCCGTCCGCGCGTCGCCGATGCCCACGAGAACGAGGAGCTCGGTGCTCTCTCCCGGCGCGAGCGTCAGGTTCGTCTGGAGCGCGCCGCACGCGTTGTCGCCGTAGGCGTCGCTGTCCGAGCACGCGCCGCGGACGACCGCCTCCGGAGCGGCGTACGAACCGTACGTCCCGATGAACGCCTCGCGACTCGTGTCGTAGCCGGCGATCGGCGAGCCGAGCATGGACATCCAGACGTGGCGCGCGACGTCGCTGCCCTGATCGGCGTCGTTCGAGGGGAGATTGTCCTGGATGGAAATGCGGAGCAAACCGTCGGCCTGCTCTCCCCGAACGATGAAGAGCGAGTACTGCAGGTTGAAGGCATCCTGCCCGGTGTCCCAGCTGTTCGCAAGCTCGGCGTACGTGAAAACGTCCAGGTCGCGGGGCCGGTCGCTCTCGTTGCTCACGCGCAGCCGCCAGTACTCGAAGGTCCGGCCGAGCGGCACGAAGTAGAGCGCTTCGGTCGCGATGCCGGTGTAGCGCGACTCGATCGCGGTGTAGGCGGTGCCGTGCCGGCAGGTCGACGAGTACTCGCCGAGCGGCTTCCCGACCGGCTGCCACGACGCCGACCAGTAGTCGCCGCTCGCGCGATCGCGAAGGTAGAAGTACCGGCCCGGCTGATCCATCGGAACCGAGTTGAACTGCAGCCGCATGAAGCGTCCGCGCGCCCCCGACTGATAGAAGCCGTAGCCACCGGCGTTGTTCGTGATCACCGCGCCGTACTCGGTGGAGCCAAGGTAGTTGCTCCACGACTGCGGCGTGTCCGGTCTCGTGATAACGTATTCTCTGGCGCGATCGTTGAAGTGGCCGTACTGCACGGAATCCTCCCTGGGTGCGGTGTGAGCGGTACCGTCTTATACCATCGCCGCCGGACGGAGGCAACCGACCCGCCCCGTGCGGTGCGCGATCGAGCGGCGCCCCGAGACGCGTTGAACGCCGGCGCCGGATCGTGGTTCAATCGGCAGCAAGAGGAAACCATGGAGTCACGCGTCGACCTACCCCACACGAGCGGACGGCTTCTCATCCGGGACTTCGCACCGCACGATCGCGACTTCCTCATGCGCTTCACGCGCGAGCCGAGCCGGCTCGCGTACATGATGTTCAGTCTGGATACGGAGGAAGAGGTCGACGGCTTCCTCGAGTTCACGCGCACGCAGGCGGCGCGCGAGCTTCGCGACGAGTGGCACTTCGCGCTCGAGGAGACCGCGAGCCCCGGATGCGTCGGCGGCGTCGCGCTCCGCATGGACGACGAGGAGCCCGAGTCCGCCGAGCTCGGCTACTGGCTCGAACGGTCGGCGCGCGGCAAAGGCTACGCGACCGAGGCGTCGCGCTTCATGCTCGACTTCGGCTTCCGATCGCTCGGGCTGCACCGCATCTGGGGCAAGTGTCACGTGGACAACCGCGGCTCCGCCCGCGTGATGGAGAAGCTCGGCATGCAGCTCGAGGGAACCGTTCGCGAGCACGTGTGGCTCCGCGACCACTACCGCAGCAGCTACCTCTACTCGATTCTCGAGCACGAGTGGCGCGATCGGCAGGGCGCGTGAGACTCTCGAGTGCGGGCGAGTACGCGCTCGCGATGCTCTACCTTACATCCTTCGTCACCGGCAATACACTGCTCACTTACGAGCGAATCGATCCTGTTGTGGCAGGTCCGAGGACGACGGAGCCAAACCGGAGCAGGAGGGATGTCGGCCTTTCGGTGGTCCACGTGTCCCGGACCGACATCGAGTCCGCGCCGGGGACACACCGCTCTCACCGCCGGCCCGACACCCGTCTCCTCAACCACTCCCGCGCACCTCGCACCGTCCTCCAGAGATCGTGGAAACTCTCTGCGTAGATCGCGGCTTCGTCTTCGTCGCCCGGCGTGTAGGAGTCGGGCGCGCCGGGCGGCCGGCGAGCGAGCAAGAACTCCGGCACGTGCGGGTTCGCAGCCATGGCGGCCTCCGCGCGGGTCGCCGCCAGGTCCTTCTCGCCGAGCGCGAAGGCGGCGAGCGTCGCGTTCCAGAACGTCGTTGCCGATTCGTCGTCGGCGAAGCGGTCGAGGACGTGCTGGGCGCGCTCGTGTTCGCCCGCTTCCGTGAGCCCCGCGAAGTACGAGTGAGCGGCGCCGATGCCGTCTTCTGGGTCGATGCGCAGAAGCTCCTCGTATTCGGCGAAGGCATCGTCGGTCCGACCAAGGCGGAGCAACGACTCTGCCCGGACGAAGTGAAGCCGGAGGATGTCGCGATAGAGGTGGTCGCACCAAGGGGATACGCCGTCCGGCACCTCGGGGCTCGTTCCGGCGGTGGCGGATATGCCGGCATCCGCGAGGGAGAGCGCGAGCTCGGGCCGCTCCGCGTAGAGCCGCGCGAGCACGACGTAGGCGTCCGCTTCGGAAGGGCACCGCTCGAGCGCGCGAAGGCACAATTCCCGAACGCGGTAGTCCTCGGTGCCGTCGATTGGATACGGCAGCTCGTGAATCGGATACATGAGCCTCGCCGCCGCGACCTGGGGACGCTGCACCGCGAGCTTCGGCGGGTCAACGTGCCAGCGGAATGCCCGGTCGAAGAGACCGGTCCTGCGCCACCGACCCCTCGACATGAAGGTGCGATCCGGAAGCTCAACCGGCGGCTCAAAGTCCGGGCCTTTCTCGAACAGGCCGAAGTGCTCGCCGAAGCGCTCGAAGAACCTCAGCTGAACCGCGTGATCGAGGGCGTCCGAACCGGCGTAAGAGTCGTCGCGGACTGCGAGGAGGAGGTCTGCAAAGTCCTCCTCGTAGAGGTACTCGGCGGTTGCATCCCGCGCCGCGAAGAGGAGCAGCGGCACGGTCTCGGCGATCGCACCGCCAACGAAGATGCGGTCGAAATGGTCGATCTCTCGGGGCGCTCGGAGATGCGCCTCGAGCAACCGCCGGTAGATCTCGTCGACGTTGTCCGAATCGAGTGCCGCCGTCGCGACCTTCGTCAACCGGAATGCCCCGGACCGGAACGCGAGCAATCCGGCCTTCTGCGCGAGCCACCGGACTCTCGACAGCACCATGCTGTCGTCCTCACGGTTGACGCGGACGTACTCCGGTTCCGCATCGGCAAAGGGGCCGGCGAAGAGCTCCTTCACGATTACGACGGGCAGATTGCCGTTCGCGGTCGCGCGCGCCGGCTCCCGGTCCTGCACCGATCGGAGCAGGCCGATCGTCTGCGCGAGTACCGGCGCGGCCTCCCGGTCCGAAGGCTCGAGCCGGGGAGCGACTTCGAGGAGCGCCGAGAGCCCCTCGTGTCGACCGTCTGAGAGCGTAGCAATCTGATCGTCTGAAAGCCCGAGGTCCTGGAGATAGAGACCTGGGAAGCGAGATTCTGCATCTTGGGCAGCGTCTCTGCCGCCGGGAAACGGAATGATCGTTGCCATGGGCACCCTACGAGAACGTACTCGGTTGCGGGCGATCGATCAACCGTCGACCTCAGAAGCCGTCTACCGGCGGATGATCCGGGACGTCCGAACGGGCGCGTACCCGCGGTGACGATTCCGCGCCCGAGCGGTGTTCATTCGGTAGGGACTACTACTGGGGGGCAGGGAGGGTACCGTTACGATACGGTCGATAAGGCGGTGTTGTTCCGCGGCTACGACCGGGCGGACCGTCTGGGCGCTCTACAGCGGCCGCAGGTTCTCGAAGACGTACGGCATGAGCTCCGCGACGGTAGGATGGACAAGGACCACCTTCTGAAGCTCGGTATACGGCAGCCCCGTGTACATCCATGCCGCAAGCAGACCGACCACCTCGTCGCCGCCGGTCCCGAAGACGGTCGCGCCGAGAAGCTGTCGTGACTCCGCGTCCACGAGCACCTTCACCATGCCTGCGGTCTCGTACTTCTCCTTCGCGCGTGCGATGCTGCTCATGGGCATGGTGCCCGCAAGCACCTCGCGCCCGCTCTGCTTCGCCTGTGCCTCGTTCATCCCCACGCGGCCGAGCGGCGGGTCGATGAACATCGAGTAAATGGGGATACGATCGCTCTGCCGCCAACGCTCGCCCTTCAGGTTCTTGACGATGATCTGCCCGTCATGCACGGACGTGTGCGTGAAGGCGCTGCCGCCGTTCACGTCACCTACCGCGTAGATGTGCGGGACGCTCGTCTGGAGGTACTCGTTGACCACGACGAATCCGCGCTCATTCACCTCAACGCCCGCGGCGGAGAGATTGAGCGCCTCCGTCTCGGGCTTTCGACCGGTCGCGAGCAGGAGATGCGACCCGGTGATCGATCGTTGCTCCCCGTCCACCGTCGCCTGCACGGTCACACCCCGCTCCGGCGAGACCGACTCGACGTGGACGTTGCAGACGATCTCCACGCCCTCCTCGGTCAGGATTCTCGTCGCCTCTTCAGCGACGTCTTGGTCCTCCCGGCTCATGATTCGCGGGCCGCGCTCGAGCACGGTGACCCGGCTCCCGAACCGCCGGAAAACCTGGCTGAACTCGAGCCCCACGTAGCTGCCGCCGATCACGACGAGGTGCTCGGGAAGCTCCTCGAGGCTGAGTATTCCCTTGTTGTCCAGGTAGTCCACGTCCTCGATGCCCGGAATCGGCGGGATCCGCGCCGTCGCTCCGGTGTGAATGTAGATCGTCTCGCCGCGGATCGTCTCGTCGCCCGCCTCCACCTCATGCGGGCCCACGAAGCGCGCCTCTGCGCGGTAGAAATCGGTGGTCTCGTCCAGCCATTTCGAAAACGACTCGTTCGACTGATCGCGGTTGCGCTTCTGTCGCTCCATCGCCTTTGGAAAGTCGACGTGGAAGTCGGAGACCTCGACCCCGAAATCGCCGGCGCGCTTGACCATGTGCGCCACGCGCGCCCCGGCAACGAGCGTCTTCGTGGGCGTGCAGCCCCAGTTGATGCAGGTGCCGCCCACTCGCGACTTCTCGATCGTCGCGACCTTCTTTCCCATCTCCAGAAAGACGCGCACTATCGCGCCGGTCGCCTGGCCGGTGCCGATGAGAATGACGTCGTACTCCCTCATTGATCCGCTCCTCGCTTCATTGCGGGCGCTTCTCCGTGTCCGTACACTCGAAAGTAGTTGCATCCGCCCCCACCGACAAATCGATTCGACCGCGGAAGCAAGAGCGGATCTGTCAGGCGGGTAGTTGGCGTCGTCGGACTGGGAGATGCGGGTCGAAGGCTCGCGCACCGCGATCCAGCGGTCGCGGTCGGAGGGGAACGAGCGTGGCTCCGGTGACGTAGTCGGACTCGCTGCGCGCGGTACGCTTCGTCGATCTGCCACGTCGCGCGGCGTATGCTCGTGCGGATCGAACCCTGCGAGCGCCTCGCGAATCGAGGCGCCCGGCAGGCGGAAGCAACCGTCGACCTACTCGTCCTCCATAGGCTCGTTCTGCCGTTTCCTGCGCTCCATCCACTTGTTCAGCACGGTCAGCTTGATCCATCCGATCGCGACGACACCGATGCCGATGAGAACCCACCAATACCACGCCATAAAGCCTCCTTGCCCTCTCGGGCTACGCCGTGCGCGGGGTCATGCCCCGCTGCGGCTTCAGTTGTTTCCCCAGGCCGATGCCCAGGAGTACGAGCGTCACGATGCCCGCGCCGAGCGTCACGGCCGCGGCGAGCGGGAGGTCGCCGGCTCGGGCGCCGGTGACGTAGATGTCCTCGAACGAACGGAACATCCAGTAGTTCGGGAAGACGTAGAAGAGCCAGTGCCGGCTTCGGGGCACGGCGATGCTGACGAACGGCACCGTGAGGTAGAGCATCATCACGACTTTAAGGGCGGCGACGGCCTGAATCTGGTTCTTCGCGATGCCGCCCACGAGGAGCGCAACCACGAGCGGGAGCGGCGCCGAGACCACGAGCGCAAGGACGAAGCGCCCGAAAGGCACGGTCGTACCCACGAGAATCAGGTGGCCCACGGTCGCGACCACGAACCCCACGACGGCGGCGAGGATGCCGCGTGCGGCGAAGTAGTCGAAGCCGCTCATCGGGGTCACGGTGAAGGCGCGTGTGACGTTCTGCTCCTTCTCGTCGATCATGGCGAAGCTCACGGCGAGCCCGCCGATGAGCGAGGCGAGCATGACGAGACCGACCGAGGCGTACTCCTTGAACGGCGAGCGCGAATCGGTTTGCGTCACCGCGTACTCCGCGGGCGGGTCAACGGCGGTCGCTGCGAGGAGCACCGAGCGCATGACGGCCTCGCTCTCGGCGCCCTCGTTGCCTTCGAGCACCACCGACCACGGCGGGTCGGCGCCCGGGTCGAGCACGAAGCCGCCCACGTCGTCCGTACGCAGCACGCGATCGCGTACCGACTCGGCGGTTTCGTACGTCTCAACGCGGCCGTAGTCTTCGAGACGTGCGGACAGGCGCGTGGCCGCCGAGAGGAGCGTGCGCCGCTCGGCCTCGGTCGGCGTCGCCGACTCCGAGTCCGCGGCGACTTGCGCGACGCTCGTGGGCGCCTGGACGGCGTAGGTCACCTCCGAGCCTTCGAAACTCGGCAGGAAGAGCCTGAGGCCGCCGGCGAGCAGGAGCGGAGCGACGAGGATGTAGACGACCATGCTGTCGCGCAGCGCGTTCGTCAGGTCGAACTTGATGATCGAAAGAATGCGGTTCATATCAACCTCCCTTGAGGAGCCGTGCGCGAACGCTCACGGACGCGAAGATGACGGCTCCTGCCAGCCACGCGAGCCCGACGAGGAGCGTCCGGCCGATGAGCTCGGCGTCCCCGGTCGGGAAGAGCGCCTCGCGCAGCGCGAAGACGAGCGCGTAGCTCGGAATCGCCTGCACCCAGCCGGGATTGAAAACCGGGTAGATGTAGGCGAAGAAGGGCAGCATGTTGAGGACGAGGATCGCGAGTCCCGGGAAGAACCAGTGCGAGAGATTCCGGAACCACGCAGCGAAGCCGAGCCCGAAGACGGTCATGAAAGCGCTCGCCCAGACGACGAGCGCGAGGATCGCGGCCCAGTTCGCCGCCAGTCCCTTTGCCGCCACGACGACAACGAATCCGTACACGATCGCGAGGAGCGTGAAGATCGCGGTCTTGGACGCGATGTACGGCCAGAGCCCGCCCGGAGTGACGCGGTACGCGCGGATCGTTCCCTCCTGCTTCTCCTGGAAGACGAAGACCGCCACGAGCAGGAAGCCGAGGATGCCGACCTCGAAGGCGAGGAAGACCGGAACGCCGGCGAGGTTCATCGGAACCACCTCGGCCTGCGGCCGAAGCCGCTCCACGGGGATCTCCGGGAGCTCGCCCTGCTGCACCTCGCGGATGACGAGGTCGAGCGTCGCGCGCAGGAGGTTGATCGACTCCTCGGGCACCTGCGTGCGCTGGATGATCTCCACGCTCGGCCGCTCGAGCGACCCGGTGATGACGACACCGGTCGCGTTCCGGTTCTCCTCGAGGAGTGCATCGAGCTCGGACCGACTCGCAGGGAGGCCCGCCTCGTCCGCGCCAAGCTCCACGAGCGCCGTCCGGATCGGTGCGTCCGGCAGCGCGTCCAGCACGTACTCGCTCGGTCCGGTCGAGATCTCCTCCGGGAGGAAGACCACGAGCGCGATCATGAGGACGGCGATCGCGACGACGACAACGACGTGCCCGTTGCGCCACGCGAGGACGGCGTCCTGGGTGAACAGACTCGCGAACCGTCTCATGCGAGCCCCCTTCCGGTGAGCCGGATGAAGATCTGCTCGAGCGTCGCCTCCTGGCTGTGGATCGTCTCCACGCGGCCGGCGTCGATCAGCGTCTTCAGCCGGGCCGCGTCGTCGGCCTTCTCGGGGAAGAGCACCTCGCGCGTCACCGACCCGTTGTCGCGATGCTCGACCACAACCGAGCGCTCGCCGTAGCGCAGCTTGAGCTCGCGCGGCGGGTCCATCGCGACGACTTCGCCGTCGTTCAGGAAGGCGACCACATCGCAGAGCTCATCCGCGGTGTGCATGTTGTGCGTGGTCAGGAAGATGGTGCACCCCTCCTCGCGCTTTCGGCGGATGATCTCCTTCACGCGCTCGGCGGTCGCCGGATCGAGGCCGCTCGTGGGTTCATCGAGAAACAGGATCGACGGTTGATTCACCAGACTCCTCGCGAAGATGAGCCGTTGCTTCATACCCTTGGAGTACGCGCTCGCGCGGCGGTTCGCGGCGTCCGCGAGCCCGACCATCTCGAGCAGCCGGAGCGGATCTTCGGTCTCGACCGAGTAGAGCCCCGCGTGGTAGGCGAGGTTCTCGCGCCCGGTGAGCTTCCCGAAGACGTTCGGATGCTCGAAGCTCACGCCGATCTTGTTGTAGAACGCGTTCCCGAGCCGCTGGAGCGGCTTCCCGTCGTAGGTGATCTCGCCCGCCTGGATCGCGAGGAGCCCGGTCATGAGCGCCTGCGTGGTGCTCTTGCCCGCGCCGCTCGGCCCGAGAAAGCCGAAGATCGTCCCGTCGCTGATCGAAAAGGAGACGTCCTTCACGGACGGCTTGCCCTTCCCTTCGTAGTCGTGCGTCAGCTGCTTCACCTCAATCATTGCGTTCTCCTTGGATGACCTTCATCATCGATTCGTCCACGAGCACGAGCGTCCCCGGTTCCATGCCCAGGATCCGCTCAACCGACTCGGTATAGACCTCCATCTTCCGCACGATCGCGTCCACGACCTCAGGATGCTCTCCTATCCGTGGAAGGTAGTCGGCGAACTCCGCGACGAGGTCCGCCCCGATCCGGAGCACGAACCGCGCGGTCTCGTCGGGATGCGTGACCGACATGGTACCCTCGTCGTTCCCGGCCGCGATGATCCGCGCGAGCAGCGGCGCGACCGCCTCAACGCTTCGAGTCTGCAGCCGGTCGCGCAGCAGGATGTTGCCCTGGCTGTAGAAGACGCGCGCGATCGCAATCATGAGCTCACGGTTCTGCGCCTTGAACGAGTTGGTCCGGCGGAACATCTCGTTGAGCCTCTGCACCGCCGAGAGCGATACGTCGTCCGCGAGCGGTTCCACGAGCGCGAGCGCCTGCTCGGAGGCGCGCGCGGCCAGATCGTCCAGCAGATCTTCCTTCGTCTTGAAGTAGTGATAGAACGCGCCCTTGCTCACGCCCACCGCGTCTATGATCGCGTTCACGCTCGTCTGCTCGTAGCCGTGCTGCATGAAGAGCCGCATCGCGGTATCGAGGAACTCGGCCTTTCGTTCGTCGTACTCCTTCACTACGTGCACTGTACGCCTCCTACGCGTCCGGTACGCCGCGGCCGGTTTGTACCGACCGTCGGTTTGTACCGACCGTCGGTTTGTATACTACCGCAGCGGAGCCGGTTCGTCAAGCCCAGTCGAGAAACCGAGAGTATCTCGTCCGAGACACTCGGTACGGGGTTGCGACCGGTATCCCCTCGAGTTACAAGTGCCCGAAGGAGAGAACGTGAAGCGATTGTTCCTTGCGACGGCGGTGTTGTTGTGCACGGCCGTGTTGTCTGCTCAATCCATGAGCCTCGCGCTCTTCGCGGGAGCCGGGGTGAGCGGGTCAGCGTTCGAGGGTGGCGACTTCACCGGTGAGCCGCCCTTCCACTGCGACGACGGGTGAATCGCGATCCCGGAAATCTCGCCGGGACTCGGTTGGGCGGCCATCGCAGGATGGAAGGGATACCCGCTCGAGTCGCTCCCGGATCTCTCTATACGGGGTACCTTTGCGGGATCGCAGACGTTTCACGAAGGAACCTTCGAGGGGCGGGCGATGAACGTGAGCTCGTTCATGTTCGGCATCGGCTTCGGTGTGGGGTATCGCATCGTTCGGTGGCTGGACGTCTACGCCGCCGGGAGCTGGCTCGTTCCGCTCGTGCTCCATCTGGACGAGGGATTGGCCTCGGGAAGCGACCTGTCTCCGGCGACGTACACGGGCGTTGAAGGACTGGAAGCCGCGCTCGGGATCGAGCTGCGCATGACCGACCTGCTCGCGGTCTTCGTAGAAGCCGACTACCGCCTGACCGAATACGCGAGCTTCTCGTACCCGGACCACGCCCCCATGCCGACCGACTACTTCGGTACGAGCGGCCGGCACGGCAAGGCGGGCGTTCTCCTCATCTTCGAGGAGTAGCGGCCCCGGTATCCACGGGGCCGCGAACGACTACTTGACCACGAACTCCGCCGTCACCGGCTTGGGCGCGCCCAACTCAGTGCCGCGCGCTCCGGGAGAGCACGAGCCCACGGTGAGGCGGAACGTCCCGGGCTCGACCACGGCGCTACCGTCGTCCTGCACGAGCGCCATGGCGCCGGCCGGCACGGTGAACTCCACGTCCGTGGAGGCGCCGGCCGGAACGTAGACCCGCCGGACGCCGCAGAGCGAGGCGAGCGGTGTGCGCGCCGACCCCTCCAGGTCGCTGATGTAGCACTGAACCACTTCGGCGCTGCCTGTGGAGCCGGTATTCGTCAGCGTCACGGTCACACGAACGTCCTCTCCGGCGCCGATCGTCTCGGTCGAGAGACGCGCGTTCCCGTACTCGAAGGTTGTGTACGTGAGGCCGAAGCCGAACGGATAGAGCGGCTTCTCGGTCATGAACCGGTAGGTGCGGCCGTCCATCCGGTAGTCCTCGAAGGGCGGGAGCTGGTCAACGGACATCGGGAAGGTCACAGGGAGCTTCCCGGACGGCGATACGTCGCCGAAGATCAGGCGCGCGAGCGCGGCTCCTCCCTGCTCGCCCGGGTACCACATGAAGAGGACGGCGTCCGCGATCTCGTGTACCTCGGGGATCGTGACCGGGCTGCCGCCGGCGAGCACGACCACGAGCGGGTAGCCGGTCGACTTGAGCTTTCGCAGACGGTCGATCTGGTGCTCGGGCAGGCCGATCGTCGTGCGGTCGCCGCGTTCGGCGGAGAGGATCGCCTCACCCTCCTCGCCCTCGAGCATCGGGACGAGGCCGGCGACGGCAATGATCGCGTCGAATTCGTCGAACTTGCCGGGGATCGACCAGTCGACGGGGTTCACGTTCCGACGGTCGGCGACCATGCCCATGCGGTACTCGATCTTGTAGTGCTCGGGCGCGGCGCCCACGAGACCTTCGAGCACGGTCACGAGCGAATCGCTCACGCCGAAGTAGTTACCGAGCAGGACGTCCGTGCTCGCGGCGTTGTGGCCGGTGACGTAGATCCGGCGCGGCTCGTCGCCGCGGAGGATCGGTAGCACGCCGTCGTTCTTCAGGAGGACGATCGACTTCTCGGCGGCCTCTCGCGCGAGCGCGACGTGCTCGGGCGCGCGGATGCGATCGGTGCCGATCGAGGAGAACGGCACGCGGTCGTCCGGGTCGAACTGGCCCAGGCGGAAGCGAACGTCCAGGAGACGCCGCAGGCTCGTGTTGACCTCCTCCTCGGTCACGAGCCCCTGCTCGAGCGCGGCCGGGAGCGCCTCGTAGGTCGATCCGCAGTTCAGGTCGCACCCCTTCCTGACCGCGAGCGCCGCGGACTCGGCGGCGTTCTTCGTGACCTTGTGGTAGTCGTGGAAGTCGCCGATCGCGCCGCAGTCGGACACGTAGTGCCCCTTGAATCCCCACGTGCCGCGCAGTATCTCCTCCATGAGGAGCGAGCTCGCGCAGCACGGCTCGTCGTTCGTGCGGTTGTACGCGCCCATGAACGCCTCAACGCCGGCATCGGCGAGTCGCTTGAACGCGGGCAGGTAGGTCTCCCAGAGCTCCTTCGGCGAGACGACCGCATTGAACGTATGCCGCTCGCCCTCGGGTCCGCTGTGGACCGCGTAGTGCTTCGCGCACGCGGCAGCCTTGAGGTATCCGTCGGCCTCCTGCTGGAGCCCTTCCACGAAGCTCGCGCCAAGCTCGCCGGCGAGGTACGGGTCTTCGCCGTAGGTCTCCTGCCCACGGCCCCAGCGGGCGTCGCGGAAGATGTTGATGTTCGGCGTCCAGAAGGTGAGGCCGCGGTATTGGCCGCGAAGTCCCGACTTCACAGCCGCGTTGTACTTCGCGCGTCCCTCGTCCGCGATCGCCTCGGCGATCCGCTTCATGAGGTCGGGGTCGAACGTGGCGGCCATGCCGATAGCCTGCGGAAACACGGTCGCGCGCCCGGCTCGGGCGACGCCGTGCAGACACTCGTTCCACCAGTGGTAGCGAGGGATGCCCAGACGCTCCACGCCCGGGCTATCTGCGAGCATGAGGGCGCACTTCTCTTCGATCGTGAGACGGGAGAGCAGGTCCTCTACGCGTTCGGCAAAAGGAAGATCCGGATTGAGATAAGCAGGGTGAGATGATTCGGACATATGGCTATTCTCCATAAACGGATGGGTATACTACCCATCGTCCTCCCAGGATCGTCGCCTGTCAATAGTGGATTCCACTGATGCCGCGCGGGCGGATACGACCTCCTTCGCTCTCGGGTCGGGCGCGCGAGCCGACCGAGCCGGATCAGCGACAGGAACAGCGTCAGCCTCAGAGATAGGCCGACGACAAACCCGCGGAGCTGAACGACCTCGTGGACCGGGCGGTCGATAATGCAGGTCGCGAGCAGACCGAGAAGCGCTGCGAGAGTCGGCACGAAGAAAGGCGCCACATGCCGAACCGAGAGACGCCCGCGGAAGAGCACCAAGGCAACGCTCAGAAGCGGCGGAACGGCGAGCACGACCGAGTAGAGACTGGTGCCGAAATTGTTGACGGCCGGCGGACGCGTCTACAGCTGCGAGTAGCGCAGGAGCTCGATCCCCACGTTCTCGCAGTAGTCCATGATCTCCATGTCCATGAACATGCGCCGCTGGCGGTTGCGTACGAGCGCCTCCTCGCCACGGGACTGCCCCGGCTTGCGGAATAGCGTCATCTCCTCGTCCTTCGTCGCCGGATGGCCCACGAGCAGATAGGTGCCCGGGGGTGCCTGCGAGAGCTGGTCGGCGAGCTCGGTCCCCGGATGCTCGCCGGGTCCGTCCCAGCCGGGGAGGAGGTTGACTGCTCCCGACGCTTGGATCTCGCGATCGTAGCGGAGTCCTTTCTCCCTCGCGAAGGCTGAGAGCCGGTCCGCCAGGCCGGGGATCGCGCCCACGAGCATGTGTTCGTCCAGGTACGCGAGCTCGAAGCCGAGGTTCAGAAGCAGGTCGTGCTGTGCGGTGACTTCCTTCATGAGATCGTCCATGTCCGGACTCGCGGCCGAGAGATCCTCCACCGTCAGGAACATTGTGCCGTCCCTGCGCGTGAATTCCTTGTTCTCGGTAAGCGGCCTCCACCGAATCGTCTCCCACTCCGCGGTGAGCGTCACGTGCAGCCCGAAATCCACGCGATCGCGGAGATCGGCAAGCGTGTCGTAGGCGTTGCGGATCGCCGGCGCGGGCGCCATGAGACTGATGTTGCGGACGATACCGTGCGTCACAGTCTCGCGAATCGCGTGGTTCGCAAGGTCGCCCATTCCGGCGTCGTCGGCTCTGGTTACAAGTCGGATCCCACTCATTGCGGCCTCCTCGTGATTTCGGTCAGGATTATTCGAGAAGGATACAATACGGAGGCCGCGCTGTCATGCACGGTCTTGATAGATGACCGGCCGGCCCTCGTAGTTGTGGAGGTCTTCGCGGAGCTTTCGGAGCGTCGTCTGGAACTCGGGATCGTCCACGAGCAGCACACTCGGGCGCACGGCGAGGGCCCGCGCGGCTGCCGACCTAAACTGTAGTGACATGCTTTGGATAGTCAACTCAATCAGTCTACACCGGGTAGACGCCGGTCGAGATGTAGCGGTCGCCTCGGTCGCAGATGATCACGACCACGACGGCGTCCGTGCGGCCCGCCTCGTCAAGCTCGCTGGCCACGTCCAGCGCGACGGCCACGTTGCCACCGGACGAGACGCCCGCGAAGATGCCCTCGCGGGAAGCGAGCTCGCGCATCGTGGACTCGGCGCGTTCTCGCGAGATCGTTCGCCGCTCGTCCAGGCGGTCGGGTTCGTAGATCGCCGGCTGGTACTCCCTGGGCCACGCACGAATGCCCGGGATGCCGCCGCCCTCGTCCGGGATCGCCCCCACGATACGGATCTCCGCGTTGCGGCTCTTGAGGTAGCTTCCGGTTCCCATGAGCGTGCCGGTGGTCCCGGTGGAGGCGACGAAGTGAGTGACGCGACCGTCGGTATCCCTCCAGATCTCCGGGCCGGTCGTCTCGTAGTGCGCGCGCGGATTGTCCGGGTTCGCGAACTGGTCGAGGATCACGCCTTTGCCGTCGGCCTCCATCGAGCGGGCGAGGTCGATCGCGCCCTCCATGCTCTTCTCCTTGGGCGTGAGGATGACCTCGGCTCCGTACGCCTTCATCACCGCCCGGCGCTCGGCGCTCATGTGCTCGGGCATCACAAGCACCATCCGGTAGCCCTTCACCGCAGCGACCATCGCGAGCGCGATGCCGGTGTTCCCGCTGGTGGCCTCGATCAGTGTGTCGCCCGGCTTGATCCTGCCCTGCTCCTCGGCGTAGCGAATCATGGCGAAGGCGGGGCGGTCCTTCACCGAGCCCGCCGGGTTGTCGCCCTCGAGCTTTGCGAGCACCGCGGTCGGTCCGGTGGAGAGCGACCGCAGCCGAACGAGCGGCGTGTTTCCTATGCACTCCTCGATGGTGTAGACGTTCATGTCTGAAACATACTCGCATCGTGCCGAGCCGACACTAACCTAATTGAATCACTCAGCTTGACCGTCTCCGCCCGATCGGCGAATATGTCGCGATGCAGGTGAAACTCTCGAGAGTGAATCAGAAGGTGCACTTCCAGGCGCACGATCCGAGCGGGCACGTGATCCACGTGGACGGCGCCGAACGCGTGGGCGGCGAGGACGCGGGCTTCCGCCCGATGCAGCTCTTGCTGGCGGCGCACGCGAGCTGCACGGCGATGGACCTCGTCCCGATCCTGGAGAAACAGCGACAGAGGCTGGACGACATCCGCATCACGGCTTCGGGCGAACGCGGCGACGGCGTCCCGTCGCCCTTCACTTCGATCCACCTCCACTACGACCTCTTCGGCAAGATCGACGAGACGAAGGCGGAGCGAGCCGTGGACCTCGCCGTGAACAAGTACTGCTCGGTCGGCGAGATGCTGAAGCACGCGGTGAGAATCACCTTCTCGCTCGCGATCAACCCCGAACCCGAGGCGGAGAACGCCGAGGACGACGCATGAGCGATCGCGGCCCGGAGACGGAGGCGATCCGCACGCAGAGCGAGCGCACGGTCCACCGCGAGCACAGCGTCCCGCTCTACCTGACCTCCAGCTTCGTCTTCGACACCGCCGAGCAGGGCAAGGCGCTCTTCTCGGGCGAGGAATCGGGACTCGTCTACTCACGCTACGGCAACCCGAACACGGACGAGCTCGTGGAGAAGCTCTGCAGGTTGGAGCAGGCCGACGACGGGCTCGCGACCGCTACCGGCATGGCCGCGATGTTCGCGAGCATCGCCGGACTCGTGAAGACGGGCGATCACATCGTGGCGTCTCGGGCGCTCTTCGGATCCACGGTCCAGATCCTCTCGGCGATTCTGCCGCGGTGGGGTGTGGAGACGACCTACGTTGATCCGCACGATCTCGACCAGTGGCGCGACGCGCTCCGCCCGGAGACGCGGTTGCTCTTCGCCGAGACGCCTTCGAATCCCGGGCTCGCGCTCATCGACATCGCGGCGCTCGCCGAGATCGCGCACGAGAAGGACCTCATCCTCAGCGTGGACAACTGCTTCGCATCGCCGGTGATCCAGCGCCCGATCGTGCTCGGAGCCGACCTCGTCACGCACTCGACTACGAAGTTCATGGACGGCCAGGGCCGCGTGCTCGGCGGGGCGATCGTGGGCAGGCAGGACCTCATGGACGACCTGCGCTTCTTCGTCCGCCAGACCGGCCCCGCGCTCTCGCCGTTCAACGCGTGGGTCGTCTCGAAGAGCCTGGAGACGCTGCACGTGCGCGTGGAGCGGCACTGCGCCAACGCGCTCGCGATCGCCGAGCACCTTGAAGCGGACGGCCGCGTGAACTGGGTGCGCTACCCTTTCCTGGCGAGCCACCCGCAGCACGAGCTCGCCCGCAGGCAGATGACCGCGGGCGGCGGACTCGTGACCTTCGAGGTGCCCGGGGGGGAAACCGGCGGCATGGAGTTCCTGAACGCGCTCGAGATGATCACGCGCTCGTCCAATCTGGGCGACACGAGGAGCATCGCCACGCATCCGGCGACGACGACGCACTCGCGCCTCACCGAGGAGGAGCGCCGGCGGATCGGTATCACGCCCGGGACGATCCGGCTCTCGGTCGGACTCGAGAGCGTGGCGGACATCGTTGCGGATCTGGACCGAGCGCTCGTCGCGGGCACACGGTGAAGAGGTCCGATGCCGAGGCACCGGGCTCGGCGAGAAACCGTCGACCTGTTGTATTTTCCGATTTTTCAGATTATACTGAATACGTGAACGAGTACGAGATCGAAGCGATCGCCACGGTGGACGCTCGCGGGCAGATCGTGTTGCCCAAGGCGGTGCGAACCGCGCTCGGCATCAACCCGGGAGACAAGCTCGCGGTGGTGACCAAGCACTGCGGCTCGGCTCCGTGCTGCATCACGCTGATGCCGGCGGCGGCGCTCGAAGGGCGCGTTCGCGAGGTACTGGACGCAGGATCGTCGGACTGACCGTCCTGTCGAGAAACCATCACCACAGGGAGAGAGACATATGTCGTCAATTCACGATGCTGTACGAGACAGGTACCGCCGCGCCGCCGAAGGCGCGTCGTGCTGCCGGGGCTCCGCGCACGGAGAACACCACCAGCACGATCACGAGCACGGCGAGTGCTGCGGCGGCTCGGGGCACCAGGAGCACGGCGCTCACGACCACGGGGAAGGCTCGTGCTGCGGAGGATCGGGCCACGGCGAGCACGACGCCGAGGGCAGCTGCGCGTGCGGCGGCCACTCGGGCAGCACGGCATTCGGCTACACGGTCGAGGAGCTGAAGCTCCTGCCTGAGGGCGCCGACCTCGCGCTCGGCTGCGGCAACCCCACGGCGCTCGCAGGACTCTCGGAGGGCGAGGTCGTCGTGGACCTCGGATCCGGAGGCGGCATCGACTGCTTCCTCGCCGCAGCGAGGGTCGGCAGCGAAGGACGCGTGATCGGCGTGGATATGACGGCCGAGATGATCGAGCTTGCCCGCCGCAACGCTGAACGAGCGGAGGCGACGAACGTGGAGTTCCGCCTCGGCGAGATCGAGCATCTTCCGATCGCGGACGCGACCGCGGACGTGGTCATCTCGAACTGCGTGATCAACCTCTCGCCGGACAAGCCCCAGGTCCTGGCCGAAGCGTTCCGCGTGCTGAAGCCGGGCGGCCGGCTCCTCGTGAGCGACCTCGTCCTCGAGTCGCCGCTGCGACCCGAGCTGCGCGAGAACGTTGCGCTCCTCACCGGCTGCATCGCAGGCGCGATGGTGAAGGACGACTACCTCGCGCACTTCCGGAACGCCGGCTTCGCGGACGTCGGCGTTGAGAAGGAGAGCGAGTACCTCAAGCTCGACCACCTCGCGTCGTTCGCGGCGGAGGCGGGCATCACCGAGGAGGTGGCCTCAGAGATCGCGAGCTCGCTACGGTCGGTGAGCATCGCGGCGCGAAAGGCGTAGGGAGCGGTTGCGACGGGCGGAAACGCGCAGGGCCGTCACGCGGCGCTCGCCGCCACCGATCGGCGCGCCCGTGTGTCGGCGAGCGCCATGGCGAGTGCGATGAGCACGTAGATCACGGCGCTACCGCCGAGCACGATGAGCGTATCGATCTCAACGAGCTGCACGCTGAAGTTCAGCATCTGATGGAGCGCGATCGCGTAGAGGAGGTTTCGACCTCCCCTCACGTGGATGTAGCCGATGATCACCGAGAACGCGACGATGCTCACGAAGAAGGAGACCGAGTAGAGCAGCAGACCGACGCCCTCATAGCCGGAGACCATCCAGAGCGGCACGTGCCAAAGCCCCCAGACGACGCCGACGAGGAGCGACGAGGCGAGGAGCGAGCGGCGCTGGTTGAGTTCGCCGAGCAGATACGATCGCCATCCGAGCTCCTCCCCGAGCGGTCCGCGTATCACGTTGCCGAGGAAGAGCAGCAGGAACGAGCCGAGGCTGAGGCCGACCACGAGCTCTCCGGGCGCCCCCCCGGATACCACGGAGTACCCGATCCAGACGGTTGCCGTGACGAGGACCGGAACCACGATCGACGCCGCGAGCGGAACGAACCGGACCCGCGCCGCGAACTGATCGCCCACGAAGCGCAGGAACGACATCTCCGGATGAACCCTCCGATGGATTGCGGCGTACGCCATGGTCGGCGTCCACGCCATGACGATCTGCACGATCGTGACGAGAATCCCGGGTGCGCCGAGAAATATGAGCACGCCGGCGATCGCGAATCCGACGAGGAACAATCCGAACGTCAGGACGAGGAAGAGGTGCAGTGGCTTCATGTGAGGCCTCCAAGTGGGAACTGAGAACGTTCGCCATACTACCCCGGTGTGACTACGAGAACAACCGCGTTCCAGCGGGCCGCTGCTGTCAACGCGTGTTGAGCCGACACTCCACGTGGCATCTCGGAACTGTGACTCCACAACCGCACGGCCATCGCCTTCAGGCAGCGTCCGCGTGCTTGCGGCCGCCGACCATTCGGACTGCTCCTGAGCATTGCGTACTCTGAACGAGGAGAATGACCGCAACGCCAAGCAAGCTCTTCCTCATGAGAGCACCCTCCCGGCAGGACCGACAGCGACGTCGAGATCAACATGTTCCTGATTGCCTCTTTGTTCTTCCGGCTGAACGCGCAGATAGTATCATGGTCAGGATATGTGTCGCCGGCAGGATAGCGTACCCTGATCGTATGCCATGTCGCACACTCAATTCGCCGCAATCCACAGGTCATCCACCGGAATGGTGGTGACGCGAAGACTGCGAGATCACGCCGCGCGGTTGCACGAGGGCTGCGCGAGCACAACCACCACACGCTGACGTCAGTTCATTCTAGTTACTGAAGGACGAGAGGTCTGTTGTTGATGATGTGGTCCTCTGCCCAATCACGGGGGGCCACTTGAAACCACTTCCTCTCCATGCGAGACAACTGCGTCCAGCGGATGAACCGGTCCATCGCAAATACGATAACCGCTCCCTTGTAGTATACCGGCAGGGGATCGTTCAGCTGATCCCGGGGAGTCGAGACGAGATTCTGATCGGTACCGTCGATACCGGTCTCTCATGTAGCGACGGTCGGAGCTGCATCCCTCCTCAAAGAGCACACGGTCGCAGAAGAACTCATGAAACCCTTCGCTCCATATGCCACCGATGGTGGTATTGGTGCACCAACATCTCGCCTGTGACTCCGAATGCGGTCGAGAATCCCCGACCCGTGATCCACTCACCTGCATACACCTGCCGGGAGTCATCAGAACTGTCACCGACCGTGCAGATGTGGGGGCTCCAACTCATTATCGCGGCGCGCGATGCCGGATGGCCGTTGCATATCGCGAGACGGTTTTTGACAAGTCGAAGCGACAGGTCAAATTGCGGCGGTTCCATATGCAGGCTCAATGACAATTCACAATTCTTGCGGTGTTCGACCGGCCGAAGACGGTGGAGCTGTGCCGGCCGCACGCTCCGCGGCCGAAGGGCAGCGTGGAGAACCTCGTCGGCTGGGTAAAGGGCTCGTTCTTCAAGCAGCGCCGCTTCTGGGACCGGCATGACCTGGAGACTCGGCCGGCGGGGTGGCTACGGGAGATCACCGAGGAGCAAACGAGCTCGCCCTCAGGTACCCGGTCACGGTCGGACCGACGGGGATGGTACAGTCAAACGATGCGGCCTGCTCGATGCCCGCCGAGGCGGTCTCGATCACCGGAACGCTGTTCCTGGACCCGGAACGCGTTCGAATCGTTGCCGGACGCCACCAGGCCGAGCATCCACGGCTCGAGAGTGGCAGGCGGTCGGTCTTGAGCGAGCGCACCATCCCCGACATCGAGCCGCTTCTCAAGCGACTGAGCCTGGCCGGTACCCGTCGCACCCACCGCAGGCAGACGCGAGTCAACCGATTAACCCACCGTGCCGGCTTTCCGTCTCTGACGACCATTGAAGCGGTGCGACTTCTCGTTTCAGTCCACGCTGCGGCTGAACCTGCTTGGCTCGCTGCTCTCGCCCGACTTCATTACCGACGGGAACGCTCATCCTCATCGGAAAGCCGGGGCGGGGAAAGCCCCCTCGCGGCGCGTCTGCCGGGAAGCAGGACGAGCGCGACGATCACCCCCATGAGCGACAGCACGGCGACGAAGACGAAGAGCGGACGGTACGAGCCGAAGGAGGCGTAGAGCGCGCCTGAGGCGACGCCGCCCACGAGCGCACCAACTCCGTACGCGGTGTACATGATTCCGTAGTTCCGCGGATAGTCGCGCACGCCGAAGAGCTTCGTCGTCGCGGCCGGCGCGATCGCCAGCCACCCGCCGAGCATCAGCCAGTACACGCCAAAGCCCACGAAGAAGGGAAGCGCGACTCCGCTCTGCGTCAGGACCGCGATCGCGGATCCCGCAGCGATAAGCGCAAAGGAAAGGATCACGGTCGGGCGCACGCCGAATGCATCGGTGATTCCGCCGAAGATGGGTCGCCCGATGCCGTTCAGCACCCCAAAAGCGCTCACGCCTGCCGCGGCGGCGGCGGGCGTGAGTCCGGCGACGTCACTGCCGAACGACGCGGTCATCCCGATCGCCGTGAGCCCGGCGAGTGATCCGATCACGTAGCAAATCCACAGCCCGTAGAAGCTCCTGCTGCGCAGCATTCCGATCGGCGAGACGTCGTGCAGCGTCGCGACCGGAGCCTCGAAGGCCTCCGCCGGGACCGGACCGGCGGCGGTAGCGGCCTCGCCCGGCTCGGGAGCAAGCGACCTCCCCGGGGCCATGCGAAAGAATGCGGCGAGCCCGGCGACGATGACGAGGAAACCGGCTCCCAGCGCGACCATCGCGCTCTGCACGCCGAGCCGCTGGATGAGCAGCTTCGCCAACGGGGCCGTCACGAACGGCGAGACGCCGAACCCTGCAAGGGTCAGGCCCATCGCGAGACCCCTCCGGTCGGGAAACCAGCTTCCGGCCACGGCGAGCGGAACCCCGTAGGCGAACCCGACTCCTGCGCCCCCGAGCACACCGTAGCCTGCGACGAGCAGCGGGAAGCTCTCCGCAAGACCTCCGCTCATCCATCCGGCGCCGACCAGAAGCCCGCCTGCGGCCAGGGTGAGACGCGGTCCCAACCTCGACATGACGGCACCCGCGACCGGCATCGAGAAGGCGAACGCGGCGAGGAAGACCGAGTACGGGATTCCGCTCTGCGCCGGAGTCAGCGTGAGCGCCAATTCGAGCGGATCGCGGAACACCGACCACGAGTAGACCGTTCCGAGGCACGCGTTCACGACGATCCCGAGCACGACGAGATCCCAACGCCGGTTGAGTCTATGAACCAGATTTGACGAACCCATGTTCTACTATTACGAGGAATCCGGGGTTTTGCCAACCGTTTGCGCCGAATCCGTATTCGGCTATAGTGGCCGCATGAGCTCACTCCGTGGCATGCCTCGGGAAATCAGGCCTTCCGAGATCCGATACGACTCGGGCGGCGCGGTAGAAGAGATCTTCAACAGCATTACGCACGCAATGGGAGCGGGTCTGTCGATCGCCGGATTGATCGCGCTCCTTGTCCTCAGCCGGGACGATCCGAGCGTCTGGAAGTCGGTCGCATTCAGCATCTACGGCGCGAGCCAGATTCTCCTCTACCTCTCGTCTGCCCTGATGCACAGCTTCGCCGCGCTTCCCCGGGTACGCGCGGTGCTTCGCGTCATCGACCAGGTGTTCATCTTCCTGCTCATCGCGGGTACGTATACGCCGGTCTGCCTGATCGCGATGCGCGACAACGTGGGCTGGCTCGTCTTCGGAATCATCTGGGGACTCGCGCTCGTGGGGATTCTGCTGAAGACGCTTCTCGCGAAGCGATCGTCGCTGGTTGCCGACCTCTTCTACGTGCCTATGGGCTGGCTCATTGTCTTCGCTTTCAGACCCATGCTCGAGTCAACGTCGGTGGCGTTCGCGACCTGGATGCTGATCGGAGGGGCGTCGTACACGATCGGCGTGATCTTCTACGCGTGGAAGAAGCTCCGGTTCAGTCACGTGATATGGCACCTCTTCGTGATCGGCGGAAGCGTGAGCTTCTTCATGGGATTCGCCCTGTACCTGGCGTAGAGCGAATGGTGTTGGCTGGAAATCAATTGGATTTATTGATACTTTTTGAGCGTGGCCGTGAATAACGATCTTGACTTCGGCCAGCTGAAACGCTTTTCCCTCTTCGGAGGCGTAACCGAAGACGCCTTCAACTCCTTGCGTCCGTTCATCCTCCAGATGCACTTTCAAGCCGGCGATCGCATCGTGACCGAAGGCGAGGTCAACGATCGCATCTACTTCATCGGTGCAGGCATGGTCGAGGTCGTCAAGCGCATTCGCGCGGGACGCGATAACGAGGAGAAGCAGCTGACCGTCATGCACACGGGCGACACGTTCGGCGAAATGGAGTTGATCGACATCCAGCCGTGCGCCGCATCGGTGCGGGCTCTCGAACCGACCGACACGCTGTCCCTCTCAAACCGTGACCTCTATCGAGTTTCGAAGATCGACATGAAGACGTACGCGCTTCTTGTCATGAATCTTGCCCGCGAGATCAGTCGCCGGCTCCGGCGAATGGACGAGCTCGCTGTGAGCAGCGAGCCGCTCGATCGATAGCGTCTGCCCGCTCGCGCAATCCGTCGTCGACAAGCTCACTGGTCCGGGCTACTATACTCTAATGACGCAGTCCGACCTTCGCCGAATGTCCCAGGACGAGCTGGGTCAGCTGCTGAAGGCGCTCGCTCGTCTCGGCGTCTTCATCAAGGACTACGAGGACGACACCCACGTGCCGAACACCTTCTGGCTTGAGTGGGGCTACTCACCCGAGGACCTGAAGGGCGACCGATGGTTGCAGGCGCTTCACCCGGACGATCGGAATGCGGTCCTCGAATCGCTGCGGCGACACGAGCGCGGTGAGGAAGAGGTGTCGCGATCGACCCATCGGGTCATCACCAAGCTCGGCAACACCCGCTGGGTCCTCAGCAAGGCGGTGATGGCGTCCCGCTACCACGACGGTCGACCGCGGCGCATGATCGGTATCGACTACGACGTAACCGAGATGAAGGAGGCCCAGAACGAGCTCGCCCAGGCTCGCAAGGTGGCCGAACGGCGCGCGAAGGAGGCCGAGACCCTCAGGCGCGCGGGAGCGGCAATCGCCTCAACCCTCGACCGGCGACAGGCGGTCGCAAGGGTCCTGGAGTTCCTGAAGTCGGTCGTGGACTACCGGACCGCGACCGTCCAGGTACTCTCCGGCAACGAGCTCGAGGTCATAGACGCCTCCGGACCGGTAGCTGAGACGTGCAGACACGGCGCGCGTTTCGCACTCGAAGAGTACGAGGAGTACGATCGAATCGTGCGGGAACGCAGCGCGGACCTTCGGGTCATCGTGCGGCAAACAACGCCCGATCTCCCCGTGGACGTGGACCATGAGTGCGTGTCGTGGATCGGCGTGCCGCTCATCACGCAGGAAACCACGCACGGCATCCTGACGTTGGCCGGGTCAGGTCCGGGTCACTTCGAATCTCGAGACCTCGACCTCGCCACCGCTCTCGGCGACTACGTTGCCCTCGCAATCCAGAACGCGAAGCTCTATGACGAGACTCGACAGGCCGCCTCGACCGATCCGCTCACGGGGGCGTTCACCCGGTACTGGTTCGTACCGTTCGCGACGCGGGAGGTCATCCGGTCACGACGAGAGTCCTCACCCCTCTCCCTTCTCGTGCTGGACCTCGACGACTTCAAACACGTGAACGACGAGTACGGGCACCCGGCCGGCGATACGGTCCTCAAGACGCTTGCCCGCACGATCGCCGACGGGCTTCGCGCCTCCGATCCGCTCTGCAGACTCGGAGGCGAGGAGTTTGCGGTCCTGCTTCCGGGCGCGCACCCACCGATTGCGCGCCGCGTGGCGGAGCGTCTCTGTCGGGCCGCGGCGCAACTCTCCTACGACTGCTGTGGCGGCCTCTCGGTGACGGTCAGCGTTGGCGTCGCGTCGCTGACCCCGGAGATCACGACGTACGACGACTTGATGCTCGCAGCGGATCGCGCGCTCTACCGGGCGAAACGCGAAGGACGAAACCGGGTGTCGGTTGCCAACGGGAGCGCGTGACAGGGTGAGAATCATGGAGGAGAACCCCTTTCTCACCTATCTGGAGACGCACGGCAACGCCGGACCGGAGACGCTCAAGGAGCTCTTCCGCGTGCTCGCCAAGCGGACGCATCCCGATCTCGGCGCAGACAACCCGCACGCCTTCGTCCGTCTTCAAGAGCAGTATCACGAGGCGCTCGCGCGGCTCGCCGAACGGAAGGTTGTAGACGGAGCTCAGGAACCCGCGCGCGATCCGCGCGACGAGCTCCTGTTCGCGCTCTATCGATACACGTCTCGGCTGCCGCAGAGTGAGCTGGACGCGCGAGACCTCCCCGAAGACTGTAGGCGCGCGTTCGGCGACGCGCTCGGCGCGGCCGAGCGCTACACCACGCAGGCGGCCCAGGCGCTCCAGACGTTTCACGAGGAGTTCCACACCAAACGGGCACAGAACGCCCGCTACCCGGATGTTCGAGTGAAGTACGCGACCTTCCTCCGCGGTCTGGCGAGTTTCTTCGCGCACCTCCTCATGCCGAACCGCCTGAACTACCGGCTGACCCGCTCGTATCTGGACGAGATCAAACCGGTTACGGACGTGGATCCGGCGGCCTCGCCGCACCTCCGCACGAACCGCTCCGCGGCAGCGCGTTCCGCACTCTACCGAATGCGGATGTGGATCGAAGCCGAGCTCGAATCGGCAGACTCCGAACGGGCCACCGTGTTCGGCTCCTAGTACAACCAGTCGGTGTGAGGCGCAGGACCCAGGAACGCCGCGTCGAGCTCGGATGCGAGCTCCTCTGAGACGCGAGCGGCCCCAATCGCGCGAATCGTGCCCATCGGTAGCGCCCCGATCCAGGCTCGCGTGAGCGCCCCGATTCCGATGGTCAGATCAACGTCGTGGATACCGCCGGCGACTCGTCTCGCAGTTCCGGGTCCGACCTCGTAGTCGCCCGCAACTCCCTGCCAACCGTCGTGATCGTGGAGGTATCGTCCGGCCGGATCGGTCACACGAAGCGTGAACGACGGCATCGCGGTCGGCTCGCCGTGCTCCGACAGCGCGCGCTCCACGTCCAGGATCCGATACTGAAAATTCGCGCTCGCGACGTTCGTCGTCTCGAACTCGGTCCGGCGCCCTTGCTGATGCCTCCGAAACGGTCGGTGGACGAAATCCTGAAGCTGAACGCCCGAGGGTTCGATCAGCCAAACGAGGAAGACCTGATCGCCGAGATTGCGGATGAGACCGAGGAGCTCCACGAACTGTTCGATCGTGGAGAAGCTCATCCACGGTACTCGGTACGGTCCCTGGCCCGCCTGCTCGGTATGGACCCACAGATGGTGCGTGAGCGTTCCCGTTTCCTCGTCACGGAACCCGAGCCCGAATCCCTGCGGAGGGCGCGACGAGAGCGCCGTGACCTCCACCGGATAGAGGGAGACCGACCCGTGCACGCGCCTGCGCGCGAGACGAGCCGCATGAATCTCCGCGACGTCGTGCGCGGTGAGTCTCACGGGCGTCCGAGAGCAGGAGGGAACCGTGAGCGTCGCGGGATCGATCGTGGCGTAGTGATCGTATCCGCCGGTGCCGAAGCCGAGCTTGTCGTAGAAGCCCTGATCGAAGATGCCGAGCCCCGCCACGACCGAGCCGCGTTCGGCTGCTCGCGCGAGCGCGAGCGCGGTGGCGCGGGAGGCGAGCCCCTGCTTTCGTGCCACGCGACTCGTCGCCACGCCCGTAACTCCCGTGAACGGAATCGGATCGCCGTGGTACCAGTAATCGCCGTCCATCGTGGAGACGAAGCACTCGGGCTCGCCGTGAATCTCGCCCACGAAGGCGTCCGCCGCTCGGTGGAATCGTCTGCGTGCCTCGATCCGTTCGGAAGGATCCGAAGACGTGCGCCAACCGACTTCCAGCAGGATGCGGTCTACAAACGGCTCGTCCCGTTCGTACTCGAACGTGCGGATGACAGGGTTGTGCTCGGACATGCGAGCATGGTATCAGTCGCCTGCGTCTTCGGCCACCATCGAGAGTTGCGTGCGTACGTCTTCAACCTCGCGAATCCAGAACGCCCGGCTCCCCCAGTCGGGGTTCTGCTCGCGGAACCGATGATCGTTCCGCTGCAGCGCGCTCCACGCGAGGTAGTAGATCATCCGCATGAAGCGAAGCGGCTCAACGAGGCGCAGCGACGACGGATCGAAGTCGTGGAACTGCGTATAACCGTCCACGATGTGTGTGAGCTCCCGGCGTACGGTCCACGCGTGCCCGGGCAGCAGCAACCACAGATCCTGCACGGGCGGGCCCATCATCATGTCGTCGAAGTCGATGAGCAGCAGCCCTTCGTCGCCGCGTTCGAGAACGTTGCCGCGGTGGAAATCGCCGTGGATCCGCTGCAGCTCGACTCCTTCAAAGAGCGGGGTGATCAACTCGATTCCCTGATCCGCAACGGCGAAGAAGTCGTCCGCGATGTCGGGATGGACGACCTCGTCGCGCCGGAGCTGCTCCACGAAGCGCGCGGTCGATGCGGTCGGCGTGCACGTCATGCGCTCGAACGCGGCGCGCCGGCGGCCGATTGCGTGCACGCGGCCGGCGAGCGAACCGAGGCGAAACCAGTCCTCGTCGCGTTCGGCGTCGAAGCTGCGGCCGCCGCGCTTCTCGTAGAGCGCGAACGCCACCTCATCGCCTTCCGATCCACCGTCGACCTCCAGCACCTGAAGCGTGAATCCGTCCACGTCCGCGATCGGCGGAACCACGGGGACTTCGGCCTCTGCGCACTCGAGAACGAGCTCGTGCTCCTCCGCCACCGCCTCCACGCTCCACCTGCCGGGCCGGTAGAACTTCACGACGTACTCGACTCCTTCGTCGGTCCGCAGTCCGTACACCCGGTTCACGTAACTCGGATACGGCTGCATCGTCCCGTCGAGAACGAGCCCGTACGACTCCTCGACCGCTCGCATGATGAGGTGCGGAGTCAGCGCATCGAAGACGCCGGCCACTCAGCCGGCCTCCACACCACAGAGGACGGAGAGCTCTCGGAGCTGCTCGCGGCGCCCGATCGCGACGAGGCGGTCGCCCACGGCAACCACCGCGTCCGGTCCCGGGTTGTAGATGAGGTCGCTCTCGCCGCGGCGAATGGCGACGATGATCACGTTGAGGCGGCTGCGGATGCTGGTGTCCCGGAGCGCCTTGCCCAGGAGCGTGCTGTGGCCGGAGACCGTGATCTCCTCCATCGTAATCTCACCGGTATGGGAGCGTGCGATCGTGTCCACGAACTCGACCATCGCCGGTTGGATGACGAGTTGCGCGATGCGCCGGCCGACCATCTCGTACGGATTGATGACGCGGTCGGCGCCCGCCTTGCGCAGCTTCGGCTCGCTCTCGTCGGTGAGGGCGCGCGCGACAACGGTGATGCTCGGATTGATCGACTTCGCGGTGAGCGTCGTGTAGACGTTCTCGGCGTCCGACGAGACGACCGCGATCAGCCCGCGGGCACGCTCTACCCGGGCGGTCCTCAAGACATCGTCCGAGCTCGCGTCTCCCACGATGTGAAGATCGCCGGTCTCCTCGAGCAGCGGAACCAGCTCCTGATCGCTCTCGATGACGACGAACGGCACCTTCGCCTCGGCGAGGTCGGAGGCGATCTGGCGCCCCATTCGACCGTAGCCGCAGAGAATGACGTGATCGCGCAACCGCTGGATTTCCCGGTCCATCTTTCCCCTCCGCACAAGGTAGAGCTCCACGGCGAGTTGCAGTACCCGCCCGCCCACGTAGGCGAGCGACGCGATGCCGCTCACGATGACGAAACCGGTCAGGGTGCGACCACCGCCCGAGAGCGGTCTCACCTCCTTGAAGCCGGTCGTGGTGAGCGAAATGATCGTCATGTAGAGGGCGTCTCCGATCACCCAGCCTTCGAGCACGACGTAGCCGACGGTTCCCACGAGGATCGTCATGAGAAGGACGAGGAGCGCCAGGCCGAGCTGCTTAGCGCTTTGATCGGTGCGGCGGGGCTGTACTCGGACTCGCAGTGGTGTGCCTCTCATTCGCCTCGACCGGCGATGCCGGTGACTCCTTTATATGACGCGTGGTACCCGGGGTCAAGGCGAACGAATTGCTCACCGCCCACCACAGGTATAAATTAGTATATATATGTTTCCCGAGATCCCGTACGAGACCGTAGACACGCACCAGGACGACGGAGACGAACGAACAATCATCCTCTACTCGCTCTCGTTCTGCCACCACTGCCGCGAGGCTCGTCGACTCCTGGAGGAGCTTCACGTCTCCTTCAGGACGACGCACCTCGATCTGCTCGATCCCGAGGTGCGACGCCCGGCGCTGCGCGAGCTGCGCGAGATCCACGGAGATCGGGTTCCCTATCCCGTTCTGGAGATCGACGGTTCATTCACCTTCGGGTTCGACCGGGACGAGTGGATGCGTCGGCTCGGATCAACAGCGGAATAGCCGAATGAGGCGCGAGCAAACGCGAGCGGTCCTCGTCTTCCTCGTCCTCGCGGCGAGTCTCGGCACGATCAGCGTCTTCCCTGCGCGGCCCGCAGCGCCGGCGAGACAGATCCCGCGACCTGCTCGTCGCTGGAACGCTGCTCGGCGCGAACGCGACGGTGCTCGCCCACGACCTCGTGAGCACGTTCATCGTGCCGGCCGTTTCGATCGGACTCTTTCTCGCCGGGACAATTGCCGTTGCCGCGTCCGTCGGGTCGATTCTCCTGCTCTGCGTGACGGCGCTCCGCCCGAGGCCGAAGGCTAGCGTTCGAACGGAATCGACGGTCTCTCGGCGGGGTTGAAGCCTTCTTCCACGATGCCCTCGACTCCCATGCGGAGCACGGTTTTGCGCGCGCCCTTCTCCGGGGCGTGATACTCGTGCGTCCCGAACAGCACGACGGCGCCCTTGAATATCGTGTCTTCAACGACGAGCTTGCTCTCGCGGGACGCATCCAGGCTTTCTCGAAGATCGTGGACTCGGCGACGAACGCCCGGGATCTCGTCCTGCAGCTCTACGAGCTCGGCGGCGAGCTGCTCCCGGGTCGCGGGGAGCCGATCGTCCGTGTGTCCATCGCCGATTGCGCGGTCGATCTGGTCGATCCGAAGCGCGATCTCGTCGCGGCGAGTCTCGCATGTGGCCAGCCGCTCGCGCGATTCGCGGAACGCACCGAGCAGCTCCGGGTCCACGCCAACGCACACACGAGTGGGGGCTTCCGCGACCGATCCGAGCTTCTTGCACCAGAGTGTTCCGGCGACGACGAGATTGGACGCGATGACCTCCGATCGGCGCCCCCCGAGCACGCAATGCTTCCACGTGGTGACGCGGCTGTGCATGATCGCTTCTTCAACGAACACGGTGCCGTGCGCCGTGACGGCTGAGCGCTCCACGTACTTCGCGAGGAGGTTGCCCTCGCACTCGATCACCCCCGCGCCGTTTCCATTGATGCCGGTTTTGAGCAGCACGTTTCCTCCGGACCGAATCGCCGCCCGACCAACGCCCCGGCCGACTTGCACGTCGCCGCCGGCCTCGACCTCGAAACCATCGGCGATGTCCTTCTCCACGACAACCGCTCCCTCGAAATGGATGTTGCCGGTCTCGTACCCGACTCGTTCGACCGTGACTACGGGTTCCACGATGATCGCGCCGTTCGCGATTCGGACGTTGCCGTCCGCCGCCGCGAAGACCTTCGTGCCGTCCTCGCTCTGCTCCGTGTTCTCGCCGGCGACGAGCGCCACGGGTTGGGCCTCCGTGCGCGCGGGTACGAGCGCGCCGCGGACGGTTGCCCCGTCCTTGGGCCGGACCGGCGGGGCGAGCTCCGCGAGGAGGTCGCCGGCGTGCTTGTTCTCGATGAAGTTGAGCTCGCGGAGATTGATCCGGTCGAACTCCATGACGAGGAAGGGGCGCCCTCGATCGGGGTCGAAGTGGTAGACGATCTCGGCGGAGCGCGCGTGCACCGGCTCCGCGCCACGGGCCACCGTGACGCGCTCGCCGTATCGCTCGTCGACCAGAAGCTGCGCGATCGCCTCCTCGTCGGTGCCGCGAACGACGCCGGCGTCGCGGAGCGCGTCCATCACATCCGCGATCGTAGGAGGCGCGGCGCCCTTCTTGGGAGGCGTGAGCTCAACCCACGCGCTCATCTCGTCGTCGTCCACGCCCACGGTGATCGCAGACGCGAGCCGTTGCCCCGCGGGCCACTCGACCAACCGTACCGGAAGGCCCTCCGCACGCTCCACGACCTCGCGAACGGATCCCGGCGAGACGTGCGGCATCCCGAGGATCTTCATGCGGTTCTCCACATCTTCGTGATAGACCGGCTGCCCCTCGCCGTCGTGCGGGTGCACGACGAGGTAGACCCAGCCGTGTTGGTAGTAGAGCTCGAACGAGCCGTCGGCGTGCGCAGACATGACGCAAGCAAAACATAGTGAGAAACGGCGTCGATTACAAGGACTTGCCATTCTCTCCATAAACTCCTATAGTGCTACAGGTATGCGCAGCTTCTCGAAACTCGTTCGTACCGAGCTGACGGTCGCTATCTTCGGCTTCGGAGTGGCGGTCGTTGCCCTCGCCGGCTGGCTCGTCGTTCACAGCACCGGGGGACTCTCCGCAACGGAGCTCCGAAAAGCTCTTTCGGCTTCGAACTCGGTCGTCTCCACGCTCCACGAGATCGGAGCAGGCGCGGCAGAGGATCCCTCCTCGAGCGCGATGATCGCCCTCACACGTCAGGTGCAGGCGCTTCGCGTCTTGCTGGAGGGGATCGAGATCGACGAACGGGATCGACGGTTCCTCGACGCTCCGGAGCGTTTCGTTCGCTCGGAGGGGTACGCGGCGGGCGTCGAGACCGTGGAATCGATCGGCCGGGCGCTGAACGATCGCTACTTTGACCGGAGCGTCAGACATGCCCGGCTCATCCGCGCCTTCATTGCGGTCCTGATCTCGCTGGGAGTCGCGTTCATGGCGCTCGCAATACGGACAAGACACCGCTACGAGGGCTTCGTGCGCAGCGCGCAATCGCTCCTCGACTCGGTCGCCGGCGTCGTGGACCACAAGCAGGAGTCGATCGCGCACGAACGGATCTGGGAGGAGGAGCGGCTCCTTGCGGAATCCGCGGAGCGGATTGCTCGCACGATCCGGGAAGACCGCGAGATGGCGGGTGGATGGGTGTACGGAAACCTCGAAGGGTTCGTTCCTCGCCTCAAGGACGCGCTCGAGCGGTCGATGCCGTGCGATCGATTGGCGGTGGCGTTCATGGACGGCCAGGGCAATGTCGTAGCGGAATCGGCGGCGGTGTCCGTCCCTGAGGTGCATCTCGAACCGGGATTCAGCGAGAAGATCTCGGAGACGACGCTCGGGACAGTGGAGACGACGAAGCGCCCGAGGATCATCAACGATCTCGAAGCCCACTACCAGGAATGCCACCAGTCTGAAGGCACCGAGCTCGTACTGGCCGAGGGGATCCGTTCGAGCATCACGCTCCCGATCGTCATCAGAGACAAGTGCCTCGGGTTTCTCTTCATCTCGAGCACGCAGAGAGACGCGTACGACCGCCGCCACGCCGCACGAGCGGAGAAGCTTCTCAGTCTCCTGAAACAGAACATCTACTTCCACTATCTCACGCAGCAAATCATCGCGGGGACCGCCAACGCCTTCGTCAATCTCATGGAGCGAAAGGACAACGAGACCTCGCGCCACATCCTCCGCATGTCGCAGTACTCGCACGCAATCGCACGCACGCTCTCCAAGCGGACGGACGAGATGACGCCGACGATGGTTCGCGAGATCCTCTGGTTTGCCCCGCTCCACGATATCGGCAAGATCGGCATCCCCGACTCCATCCTCCTGAAGGAAGGTCCGCTCACCGCCGAGGAGCGCCGCACGATTGAGGAGCACGTGCCCATCGGCGCCGATGTCGTGAAACGCATGGATGCGGAGTTCGGACGATCGCTCGACCTCGCGCTCCTGAAGACTGCCCTCGACATCATTGAGGGACACCACGAACACTACGACGGCCGCGGATATCCGCGGGGCCTCGCCGGCGACGCGATCCCGATCGCCGGGAGGATCACCGCCGTCGCGGACGTCTTTGACGCGCTCACCTCACGCCGCCCGTACAAGGAGGCGATGTCGATCGAAGAGGCGCTCAAGGTCATGAAGCAGGAGATCGGTACTCACTTCGACCCGCTCGTATTCGACGCGTTTCTCGCGTCGATGGACCGCATTCGGGAGATCTACGATCGGCTCAAGGAAGTGTGATCCGCGCCTCCGTCGCGGCGCGGGCACAGAACTAGAACCGGACGATGAACTTCCCGGAGAGATAGATGACCCACGGGACAACGTCCTGGTCTCCACCACCAAGGAACGAGGCCGTACCGATCCCGACTCGAAGCGCCTCTCCGAGCTTGAGGTGCGCGGATAGGTCCGGAATCACGAGTGATGCGGTTTCGAAGTGGTTGAAGACACCGAAAAGGAGAAAGGCGCCACCGCCCACGTTGAGGTTGACCACGGCCGGCCCTACGTCGATCTCGGCATACGCAGCAGGATACGCGATCGACTCGATCAGGAAGGTGAACGCACGGACGCCGACCCCCAAGTTGACCGGACCTACGGGCGCCTCGTACGAGATCATCGCCTCCGGCAACAGGAATGCCAGCTCCGACAGAACGTTGAGCGTTGGATCTTCCGTCTCTCCAACGCTCTCATCCAAGGTCGCGCCGAGCTGCCACGGGATGTTCACCCCGAGATCGGCCCGTCCATCCGCAAACCCGGCACCCGCGATGACCGCGAGCACCACGAGCACGATTGCCACTCTTCTCATAGTGCCTCCTCAACGGTACGAACCGTCTGCACCATAGTGTATCGCGCGACCGGGATAAAGCCTACACAATTACTCTGGTATGAGTCTCGTCCGTTCGAGTGTCGTTCCAATCTCCACGTTCGCGGCCTCGAAAAGCTTTCCTACCGGGCATGCATTGATCGTCTTGTCGAGGATGCGCCGGAGTTTCTCTTCCGACTCGTCGCTGTCGATCCGCACGTGAGCCGTGCCCTTCGTGAAGGTGGGAGCGTCATCGGGCTTGTCGATATCGAGCTCCACGATGATCTTCCGGTAGCTGCACTTCGAATTGTTCGCCACGACCGCCCAGATTGTAGAGATACACCCGGCGAGCGCCATTGCGGCCATCTCGAGCGCGGTGGCCCCAACGTTGTCACCCGCCTTCTTCTCGGGAAGGTCGAGCACAACACCATGGTTGCGTCCGTTGTCAACGACCGACTGATAGCAGCCTGCCACGTGTCGCGATGTGATCTTCATGGATCCTCCTCCAATCGTGTATTGCACCCGGTCGATGCCGGGCCCGGACGTTGCCGTCCTTGTTCGTCCATCTTCACGTGTATCACTCGAACGGCCGGCGTGCAATAGCCGAGTTTCCGTCTCACCGCAGATCGACCTTGACCAAGGACGCTCCATCCGGTGATGCTACTCGAGTGAACGAATACAGCCGATTCGGCGCCGCGTTTGCCCTTCTGAATCGATCCGCGCACGCTTACTTCGCGAGCCGACTCGCCCCATTTGGGATTCGACCCGCCCACCAGGGATACCTGCTCGTCATCCTGCCGAACGAAGAGATCAACCAGGAGAGGATCGCAAACCGGCATCAGGTGGACAAGGCGAACGCCGCGCGAGCGGTAGCACTTCTGGAACAGCTCGGCTACGTGTCGCGCCGCAAGGACCCCATGGATCGCCGCAACTGGCTGGTCTCGCTGACCGAAACGGGAATGGAGGTCCGCGCGGCAGTCGAGTCGATGATGCGCGAGTGGGTCGAGGTCCTCAGCAACTCGGTGGACGCCGGGACGTGGAGAACGATGCTCACCGGGGTCGAATCGATGGCTCGGGCCGCCGCGGAGTACGCCTCGGATCCCGGTCCGGACCGCTCCTGACCCCGGAAACGGGGGTACACGCGGCTCCCTTCGATCGAGCAGGTGCGGAAAGTGTCTCACCCCTATCCGCTGCCGGTAGACAACCTCCCTGCCGCTTTCTACAGTGGCGTAGCGGCCATACTTGGCCCAGGAGGAAATCACAAAAATGAAACGTCAACGTGTTCTGCTCGCCCTGGTTCTGGCGTTCGCCCTCACCGGTGTCGCCGGCGCGCAAGACGGCCCATGGCTGGCCACGCACTACCAGCCCGGCAACATCGCGTTCTCACTGGACGCCGGCCTTTCGTTCTCCGGAGGCTTCGGGGCGAGCGCGTTCCCGGGTGCCGAGTTGATCCTCGCGAAGTTCCGTCCCGGCAACGTCATCTCCCTCGACGTGGGACTGGGAGCGAAGGGTATCTTCTCGTTCTGGGGCTACGCCAACTCCGACCTTGGGGTGATCTCAATCGGTGCGCTTCCGTTCGCCTCGGTGCACTTCGGCCTACGGGGCTTCACGGGGAACGAATACGCCAACTACCTCGACCGACTCGACTTCTTCACGGGATTCGGAGTCGGCTTCGCAAGCAATGTCCCGGTCGGTAACTGGGGAACGGCACCGACGCCGGGCTCGGGCCTCGCCTTCGGCAGCCTCAGCGGCGTGAACTACTATCTGACGGACAGCATCGCCGTCTCACTCAACGGCAACTTCGTCTGGGGTGCGGTAGAGGCCCCGGTCAGCGTGGGTATCGGAGTCGTCTACAAGATCGGCCCGGCCGAGGAGATCGGTGAGCGCATCGACCTCGGAGCGATCGACGACATGACCGGAGACGTCATGTACGCCAGCTTCGCGGCGCTCTACTGGTCGAGCGTTGCGCTGGGCGGATATCTGCCGAGCGACGACACCTTCGAGGACGGCGACGGGATCCACTTCCGCCACACCTTCGTGGACGACGAAGGCGACGTGGAGGAGATGGAATTCACGCGCGCGCTCCTGCACACGAATGCAGACGGCTCGCAGTGGTGGCGATTCGTCTTCTACGACGAGGAGGAGACCTTCGCGTACGAGGCCCTCGTGGGCGAGGACGATGCGATCGAGCGGCTGCGCTACGCGGATCCGGAAACCGAGACCGTCACGACCTACACGCCGGACGAGCCGTATCTCTGGCAGACCTACGAGGACGGTGAATTCTGGACCTCGGAGGACATGGACGAGCTGCGCACCGGCACGGAGCGCATCACGGTTCCCGCCGGCACCTTCCGCACCGACCGCCTCGAGGCGAGCGAGGAAGGCTACGACTACACGTGGTGGATCTCGGACGAGGTTCCCGGCCGTGTCGTCCGCTACGAAGGCCGCTCGGACGAGATGGAGAACGTCTCGGGCGAGCTCCGCGAGATCCTGACGAATGTCACGACCCCGTGGGACATCCCCTGGTAAGCACTTCTTCCGGGCGCCGGCTTAGGCCGGCGCCCTTCGCACCTACCAACCCACCGCTGCGGCCGCGCAGCATCGCGCGCAGGCCGACTCCGCTCGTGCAAAGCTCGTAGCGGACGGCCTCACCGTAGTGAAGCACAGACGACTATTGCCGCGGCGTAGCCGGAGCATCGGGGAGAGCTCCGATAGGCTCCGATCTACCTTGTCCTCCCGCGACGAATCGTGCTGCATGAGTACGACGCGAGTACCGAACCGGGTATCGATCTCACTTCGAACTCCCGAAGACGCTCCGCCCGTCGCGCAGTACGGATCGGACGGGACAAAGTGCGCGCTTTGTCTTGACTCTTGTGTCACACCGTGCTACCTTACTGGTGTCGTATTTCACTAAGACACTATGGAGGAGAGTATGATTGAGATGAAGTCGGTCACTTTCGCCTACGGGAGAAAGGCACCGCTCTTTCAGCAACTGGACGCCCGGCTCGAGCCCGGAACGATCTACGGGTTGCTCGGCCGCAACGGCGCCGGCAAGACGACGATGCTCAAGCTCATGTGCGGGTTGCTCTTCCCGCAGCAGGGCGAGATCGGTGTGCTCGGGCACGATCCGGCGGGTCGAAATCCGGAGCTCCAGCAGGAGATCATCCTGATCCCTGAGGAGTTCGCGACCCCAACGCTCACGGTTCACGACTACCGGAGCCTCTACGCACCGTTCTACCCACGCTTCAACGGCGAGGAGTTCGAACGGCACCTCGGCGAGTTCCAGCTGGACGGCGCGGACAAACTGAGCGAGATGTCGTACGGACAGAAGAAGAAGGTGCTTCTCGCGTTCGGACTCGCGGCGCACACGAAGCTCCTGATTCTGGACGAGCCCACGAACGGCCTGGACATCCCGTCCAAGGGCCAGTTTCGGCGATTGCTCGTAGGCAGCTCGGACGAGAAGCGCGTGATCGTGGTGTCCACGCACCAGGTGCGCGACATGGAGAACCTCATCGACCCGATCACGATCCTCGAGCGCGGACGAGTGATCTTCCAACACACGCTGGACGAGATTACGTCCAGGATCCGGATGACGCACGAGACCGAACAGCCTCACGATGCGCTGTACAGCGAGAGCGCGATGGGCGGGTACGCGGCGGTCGTCCCGAACCACAACGGTCAGGAGTCCCGGATCGATCTGGAGCTGCTCTTCAACGCAGTCACAACCAACCCGGAGCGCGTGGAGGCGCTCTTCGCAGAGGAGGGAGTACGATGAACACGCTCACGCTTTCCCCGCAACGACTCCTGCTGTTGATCCGGCGCGACCTCGTTACCGAGCGCAAGGACGCCCTCAACGGGCTCGCTACGCTCACCGGCATCGTCGTCGCGCTCTTCATGATCTCGAGCGCAACCGGCGACACCGGCGGGGATTTCCACTCCTCGCTCTTCATCAACATCCTCGTGATCGGCGGCTTCGTCGTCTCAAGCATGGCGTTCTCCGACCTCAAGGACCCCAAGACCGGGCTCAACTACATCATGATTCCCGGCTCAACGCTGGAGAAATACCTCGCAAAGCTGCTGCTGACGTCCGTCGGCTGGACGCTTGCCGTGATCATGGGCTACACGGCGGCAACGGCTCTGGCCGCGACGATCGCCCCGCTCTTCTTCGCGACGACTCCCGGGTTCTTCCTCCCGGTCGGGCGCGACATCTGGAACGCGATCGCAGCCTACCTGGTGACGCAATCGGTCTTCCTCTTCGGGTCGGTCTACTTCAAGAAGGCAGCCTTTATCAAAACGGCGTTGTGGGCAGTGCTCGCGGCGGCGAGCCTCGCAATCGTCTACCTCGCGACCGTCCGGCTCGCGTTCGCGCCGGCCTTCGAGGGATTCTTCCTCGTTCGCCCCGGGATTGACTCGCAGTTCGTGCCCGGAGTGCCGGACGACGTGCTGGAACGACTCCAGGACACCCTCACGGTCTCCGGAAAGATCCTCTACTGGGCCGTGATGCCGGTCTTCTTCTGGGTCGCCGGGGTACTGAGACTGCGCGAAACCGAGGTGTGACATGGAGTTCGTAGAAACCCAGGCAATCTACCAACAGGTTGCGGATCACGTCTGCGAGATGATTCTTCGCGGGACGTGGCCGGAAGGGGAGCGAATCCCCTCCGTGCGCGAGCTCGCGATGGAGCTGCAGGTGAACGCGAATACCGTGAACAAGGGGTACACCTACCTGCAGGATCGCGATCTGATCCACAACAGGCGGGGGATCGGCTACTTCGTCGGCGACGACGCGGTCGATCGCGCCCGCAGATTGAAGCGCGAGGAGTTCTTCACGGAGGACGTCCCGCGGCTCTTCAAGACGATGGATCTGCTCGGCATCTCCATTGACGAGATCGCCGAGCGCTACCGCTCACACGAGAAGGGAGGCACGACATGAAGAAGCGTACAAACACGCTCCTGTTCGCCGGCTGGGGATTCCTCGCGCTGGCGGGCATCGTAACGATCATCATCGTCCGAACGATGGTGACGTTCTAGGTTGCATACCGACGCTACACTCGTCCCGAGGGGCCGCTCTCCCGAGCGGCCCCTCAATCTGTCCGACCTCCCGCGGTGACAACTCCTCCCGCACCCGCTATCATGGCCCGGAGGAGGCCGCATGCCCACCACGATCCCACACGACACCCTCGATCGCTTCGCCCGAGCCGTGCTCGAATCGCTCGGCGTTCCGCCGGACGACGCCGCGATCGTCGCCGACTGCCTCGTCTGGGCGAATCTCTCCGGCGTGGACAGCCACGGCGTTGTCCGGCTGGCGCACTACGCGCGACGGCTCCGCAACGGCACGATCAAGACGCGCCCGGCCATCCGCTTCAGCGAGTCGAAGCCCACGATGCTTCGCGTGGACGGCAACGACGGATTCGGACACGTCGTGACGAAGCGCGCCGTAGAACGAGGGATGGAGATCTGCCGCGAGCACGGCACGGCAACGATCGCGATCGGCAACTCGAGCCACTTCGGGATGGCCGGCTACTACCTCCGAGACGTCACTCACGAGGGACTCGTGGGCATGGTCACGACGCACACGGACGTCCGCATCGTCCCGCCGGACGCACGCGCGCCGTTCGCCGGAACGAACCCGCTCGCGATCGGCTTCCCCACGACAGGCGAACCGCTCGTGCTCGACTTCGCGACCACCTCGGTCTCGTTCGGCAAGATCGCGCTCGCACGCGCGGAGGGCCGCGAGATCCCCGCGGAGTGGGCGCTCGACGGGAACGGCGACCCCACGACCGATCCGAACGCAGTCGTGGGCATGCACGGCATTGCCGGCTACAAGGGCGCGGGCCTCGCCATGGTGATCGACCTCTTCTGCTCGATCTTCACCGGCATGCCGTTCGGCCCGCACATCAACCGGATGTACGAGGAGCTGGACGCACCGCGCAAGCTGGGCCACTTCGTCACGCTCTGGGACGTGGGCGCGCTCGTGCCGATTGCCGACGTGCGAGAACGGCTCGATCAGTACATCGCCGAGCTCCACGCGCTGCCCCGTCGCGATCCCGGGACCCCCGTCCTCTACCCCGGCGAGCCGGAGGCGAAGCGGCGCGCCGACCGTATGGCGAGCGGTGTCCCGATCGAGCCGGGGCTGCTCGCAGAGCTGCGCGAGCTCGGCGAATCGGTCGGCGTGAGACCAGACGCGCTCGTCGGCTGAGCCCGGCGAGCATGAGACGGCCGCCCGGCGAACGGGTGTTCCGGGGCGGACCGCCGGTCGGTAAACCGTCGATCTATTTCCGATCCATTCAATCAAATACTTTCATTTCGCGAATGACACTTCCTCTATTTCGGAGTATCTTGCCCGAAACGAAGAGGGAGGAGCAGATGAGCACACCCATCACGGTAGCGTACGGCGACGGCATCGGGCCCGAAATCATGGAGGCATCGCTTCGTATTCTGCGGGCGGCAGGGGCCGACTTCGAGATCGACGAGGTGACCGTGGGCGAGAAGGTCTACCTGAGCGGCAACACGAGCGGCATCCACCCGGCGTTCTGGGACTCGATCCGGCGGACGAAGGTCTTCTACAAGGCGCCGCTTACCACGCCGCAGGGCGGTGGGTTCAAGAGCATCAACGTGACCACGCGGAAGACGCTCTCACTCTACGCGAACGTGCGACCCACGCGATCGCTGCATCCTTTCGTGGCGACGAAGCACCCGAATCAGGACCTCGTGATCATCCGGGAGAACGAGGAGGATCTCTACGCGGGCATCGAGCACCGGCAGACGGACGAGGTCGTGCAGTGCCTGAAGCTGATCTCGCGGCCGGGGAGCGAGCGCATCATCCGCTACGCGTTCGAGTACGCGCGCGCGAACAACCGGAAGAAGGTCACCTGCTTCACGAAGGACAACATCATGAAGCTCACCGACGGTCTCTTCCACAAGATCTACGACGAGATCGCCGCCGAATACCCGGACATCGAGAACGAGCACTGGATCGTGGACATCGGCGCGGCGAAGATGGCGGACACGCCCGAGAACTTCGACGTCATCGTCCTCCCGAACCTCTACGGCGACGTCCTCTCGGACGTCGCGGCGCAGATCGCGGGTTCTGTGGGACTCGCCGGCAGCGCAAACATCGGCGAGCACGGCGCGATGTTCGAGGCGATCCACGGAAGCGCGCCGCGACGGGCGGGACAGAACCTCGCGAACCCGTCGGGGCTGCTGCTCGGCGGCGTGATGATGATGGTCCACATCGGACAGCCGGCGGTCGCGGAGGCGGTGCACAACGCGTGGCTCAAAACGATCGAGGACGGCATCCACACGTACGACGTCTACCGCGACGAGGTGAGCAGGCAGAACGTCGGCACGAAGGAGTTCGCGGACGCAGTGATCGAGCGGCTCGGCCGGAAGCCGGACACGCTCGAACCGGTCACCTACGAGGGCGGCGCGGGCATCCCCAAGGCGAGCGACGCGATTCGCCGCGCTCCGGCGAGACGCGAGCGACTCGGCGTGGACGTCTTCCTCGACTGGATCGAGGACGATCGCGACCCGAACATGCTCGGCGAGAAGCTCTCAAACGTGGGCAATGCCGACGTTGGGCTCACGATGATCACGAACCGCGGGCTCAAGGTGTGGCCCAAGGGCGCACCCGAGACGTTCTGCACCGACCACTGGCGCTGCCGATTCATGTCTACCACGAGCGGCAAAGAGGTGAGCCAGCAGCAGATCATCGACCTCCTGCAGCGCGTGAGCGACCACGGCTTCCACATCATCAAGACCGAGCACCTCTACACCTTCGACGGCGAGCCCGGCTTCTCGCTCGGCCAGGGCCAGTAAGGGGCCGGCGCGCGCCCAGTCCCGGCCGAGCAGACGGAGCAGACGGAGTGCGGCCGCAGCCCTGCCGGCTCCTACCAACCGCGATCGTACTGCGTCGGCGGTTCGATCTCCTGTCCGAGCGAGCGCGCCGCGCGGTACGGCCAGTAGGGATCGCGGAGAAACTCGCGGCCCAGGAGCACCACGTCGGCCTGTCCCGAACGGACGATGTGGTCGGCCTGTTGGGGCGACGTGATCAGCCCGACCGCGCCGGTTGCGATTCGCGCCCGCGCGCGCACGGTCGCCGCGAGGCTCGTCTGGTAGCCGGTACCCACCGGGACCGGGACGGCGGGAATGATCCCGCCCGAGGAGCAGTCGACGAGGTCCACGCCGAGCTCGCGGAGCTCGCCGGCGAGCCGGACCGAATCGTCGATACCCCAGCCGTCGTCGTGCCAGTCGGTCGCGGAGATCCGAACGAAGAGTGGAACCTCGTCGCCGATCGCGGCACGGACCGCCCGGACGATTTCCCGAAGAAACCGCGTGCGCCCCGCGAAGTCGCCGCCGTACTCGTCGTCGCGGTCGTTCGCGAGCGGCGAGAGGAACTCGTGGATCAGGTAGCCGTGCGCGGCGTGGATCTCGATCGCGCGGAAGCCCGCCATGAGCGCGCGTGCCGCCGCGGCGGCGAACTCGTCTACGAGCGAGCGGACGTCCGCTCCGGTCATCGCGCGCGGAACAGGCGAGTCGGGCGTGAACGGCCGCGCGGTCGGCGAGATCGGCTGCCACGAGCGCCCCGGCGCGGCGTCTTCGTCGTCGGTCTGCGGGGGGGACGAGGCGGATCCACGCGGCGACCCGCCGGACTGCCGGGGCGGCAAGACCGACGCCTTCCTCCCGGCGTGCGCGAGCTGGATCGCCGGCACGGCGCCGTGCGCGGAGACGAAGTCGGTGATCGCCCGAAGCCGATCCACGTGCTCGTCCTTCCAGATGCCGAGATCGGCGTACGATATCCGTCCCTCCGGAGTGACCGCGGCCGCCTCAGTCATGACGAGCGCCGCTCCGCCGACCGCGCGACTGCCGAGATGCACGAGGTGCCAATCGGTCGCGAAGCCGTCCTCGCTCGAGTACTGGCACATCGGTGAGACGAAGACTCTGTTTCGGAACGTTGCCCCTCGGACCGTCAGGGGCGTGAAGAGGTGCGATGCGGTGTTCATCGTGGGAAAGATAGGCACGGACCGGGCCGATCGGCAGGCTTCTTGCATCGTGATCTCCGGAGGATCCTATGCCCGAGCTCCCGGACGTTGAGTACCTGCGCCGCTACGCCGAGTCCACGAGCCTGCACCGTCCGATTGACCGTACGTCGCTCTACTCGCAACGGCTCCTGAACAAGACGAGCACGCAGCTCCTCGCGCGCAGGCTCAAGCGCTCGTCGTTCTCCGCGGCGAGCCGCCACGGCAAACACCTCTTTCTCGAGCTCGATCGTCCCGGCGCGAGCGCACCGGGGCGCGAGGCGCTCATGCTCCACTTCGGTATGACCGGCACGCTCGACTACCACGAGTCCGACGCTCCGCCGGAGTACACGCAGCTCGACATCGCCTTCGAAGGAGGCACGCACCTCTCGTACATCTGCAAGCGCATGCTCGGGTCAATCGCGATCGTGGACGACGTAGCCGACTACATTGAAGACCAGGATCTCGGCCCGGACGCGCTCGCCGTCACGGTCGAGCAACTCCGGGAGATCGTCGGAGAACGCCGCGGCGCCATCAAGAGCACGCTCATGAACCAGGGCCGGCTCGCGGGCCTCGGCAACATCTACACGGACGAGGTGCTCTTCCAGGCGGGCATCGATCCGCGGAGGAAGTGCTCGGAGATCGCGGAGGACGAGATCGCGGCCATCCACCGCGAGATCAGCCGCGTCTGCCGCACCGCGGCGGACGCGCACGCGGACCCGGACCGGATGCCGGAGAGTTTCCTCATCCGCCGCCGAACCCCGGGGGCGGAGTGCCCGCGCTGCTCGGGAAGCGTGGCGAAGGTGACGATCAGCGGACGCAGCGCGTACCTGTGCGAGGGGTGTCAGCGATAGGGTGTACAATGGACCGGAGGTGCTCGGCGAGTCGAGCAGCGCGTATGCAAGCGCGAGATTGACCCGGATCGGGAGGAAGCTCCTCGCCACGCCCTTCAATCGCCCTAAAATGTCACCGACCTTGCTGAAGTGAAGCACCACGCGGTTTTCTCCCGTATAGAG
>JBKHII010000051.1:0-21449 GCA_046538735.1 Spirochaetales bacterium
TACGGGAGAAAACCGCGTGGTGCTTCACTTCAGCAAGGTCGGTGACATTTCACACATGCTGGAAGTGTACATGCGACTCGGCGTGGCGCAGCCTTGGTGAGATTCTTGCAAGGTTGCAGTCAAGCCTTGACACGATGTGATACAGTAGGCGCGTTATGAGCACGGTGCTCTCAACACATGTCCTGGTTCTCAATCGCGGCTACGTGCCGATCCGGACAACGACGGTGCGCGACGCGTTCGTGAAGCTCTTCACGGCCGTGGCGGAGGCGGTTTCGGTCGAAGGGGGGAGCTACGTAGGCCACACCTTTCATTCGTGGGCGGAGATCTCCGAGCTGAGGAGAGAGCTCAACGACGTTCCGCCCGATGCGGAGTGGATTCACACCCCGCGCCTGTCGCTCCTCGTCCCGCGCGTCATTCGGCTGCTCGAGTACGACCGACTCCCGGTCCACAATGTGAAACTGACTCGCAAGAACATCTACGAACGAGACAACTACACGTGTCAGTACACGGGCAAGCGGCTCAAGTCGTGCGACCTCAACATCGATCACGTGATCCCACGCTCGAGGGGCGGAAGAAACACCTGGGAGAACCTTGTGACCTGCAGTGTTGAGGCGAACAGCCGGAAGGGGAACCGAACGCCGATGGAAGCGGGGATGAAGCTCATTCGGCGCCCCGGACGCCCTGCCCCGCGACATCGATTGCACATTCCGCATACTGCCCGCCGCTACCGCTCCTGGGACCACTTCGTGAGCGACCTCTATTGGAACACCGAGCTCGAGGAAGACTGAGCCTTTCCACGGCCGCTCCGCATGCGAATCCTTTCGTTGCGCTGGACGCAAGACCGTGTTACCATGGCGTAACTCAAAAATGTCGAGCCGAATCAGCGGAGTTGCACATGAAGGACTCACGGTACTACTCATGGTCGGGCCTCGTCGTCGCGGCGTGCGCGCTCCTCCTGACGATCGCATCGTGTACTACGGTCGAGCAGCCCTCGACCGAGGATGCGGTCCCGGAGGCGATGGGGACGAACGAGTTCATTGAGACAGGACGGAGATACCTTGCGCTGGAGACAGACGACCGCTTCCTCGCGCACCTCAATGAGCACGGCGCCGATCACGCTGACGCGCGCGAGCAACTGCTGAACGAGTACGGCGACGCCGAGATCGCGGCGGTCAACGCACTGCTGGAGAGCGACCTCCCGCTCGATGCGCTCGCCCGCGTATGGTCGCTCGCCGCCCTCCGGGGCAAGGCAAACGCGCTCCAGTCGCTCCTCGGCCGGATCGAGACCGCCCTCAGAGACGTCGGGCTCAACGCCACGGCGGACGACCTGCTGCTGAGACAAGGACGGTCGCTTCCGGCTCTTCCTCCGCTCGATGTCATGTCTACGATCAACGACTACCGAGCGATCCTCGCGGAGCTTCACGTCGTCCGCCACTACGAAAACGAGGACGGCCTCCGCCGCTTCTCGCCCTGGTCATTCGCCGGCAGCGGCTTCCTGCTGTCCGAGCGCTTCCTCCTCACCGCGTACCACGTTGTGGAGGCGATACACTTCGAGCATACGCTCGAGTACGAGATCACCGTCATGCTGAACGGACGGCGGATCAACGCCGATCTCCACGCGTGGGACTCGATCCTGGACATTGCCGTCCTGAAGCTCGCGGAACCCGTTGACGTCCCGGTCTCCGGGCTTGCCCGATTGAGCCCGCGGCGCGACGTGACGTTCGGTGAGTCGATCTACGGGCTCGGGCATCACTCCGGTCTGACGGAGACGCTGACGAGCGGTGTGGTGAGCGCTCCGAGCAGGCGCGCGCCGGAGATCGGAAGCTGGATACAGATAGACGCTCCCGTCACCGACGGCGCAAGCGGAGGCATGCTGATCGGTTCGGACGGATACATCCAGGGCGTCCTCGTCGCGGGTCTCATCGGTGAGGACCTCAACTTCGCCGTGCCGTCGCACGACGTTCGATCGGTCATCGATCGCCTCGTGGCCGGTCGATCCGTACGAAGACCGTGGTTGGGGCTCTCGCTCGTTGACGACGAGTGGAGCGACGAAGACGAGCGCGGCGTAGAGATCCGCGACGTCTTTCCCTCATCGCCGCTTGCCGGATACGAGATCCGGCACGGCGACCGCATCCTGGAGGTGAACCACACGGAGGTATCGACGGTCGTTGGGGTACAACAGCTCGTTGCGGCACTCTCGCCGGGCAACGCGGTCCACGTGAAGCTCGTGACGGACGGCAAAGAACGAGAGCTCTGGATACCCGCCGTGAGTCGACCCGACTACGCGATGTACAACGGCCACGGCGTGTACGATCGAGTCACGACGTTGTATCCGTTCTTCGGCGTGGAGATCGACGAGACGAGTCCGGAAACCGAGTTGGTCACCGACGAAGGGCAGAGCTATGCAGTGTTGCTCTACCCGGTCACGCGGGTAGACGAGAAGAGCTTCCTTGCGTCGCGCGGCGTGCGCAGCGGCGACCGAGTAGGCATCGTGTCCGACCACTTCGTCGGCATGACGCGCGTTCTCCAGCTCTTCCATCTCCCGAACGGGATGAGCATCGATGAGCTGCACCACGCGGGGGATTACTTCTACACGATGGAGCGAGGTCGATATGATCAGAACATTCTGTAGCATCGGGTTGGGGCTACTCGCCCTCGGCGTTCCCGCGTCCGCGTTCGCGGAAACCGCGCTCACGGTGGCTACCGTGGACGAGGACGACGTCATCGTGGCGTCCGCGGAGTCTGAACCTGCGGAGTTCGCGATCTACGACGTCTACCGCGGTGCGGACGCCGACGGGAAGTACCGCGATCTCGTGGACAGCGTCTACTACGTCTCGCGGAACCCGGACAGCGGAGAGCTCACCTTCCGTGCGGTCTGGCAAGGCGGCGGTCGCTACATCGAGGAAGGCTTCCTTCTCGTCGCAAGCGAGCGGACGTTTCATATCCGCCGCGACCGCCTGCAGGGCATGATCGTAGAGCGGGAGCCCGGCGGCTCGGTCCGGTTCATCGTGGGCGCTACCACCGGCATCCTCGTGGGCTGGCCGATCACCGTATCCACGACGGACGAACAGATTGCCGCCTACAGCGCTGAGCTGTTCGCGCGTGGATCGCTCGCCCCCGAAGGTGCGCTCGGCGGATACGCGCGGGTACTCACGAGCATCGGGATCATCGGCTGGGACGTGGGACTCGGGTATCCCCTCTCGCCCGAGGGAGCGCCGTCGCTCACGGCCGAACCGGGCGGCTTGATCGGCTACTGGAAGAGCTCGGAAGCCGGAGCGTTCCTCGTGGGATGGTACCTCCGAGGACAATGGGTTCCCGAGTTCTTCAGAGGCATCGGCCTGGATGTGGGACTGCGGGTCTACGCGCTCTTTGACGCGCCCGGCGGAGCGGGGTCGAGCACGAGCGAGCCTATGTTCCTCGGGCCGGACTCGTCCGTCGCACGGTGGGAGCTCAGTTTCTCGGCGGTCTACCGGATCTTCTAGCTCGTGGTGCCGCCTCAGAACGGAGGCGGCACCTCCCCCTTGCCATTCGGACAGCTTCGGCTACACTGGGTCAAACCATCCCGGCCGACCCGCCGGAGCACCGCAATACAAAAGGGGGATTTCATGTCAGACGTCGCGCAACGCGAGGAGCTTGGCCCAAAGACGATCGTCCTGGGTATCCAGCACACCTTCGTCATGTTCGGGGCCACCGTCCTGGTGCCCATCATCACCGGCCTGGACGTGGGGGTGGCGCTGTTCGCCGCCGGTATCGGTACGCTGATCTTCCACATCCTGACGAAGTTCAGAGTTCCGGTATTCCTCGGTAGCTCGTTCTCGTTCATGCCGCCGATCATCGCCGTCGCAAACGCCTCGGGCGGAGACCTCGCCTTCGCGACCGGAGGAATCGCCGTCGCGGGCCTCGTCTACGTTGTGGTCGCGATCATCTTCCGATTCGTGGATCACAAGTGGCTCAAGCTGATCCTTCCGGCGCACGTCACGGGTCCGATCATCATCCTGATCGGCCTCCTGCTCGCCTCGGTCGCAATCGACAACGCGAGCGGCAACTGGTGGATCGCCGGACTGACGTTCGGATTCGGCGTCTTCGTGAAGATCGGATTCGAGCGCTTCGGCTGGAAGTTCCTCTCCGCACTCCCGGTCCTCTTCGCGCTCGTCTTCGGATACCTTGTTTCGATCGTCTGGGGCGCCGTAGACTTCGCGCCGATCGCCGAGGCGGCCTGGGTAGGCCTGCCCAACTTCATGCTCCCGAAGTTCTCCGGCACGGCGCTCGCGCTCATCGTGCCGGTCTCGATCGTGACGATCGTGGAGCACTTCGGGGACGTCATCGCAATCGGCAACGTGGTGAAGAAGGATTTCCTGAAGGATCCGGGCGTGGACCGAACGCTCCTGGGCGACGGAATTGCGACGACGGTCTCCGCCCTGATCGGCGGTCCGGCGAACACGACCTACAGCGAGAACACCGGCGCCGTGGCGCTCACGGGCGTCTTCACGCCGATCGTTATGCGCGTCGCCGCCGTGTTCGCGATCGTCCTTTCGCTCATCCCCAAGTTCAACGCGGTCATCAACACGATCCCCGGTCCGGTCATCGGCGGGATCTCGATCCTGCTGTTCGGAATGATCTCCTCGATCGGCATCCGAAACATGATCGACGCGCGGGTGAACATGGACGATCCGCGGCCGCTGATTATCTCGGCGGCGATGCTCGTGCTCGGCGTTGGGAACGCGGCGTTCGTGGTCGGTCAGGTGGCGCTGAGCGGGCTCGCGCTCTCCGCGATCGTGGGCATCGTGCTGAACGTCGTGATCAACTTCAAGAGCTTCAAGCTGGGCGAGAACCCGCTCGCGGAGGAGTAGTCGAGATCAGGCCGACGGTTGCCCGGCGCTCGCTCCGCGAGCGCCGGCCCGCGGAGCGGGCCGCCGACCACCAATCCACTCGTACACGACCACCGTATCGACCGCCGCGCGCGGCCGCGCGGCGCGAGGCACGTTCGTCTGCCCCTGGCCGATCGGGCACTTCGTGCAGCTCGTGCCGCAGGCAGCGGCGCCCATCCTGCGGCACCGCCTGATATCGCCGCGGTGCTCCCAGAACGCGAGCGCCGGCTCGAGCTCGTGGCGCGTAACGTTGAGCTCAGCCGCAAGCTGGCTGACGGTTGCGGCGCCGAGCTCCTCGAGCGTCGCGGCGACGGTGCGAAGCTTCACGCGGCTCGACCCTCGATCACGCTTGGCTTGAATACCGTGCGGCCAAGGACGTGCAGCCCGACAGCGAGCGCCACGAGGAGACCGGCGGCGACGAGCACCGCACCGATCGCCGGGCCGGTCGCGAACTGGTAGAAGAGCGTTGCGATCGACCATGCAACCACGACCGTGTACGCGACGAGCAGCCAGCCCAGCCCCGCACCCATCTCACGGATGGCCGCCGCGACCGCGGCAACGCACGGGATGTAGAGCAAGACGAAGAGCAGGTACGCGTACGCGCCCGCGGGTGAGAACTGTGCGCGCATCCGAGCGAACACGGCAGCGTCCGCCCCGACTTCGGCTCCCACAACCTCTTCGTCGCTCCCAACGAGTCCGGTTCCGAGCGGATCCGCCAGACCGCCGAGGGCACCGGCGAACGCTTCGGGGACGCTTCGCAACGCGTCCGTCACGCCGCCCGCGAAGTCGAAACCGTCTCCGTCTGCGACGAGCGCATCGTCCGCTTCAGCCTGGGCGTAGAGCGAGCTCAGCGTACCAACGACGACCTCCTTCGCGAAGATCCCGGTGAACAGCCCAACGGTTGCGGGCCAGTTCTCCTCCTGAACGCCCATCGGCTCGAAGATCGGTGTGATCGCGCGACCGGTGGCAGAGAGCACGGAGTCCGGCTGATCTTCGTGCCCGAAACTCCCGTCCGTACCCAGGCTGTTGAAGAACGCGAGCACGGTCACGATGACGGTGATCGTCACGCCGGCGCGGACGACGAAGGCGCGCAGTCGCTGCCACGCCTGGGACATCACGTACCGGAACCGCGGCGCGTGATACGGCGGCAGCTCCATGACGAAGTGCGACACGGGGCCGCGGAAGAGCGTGTGTTTGAGTAGGAAACCGGTGAGAATCGCCACGGCGATACCGATCACGTAGAGACTGAACACGACGAGGCCGGCCGCACGGGGGAACAGGGCGGCGGCGAAGAGCGCGTAGACGGGCAGACGGGCGCCGCACGACATGAAGGGAACCATGAAGTTCGTCATGAACCTGTCACGCGGTGTCTCGAGCGTGCGCGTGGACATGATCGCCGGAACGGTACAGCCGAATCCGACCATCATGGGCACGAAGGAACGTCCGGGGAGTCCGATGCTTCGCATGAATCGATCCATCACGTACGCCGCGCGAGCCATGTAGCCCGAGTCCTCGAGCACCGAGAGCGCGAGGAACATCGCGAAGAGAATGGGAACGAAGGTGGCCACGGTCTGAATACCTGCGCCAACGCCGCCGGCGAGCAGACCCACGACGCAGTCCGGAGCGCCGATCGCCGCGAGCCCGGCGCCCAGCCCGTCCACGAAGATCGTGCCGAACAGGATGTCGAAGAAGTCGATGAACGCGCCGCCCACGAACATCGTGAACCAGAAGACCGCGTACATTACGCCGAAGAAGACCGGCAACGCGACGATGCGGTTGAGCACGACGCGATCGACTCGTTCGGTCAATGATTCCCTGGAGAGCTTGCGCCGGGTCACGTGCCGCGAGAGTCCATGAATGACGCCATACTTCGCGTCCGCGAGCGCAACGTCGATCTCCTCACCAAGGCGACCTTCAACCTGCTCCACGAGCGCGTCGATCTCGCCCTCGTTCATGTTCGCGCTTTCGCCGAACCGGCGTCTCAGCCAGGGATCGCCTCCGAGCACCGAGACGGCGATCCAGCGTGGATCTGCTCCGATGATTGCCGCGAGGTTCTGCGCGCGGTGCGCGAGCGTCGCGACCGCTTCCTCGATCGGCTCGGGATAGGTGACCCCGAGCTGCGACACGGGGGGACGGTCCCGCGCGTCTTCGACCGCCTGCGCGAGACGGTCCTTGAGCCGGTCAATGTCCGCCGAGCGGATTCCCACGATTGGCACGACCGGACACTCGAGATGCTGCGCGAGATGGTTCACGTCTATCGCGATGCCGTTCTGCTCTGCCGCATCCATCATGTTGAGCACGACGAGCACCGGGATGCGCATCTCAATGAGCTGCAGCGTCAGGTAGAGGTTTCGCTGGATGTTCGAGGCGTCTACGACGTTGACAACGAGGTCCGGCTCTCCGGAAAGAAGGTAGTCGCGCGCAATGGCCTCGTCCTGAGAGCTTGCCGAGAGCGAGTAGATGCCCGGCAGGTCCACGATGCGAACCACGTGATCCTCGTCCAGCCGGGTGGTCGTGCTCGTCGTCACTCCGGTGGTGTGGTCGGCTTCGGGCGCGAACGGTTCCACGAGGAGACGTTCCGCGCGGCGGGGCCGGAAGCTGCCCTCCTTGCGTTCGACCGTTACGCCCGGCCAGTTGCCGATGCGCTGTCTGCTGCCGGTGAGCCCGTTGAAGACCGTCGTCTTGCCGCAGTTGGGATTGCCCACGATCGCAACGGTGCAGCCGCCTTCGCGTCTTTCGTCACTCATCTTCCTGTTCTCTCCCCGCTCCCGACTCCACATCGCCGCGTCCCCACCCGAGACCCCTTCCGAATCGGCCACGGCGACCGTGCGGTCGGCCACCGTTCCCGCGACCGAAGCCGCGACGACGACCGAAGCCACGAGCACGGCACGGTCGGAATCCGTGCTCTTCAGGATCACCGGTCACACGCTCGAGCACGAGCGCGTCCGCTTCGTCCTTCCGAAGCGAGAGGTCGAACCCGCGCACGGAGATCAGAATCGGATCGCCGAGCGGCGCGATGTTGCGTACCTGAAGGAGCGTACCTCGCGTGAGCCCCATGGACAGCAGCTTGGAGCGGTACTCGCGGTGTGTATCCTTGATGTGAACGATACGCGCCAGCTCTCCGACAGGGATGTCGCGTAACCGGTAGGTGTGCACATTGGTCTCCTTGTCATGTTCCGAAAGAGATCGGATTGTTTGATTACCCTAACTTCTATCATTGCGAGCATCCAATGTCAACCCAATCGATAAAAACTAGGCTTTGATTCCAAGCCGATCCCGGCGGTACACTATGGGCATGAGTCAGGGTGCCAGCTTGGAGACGCTCTCCGAGACGATGCAGATGTACGTGAAGGCAATCCACGAGATCCAGGAGAAGAAGGGTGCGGCGCGCGTAACCGATATCGCGGATCGATTGGGCGTGAAGAAGGGTTCGGTGAGCGTCGCGCTGCGAACCCTGGCGGCGAAGGAGCTCGTGAACTACGCCCCGTACGACGTGATCACGCTCACCGATGTCGGGCGCGAGGTCGCGGAAGACCTCGACCGACGATACAACGTGCTGTGCGACTTCTTCGTGTCGGTCCTCGGCATCGACCCGACCGCCGCCGACATCGAGGCCTGCGACCTCGAACATCACATTTCCAAGAGCCTCTACGAGCGGCTGATCGGCTTCATCCAGTACTACCAGAGCTGCACGCCGACCAGGTTCCGGTGGAATCCGGAGATCGGCGGTTTCTGCACCGACCCTGACGAAGACCCACCGATCGAGTGATCTACCCTCACCGACGATCGTGGTACAATCCGCGACGATATGGTTCTTGTCAGTGAGATAACAGCCTCCTACGGTTCTACAACCGCACTTCGAGACGTGACGTGCAGAGCGGACGCCGGCTCGGTCGTCGCGCTCGTGGGACCGAACGGAGCGGGCAAGTCGACGCTCCTTCGTGCGATTGCGGGAGATCGAGGGCTCGCGCTCTCCGGCGGGAGCGTTCAGGTGGACGGGGACGTCGCGTTCTGTCCGGATTCCACCGTCGGCTTTCTCGACCTCTCCGCGCTCGAAAACCTGGAGTTGCTTGCCGTTGCGATGGGCCTCTCGAGCGAGGACCGCGCGTCCCGGATCGAACGACTCACCCGCCTGCTCGACATGGACGATCTGATCCACCGGCGGCTCACCGATCTCTCGCTCGGACTCCGGAGACGCGTGGACATCGCGCTCGTGGCGTGCAGAAGCGCGGACGTCTACCTCTTCGACGAGCCGTTCAACGGACTGGACGCGAGTTGGATCTGCGCATTCTCTCGCATCCTGCAGGTGATCGCGATGTGCGGGCGGACCGCACTCGTAGCGTCGCACGCGACCGACCTGCTGCTGCCGGTCGCGGATACGCTGTGGGAGATGCGCGCCGGTTCGCTGATCCGCGAGCGTCGCGGAACACGGGGGAGCCTCACGGTGGAGGCATCCCTGATGCCGGAGGGAACCGCTCCGGGCGTGGAGACGATGCCGTGGCTCGCCGGGGCTCGGTAGCGGCGTACCTCGCTCGCGCGGCAACGGCGGCGGGAGCACGCGAGCAGTACGGACACGGCGAGGCGGTCGCCATGTCGCTGCTCGTCCTCATCATCACGATCAAGACGGCGTCCATGGCAACGCTCGCACTCGCGCAATACGCCGGCATCGACTCAACCCGTTTCCTCGCGATTCACGGGTCGATTCTTATCGCGCTCTGGTCAACGCTCTCAAGCTCGGCGATCGCACACGGAGCGACGAGAGCGAACGCACGGGTCTTCTTCATGGGTTTGGATTCCCGGTTGCCGAAGAGGTGGGACCGTGCGCTCCTGCTCGTCCGACCGCTGACTGCGGTCGTGGCGCTCTACCTCGGCGTGACCCTGGTCGGGGCCCTCGCATTCCCGTCCACGGTCGGCGCGTGGTGCCCCGCGTGGATCGTGGCGGCCACCGGCATCGGGCTCGGGATCGCGGCCGCACGGTTGGCACTCGCCCGGGCGGTAGGGCGCAACGACACGAGATCGCGGCTCGTTCTGGTGTCGCTCGCGCTGCTCGTGGCGGCGTCCCCGGACCTGATCGTCGCCGGCGGGACCGTCGCGCCACGCTTCGGGGCGGTAGCGATCGGCGGCGACTCGTGGGTCGCGCTCGCTGTTCCGTTCGCCGCTCCGCTTCTCGGTATCCTGGAGGCCGCCGCCGTGCTCGCGAGCCGAGCGATCGCCGAGCGGCTCCCGGCGCGAGTCGGCGGCCCGCCGAGACCGATGATTACGCTCTTCGTTCGACACTTCGGCTTCGGGTACTGGGTCGCGCTCGCAGCCATACTGCTCCTCGCTGCGGGACTCGAAGTGAGAAGCACGACCCTCGTACCGGCGACGATCGCGCTAGGTGTCCTTCGCTACGCGCTCTTTGCAGACGGTACGGTTCGCGGGCTCCGGGAGATCGTTGGGGCTCGCCGAGCATCGAGCGAGTTGCGGCGCCGAGTCGTCGTGCTCGGGATCGTAGACGCGCTGGCGCACGGTGCGATGGCCGTGACGGCGATCACGCTGGTACACTAATACGAGGGGCTTCGCATGGCAACGAAACTCGGGAAGATTGGAATCGCGCTGGGAGGCGGGGCGGCGCGAGGGCTCGCCCACATCGGGGCGCTGCGAGCACTCGAAGAGGCCGGCATGGCCCCGTCGTTCATCACGGGGACGAGCGCCGGTGCGCTCGTGGGCGGGCTGTACGCCGCCGGCGTGCCCGTATCCGAGCTCGAACGTATTGCGCGCGAGATGGACGAATCGGAGTCCTCCAAGCTCATCGACCTCACGTGGGCGCGCGGCAGCCTCGTAGCAGGAAGGTCGGTCGAAGAGTTTCTTCGCACTATCGTGGGCGACGTGCTGATAGAGAATCTGCCGAAACCCTTCATGGCTACCGCGGTCGACATCAACACGGGGGCGGGCTTTCTCTTTGACGGCGGGCGGCTCGTGGACGCGATTCGCGCGAGCATCTCGATCCCGGGAATCTTCGAGCCGGTATCCGCCAACGGCAGATACCTCGTGGACGGCGGTGTCCGGCTCAACCTGCCGCTCCGAGTGCTGAACCGGTGGCGGCCGGACACGATTGTGGGAGTCGGCCTGACTCGTGCGCCGTGGCGCGACGACAGCTGGAATCAGACCGAGATCGACCGGAAGCGACCCCCGGGTCAGGACGACGAGTCGAACATCTGGGAACGGCTCAAGGACCGGTTCGGCGGCGGCGCGGACCGCGTGGAGGAGGACGGGAAGGACCTGCCGGGCCTCCGCTTCCTCCTGGCCCGAACGTTCGTGATTCTCACAAGTCAGATGGAGCAGCAGGAAGTCGATCGCGCAAAACCCGATCTCTATGTGGACCTGGACGTCCATGACATAGCGCTGTGGGAGTTCTGGAGGGGCGAGGAGGCAATGCAGATGGGCTACGAGCAGACACGCGATGCCATCTCGGAGTTCCTGAGACGGGAAGAAGGGCCGCGAGGCGCGTGGCGTCGGTTCATACGCCGGCTGAGGAGACGGGCGTAGCGCGTAGCCCGTAGGGCCTATTCCCATACTCCGCGCCAGGAGCGAGGTTGGGCGCTGGAGGTACCATGTCGCGTTGTGTCGTGTCGTTTGTATCGTCGATCGTGTTCTTCGGGTGCGTCTCCGCCGGAGCGCTCGAGAGCCCGCAGGTTGGTCAGGGAGGTCAGACCGCCCCGGCGGTCGAAACTACGTTCGACGAGCTCGACCTCACGGTCACCAATCTGGCCACGGGCCTCGATACGCCGTGGGATCTCGTCTGGGGACCGGACGGGTGGATCTGGTTCACGGAGCGGGAAGGACGAGTCTCACGCGTGAACCCGCGAAGCGGGGAGGTTGTGGAGGTCGCTCGGATCCCGAGCCTCGAGCGAGGCGAGAGCGGCCTCATGGGAATGGAGCTCCATCCCGACTTTGAGACGAGCCCCTACGTCTACCTCATGCAGTCGTACGAGGGCGGTTCCGGAATCGCGAACAGGCTCATCCGCTACACGTACGAAGAGCGATCGCTGGTGAATGAGACGGTGCTCATCGACTCGATCCTGGGTAACACGTATCACGACGGCGCGAGAATCGCGGTTGGGCCGGACGGCTATCTTTACATAACCACAGGAGATGCAGGACAAGAGCGCCTGTCGCAGGATACCTCTTCGCTCAACGGCAAGGTGCTCCGCGTGACGCTCGAGGGCGAACCCGTCCCGGATAACCCGTTCGGCAACGAAGTCTTCTCGTACGGACATCGCAACGCGCAGGGGCTCGTGTTTCATCCCGAAACGGACGCGCTCTACATCACCGAGCACGGACCGCGGGACAACGACGAAGTGGCTATCGTTCGCAGCGGCGAGAACCACGGTTGGCCGCAGGTGCACGGTTTCTGCGACAACGACGTCCCGGGGGAGGAGGCCTTCTGCGCGAGCAACGACGTCGTCGAACCGCTCGCCGCGTGGACTCCCACGATCGCGCCGGCGGGTGCGGACTTCTACGACGGTACTGAGATCAGCGGCTGGCAGGGGAGCTTCCTGTTCACGACGCTCAAGGGCGGGGCGCTCGTCCGGCTCGTTCTCTCGGCGGATGCGCGTCGCGTCGTACGGCAGGTGGTGATCTCCGAGGGCCGCTACGGCCGCCTACGCGACGTCCTCGTGGGACCGGACGGGGCGATTTACGTAGCCACGAGCAATCGCGACGGTCGCGGCGACCCCGCTCCGCACGACGATCGCATCCTCAGGATCGCGCCGTAGCCGCTGACTCAGAGGCGGATGATACGATTCCGTCCCGAGCTCTTCCCTTTGTACAGGGCTCTGTCCGCGCGAGCGAAGAGTGAATCGACCGTGTCCCCTTCGCACGCCTCGGTGAGACCACCGGTGAACGTCATGGAAACCGACGTATCGTCGAACGTGGTGGGCTCGGTGGCGAAGACCGAGAGCAGCTTCTGTGCCACCGGGAACGACGAGTCGGCGTTCGTCCCCGAGAAGAGGATCATGAACTCCTCACCGCCCCACCGTGCGTATACGTCGCTCTTGCGCAGGTGCTCGCCCAAAGCCTCCGCCACGTGAACGAGAACCCGATCGCCGGCCCGGTGTCCGTAGACGTCGTTGACGTGCTTGAACTCGTCCAGGTCGATCAGGAGCACGCTGAACGTCCCTCGCCCGCGATCGTAGAGGCGAAGCTCTCGCTCCAGTTGTTCCTGCATCGCGCGGCGGTTGAGGAGACCGGTAAGCGGATCGGTCCGCGCCAGGCGGGCGAGGAGTCGGTTCTGCTCCTGAATCCGTTCGTTCGCCCGACGCAGATCCTCCTCCTGACGTCTTCGGTTGGTAACGTCCATGATGAGCCCTTGAATGAGTTGCATGGAGCCGTCCACGGACGTGAACTGCCGATCATAACTGTGCACCCATCGTGTTCGGCCGTCTTTGCGGATGATCCGATACTCGATCCCGCCGTCGTACTCGGGCTCGGTGTGCAGACGGCGCGCCTCCGACTCGACCATCTCCCGGTCGTCCGGATGCACGATCGAGAGCCACCCCTCCGTTGACGCGCCGAGCTCCGGGCCGTAGCCGGTGATCTCACGGAACGAGCCCGCGATGAAGAGCGACATCGGATCCGGCCAGACAACGCGAAGAAACGCGATCATCTGCAGATGCTCAATGAACGACCGGTACGCCTGCTCGCGAATCTGCATGAGCGCGGAGTCGGCGCGGTAGTCGGTGATGTCCACGAACACGGCCGAGATCTCGTTCGGCCCCTCGGAACTGGTGTAGCAGCTGAACCATCGTGAGGAGGAACGGAAGAACTGGGGAAAGGTCGACGATTCACTCGATGCCGCGTCCGTATACTCCGCGAGCGCCGTAGTGGCGCCCGCTCCGAATCCTTCGTGAAGGAACGCCTCTCCGACCTCCGGCGAGAGGCCGGTTTGCTCGGCGAAGGCGGAGTTGCAGCCGGTCAATGCGGCAGCACGGACTTCGCCCCCTGGGTCGCGCGCGATGCGAATCGTTGCGTGCGCGATGCCGTATCGCTGGAAGAACTCCGGCGTTCGATCGTTCACCATTCCGTGGATAGACAATAGGACAGAATAGGCGTTATAGTCGAGGACCGTGGAGGCACTATGAAGACCCTCATCGTGGAAGACGATTTCGTGAACAGACTGGTCCTCCAGAAGCGTTTGGAAGAGTACGGTGAAGTCCACATCGCGGTGAACGGCAAGGAAGCAATCGACGCCGTCCGGCGGATGCTCGAAGCGGGATCGAAGTACGATCTGATCTGCCTCGATATTCTGCTCCCCGAGATGGACGGGCAGGAAGTCCTTCGGGAAATCCGGAAGGCTGAGGCCGACGTTGGATTCCAGGTCGGCCGGGGCTCGAAGATCGTGATGACGACTGCGCTCAAGGACTCGGAGAACGTGATGACCGCGTTCCGCCACGAAGCGGACGGCTATCTCGTGAAGCCGATCGAAACCGACCAGCTCCAGAAACAGCTGGCCGAAATCGGCCTCATGTGACGTGAGGCTCCCCGCACCTGTCGCGACGCGCGGCTACCGTGGTATGCTATGGCCGTGAGCACTCAGTCGACGTGGACCTATCTCACCAACCACTCCCACGTTCTCATCTGCATCGCCGAGAACCCCACGGCGCGATTGCGTGACGTGGCCGAACGCGTTGGAATCACCGAACGCGCGGTTCAGATGATCGTGCAGGATCTGGAGGCGGCCGGCGTCGTGGAGAAGCGGCGCGCGGGTCGCAGGAACCACTATCTCATTCATCCCGACCATCGGCTCCGCCATCCGGTCGAAGCACATTGCTCGGTTCAGGGGCTCCTGGGACTGGTCCGCAGGGACTAAGCCGAGGTATTCACACGTTCATGCTCGATCGCCTCACTCGCATCTCGGGCGAGACGATACGCTTCGGCGGCGATTCGCATGTCCGCGACGGACGGCGACCCCACAGCGAGCGCCGCCCTCCGCACGGTGTTTGCCTTTCGCAGCGTCGCCCGGGGGTCTCCCGGCACCGGCGCGAGATCTGCCTTGATGCGACCGCCTACGGCGATCGACTCACCGTCCGCTCCGCGGCGCGTCGTGAGCTGAATGCCTGACGCGGCGTACGGCCCGAGCACGCGGCGATGCGTCGCTTCATGGCCGCGCACGCGAGCATCCAGGAGCCGCGCCTCGTCGCTCGTCACGTAGGCGCTCTCCGGCCGGCCGGTGTTTTGAGCCACGTTCTCGCCGGCGCCGGACCGGTCTGCGTTGAGACCACGGTCCGCAGCCCCATGCCGAATGACGACCACAGGCTCGGTCTTCCGTTGACCCGCCGCGGCGATCGCGCTCGGTCGAGAAACCGCTCCGTAGTCTACGACAACCCTCACCCTACTACTTTACCGACCCAGATCGTGCCTCGTCCAATCCCGATTGGAGCCGCGCGAAGTTCTCCACGTTCGTCGCGCCGATCTGTTCGATTTCCTCAGCGTGCTTCTGAACGCCTTCCGCCAGCGTATGCAACTCCTCGATGAGCCGCGTGATATCGTCCGAGCGCTCGAGCACGTCCTGGATCCCCTTCGTCTCGAGCGCGAGGTCGCGCTCCATTGAAGAAAGTGCGCTGCGCACACGCTCGTTGACGTCCCGCAGCCGATCGGTCGTCGTGTCGATCTCGCTGTGCCCGCGAGCGAGCCGCTCGAATCCCTCTACGATCGAACCGAGCAGCGAGTTCACGTCCTGCACCGATCCGGTTATTTCCTGGAAGACCGCGGTCAGCGACGCGCTCTCCTCGGATGTGGTCGCGTTGAGGTCCCGGTTTCTCTTGAGCGTGTCCTGGATAATACCGGAGTTCTCGGTCGTCTCGTCGGCGAGCTTCCTGATCTCCTCCGCGACGACGGCGAATCCGCGACCTGCCTCTCCGGCGTGGGCCGCCTCGATCGCCGCGTTCATCGCAAGCATGTTCGTCCGCGACGCGATCTGCTGAATGACCGAGACAACCTCCAGGATGCTCTCCGACATATGCGACATGTTGTTGAAGCTCTCAAGCGTGCTCTCCAGGGTATCGCCGGCGCGCCCGGAGGTTTCCACGAGGCGTTGCACCACGTCCGCCCGCTCGTGGACGTGATCGCGCATCTGTTCGACCTCCCCGCGGATGGAGGCAACGGTTCTCGAAGTCGTATCGATCGCGGCTGTCTGCTCGGTCATCGTCTGGTCCACAGCATCCTTGGAGGCCCCGATCTGCGAGTTGGCACGTTTCGTCTCATCCACGCTCGATCTGAGGGCTTCCACGTGACTGCCGATTGCTCCGAGATCGTCGGTCATCTGCTCGGACACGCGGGCGTTCTCTGCGGCTCCCTTTTGGAGGCGCTCCCCCACGTTGAAGGCGTCGCCCACTCGCGCGACGAGATCGGAGAGTCGGGCGAGCTGCCGGTCGCTCTCGTCTCCCTTCTGCCCCACGAGCCGAAGGCTCCGCTGTTGCATCCGGAAAATCTGGAACGTGAAGACGACCGTGAAGAGCGTCAGGAGAAACGCGACGAGGAACTCAGAGAGACCGTCTCCCACGCCCATCGCCTGGAGGGTCGGGCGCACTCTCAGCAGATACTGCAGCACTACGGTTGCGGTGCCCGCCGAGACGATCATCATGACCTGCCACGTCGCGTAGGCGAGAAGCGGGGCCGTCGTGAAGACCGGAATCATGTACGTGGTCTGAATGTAGATATCGTTCGCGCAGGTGATGTCGCGAATGAGGAAGAGCGCCCCTGCCGCAACGAGCAGGAGGAGCACGGTCGCGACCGACATCGGGCGGAAGTGTCCCGCGACGATGCCCCAGACGGACACGCCGAGCAGGATGCTGATTACGAGCTCCGCGCCTCCCATGATGAACGAACCATCGAGGATCCTCACGGCCCCAAGGACGAGGAACCCGATCGACAGGATGAAATTCAGCGACAACAGCGAGACTGCCTTTTCTCGCACGGTGATCTCGGCGTCCTTGTACGTGGCCCGAACCTTCTCGAGGATCCTCATCCTTGCCTCCTTGGTGCTTACTTCTCCATGCTGCCGTCGAATGCGACCTCTGATGCCCCAAAGTTCACCTTTCTCGTGAACGCGAGCGCCTCCTGCGCACCGAGCTCTCGATCCATTCCGTTGTCCTCCCATTCGATCGAGAGCGGACCGGAATAGCCGGCGGCGTTGGCTTCGCGGATGATCGCGTCGAAGTCGACGCTGCCGTGCCCGAGCGACACGAAGTTCCATCCGCGCCGGAGGTCCCCGAAGGGAAGGTGCGAACCGAGGATGCTCGCGCGCCCGTCCAGCGTCACCTTCGTATCCTTCATGTGCACGTGGTAGATACGATCGCCCATATCGCGATAGAAGAGCTCCGGTCTGATCCCCTGCCAGATGAGATGCGACGGATCGAAGTTGATCCCCAGGGTCTTGCGATGCCCGAACTCTCGAAGCAGCCGCTGGATGGTGTAGAGGTCGTACGCGATCTCGCCGGGATGCACCTCGAGCGCGAATCGCACGCCGTGCTTGTCGAACTCGTCGAAGATGGGTCCCCAGAGGTCGACGATCCGACCGTACCCGTCCGCGACGTGCTGCTCGGTCGTGGGTGGAAAGCCGTACCACCACGCCCAGATTGGAGAGCCCATGAACCCCGTCACGACCTCGATTCCGAATGCCCTCGCCGCGGCGGCCGTCGCGATCATCTCGTCCACGGCCCAGGCTCGAATCTCGTCAGGTTTCCCCGCGAAGCGCTCGGGCGCGAAGGTGTCGTGGCGTGGATCGGGATTGTCACCCACGAGCCGGCCAACGATATGGGAGCCGATGCTCCAGCACCCGAGGCCGTTCTTCGTGAGCGTCTCGCGGTGACGATCTACGTAGGAAGAATCCTTCGCAGCCTCGTGCACGCTGAAGTGATCGCCCCAGGTACAGAGCTCGAGACCGTCGAAACCCCAGCGGCCGGCCTTCTCGCATACGTCGCGGAAGGCAAGATCCGCCCACTGGCCCGTGAAGAGCGTTACCGGTCGCACCATGTTCAACTCCCTAAAAGTCTGTCCAGGCGCTCTGCCGCGCCGAGCTCTCGAGGACGCGGGTCACGAAACGGACCCCCTGAACACCGTCGTCTGCATTGGGGAAATCGAGATCGTCCTCGCCGAGCGGCTCGCCGGCGATCCGCTTTCTGAGCGCTCCGGTGTACGTCTGGTAGATGTTGGCGAACGCCTCGAAGTAGCCCTCGGGGTGGCCCGCGGGAACACGAACCAGGGCGTCCCCGCGAGCGCCCAGGCTGTCGCGGCCGCGGCTGAGCACCTGGGTCGGCGAGTCGAGAAATGCAACGACAAGCTGGTTCGGTGATTCCTGGAAGAACTCGATCGAGCCCGTTTCGCCGAAGACGCGGATACGCAGCCCGTTGTCGCGTCCGATTGCGATTTGGCTGCTCCAGTAGAGACCTCTGGCACCGCCCTGGTAGTTGACCATGATCGTTGCGTTGTCGTCCAACCGTCGACCCTCAACGAACGTATCGAGCCGTGCCGCGAGAGATTCGATCTCGAGCCCGGTCACGTAACTCACGAGGTTCTCGATATGCGTTCCGATGTCGCCCACGCAGTTCGTCTTGCCCGACTGCGATGGGTCGGTCCTCCAACTCGCCTGGCGGTTCCCATCCTGCTCTTCCGCACGGGTCGCAAGCCACTCCTGCGGATACTCGGCGTTCACGAAGCGGATCGCGCCGAGGCTCCCGGATCGCACGAGCTCCCGAGCCTTCTTCACGACGGGGTAACCGGTGTACGTGTACGTCACTCCGAACAGGAGCCCGGTCGTACGGACGAGCTCCCGCAGCTCTTCGGCATCGGAGAGCTCGGTCGTCAGCGGCTTGTCGCAGACGACGTTGATCCCTGCCCGAAGGAATGTCTTCGCGATCTCGAAGTGTGAGGCGTTCGGCGTGACGACGACAACGAAGTCGACGCCGTCATCCCGTGAGCTCTCTCCGACCGCCATCTCCTTGTAGTCGCGGTAGAGGCGAGCCTCGTCCAGCAAGAGTCTGCGTCCCGTCTCGAGCGTCTTTTCGTGGTCTCGCGAGAACGCTCCGGCAACGAGGCTCGTGTTGGGGTCCAGCGCGATCGCGCGACGGTGGACGTCTCCGATGAAGGCGCCCGGACCGCCCCCGACCATTCCGTAGCGGAGCGGACGGTTCGTGTTCTCCGGCATGGGTCTCTCCTACGTTTCGCACAGTCTAAACGGCTCTCGGGTTTGGGGCAACGATGATGACATGTGTTCGGTCTTGCGATACAAAAGAGATGGAGGCGTCCCGTGAATCGCGACAACGACACCGTAAGTCTCAAGAAGTCGGTCCTGAGCCGGCTCGGCGTCTCCTTTCTCGACATGCGGACCGGAGAGGGATTCGCCGACTCTCACTGGCTGAAACTCGGGCGGACGTTCGCGGAGTTCGACTGGCAATCGCGACTTGCGCTCATCCACCCGGACGATCGCGCCGATGTGGAAGCGGCGCTCGACCGACACCTGCGTGGCGATACTCCGGAGTTCAAGTGTGAGTTCAGGGTGAAGGACGCGGACGGCACGTATCGTTGGTTCATTTCCTCCGGGATCGTGGAACGGCGCGCCGAGGACGGCACGCCCGCTACGTTCGTGGGCAACAACGAGGACGTGACGAATCTGCACAGCCTCCGGGAACAGCTCCAGGACGCTCAGCAGATGGCGGAGGAACGGGCAACCGAGGCCGAGGCGCTGCGCGGGGCCGGTGCCGTGGTCGTTTCCAGTCTCGACGCGCCTACCGCGGTCCGGTCGGTCATTCAGCAGCTCCGAACGCTCGTGGACTACGACTCCGCGATCGTGTGCGAGCTGGAAGACCGGCGGCTGAAGCTGGTCGGCGGATCGTCCAACGTTTCCGAGAAGAACTGGCGCGAGTTCTCGCGCAGGAACGTCGATCTCTTCCTCAGCGTCATCAAGACGCGTACTCCTGAGCTTACGCCGGACGGCGATACCGAGAGCCCGTGCACGCTGTTCGTTCCGCTCGTGGTTCGCAGCGGGACGGTGGGTGTGCTCGCCGTCTCGCGCCGATCGGGAACCTTCTCCGGGAACGAGGTCCGCGTCTCGATGTCGATGGCCGACTACCTGGGTCTCGCGTTGTCGAACGCGCGCCTGTACGCTCGAATGCAGCAGCGCGCCGAGATCGATCAACTCACGGGCGTTCTGACGCGACGCGCGTTCATGGAAACGGGTGAGCAGGTTGTCGACGCGGCGTTTCACGGAGAGAAACCGCTCTGTTGCATCGTCCTCGATCTCGACCACTTCAAGTCGATCAACGACACGTACGGTCACCCGGCCGGAGACCAGGTCCTCCGACGACTCGGTGCGGTCATGCGCGACAGCCTTCGGTCGACGGACGTGATCGGCCGCTTCGGTGGCGAGGAGTTCTGTGCGCTGCTCACCGAGACGAAGAAAACGGAAGGACTGGAGGTCGCCGAACGGCTCCGGACGGAGATCGAAGCGACCTCGCTCGCGGGTGTGAACCGGACCGTGACGGCGAGCATCGGAATCGCATGTCTGAGACACGTGCGGGCGGAATCGCAGGACGGCGGGGGCGGATCCGGCGACGAGCGCTTGAGCATCGAACAACTCATCAAGCGAGCGGACGACGCGCTCTACGCGGCGAAGTCGGGGGGCAGGAACAGAGTCGTTCAGTACGAGCATGGAATGACGTCCCAGTCGTGCCCGACCTGCCCGGGCTAGCCGGCTTACGGCTCGGCCCGTACGAGAATCAGATTGGCCTGCTCGTTCGACTCGATCTCGGTGACGACCGCGTTGCGCTGGGTGACGACGACACTCACGAGGAACATGACGTCCGGGCTCAGGTCACGCACCTTGTAAAAGCTGTTGCCGGAAGGCGTCTCGAAGAAGAGGAACCCGGTATCCATTCCCCACGACAGGAATCGAAGCGTCTGCGAGTCGGACGTCATCGATCCGTCCGCCTCGAGTACGAGCGTGGCATCGATGAAGCTACTCGTGGGCGCCTCGCTGCGGTATTCGTTGAGCGTGAATTCGCCGATTGTATCGACCCGATAGAGTTCCCACGTCCCGGTCATCGTCACGTCCTGGGCGAACACAGGCAGGACGATGAGCACGAGGACAAGCGCAATGATAGCCCGCTTCATACAGCCTCCGTTGTACTCTTACTATGTCGATAATCGGAGCATTCATCTTGAGCCTTTTGGCGTGGTGCCGAAATTGTTGATGCCGGGAGTCGTGGCCGTGTCCCGGATTGCGCCGAAGCGGGGGCCGCTGTAAGATCACTAGGCGAATGAACGACGATCGCGATCCAACGAACCTGCAGCCGGCGGTGCAGGATGTCCTATCGAGAATACCAATCACCATAGCGCTTCTGGACGAACACCGGCAGGTTGTCTTCGGCCGAGATCGCCTGATGGCACTCGCCGGAGCCCAGGAAGTTGCTCGCCCCGAGCTCTCGGGCCCGGGAGACCTCCTGGGGTGCGTCAACGCTCTTGCCGCGAAACGCGGCTGCGGAACGAGCGACGCCTGCTACCTCTGCGGAGCGTACTGCGCGATCGCAGAGAGCACGGTCACGG
>JBKHII010000052.1:0-21120 GCA_046538735.1 Spirochaetales bacterium
CGGGCGCACGGCAGGCGGGTCCACGGACCCCGAAGCCGCCGGCGACGAGGACCCGAGCGACCAAGGCGCGACGGCTCGACTCGGGATCGTCTACCGGTGCACCGTCGCCGGAGAGGCGTGGATCCCGGAGGTGAGCTTCGATCACGGGGAGGAGCCGGTGGAAGCGCACGCTGAGCCGCCCTCGGGTCCGAGCGGGGAGATCGGCGTCCGACGGGTGACGGTCTCACACGCGTCGGCGGCGGCGATCGCCGCATCGGTCGCACGCACCTCGCCGGACCGGGTGCTCGCGGTCGTGGCTGCGGAGGTCTCGGACGGCGTGGCGGAGCGGATCGTTCGCCTGGCGGACCAGGCAGCTCAAGCGGGGCGACTCGGCGATCGGATGCGCCAGGGCCGCCCGGAGGTGAACAAGACGGTCACGCTTGCCGGCGAAGTCGCGGATCGACTGCGGCTCACGGCGACCCAACGGGCTCGTTTCTTGCAGGCGGCGAGGTCCGCGGCGATTCGCGGCGGCGAGGTGCCGCACCCGCTGCAACGTGCGGATACCGACCGGGTGGCCAACAAGGCCGGGGCGAAACGCAAGCTGGCGGAGCTCGAACGGCTGTTGAGCGAGTGGAAGCGTGACCAGGTATAGGACGCTCTTTATCGAGCACGCCGCGCTCGCGTATCCGCACGGCCAAGCGCTGGCGCGGCAGTTCGCCGACCGGCCGATCGTACCCGTGGACTCGTACAACGAGGTCTTTTCACGACCCGGGCAGAGCTTCCAGTCGCAGAAGCGGTCGCCCGTCCTGATCGCAGCGGTCGCTCGACCGCCCTTTCTCTACGCGGCTCCGAAGCGGATCTCGTGCCCCGAGGCGGACGGACCGGTCTACTACAACGATCAGCTGCGGAACTGCGTCTACAACTGCGACTACTGCTTCCTGCAGGGCATGCACCCATCGGGCCACACCCTCGTCTACGTGAATACCGCCGATTTCCACAACGCCGTCGCCGACCGCGCCGCTCACGGACCGCTGCGGCTCAACGTCTCCTACCTCACCGACATGCTCGGATTCGAAACGTTCCTGCCGCTCGTCGCCGAGTGGATCGAGTTCGCGCGCGAAACGCCGAACGTGACCGTAGAGGTGAGAACCAAGGGACCTGGAGGCGAGATCCTGAAGCGTCCTCCGGTGGGCAGCGTCGTGCTCGCATGGACGCTCTCGCCTCGGCAGGTCGTCTCGCGCTACGAGCGCGGGACCGCGAGCCTCATTGAGCGACTGCGGGCGCTCGAATCGGCCGCGCGACGGGGCTGGCGCGTGCGCATCGCCGTGGATCCGGTCGTCCTCGTTCCGGGCTGGCGGAAGGCCTACGCGGCGCTCCTCGAGCAGACGTTCGAGACCGTTGACCCGGCACTCGTGGAGAGCGCGTCCTACGGCGTCTTCCGCATGGGTACCGACCAGATGCATCGCATCGCGGCGGCGAGAGCCGACTCGCCGATCCTCCACCATCCCTTCGAGAAGAGCGGAACGCTCGTCTCCTACTCCCCGGGCGAGATCGAGGAGGTGCGGAGCGTCATTGGCCGCGGCCTGTCGGGATGGCTCGGCGAGGAACGGGTCGCCTTCGTTCACGGCTGAGACCGCCTCACGACGGGCGATTTTCCGGCAAATTAACCCGAGCAGGCTATATGTTGGTCGCCCGCGGCAGGGTATGTTGCTCGCGGAGTGAGACAATGACAGCAAGCTTCAAAAGGAACATTCGTGAGCGCCTCGCCTCGCTCGAGCGGGAGATCCTCAGATCGCTCCAGGAACAGCACGAGGAGTACGAGGAGCTCACGCTCAGCGACCGAACCGAAGAGACGGACGAGGCCGCGATCCGGAATGAGGAGCGTGCGCTCTCCGCGTTGCTCTACCACGAGGAACGCCGTCTGCTCCGAGTTCGCTCGGCGCTCGGCCGCATCGAGGAAGGGCACTACGGCGTGTGCGCTTCGTGCGGTACCGTGATCGCAGACGACCGCCTTGCGGCGCAACCGGACGCCGTCTTCTGCTACGACTGCGCACGCAGGCGCGAGCGGGGAACCGGCGGCGCCCACCTCAACTGATCACCGCTCCTCCGGTGGCTCGTTCCAGCCGGTCGCGAAGCGCTCGCCCAATGCCCCGTTCCGGAGGCAAATGGGCCACGACAAGAGCGGCCCCCGCCTCGTCCATCTCGCCGAACCACCGATAGAGGTAACGAGCGTACTCCTCGAGCGACGGCGCGCGCCGCTCCACGATTCGGACCGACGGTTCACTCCCCTGCCTGCCGGCGCGAAGCGGGCCGCCGAGCGCGGCGACACCTCTGCGCACGCAGCGTGCGATCGTATCGCACTCGTCGCCCACCCCGATCACACCGACCGTAACCGGCCCCTCATCGTCTGTGACGGCGAGGAGTTCGGCCAGTTCGACCGTCGCCGACCGGCGCTCCTGTGCGAAGAGCACGACCCGTGCCCTCGGCCGGTAGTGACGATGCTTGAGCCCCGGCGACCGGGGGCTCTCGTCACCCGAGAGCGCGGTGGAATACTCGACTTCCACGCCGGGCACGGCGTCGCGCATCATCCGCGCCGAGACGGCGCCGGGGCGCAGGACGACGATCCGGCTCCCTTCGACCGTGGCGACGGTCGACTCAAGACCAACCTCGCACGGACCCCCGTTCAGGTAGTGCGACACCGCGTCGCCAAGGCTCGCGCGCGCCATCGCCACGGTCGTAGGGCTCGGCTCGCCCGACCGGTTCGCACTCGGCGCGGCGATCGGGACTGCGGCGCGTTCGAGCAGCGCGCGAGCGACCGGATGCGAGGGAATCCTCACCGCCACCGTATCGAGGCCGGCGGTCACGGCACGAGGCACGGACCTGGCGGCAGGAAGCACGAGCGTGAGCGGCCCGGGCGAGAACGTGCTGAGGAGAGCTTCGGCCGCCGGCGACAGCCTGTCGACCAAACCGTCGATCTGCTCAATAGAGAGGACGTGCACGATCAGCGGGTTGTCCGCCGGTCGACCCTTCGCCTCGAAGATGCGGCGAACCGCCTCCTCGCTCCCGGCGTCCGCCCCGAGCCCGTAGACGGTCTCGGTCGGGAAGACAACGAGCGCTCCGGCGCGAACGGCTGCGGCGGCGAGGGCGAGCTCGGACTCAGCTGGGAATGAGCGGCGATCGTGGGCGTTCTTCATCGTTCGTGCGAAAGGTACTATACTCCTCCGAGCATGAGAACGACCCTCAAACCCGACGGTTCGCTTCTGGCCGGTCGCAGGCTCGACCTGGGACTCCTGCGGCGACTCTCCGAGCGGCCGGAGCCGTACAGCGGGCGCGACAAGAGCTTCTGGACCGACCCGTACGTCGCCGGACACGTGCTCGAGGCACACCTCGACCCGGCCACGGACGACGCATCGCGGAGACCGGCGCACATCGGAAAGACCGTTGAGACCGTGCTCTCGCACTACCGACGGTCGGCCGTGTCCGCGACCTCGGAGCCGCGACTGCTCGACCTGGCATGCGGACCGGGGCTCTACGCGGAGCAGTTCGCGGCGAGAGGTTTCGCCGTGACCGCGATCGATTTCTCGAGCGTCTCGATCGGCCACGCGAAGAAGCAGGCACGAAAACAGGGGCTCGCGATCGACTACCGGTGCGAGGACTTCACCAAGGCATCACTGGAAGGCCCCTACCAGATCGCTACGGTGATCTACGGGGAGTTCTGCACGCTCAGCGAGGATGAGCGGGCTCTCCTGCTCCGGCGCCTCCGCGAGAACCTGGCGCCGGGAGGTCTGCTCGTGCTCGACGTCTTCACCGAGGCGTACGATCAGCGGCATCGATCGTGCGACGAGTGGTACGTGAGCACGAAGGACGGCTTCTGGCAGGCAGATTCGCACTTGGTCCTGCTGCAGCACTTCCACTACGATGCGGAAGCTGCGAGCGTGGCTCGGTACACGATCGTTGACGAGAAGGGCTCGTATCGGCAATTCAGCGTGTGGTGGCGGCACTACGACGAGGCAGGCATCGTGGCGCTTCTGGAGCGCGAGGGCTTCGCCGTAGAGCAGCTCTACGGCTCCTTGTGGGGCGATCCGATCGACCCTCAGGGTGAATGGATCGGCGTCTACGCTCGACCTGCTACTTGACCTTGATGTAGACGTCGCCCGCCTCGTCCACCTCGACCTCGAACGTCTTGACCGGGCGGGTCGCGGGCAGATCCTTCACGCCTCCGGTACGGATATCGAACCGGGAACCGTGCTTCGGGCAGAAAACGTCCCCGTCAAGAATCATGCCCTCGGCCAACGGCGAGTACTCGTGCGAACAGACGTTGTCCAGGCAGTAGACGCCGTCTTCAAGCTTGAAGATCGCGTACTCCCTCCGCTTGTGCTTGAAGAGATAGCTCCGGCGGAAGTCGTTTACGTTGCACGCTCTGACCCACTTCGCCATCTACTCGGATTCCGGAGTGCGCTCCATGATGAGCTCTCGCAGCTCCTGATGTACGAGCTCCGGGGTCTGCAGAATGAGGTCCTCGAAGTATCCCTCAACGAGTAGTCGCTTCGCCTCGACTTCCGGGTAGCCGCGAGAGCGAAGGTAGAAAACCTGTCCCTCGTCCAGCTTGCCGGTCGTTGACCCGTGACTGCACCGGACGTCGTCCGTGCTGATATTGAGCGACGGAATCGAGTCGGCGCGTGCACCGTCCGTGAGGATAAGGTTCTTGTTCGTGAGGTACGCGTCGGTGCCGACCGCCTCGTGGGCTACCTCGATGAGACCCTGGTAGATCGCATGACTCTCGTCGCGGACCGCGCCGCGGTAGAACGCCCGGCTCGTCGTATGCGGCGCGCGGTGCTGCTGCACGGTGCGAAGATCGGTATGCTGCTCATCCACCGGGAAGTAGATGCCGTTGAGGACCGCATCGGCTCCGGAACCGGTAAGCTCGGAGACGTAGCGACTCTTCACGAAGTCCGCGCCGAGCGCGACCTCGGTACGGTGGACGTGGCCGTCACGTCCCACGTTGCATCGGTCGTTGCAGAGATAGACCGATTCATCGTTCATCCGCTGCAGATTGAGGTAGCGAAGCCGGGCCCCGTCCTCAACAACGAACTCGCCGCCGTCTACGAGCAGCACTTCGCCGTCCTCGGCCGTGTGGATCCGCCGGATCACCGACACGTCCGCACCGCGCTCGAGAATGACGATCACGTGCGGCGCGTGGACGCGCTCGTCGCCTTCGAACGACAATCCGATCTCGAACGGGTCCTCGATCGAGGTCTTCGCAGGCACGTAGAGCACCGCCGCGCTCGCCATCATGGCGTAGTGCCAGTACTGCACACGGTTGTCCGCCTCATCGAACGAGCGCTCGAGGGTTGAGCGCACGATCCGGGCAACCTCGTCGCTTGCGTCCGTAATGCTCAACAGATCGCCGAACACAACGCCCTGCTCGGCAAGCTCGGCGCGCACGGAGGCCCGCACGAGCGATCCGTTCTCGTACACGGCGAGCCCGGCCCGGCCCTCGAGCAGCCCGGTTTCCGGCTCCGGTGTGGGGAGCGGCGAGACGGGCGCCGGGTAGAGCTCGTACGTCTCGAACTCGAACGGGGCGAGGTTGGTCCGACGCCACTCTTCTTCCTTCGTGGTGGGCCACTGTGCCGACTCGAATCGCTCGAACGCGCGTCTCCGCAATTCCTGCAGCCAGGCGGGTCCGGACAGGCGTCCCTGATGCTCTCCCAGGTCTTCAATCGCTTTGAGGTTCTTCGTCTGCGTCTCGTTCATTGTCAGGCCCTATCCGACCGATCCTTCCATCTCGAGCTCGATCAGTCGATTCAGCTCGACTGCGTATTCCATCGGAAGCTGTTTCACGAGCGGGTCGAGGAAGCCGTTCACGATCATCATCGACGCCTCCTCCTCGCCCATGCCTCGCGACATGAGGTAGAAGAGCTGCTCCTCGCTGATTCGGCTCACGCGAGCCTCGTGCTCGATGCTGACGTCTTCCGAATTGATGTCCATGTAGGGGTACGTATTGCTCGTAGACTTCGGGTCGAGAATGAGCGCGTCGCATACGACGTGACTGCGAACGTTGTGGAGCCCCGGATCCACTTTCACCTGTCCGCGGTAGCTCGCAACGCCCGAGTCCTTACTGATGCTCTTGGAGGTGATGACCGAGCTCGTGTTGGACGCGGCGTGCACCATCTTCGCGCCGGTATCCTGCTCCTGCCCGTTACCCGCGAAGGCGATCGAGAGCACCTCGCCGTGGGCGCCCTCGCCCATCAGATAGACCGACGGGTATTTCATCGTGCGCTTACTGCCGATGTTTCCGTCTACCCACTCAACCGTCGCTCGTTCATGAGCGGCTGCCCGCTTGGTCACGAGGTTGTAGACGTCGCCCGACCAGTTCTGAATCGTCGTGTACCGAACGCGCGAACCCGGAAGCGCGATGATCTCCACGACTGCGCTGTGGAGGCTGTCGGTCGTATAGACGGGAGCCGTGCACCCTTCGATGTAGTGGACAAAGCTCCCCTCGTCCGCCACGATCAGCGTCCGCTCGAACTGCCCGAAGTTCCGGCTGTTGATGCGGAAGTACGCCTGGAGCGGAATATCGACCTTCACTCCCGGAGGTACGTAGACGAAGCTGCCACCCGACCAGACGGCGGAGTTCAAAGCAGCGAACTTGTTGTCCGAGTACGGGATGATCGTCCCGAAGTACTTCTTCACGATCTCCGAGTGCTGCTGGACGGCGGTCTCGGGATCGGTGAAAATGACCCCCTTGTCCTCCAATTGCTTCTGAAGATTATGATAGACGACCTCAGAATCGTACTGAGCCCCTACGCCTGCGAGAAACTTGCGTTCCGCTTCGGGTATTCCGATCCGTTCGTACGTTTCCTTGATCGACTCGGGAACATCCTCCCAGCTGCGATACTTCTCCTCGCTCGGCTTCGCGTAGTAGTAGATCTCGTTGAAATCAAGCGAGCTGAGGTCGGCGCCCCAGTTGGGCATCGGCTTCTTCTGGAACTCCTCCAGGCTGCGGAGCCGGAACCGGCGCATCCAATCGGGCTCGTTCTTGTGATCGCTGATCGCGTTCACGACGTCCGCGCTCAATCCCTTGCCGGTCTTGAAAACGCTCTGGTCCGGATAGGCGAAACCGAACTTGTAGTCGCCCATTTCCAGGGCCGGCGCGTCGGTCTTGTCGTTGGCGGTACCTGTCTGGGAGCTCATGTTGCCTCCTCGAGAACATCGTCGGGCGAACCGTACTTCTGACGGACCCAGTCGTACCCCTCGGCTTCGAGCGTGTGCGCGAGATCCTCTCCTCCCGACGTCACCACTCGACCCTTGTACATGATGTGGACGAAATCCGGGGTCACGTGGTCAAGGATTCGCTGATAGTGCGTGATGATCAGCGCACCGAAGTCGCCGCCGCGCAGGTGATTCACCCCCTTCGCCACGACCTTCAGCGCGTCTATGTCCAGACCGGAATCGGTCTCATCCATGACGGCGAAGGTCGGACGGAGCATCAGCATCTGCAGGATCTCCATCCGTTTCTTCTCGCCGCCGGAGAAGCCTTCGTTCAGATAGCGATTGATGAACTGCTGGTCCATCTCCATGAAGTCCATGTTCGAGCGGAGCTCCTTGATGAAGCCTTTCGTCTTCTGCTCCTGACCTTCGAAGCGAATCTCGGTCGCCCGTTTCAGGAAGCGCCCCACGGTTACCCCCGGAATCTCCACGGGGTACTGGAACGCCATGAAGATACCCAGTCGGGCTCGCTCGTCGACCTCCATCTCCAGGATGTTCGCTCCATCAACGAGGACTTCTCCGCCGGTCACTTCGTACGAAGGATGCCCCATGATGACGTTGCTGAGCGTGCTCTTGCCGGAACCGTTCGGCCCCATCAGAGCGTGAATCTCGCCGCTGTTCATCGTGAGATTGATGCCGTTCAGAATCGGCTTCTCGTCTATGCCGGCTCGCAGGTCTTTGATTTCGATCTTCATCTCGTCTCCTCGTTCTCGGCTTCGGTGCGTCTAAATGGGGTATCCGAGCTGAACTCGCGCCTCTTCGCTCATGAAGTCCATGCTCCACGGCGGGTTCCACACGAGATTGGCCTGAATGTCGGTGATTCCCGTGGCTTCGCCGACCTCGCGATGGATGTCCTGCACGATCGTGTCGGCAAGCGGACAACCGGGTGTCGTCAGCGTAAAATCTATCTCCACGTGCTCGTCGTCTGCTTCGACTCGATAGACGAGCCCAACATCTACGATGTTGATTCCTATCTCCGGATCCACGACGCGTGAAAGCGCATCCAGAACTTCACCCTTCGTAGCCATTTCGTCCCCTCAATTGCTGAGCAATATACTCAGGTTTCCTTCGTGGTTCAAGTTCTTCCCGTACCCAGAAACTACGCAATTCGCTTCGCCACGACTACCTACGGTGCGTATACTGATAGTCGATGCTGCCCCTGATCGTGCTCTGTCACCCGTATGAAAACAGCTTCTCGCACGGGATCGCCCAGGCGCTCGCGGACGAGACGACCGGAGCCGGATCGCGACCGATTGTCCACGATCTCTACGCGGAGGAGGTAGATCCCGTGCTCAGCGGCGCAGAGATCGCGAGAGGTTTCAGCATGGACCCGATGATCCAGGCGTTCAGCGATGAGGTCTCGCGATCGGACGCGCTCTTTTTCGTGCATCCGGATTGGTGGAGCGGTCCGCCCGCACTCCTGAAGGGATGGATCGAGCGGGTGCTGCGTCCCGGAGTGGCCTACGAGTGGGAAGGCGAGGAGTTCACCGAGAAGCATCACGTCCCGCTCCTCGTGGGAAAGCGTCTCGCCGTGTTCGTCACAACCGACCGTGCAGCGGACGATCCTCCGGAGCCGATCAGCGGTTTCTGGCGCGACCTCGCCGCGTACTCGGGTCTCGAGCTCGCGCGGTTCGAGCTCTTCACAGACGTCCGGAACTCGGGCCATCGGCAGCGCAGGTCGTGGCTGGACACCGTGCGTATCACTGCGAGGGAGATCGTGTCCAATGGTTGAGCTGCTGATATGGAGACACGCGAAGACCGAGCGAGGGGCCGGACTTCCCGATCACGACCGAAGGCTGCTACCGATTGGTCGTGACGACGCGCTGGACGTCGCCCGGGCCTTGCTGGAGCGCAACCTCGTGCCCGACATCGTGCTCTGCTCGAGCGCGGCACGAGCCCAGGAAACCGCGTATGCGCTGTACGAGGTGCTCGCGGACGAAGCACGGGCCCCGGAGCGCTTCGACCTTCCCGAGCTCTACTCTGCGGACGAGGGCGACTACATCTCGCTCGTCCGCCTGTACGGCGGCGGCGCGTCGCGGATCCTGATCGTGGGGCACAACCCCACGGCCGAACGATTCGTCTCCTGCGCCACGGGGGATGAAACCACGATGAAGACCGGTGCTCTCGCGGTCCTTCACGCCGCCGCCGCCGGCGCGTCCGATCTCCCGGACTCCGCGGAGCTCACGCTGAGCGAAATGATTCTTCCGCTCAGACGGCGTTGACACGTTGTTCGTCCCTGGATAGTATTCGCGCACCATTCTTCGAAGGAGGCAGGCAGTGAGCAGAACAGCAACCAATACCACCCACCGCGCCTGCCGTCTGCTGGTCCGACCGGACCGAACGTGATAGTCAGCACATCCGGAAGCAGATCGCGGGAACAACCGTCGGTCTATTCTTTGCCCCAGACGATACCTGGGCGGCGCGACTCGTCGTGCCGACGACCCGGAGCCACCGTGTTGACGACCATTATTACCGCCCTTCCGGACCGCGGGGATGAGCTCCGCAGGAGTGCGGAGACGAAGAAGAGCAAGATGCCCGCTGCGAAGAAGAAGATCGGAGCGACCGAGGCCGAGCACGACGGCTCTCGCGGCAGCGAGAGCCCGAAGGCGGAGGAGGCCCCTACTGGAAGCCTCCCCACGTGAACCGAGTGCCCACAACCGGTGTGTAGCGCGCGCTCGAGATCAGCGCCCGCGCATCGAAGCTGCCGATCGCCTGCATTCCGCCGTAGACGGCGATCTGGAACCACGGTAGGATCGCGATCCCTGCCTCCGCATTCGCCTCGAGCAGGTAGCCGACGCCGATCCGGCTTTGCACGATATGGGGATCCACGTAGCCCACTCCGGTCCAGAGGTTGAGGCTCACCGTCAGCGGCCCCATGGTCAGCTGGCTCCCGGAGATCACTCCTCCGAACGCGCCGATGAGATCGTCCGTGCCTTCCTCGTGCATCACATAGCCGAAACCGCCGTGGCGGGTGCCGCACCGGTTCGCGCCGTACCCATACCCGCCGACGATCTCCACATCCACGGGAAGGTTGGTGTAGCGATCAAAAGGAATGCTCCTGCCGCGGAAGAATCCCCCGCCTCCGTAGGCGAACGCAGATCCCGCCAACACCACGAGCAGTCCCAACAATACTGCAATACGCTTCATGTGCATTCTCCTGCCCTCTGCAACAAGCAAGAACCGGGGAGGTGTCACTCCGCTTCTTCTGAAGTACACTGAGATCGTGAGACGCGAGAACAACTTGCAGCGAAATGCGCGCACGACCAGTCGGATCCAGGAAATCGTCCGGGTGATGGTGAAGTACGGCTTCTCCGAATGGGTACGAATGCTCCGGTTGGACAAGGCCGTTCCGGGCATTCACGGGCTCCTCTCGCGCAAGGGCCGGCCCAAGGTCGCCAAGGGCGCGACGCGGTGGGAGATCATCCGGATGGCGATGGAGGAGCTCGGGCCCACGTTCATCAAACTCGGTCAACTCATGAGCAACAGGACCGACGTCCTTCCGAATGAGCTCATTCGAGAGCTCGCACGGCTCCAGGACGAAGTGGCACCGATTCCGCACGCGCAGGTCGTGCAGAGCCTTCGCAACGAGCTGGGATCCGCGCTTGGGGAGGTTTTCGCCGAGTTCGAGGAAACGCCGACTGCATCCGCGTCGATCGCTCAGGTACACCGGGCACGACTCAAGGACGGAACGATCGTCGCGGTGAAGGTGCAGCGGCCCGGAATCGAGAAGATGATCGAGACCGACCTGGACATCGTCGCGTACCTCGCGAAGCTCGCCGAACACTACATCCCCTCCACGCGCTATCTGGGGCCGACCGGCATGGTGCGCGAGTTCCGCCGGAGCATCCGTCGCGAGCTGGACTTCAACCGCGAGCGGCAGAACATGGAACGCTTCGCCTCGGTCATGGGGCACCGGCGCGAGCTGCAGGTCCCGGGTACCTACGAGCGCCACTCCACAAAGCGTCTGCTCGTGATGGAGTACATCGACGGTACCAAGCTGAGCTCGTACTTCAACGCACCGGACGCCCCGCACAAGGTCCGCTTCGACCCGAAGACGGTCGCCGAACGGGGCGCGGACCTCGTCCTGGAGCAGGTGCTTATCCACGGCTTCTTCCATGCCGATCCCCATCCGGGCAATCTCATGATCCTGCCGGACAACCGGATCTGCTATCTCGACTTCGGGATGATGGGGAGACTTCACCAGGACGAGCGCGATCAGCTCGCCTCGGCGATCGGTGGGATGGTCCGAAGAGACGGAGCCCGGGTCACCGATGCCGTCCTGCAGCTCACACGGAGCGCCAAGTCGGTCCACTACGAGGAGCTCGTTGACGAGGTCCAGGAGCTTGTGGACGACTACCTCGATCGCGCGCTCAAGGACGTCAACATCGGCGAGCTCTTCAGCGATCTGATCACGCTCATCGTCTCGCACGGCCTCACCGTACCCACGAGCCTCCTGATGGTTGCGAAGACACTCCTCACGATCGAGGGTGTGGGCATGCACCTCTACCCCGAGTTCACGCTCGAACCGGCCCTCGAGGAAGCAACGCGCAAGGTCGTAATGAACCGGCTCAAGCCGCAGAACCTCGCGAGTCAGGGATACATGGTCGGGATCGAGTACCTCGAACTCCTGAGAGATCTGCCGGGAGACCTCTCGGGAATCGCTCGGCTGATCCGATCGGGACAGTTGACGGTCGGCTTCCGCGTGCGCGGGCTCGAACCCGTACGGCAGACGCTCGACAGCGTGGGCAATCGGTTCGTGTACGGTCTGGTCCTCGCGGCGCTCATGATCAGCTCCGCGCTCATCATCCACGCGAGGGTCCCACCGCTGTGGAACAACATCCCGATCATGGGCGTCGCCGGCTTCGGCATCGCGGGGGTCCTGGCGCTGGGCTTCCTCTTCAGCCTCGTCGTGGGGCTCTTTCGCAGACGGTAAGGTTGCGGCGTCAGCGGTATCGCCGCACGATCCCCTGCACGCTCCCGACGTAGCTTCCCCCGAAGATGTTGGCGTGGTTGAGCATGTGGTAGAGGTTGTAGAGCGGTGCGCGCTCGCGATACCCGGGCTCGAGCGGCCAGGCATCCCGGTAGGCGGCGTAAAACCCACGCCCGAATCCGCCGAACAGCTCGGTCATGGCAAGATCCGCCTCACGATGGCCGTAGTATGTCGCCGGATCGATGAGCACCGCTTCGCCGCACGAGTCGGCAAGATAGTTGCCGCCCCAGAGATCACCGTGCAGGATCGAAGGATACTCCGGTGCGGGCAGGAGCGACTCGAGTCGCCCGAGGATCGACTCTATGTCGGCAACGGTTCGCTCGCCGATCAGCCCCTTGTCGCGGGCGAGTCGCATCTGGAAACCAACACGCCGCTCTCGATAGAAGTCGTGCCATGAATCCATCCACCCGTTCGGCTGCAGAGTGGAGCCGATGTAGTTGTCCTCGGGGAAGCCAAACCACTCAACATCCCGGCGGCGGTGCATCGCGGCGAGCCGCTCGCCGAACGCCCGGTCGAATCCGCCCGTCTTGGGGCCCGGCTCGATCCATTCCATGACGATGAACGCCTCGCCCGGGCCCGGCCGGCACGCGTGCACGGTGGGTACGCGGGGCCCGGCGCCGCCGCCGAGCGCCCGGAGTCCGGCCGCTTCGGCCTCGAACATCTTTCCCGGGAGCCGGGAGCTCCGTTTCACGAAGTAAACACCGTCGCCCGAAATCTCAATGCGCGCGCCGCTCGCGATGCATCCGCCGCCGACCGGACGCTCGCTCGTGACGGTCACCGAACCGCCGGCGATGCGCTCGAGTGCTTCCCGCAGGGTGGATGCGTCGCGAATCACGAGTCCTCCGCGGCCTCGCGTGCCAAGCGGTCGGCGAGCACCTCGCACGACCGGTCAACCATCTCATAGACGCGTTCGAAGCCTTCCATGCCGCCGTACCACGGATCCGGCACGTCCGGCGCGCGGCTCTCGCCCGTGGGCGCGTTCACCTCAGGATCGAACTCACGCATCTTGCGAATCTCCACCGGCTCACCGTCGGCGAGCGACCGCAGGGCGGACATATGCCACTCGTCCATGCCGATGACGAGGTCGAACTCCTTCATATCCGTGCGCTCGACGCGCCGTGCCCGATGATCGATGACCACACCGTTGCGCGCCGCGGTTCGGCGCATTCGTGCGTCCGACTGCTGACCGAGATGGTCGGTGACCGTCCCGGCACTGTCAACGACGTATCGCTCGGCGAGACCTCGCTCGCGGAGCTTCTCGCGAAGAACCGCCTCGGCGAGCGGGCTCCGACATATGTTGCCGGAGCAGACGAAGAGAATGCTGCGTCGTGTGCCCATGCTATTCCTCGGTGATCAGGAGTACGATGCCGGAATCCGCGACGCTCAGGAGCGTTGCGCCCCCGGTCGTCAGCACGTGCAGCGTTGAGTCGGCGGCGAGCGCTGCGTCGCCGGAACCCGAGTCGTCACTTTCCGGAAGCGCGATCGAGTACGGCTCCTCGCGGACCGTGACGGTCATCTGCGCCAGCACCGGGGTCAGATCCACGACGGTCGGAATGCCGCCGTCCGGCATGTGCACGAAGTAGTAGTGACCCGCGAGATCGCTCTTTTCCACCCGGACGACCGGGAACGACTCTGCATCTTCGGCCGCGCGCGGCGTGCCGTCTATCCGGTAGGTATCACCGTCCTCTGAGGCGACGACGATCCGTGCGGTCGGGTCGCCGTCCTGGAGGTACTCGGCGACGAATGGCGGCTCGCCGCCGAGCGCCTCGGCGAAGAGGAGAAGCAGATACACGACCGCGGCCGGCAGCGCAGCGGTTGAAGACACCATGCGCCCAATCTACCACATTTCCGGCCGCGGACGAAGACGCTACTCCACGTGAATCGATCGCGGCCGAGACTCGGGACGTTTCGGCAGCGTGACCGAGAGAATCCCGTCGCGGTAGGCGGCCGAAACGGCCTTGACGTCCACGTCGCTCGGAAGCGCGAACGTGCGCCGAAAGGCAGGCCGACGCGACGCTCGACCGTCGGTTTGGTCCCCCTGACGCGAGCTCGCATCCGCCGACGCGACGGCAAGCATGCGCTCCTCGACTCGGACGTCGATCTCGGCGAGGCTCCGGCCGGGAAGCTCCGCCTCCAGCCGATAGTGGTCGTCAAGCTCGAGCACGTCCACCGGCGGGAAGTCTCGCCGAACGGCGCTCGGTGAGAGCATGCCGTTGAAGACGGTCTCGAGGTCGGAAAGCCGATATCCGTTTGCTATCATAGTACCTCCGCCGGTAGCTTTGCAAGACACGTACCAACTCAGGTTGGCGCCTATCTTATTAATTCGCATAGGCTTACGTACGGGATTCCGAGCGGGCATCTTCCCATGTTGGGTCTTATTGACACATAGCGCCGATTGGGGATCTCCGCGTGTCATAATGACGCATTTTCCGCCCCGAGTTGTGAAGCGCGGACGGAGATCCGACCGTCGGAAGGTACGTGGATCCGATCGTCGCGCTCGCCCAACGCGCCTTCGGCGTGAGCTATCTCTACCCGTATCAGCGGCTCGTCATCGCGAACACGCTCGAGGGTCGGTCGGAAAACGCTCGGCAAATCGTCGTGCTTCCGACAGGGAGCGGCAAGACGCTGTGCTTCACTCTTCCCGCCCTCGTGCTCGATGGTATCACGATCGTAGTCTACCCTCTTCTCGCGCTCATGGACGATCAACTCCGCCGTCTCGCACGGAGCGGCGTCGCTGCGCGCGTCCTTCGCGGAGGCCGGCCTGCGAGCGAGCGAACGGCACTGTTCGACGACCTCGCCGCCGGACGCGCGCACTGCCTCCTCGCCTCGCCGGAGGTGCTCGCGGGCGAGCGGGTACGCGACCGACTCGCGCGTCTGCCGGTCGCGCACCTGGTCGTGGACGAGGCTCACTGCGTGAGCGAGTGGGGGCTCACCTTCCGGCCGACCTACCTGTCGCTCGCGACGACGATCGAGGCGATCGACCCGTGCGTAGTCACCGCGTTCACGGCGACGGCGTCACCCGCGGTGCTGGAAGCGATGCGCGAGATCCTCTTCCCGAACCTTCGTCCGCGCCTCGTCCTTGCCGACCCCGACCGTCCGAACATCTCCTACTCGGTCATCGAGTGCGAGTCGAAGGAGGCGACGCTCGCCGAGCTCGTACGAGCCGGGATCGAGCGGCCGGCGATCGTCTTCTGCCGATCGCGCAAGCGAGTCGAGGCTGTCGGGCGCGAGCTCGCGGCGGTCACGGGGTTCGAACGGTGCGGCGCCTACCACGCAGGTCTCACTCCGGACGAGCGAGCCCGGATTGAGCGCTGGTTCTTCGACTCTTCGGACGGCATCCTCGCCGCGACGTGCGCCTACGGCATGGGCGTGGACAAGAGCAACATCCGTACCGTGATCCACTACGAGATACCCACGACGGTGGAGGCGTTCCTCCAGGAGTCGGGCCGCGCGGGCCGCGACAACGAGGCGGCCCGCAGCGTCGTGCTCTGGAACGCAACCGACGAACCGCGCGAAACCGACGCCCTGCGAGCGGCTCGGGAACGAGTCATGCTCGGCTACCTGAGCACCGACCGGTGCAGGCGGGAGTACCTGATGGAGGCGCTTGGCGCGGAATCGGGTACCTGTTTCGGCTGCGATCGATGCGAGGAGCACGAGCCGGGCCCGATCCGCGCCGCCCGGGAGGCTGCTGCGACCGCGAGGGAGCGTACGCTGCGGTACATACGCCGTCGCCGGCGGGTCCACGGTCTCGGCCCCACGGTGCAGGGGCTGCCGATCGCGTGGCCGGAGAGCGCGCGTCGCGAGCTCCTCACGACGCTGATTTCGACCGGGGCCGTGCACCGATACGCTCACGGTCCGTGGAAGGGCCGGCTCGCCCCCGGAACCACGTTGCGCAAAAGAGCGCCGTACGAGTTTGACATTGCGGACAGCGAGAGATATTGTAAACTTGACAAATTGGATTGAGAAGGGGTGAGACGTGTTTGCGCTCTCCGCGAAAGGCATATATGGGTTGACGGCTCTGGTGGAGCTCGGGCTCCGTCGCAACAAGGGATCGGTTCAGATTCGAGACATCTCCGAACGGCACTCCATTCCGCAACACTACCTGGAACAGATCCTGGTGATTCTCAAGAAAGCAGGATTCGTCGAGAGTTACCGCGGCGCTCAGGGAGGCTACGCGCTCGCTCACGACCCCGACTCGATCTCCGTCTACGACGTGCTCTCGCGCCTGGAAGGAAGGCTCGAGGTGATCGCGGAGCCGCGGAAAGGGGGCGCCATCGCGTTCTTCTGGGACGAGATCGAACGTGGCATCATGAAGACGCTTCAGCGATCGCTCGGCGATCTCATCAGAGAGAAACAGACGCGCGACCGTCAGGTCGACTACGTGATCTGAGCGCGCCGGTCCGCGCCGTCACGGCTCGATGCGCTCGAGACAGAAGACGTCGCGCGCCACGAGACCGGTAAGCGAGTAGAGCGTTGCCTGCGCCCGCGCGGCCTGCTCACGGTGCGTGCCGCCGTACTCCGAGAGGTAGCCTTCCAACCACGAAGCGCTGTCCGGATACCAGCGCGCGATCCGCTCCGCCGACCGGTGCTCGAAGTACCACGAGGCTTCGGCGAGCGGCTGTTGGAGCAGGTAGGCGTGGTACTCGTTGCGCACGAGATACTCGTCTCGAACGTCGTACCCGAGCCCGCCGAGCAGCAGCCGCCAGTAGCGCTGCTGGTCGAGGTCCAACGATTCCCACTGCTCGTCCATCGTGCGCACGTACTCCGGCTCCATGTAGTAGACCCCGTGATACGACTCGTGCGAGAGCAAGAGCTCACGCAGAACCGGCGTGATCCCGGACTCCTGCGAGACCGAGAGAATCCCTCCGTTGCCCGGCAGAAACCCATCTTCCGTGGAGCGAATGATGCCGTGGGCAAGAACGATGTCCAGCAGCAACTCCTCCCGGGGATTGAGCGGGAAACCTGCATCCCGGGCCGCCTGAAAGAACGCGGCGAGCCCTTCCGGCCTGTAGTTGTGCGCGTTGTAGCCGTGTCTATTCCCGAGCTCGCGGTCGGTCAGGAGCCGTCCACGGTAGCCCGCCTTCTCCACGAAGAACGCGAGCCGCCTGAAGAAGCTCGACTGAACCTCGTACGAGACCGTGTCGAAGACGAGCACCTCAGGATAGAGCGACCAACTGAAGAGCTCGAAGTCGGGCCGACGCCACACCTCCGGTGGATAACGCAGCAGCGAACCCATATCGATCGGAATGGGCTCCGGGATCTCCCCCGGGAGCGGGACCGGGCCGATCCACTCGATCTCGAGCCCGCCCGGATTGCCGTCCACGGCGTACCGTACCGGGCTGATCCGCTCGGCGAGCGGATACACGATCACGCGGTGGGGCCCCGGACGAACATCGAGGCGCAGGCGCGTCTGCCGGCCGTCCGCCTCGGTCGCGATCACGGTCGCGCTCGGGACGGCGATCGTCTCCGGAAGCTCCGGTGGCGCCGTCTCCGCCCGCTCGTACCGGTAGCGAATCTCGACCGGATCGTGCGCCTCCCATCCCGCGGCACTCCTCCGATCGATCTCCCATCGGCCGGAACCGGAGTCTGCGTTCCAGTCGGTCACGAGTGCTCCGGACGAGACGTAGAGCGCTCGAGGCTCGGCGCCCGGCGAAGCGGCCCACGGTCGGGACGTACCGACGCCGGCACGCTCCGGCGCGAGCGCCAGGCCGAGCACCCGAGTCCGCGAGGGGAGCTCTTCGTCCGCCGTGATCGAGATCGAGTCGATCTCTGCTCCGGACGGAAGCGGCACCGCGGCCGCGACCGGGAGGTTGGAGTCACCCGTCGGCATACCCTCCCCCACGCTCTTCCTCGCGATCTCCTCGCCCTCGGCCGTACGGACGACGACCGTCATGAGCGCGGACGCCGGGGCGTACTCCACGAGGAGCGCGGTGGCCGCGGGGATCGGATACGGGTGGGAAAGCGTGAGGCGCAGCGCCGTGCCGTCGTCCGGGAGGTAGCCCTCCTCGTCGGGCGGACGACCCGGTCGCTCGGTCAGAACGATGGTCGTCGCCTCGCCTCCGGACTCTACGGTGAGCGGAAAGAGCGCAAACGATCGGTCGCATCCGGACAAGGCAGCAACCGTGAGGATGGTGATGAGCAGGCGTCGCATGTCAGAGGGAAAGTACGCTCGTGATCATGATTTCAGCAAGTTCCCGACGTTGCGACATCGAAAGCCCGTGTCCGCTCGTGACGAAGTTCTCCAGATTGGCCGGAAACGAATCGGGTAGCGCGGGGAGCGAGAGCACCTCGTCGCGCAGCGTCCGGGGCGGCGGCTCGAATCGGCGGTTGATTGTGAACAGCAGCGCGCAGAGCTGCGCCAGGAACCTCCCCGCGCTCGTGAGAAAGTAGAACGAGTCCTCACGCATTGCGGCGGCCGAGAGATCGGCGAAGAGGTGCTCCACGGTCGACTCCTGCGATCGTCGCAGCTCGTCCCAGAACTCGTTCGGCAGCTCGGTCAGGCTCGAACGGATCGTTTCGAACCACTCGCCCTCCGAAACGAGGATCTTCGCATCCTGGACTCGTCTGAAGGCATACGTTCCGGAGTCGCGGAGCTCGCACTCGCCGTCGAGCGCCGCGGCGACCAGCTCGTCAAACCGGTCGGTGAGCTTGTACTCGATCCTGACCGGAATCTCGCCCATGAGGAATCGGTCTTTGGCGGTGAGGAGCGAGGTCTCGAACGCGCCGACCTCGCCGAACTCGGTCTCGCGCGCGTCCGCGTCGCGAACGGGGCCGCGTGTGTAGACGTCCAGGCTCAGCGAGTAGTACGGATCGTAGAGGTCCTCCCCCTGGCTGGTGAGCCCGATCGCCGTGACCTCGCTCCAGGACCCGAGAACCGACGTCAACGTCTTGATCGCTTGATCTGCTGCAGCTCGCATTCCTCTGTTCACTCCCTGCGCCCGATACTACCATATCCGGGTGAGACACCACTACCGCTTCGTCGCGCTCAGACTACCAGGGAACGTGGAGCGGGAGCTCTCCCGCCTGCAGACGCTCTTGTTCGAATCGACCGGTTCGCTCGGGGTGCCGGCGTTGCCGCCGATCGTCCCGGTCGCCGGAACGATTTCCGAAACGATGGACGGATGCGCCGAGTCGGACGCGGCGCTCGCCGCGCTCGCGCCGTCCGCTCCGCTCGAGCTCGGGTCGGTCGCGTGCGTGGATCGAGTGGTGACGATGGACGCCTCGATGCAGGCGCGCGCGGCGGCCGGCCTCCCGTCCGCACTCGAGCCCGCGGCGGGCAGAGTCCTCCTGGGAACGATCGATGCAGACGCCGCCTCGGGCGTATCGCAATTGGATGCGGAGTGGGCGCGAGTCAACGCGCGATCCGCACCGGACGACCGGCGCAGCACGATGACGGTGCGCCGGGTCGCGGTGCAGCTCCTCGAGGTGAGGAGCGACACCGACCCGTGGTGGCAATCGGTCGATTGGGCGGTACTCGGGAGCGTATCGATCGGGCTCGTCTGAGACTAGACCGAAACGATGCGGTTACGACCGCGCTCCTTGGCGAGGTAGAGCGCACGATCCGCGGCTTCGCTGATCGGTCCCGGCCCGTCGTGATCGGGGTAGGCCGCGATGCCGCACGAGAACGTGACGCTGAGCTCGATCTCGCCCGCTTCGTGGACCACGCGCGAGAACTCGTCGCGAATCCCGTCAAGAATTCGTGTTGCATCCTCGAGCGTGGCGTTGAACATCACGATCCCGAACTCCTCGCCGCCGTAACGTCCCACGACATCCGTCTTCCGGAGACGTTCGCCGAGGAGACGCGAGAGACTCTTGAGGATGCGATCCCCGGTGAGGTGGCCGTAGCCGTCGTTCACCTCTTTGAAGTGATCGAGATCAATCATCGCGAAGCACAGAGGCCGGTCGACGCGCTCTGCTCGTTGCACTTCGGTCGACAGGCTCTGCATCAGGTGCGTGTGATTGAGGAGCCCGGTAAGCGAGTCGCGCTCCATGAAGAACCGCATGTTGCGCGTCCGCTCGATTCGCTGCGACACGCTGATGATCAGGTGCTCCGGCTTGATCGGCTTGCAGAGGAATCCGTCGCCACCCTGGCTCACCGCCTGGAACTGGCGATCCTCGTCCGTCTCCACCGAAAGGAAGACGATCGGGATGCCCACGAACGCTTCCTGCTGACGGATGATCGTCGCGAGCTCCGGACCGGTGCACCCGGGCATGTACATGTCCATGAGGATGAGGTCCGGTTTCGACTCGATCAACACCGAGAAGATCTGGTTCGGATCCGAGACGACCGAGGTAATCATCCCCGCACGCTGGAGGACGAGCGCGTGGTGAGACACCTGCTCGATGTCGTCGTCCACGATGAGCACGTGGTACGGTTCGCCGGCACCTCCGGAGGTCAGCCCGTCCACGGTGTCTACGAGACGCAGCGTGTCTACGGGAAGACTGAAGAACGCGGCGCCCGCGGTACGCACGGCCTTCAGGCGCACGGAGAAATCGTCCCGCTCCGAGACGTATACCACGTGAACCTTGCCGTGGGAAACGTCGTGCGCTTCAATGATCGCGTTCGCGAGCGCCGGATCATCCTCGATCAGGGTCACGTCCAGGATGAGCGCGGTGTGGACGCCGCGCGAGAGCGCCGGCGTCACCTCCGCCGACTCGGAAATGCGCGTGACGTCAAAACCGTAGAAGGCGAACTGGTCGGCGAGCGAGTCGGCGACGGCGCGCGATTCGATCATGATTGCGACCGCGCGTCGATTGCGGTCTCCGATTCCGGGCTCCGCGGCGTGGCGACCGGCCGGCTCGGCCCCCTCCGGCAGCGGCTCGGGACGAGCGGGGACAGCCGCGTCCGCGCGGGCGTCTTCGGCACCGACCTCTTCGAGGTC
>JBKHII010000053.1:0-21016 GCA_046538735.1 Spirochaetales bacterium
AATCGCGGCCACGGCGGTTTGCAGTTCCACCCCAAAACCGGTAGAGTCGTCCTATACACTCACTGGAGAACACCATGGTGAAAACCCGAGAGCACGGACAGAAGATCCTGGTCATCAACTGTGGATCTTCGTCGCTGAAGTACGAAGTCTACGAGATGCCCTCGCAGAACAGCCTGGGCAAGGGGTTGGTGGACCGCATCGGTATCGACGGCGGTACGATCGCGCACGAAGGCGAGAACGGCAAGTACGAGCGACAGGAAGACATACCCGACCACAAGCGGGCGATTGAGCTGGTCATCAACGCGCTGACGGATGAACACAACGGGCTCATCAGCTCGCCGGACGAAATCGCGGGAGTGGGTCACCGTGTGGTTCACGGGGGCGAGTCGTACTCGCAATCGGTCGTGATCGACGCAGAGGTGGAAGCCGCGATCGAGCAGACGATCGAGCTCGCGCCGCTCCACAATCCCGCCAACCTCACCGGTATCCGAGAGGCTCGAGCGGTGTTCTCCACGCAGAAGCATGTTGCCGTCTTCGATACGGCCTTCCACCAGACGATTCCGCCCGCATCGTATCTCTACGGCCTCCCGCGTGAGCTCTACGAGAAGTACCGCATCCGGCGCTACGGATTCCACGGCACGAGTCATCGCTATGTGGCCGCTCGTTCGGTCGAGCTGCTCAAGCGCTCGCCCGAGAACACGAATCTCATCACCTGCCACCTTGGCAACGGATGTTCGGTCACGGCGATTCGCAACGGGCGCTCCATCGACACCTCCATGGGCTTCACGCCGCTCGAGGGCCTCGTGATGGGAACTCGGTCGGGCGACATTGATCCGGCGATCATCTTCTTCCTGCTCGAACGCGGTATGACGCCGGACGAGCTGAACACGATGCTCAACAAAGAGAGCGGGTTGAAGGGACTCTCCGGCATCTCGAACGATCTCCGCGACATCGAAGAGGCCGCGGAGCTCGGCGATCGGAACGCGGCCGATGCGCTCGATGTCTACGCGCATAAGGTTCGTCAGTACATCGGCGCCTACGCGGCAGAGATCGTGAAGGTGGACGTGCTCGTGTTCACCGGCGGAGTGGGGCAGTACGGTACGCGCATGCGCGAGCGCATCTGCAGACGGCTCGAGAACCTCGGCATCGTCATGGACTACCGGAAGAACCTGGAGAACGGTCCCCGTCAGGGCGTCATCTCCATGGACTACTCGCCTACGACGATCGTGGTACAGCCCACGAACGAAGAGCTGCAAATCGCGATTGACACCTTTGCCCGGCTCTGACGCTCGGATCAGGATTGGGGACTACCTGCTGTATCGCAGGTGCCCCCGCTCGTTGCATCTTCGCCTGAGCGGCGCCGATCTCCCGGCCCGGTCGGAATCGGACCTGCTCTATCCCGTGACGACCGAGCGGAGTCGGCTTCGCGAGCTCGGTCGCGCTCTCTTCCCGTTGGGCCGCGACGCGGACACCGCAGACCCGGAGCAGTCCGACGCGCGACCGCTGTTCGGAGCGCGGTGCTTCGTCGCTCCTTTCGAGGCGACCGCCGACGTATGGAAACCCCAACGTCCCGAGGGGTGGGCGGCCGTGCTCGTGCGTGAGGGTGCAAGCATCAAGGAGTCGTATCTCCGTGAAGCCGCATTCCTCGACTACTGCTTCGAAGGGTGCGGCGCGCGGCCCGAGAAGATCTTCATTCATCACGTGAACAAGGCGTACGAGCGAGCCGGCGAGCTCGATCCGCAGCAGCTTCTGGTCGAACGCGACGTTACGCGACGCGCTCGTAACCTTCGCGTGGTCGTGGAGAGCGAGCTCGAGGGTCTCGCGCGAGAGCTCGCCGAGGACCCGCGTCTCGAACGGTATCGCGACGTCGCGTGCTCGCGGCCGCAGACGTGCCCGGTCTGCTCGGCGGATCTACCGATGGCGGATGCTCACCACGTGTCCACGCTCCACCGAGGGGGACCGCTCGTGGAGCAGCTCATCGCGGACGGCATCACGTCGATCCAGGAGATCCCGATCGAACGGCTCTCGCACCCGCGGCAGGAGATCCAGCAGCGCGTGGTAAGCGAGAGGCGGGCGCACGTGGATCGCGAGGCGCTCGCGCAGTTTCTCGGTCGGCTTCGCGAGCCCGTGTTCTACCTCGATTTCGAGGCGACCAGCAGCGCGATTCCTCCCTTCGATCGGGTGCGACCGTGGGAGCACGTGCCGTACCTCTACTCGCTCCATCGGGAGGAACCGGAAGCGGAACCGGCGCACATGACGTTCATCATGGAACCGGGTACCGACGCGCGGTACGAGATGGTCGAGCGCCTCGTTGCGGACGCCGGTGGCGACGGGAGCGTCGTCGTGTACAGCGCGGGCTTCGAGCGCGGCATCCTGCGGCGACTCGCCGAGACGGTGCCCGAGCGGCAGCGCGAGCTTCACGAGCTCGGCGAGCGAATCGTCGATCTGCTCGATCCGTTCAACGAGTTCTCCTTCTACCACCACGACCAGAAGGGGAAGGTGAGTCTCAAGGCGGTGCTTCCGGTGCTGGCCGACCGTGACTATTCCGGAGAGCGCGTCCAGGACGGCTACACGGCGAACCTCGTCTACCGATATCTCTCCGAGCAGCATGTGACGGGGGAGGAGCGGAAGCGGCTCATGTCTGATTTGATGAGCTACTGCGCGATGGACACGATGGCGATGGTCCATATCGTGCGCGAGCTACGGAGGCTCGCGCACGAGTAGGACCGGCGAGGCTACTCGAAGAGCTCGCGGATCTCCGAGGCGTACTTCTCGGCGATCACGTGGCGCTTGACTTCCTGTTTCTGCGAGAGCTCGTCGCCGACCGAGAGCGGTCCGGCGATGAGCTTGAAGTTCGAGATGCGTTCGAACGGCCGGAAGCCGTTCTTCGCGCTGATCTCCTGGCGAATGAGGTCGGAGAAGATGCGACGCACGCGCTCGTCCGAGAGGAGCGATACGTCGAAGGATGCGTCCTTCTCCACGATTCCCTGCTCGACCGCCGTCTGAAGGACGGCGTCCGGGTTCGGCACGATCAGCGCGCCGAGCACTCGCTGGTCCTGACCCTGGAGAATCGCGTGGTCCACGAGCGGGCTCTCCGTGAGCTTCTGCTCGATCGGGAGCGGCTCCACGTTCTCGCCGCCTCTGAGGACGATCGTGTCCTTCGCTCGACCGGTGATCGCGAGCTCGTTGTCCCACGTGAGCATTCCGAGGTCTCCGGTATTCAGCCACCCGTCTTCGCCGAGGATCCTCGAGGTCTCCTCCGGGCGGTTGTAGTACCCCTTCATGACCTGGGGACCCCGGGCCACGATCAGACCCTTTCGTCCCGGAGGTAGCGGGCGTCCCGATTCGTCAAGGACGCGCACCTCAGTGCCCGGGAAGACCGGACCGACCGTTCTCGGTACCGGGTGGTGCTGATCCCGCACGCCGAGTACCGGTCCGGTCTCGGTGAGGCCGTATCCCTCGAGGAGCAGAATCCCGGCAGCCTGGAAGAATGCGTCCACCGCGCTCGGCAATGCGCCGCCTCCGGAGATTCCCGCCACGAAGCGCGATCCCAGGCGCGCTTTGATTTTGCCGAAGACGAGCAGGTTCCCGAGACCCCGCAGTGGAGCCAGGAGGAGCCAGGGAACGACGGCACCGACGGCGTCCACGAAGCGGTTGCGCTTCTCGAACCGGGGGAGTCGTCCTCTGAGCAAGTTGCCCAGGTGCGCGTGCGTGCTGCCGATACTCACGAAGAAGTGAAAAAGGCCCTGCTTCACGCTGCTCTGAGTCTTTACGTTCCGATAGACGCCGGCCATGATCGCTTCCCAGATGCGCGGCACGGACGCCATCCAGGTGGGGTTCACCTTCTGGAAGTCCTCGAGCATGATCTTGCCTACCGGCTTCGAATAGGCGAGCGCCGAGGCCGAGCCCAGCGAGACGTACTGCATGATTCGCTCGAAGCTGTGCCAGACGGGCAGGACGCAGAGCCACACGTCGCCGGGGCCAACATCTATCAACTCGGGAACGTGCTCGACCTGGTGCAGAAAGTTCCCGTGCGTGAGCATGACGCCCTTCGGCGTTCCGGTCGTGCCCGACGTGAAAATCACGGTCGCGGTGTCGTCGCGTGCGCCCTTCGCGATCTCCTCCCTGACCGAGTCCGGCTTGTCGGACAGATACGCGGCGCCCGCCTGGTAGACCTCGTCCACCGAGAGGATCTCCACGCCTTTCGCCTCCGAGCGCAATTCTTCGAGATCCTCGAGCGGATCGAGGACGATGATTCGCTCGAGCGTGGGAATCTCCTTACGGACCGACAGGACCTTGCGCGACTGGGAGACGTTCTCGGCGCACACGGTGGCGCACTCGGCGAACCCGAGGATATACGCGACGTCCCGTGGGATCGTGTCGTTCCCGCGCGGAACGTCCGCGGCGCCGATCGCGAGGATCGCCAGGTCGGCGATGAACCACTCGGCCCGATTCTCGGAGATCAGTCCGACGTGATCCCCGCGGTTGATTCCGACGCTCAGAAGGCCGGCCGCGAACCGCTCTACGATCTCCACGAGCTCACGGTAGGTTCGTGGATGGAAGACGCCGTTCTCGTCTTTCGCCAGTTGCGCAGGATACTCGCCGTATTTGTCTGCGATCTCCAGAAGGAGCTGCGGAATCGTTGGTTTCATGGTACCTCACAAAAAAGGAGCTGCCCGTTGGGCAGCTCCTGAAAGATCTGGTTTGTCCCGGTTGAATCCGGAATCATCTATCGGCGCGTTGCCGTGAAGTTCGCGAAGCTGACGGCAAGGCTGTTGGTTCGAAGGACGACGTGATCGCCTCGGAGGACGCTCGGATCAACGTCGAACCAGAACCAGAGCGACGGGTTCGTGGGATCCGAAACCATGATGCGGCCCGTGGAGTAGTTCACGCGGATCTTGATCGGCACGAGGATGCCGAGGAAGCGATCGATATCCTCGATATCAACGTCGTAGCCGGCCTGGGAGAGCGCGGCCGGGATGTCCACGTTGAACGAGTCCATCAGGCTCATTCGCGCGTTCGTGCGGCTCCTGTAGACCTGACCGCGGAACCCGAAGTGCTCGCGCGCGTTCCGATGCGTACCGGGGCGGGTATCGAGGTTCAGCCAGAGGAGGTACGAGTCGCCGGCACCCCAGGCGGGCGCACCGGCTCGAGGAGGATTCTCAACGCCGACGTGGATACCGAACCCGGCGTGAAACTCCTGAGCTCGGAGCGCTGCTTCGTCCTCGAAGCCGCCGGCTTCGTAGCGGACGAGGAACGAGTACTCGACCTCACCGCGCTGCGCTGCCGGGCGCTGCGCACGAGCCAGGCCCGTAGTCGTGTCGCGCTGGACCATCATGCCGCCGCGGGGCTGCCAATCGCCGTAGCCGTCTACCCACTCGCCGAGGGACCCATTGAACTCATCGTCGATGAACTGGGCGCTCGCGGCGAGGGGGAGTAGCAAGAGCAGTGCCGTGAAGACGAGGGCAACTTTCTTCATATCCTATCCTCCTGTCCGAATTTGATACCCTTTGGTGTAAGGTGTGAAACGAGTATATCATACTCTGGCACGGGCGCAACCACAACCAGACGGCGCGCTCCGCGTGCGCTATAATCGTGAGTTTTTCGTTATACTCTGCGCATGAACGGGTTCAGCTTCGCTCGTACCCCTGAGCTCTTCTTTGGGGCGCAGAGCATTCACCGTCTCGGCGACGCGCTGAGCGGTCGCGATGCGACCCGCATTCTCGTGGTGTTCAGCAGATCGGCCCTCTCGGAGCAGGAGACACGCGAAGGAATCGTCCGACTCCTGGAGGAGGCCGGCATCCGGGCGGACTTCGTGCGGTACGACCGCATCCCGGACGATGCCGACCCGTTCCAGGCGCCGGGCGGGGAGTACCGGGAGGCCTCGCCGGAGGTCGTGGACGCGATCACGGGACGGTTCGTGGACGATCCTCCGGATGCCGTCGTCGCGATCGGCGGAGGAAGCGCGATCGATACCGGCAAGGCCGTGAGCGCGGCCATTTCGGAGGCGCGGATCAACGGCTCGGCGTCTCGCGACGGGTTCTCGATCGTGGCGTACCTCGAGGGCGTCGGGAGCGAGAGGCCGAGCGGCGAGAAGCTGCCCTTCGTCGCCGTCCCCACCACGGCGGGTACCGGCTCGGAAGCGACCAAGAACGCCGTCCTCTCGCGGATCGGCCCGCACGGGTTCAAGAAGTCGCTTCGGCACGAGCGCTTCGTTCCGGACGTCGCGGTGATCGATCCGCTCCTGCACCTGACGTGCTCGCGGGAATCGACCGCGGCCGGGGGGATGGACGCGATCACGCAGCTGCTCGAGGCGTACGTGTCAACCGGTTCGTCCCCGTTGACCGATGCGCTCGCGCTTGAGGGGCTCAAGGTCGCCGGCCGAAGCTTCGTCCGTGCGGTAGAGCGTGGGGCGAGCGACGTGGACGCGAGGTCCGGGATGGCGTACGCCGCGTATCTCTCCGGTATCTGTCTTGCAAACGCCGGTTTGGGTATCGTCCATGGCCTTGCCGGGACGGCAGGGGCGCTGACGGGCGTTCCCCACGGGGTCTTCTGCGGATCGCTCCTCCCGCTCGCGGTCGAGCGCACCATAGACGCGCTCGCCGGGACGCCCGACGCCGTGACGGCGCTCGGCAAGTACGCGGCGGCCGGACGTGCATTGACCGGTATGGTGGGCGGTACGCTCGAGGAGCGGATTACCGCGCTCACGGGACGCCTCCGTGAGTACGCTCGGGTCGCGTCGTTTCCCGGCCTCGAATCGTACGGCGTGGACGAATCGCCGGCGGACCAGATCGGAGTCCGCGGGGATAACAAGCGGAATCCCTACGCGTTTCCGGCAGACGAACGGGCGGCGCTTGTCAGGGGCTGTCTCCGGCGCTCCTCCTATGCATAGCGCATGGCTTACACTATCCGCGATGCGTCCTGCATCGCTTCGTGCCGTTGAGGTTGCGAGCCGGATCGTAAGTTGTTGTCTTGCAACGACATGTTGGCCTGCGAGGGGTTGGCACGAATCCTGCTACATACCCCGGTGCTCGGAAGCCGTCCTCGCGGCGGCGGCACCGGGGAGATCCAATGAATCACTTGGACGAACTATTCGGCTGCGAGCAGCGACTCCGCGCCCTTGTCCGACGGACGGAGGCGGTCGAGTCCGCCCACGCCGGCGATGCGAATCCCGACCAGCCGATACTCATGCGCCGCTATCGCCGCCAGATCGAGACCGAGTTGGCCGAGGCTCAGATGGTGTACGAACGGTACGTTGCAGAGACACCGTCCGCACTCCGAGAAACCGAGCGCCAACGCCTCGAGACACTCCTGCCCGTGTTCACCGCTCTGAAGCGGCGCTACGATCCCTCGGGCGACGACGCTACACGTCTACTCCGTGCTCGAGACGAAGCGTGATGCTCGGCGCGTCGCACACCTCGGCGGGGCCGTAGTACTGGATCGCGCCCGGAAACGTGAACGAGGTCTTCAGCGCCCATGACTCGCGGTGCGCCGCGAATCTCCGGAACGGCGCGCCCGAGAGCTCAACGAGCGCCTTCCGGATGACCGGCTTCATCGCACCGTGGCGCTCCTCCATGGTCATCATCATCGTGAGCGGAATCCCGCCCGCCTGCCACTCGTCAGCCGGTTTGGCCAGATTGCGGACCGACGCGAGGTACCCGGTGAGTCCCGCGTTGATCAGGACGCACGCGGCGTAGCCGAGGCTGTAGCAGTAGTCGGTATCGAAGTTGGAGGGGAACGCGCAGCGACCTTCGTAGCCGAAGAAGTGGGCCTGGCTGCTGAACGATCCGGAGAACTCCCCGCGATTCTTCATCTCGGCGAGTCGATCGCCGACCATCTCCACCAAAAGTGCCTCGGTCTCGATGCGCGAGACCTGAACGTTGCCGTGGGGATCCCGATCCATCAGAAGCTGCCGCTGGATGTTGTTGGGAAGCGAACTGAACACGTAGGATGCGTCACGGCTGAGCCGCTTGTTCACCCATTCGGACTGGTCCTCGAACGTGTGGAGCGTCGCGAAGTGGTCCGCGTTGGTCGCGAGGAGCGTGTTGAGCTCACGAATCAGCTGCTTCATCTCCGGGACGAACTCGATCAGCCCTTCGGGAACCAGGACGACACCGAAGTCCTCCCCGTTGTCGCTCCTGCGCTTCACCTTCTCCACGATGTCTTCCACGATCGAGTCGAGGGTCTGCTGTCGTTCGGCAATCTCCTCGCTGATGATGCAGACGTTCGGCTGCGTCTGGAGCGCACATTCGAGCGCGATATGCGATGCGCTGCGTCCCATCAGCTTGATGAAGTGCCAGTACTTCCGCGCGCTCGCCGCGTCTCGCTCGATATTGCCGATGAGCTCCGCGTAGGTGCGCGTGGCCGTATCGAATCCGAACGAGACTTCGATATTCTCGTTCTTGAGGTCGCCGTCGATCGTCTTGGGGACGCCGATGACCTGGATGTCCGCCCCCTGCTCCAGGAAGTACTCGGCGAGGAGCGCCGCGTTCGTGTTCGAGTCGTCGCCGCCGATGATGACGAGCGCGTTGAGCTTCCGCGCCGAGCAGACCTCGAGAGCTTTCTGAAACTGCTCGGGCGACTCGATCTTCGTCCGACCCGAGCCGATCATGTCGAATCCGCCCGTGTTGCGGTACTCGTCCACGAAGCTCGGTGTTATCTCGATCGCGTTGTCCTCGAGGATGCCACCGGGACCGCCGAGGAATCCGAAGAGCCTGGAATCCGGATTGAGCGCGTTGAGCGCGTCGAAGAGGCCGGCGATCACGTTGTGCCCGCCCGGCGCCTGACCGCCGGAGAGCACGACACCCACGGAAACAGGCTTCGTCTGCGGCGCTTCGTCGCCGTCGCCGGCCGTGAAGGTCGCGATCGGCTTTCCGTATGTGTGCCGGAACAGCTGCTTCAGCTCCGACTGATTATCCACGCTTTCCGTAGGCGCGCCGTATTCGATCCTCGCATTCGCGAGCCGGCCGCGCAGCGATGTGGGCAGCTTCGGCTGATACCGATAGCGGGCTTCCTGAAGTGGTGACTTGTTCATGACTCCGTCCTTTATCCTGTGGTTGCTTCTATCCGTGCAGCGCCGTCGCGCCGGTTTTCCGGATTGAGATGCTCGTCACGGCTTCCTCGCCGAGGTAACTCGAGACAAACGTAGCATACCGATCGACTCGGTCCCTGGGAAGGAGTACCTGAATCGTCCCGGCGAACCCCCCGCCGTGTACCCGGCAGGCTGCGGTTCGTCCGGTTCGCAGTCCCTCGCGCGCGAAGAAGCGCTCGGTGAGCGCGAGCGCGACCACGATACCCTGTTGCTCGGGGCTCCCGGCCGGGACGCAGTTCTGCAGATAGAGCCCGGACGATCGACCGGACTCGGCCATCAGCGAGAGGTACTCGCCCATGTCGCCGTTTCTGAGCGCATCGACCATCTGCTCCACACGGACGTTCTCCTGGAAGAAGTGGATCGCGCGCGAAACCGGACGGTCGCCGATCTCGCGACGCAACCGCGGGACGGCGGCGAAGAAGGCCTCGGCATCGATGTCGCGAAGAACCTCCCCGCCGAGTGCCGAGGCGATCGTCCGCATGTCGCGCGGGATCGCGGCGTACTCGTCCGTCAGGTCGGCGTGCGTTCCGCCGGTTTCAACCACCAGGAGCGCGAGGCCCGCGTCCTCGAACGAGACCTCCACTCGATCGATGTTCGGCGCAGCGAGGTCCGCGAAATCTATGGCGATCGCGCCGCCGGTCGCGCAGGCGAGCTGGTCCATGAGCCCGCTCGGCTTTCCGAAGTAGGAGTTTTCCGCGTATTGCCCGATCTTCGCGATCTCGGTCGACGAGACCGCGCCTCCGTTGTACAGCGACGAGAAGATCGCGCCGAGCAGGACCTCGATGCTCGCCGAGGACGAGAGACCCGACCCCGGAAGCACCGTTGAGCCGACCGTAGCGTTGAAGCCGCCGATCCTGTGGCCGGCGGCTCGGAACCCCGCGGCGACGCCTCGGACGAGCGCGGCCGTGCTCTCGCGCTCGCGCTCGCGCGGATCCGTTGAGGAGAGATCGACTTGCACGAGCGGAAAGCCTGCGCTCGCGAACTGCACGACGCCGTCGTCGCGGGGCACGACCGCCGCGATCGAGTCGAGCTGAACCGAGGCGGCGAGCACTCGGCCCCGATTGTGATCGGTGTGGTTTCCGGCGAGCTCGGTTCGCCCCGGCGCGGATGCGAGCCAGACGTCGGCATCCTGCCCGGCGCCGAGCTCGTCGCGCAGGCGAAGGAGGAGGTGGTGGAAGCGTGCCGCGGAGGAGACAGGCAGCCTGCCGTCCACCACGGCGAGGATCGCATCGTGTGATGCGAGGAGATCGTTCAGCTTCGCCATGGTTGCTGGACGGTACCACAATCGCGCGCGGCTGTCAGCCGGATCGTCGCGAACCGCCGGTGTCACGACTCGAAGATTGACCGGCGGATGCGGGCCGCCGTATGATCAAAATGGATGATCTACCGTCTACTGAACACGATCCAGCACTACGCATGGGGTTCGCCGACCGCGCTCGGCGAGCTCTACGGCTACGACAATCCGGGTGGCGATCCGATGGCGGAGCTGTGGATGGGTGCCCACCCGAAGGCCCCCTCGATGATCGAGAAGGGTGGCGAGCGGACGTCGCTCCGCGATCACATCGCGCAAGACCCCGAGCGGGCTCTCGGGCCACGCGCGGGTGAGCATGGAGGTGTGCTTCCCTTCCTCTTCAAGATCCTCTCGGCGGCGGCGCCGCTCTCGATCCAGGTCCATCCGACGATAGATCAGGCGCGGGAAGGCTACAGCCGGGAGGAACATGCGGGAATCGACCGGTCTGCGCCGAATCGCAACTATCGCGACGAGAACCACAAACCCGAGTTGATCTGTGCGATCAGGCCGTTCTGGGGGCTGCGAGGGTTTCGGACCGTTCGCGAGATCACCGAGGAGTTCACGGCCGTGGAGCTGAGCGAGGCCGACGTGTCGCTCGAGCTTCCGGAGTCCGAGGACGACCTGCGGCGCTTCTTTCGCTCTCTGCTCGAGCTTCCGGAGGACGAGCGGCGCGAGCTGATCGCGGGAGCGGTATCGCTCTCTCGCGGGCGATGGCACGGCCACGGCGATGCGCTTCCCGAAGAAGGTGATCCGCTCGCTCGCTACTACTGGGTCTTGCGCATCGCAGACCAGTACCCCGGCGACGTTGGTATCCTCTCGCCCTTGATCCTGAACGTGTTCTCGTTGCGACCGGGTGAGGCAACCTATCAGCCGGCGGGGGTCCTGCACGCCTACCTGCACGGCGTGGGAGCCGAGCTCATGGCGAACAGCGACAACGTGCTCCGAGGCGGAATGACGGTGAAGCACGTGGACGTGGACGAGCTCCTGAAGGTCGGTCGTTTCCGCAGCGAGGAGCCGATCGTGCTCGCAGGCGAGCCGTGCCGCGGCGACGAGTCGGCGGAGAGCGGCTGCGCGACGATTCGATACGCGACGCCGTTTAGCGAGTTCGAGTTTTCCCGCATCGTGCCCGGCAGCGAGTGCGAGTTGCTCGTGGGCGTCGCGCAGATTCTGTTCTGCCACGAGGGGCCTGTTCGAATCATAGCGGACGGAGCCGAGCTCGCGCTGCACGCGGGAGAGTCGGTTTTCGTGGACGCGGCCACCGGCATGCTGCGAGCCCACGGTTCCGGCGAGCTCTTCGCGGCGCGCGTGCCGGGGTAGTGATGCGGCTGATCGTGGATGCGGACAGCATGAAGCCTCGTGTTCGCGAGATCGTTGCGCGCGCGGCCGAACGCCATGGAATCGAGGCGGTGTTCGTCGCGAACCGCCGGCTTCCGATCGGCGACATGCCGGGAGCTCGGATGGTCGTCGCGGACGACGCCGACGAATGGATCGTGTGCGAGGCCAACGTGGACGACCTCGCCATCACGCGCGACGTGCCGCTTGCGGCGCGGCTGGTTCCTCGCGGCGTGGACGTGATCACCGACCGCGGTGAGCACTACACGAGCGAGAACGTCAGGACGCGCCTTTCCGAGCGACAGGCTGCGATGAGCCTGCGGCGGGCGGGCGTGATTGCGCCACGCGGAGCAGGCTACGGCCCGAAGGAGATCCAGGCGTTTGCAAATCTCCTCGACCGGGAGCTCACCGCCCGAGCGCGCCGAAGCGGTTGATGTACATGATAATAATTGTTAGGTTTTTATCGATTCCAGGGAGGATGGTGCTATGAAGACCACTGAGGTTACCGACGGCGTATTCCGGCTCTCCGCGAACATGGATGAGATCCTCTTTGAGAGCATCTGGCCGGTACCGAACGGCGTATCGATGAACTCGTACGTCGTGCGAGGCGAGAACGCCGCGATCATCGACGGCGTCTGCGACTGGGACGGCGTCCCCGAGACGCTGTACGCCCAGCTCGACGAGATGAACCTGGATATCAAGGAGATCGACTACGTGATCATGAACCATCTCGAGCCCGATCACTCCGGCTGGTTCGACAGCTTCCTCAAGCTACGCAGCGACGTGGCCGTGATCACGAGCGAGAAGGGTGCGGAGCTCGTCAAGTACTTCTACGGCTACGAGGGAGATGTTCGCACCGTGAAACACGGAGACACGCTCGACCTCGGCAACGGCCGCGTGCTGATGTTCGCCGAGATCCCGAACGTCCACTGGCCGGAGACGATTGCCACCTACGACACGAAGAGCAAGACGCTCTTCCCCTGCGATGCGTTCGGCATGTTCGGCTCGATCGGCGAGAAGATGTACGACGATCAGCTCGATGAGAAGGACTTCGCCTTCTACGAGCAGGAAGCCGAGCGGTACTACTCGAACATCGTGGGTCCGTTCTCGATCTTCGTGCAGCGCGCGATCGACAAGCTCGCCGACATTGAGATCGACATCGTCGCGCCCGGTCACGGCATCGTCTGGCGTCGGAACCCGAAGCGTATCATTGACGATTACGTTCGCTACGCGAGCTACAGCAAGGGTCCGGCGAAGACCGACGTGACCGTGCTCTACGCGTCCATGTACGGCATGACGGCGAAGGGAGTGGATCCGGTCGTGGAGGGCCTCGAGAGCGAGGGCGTGAAGGTGCACGTGCACAAGGTGCCGGAGACCGAGTGGAGTTTCGCGCTCGCGAGCGCCTGGCAGAGCTCGGGAATCGTGATCGCCACTCCCACTTACGAGTACAAGATGTTCCCGCCGATGGCGGCGTTGCTCGAGGAGATCGGCCGCAAGAAGGCGCTCAACCGCAAGGCGTTCCGCTTCGGAAGCTACGGTTGGTCGGGCGGCGCGCAGAAGGAGCTGGACGAGATCATGCAGCGCAACCGTACGAACTGGGAGTTTCTCGACCCGGTGGAGTTCCGCGGCGCGCCGACGGACGAGCACCTCGACCTGATTCGCCAACGAGGGAAGGAGCTCGCAGTGGCGGTGAAGAGCTGGGTGAAGGAAGGCGCGTAGGAGTCGGTCGGGCTACAGGTCGTCCGGCGTGCGAATCCGCACGCTCGGATAGCCGGCCTGCTCGAGCAAATCGATTACGCTGCCGTCGCCCACGAGGTGGCCGGCTCCCACGACGATGAAGTAGGCGGATTCGGTGGACAGGTAGTCGATCAGCGCCTCCACCCATCGTTCGTTTCGTTCGGTGAACAGCCTCCGGAACGTCCCGGCGAACTCGGGCGGCGAGTAGTGCTCGCGGACGAGGCGTCCAAGCGTCTCCGCGTCGCCGGCGTACCACGCCTCGTAGAGCTCGTCGACTCCCAATGCATCGTCCGATCGCTCGATCGTCGCCACGAGTGAGGCTGCCTGCTCCTCGAGCGAGCCCCCGGCGAGCGCGTCGATCTGCTCCTCTACCGTTTCGATCCCGAGCATCTCCACACCGCGCGCTTGTGCCTTACCCGCGAAGTACACATCCAGGCCCGACTCCGTCGTGAATCCGTCCGGCAGGCCCATGAGCTCGGCGATGAGCAACTCAACGACCCACGGTTGCACGTCCAAGAGCTCGGCCCGCGGGATGCCGCTCCCGGCGAGTGATCGCCGGACGACACCCCACTCGTCGTCGGTGAAGAGCTCGCGGAGCTGCGTACCGTCCGGCATCTCGCTTCGCGCTTGCATCGCCCGGCCGATATCGAGCTCCAGGCCGGGAACGAGAGCCACCTCGGTCACGAGCGTCTGCGACCGGGCGAACGCCTCGCGGGCAGCCATGGGAGGCGGCAGGGCTTCCGGCGGCGCCGCGTGGATCGAGCCGTAGAGGTAGACGGTCGCGCTCTCGCTGCGAACGCGCCAGAGAAGCGGTTGCGGTCCCTCGGAAGCGGCCGGCGGTGCGGTCTGCTGCGCCTGGGCGCCGAACGCTGCGACGAGGGCGAGGCCGATCGCAAACGTCATGCGGCGCGTCGGACGGAGGGTGTCGTTGACCTTGCAGATTCGCCTAGAACGCCGCATTGCCCGGAGTCCTTGGGAAGGGGATGACGTCCCTGATGTTCTGCATGCCCGTGCAGTACTGGATGAACCGCTCGAATCCGAGCCCGAATCCCGAGTGGGGCACGGTGCCGTAGCGGCGCAGGTCGAGGTACCACCGGTAGTCGTCCGGCTCGAGCCCGAGCTCGGTGATCCGGCGTTCGAGCGCCGCGAGGTCTTCCTCGCGCTGGCTCCCCCCGATGATCTCGCCGAGTCGCGGGACGAGGACGTCCATCCCGCGCACCGTCTTTCCGTCGTCGTTCTGCTTCATGTAGAACGCCTTGATGTCGCGCGGGTAGTCGGTGACGATCACCGGGCGCTTGTAGACCTCTTCGGTGAGGAACTTCTCGTGCTCGCTCTGGAGGTCGGCGCCCCACGAGACGGGGAACTCGAACTCGCGCCCGCTGCCGGCGAGCGCTTCGATTGCTTCGGTGTAGGTGATCCGGTGGAAGGTGCTTTCGGCGACCGAGCGCAGGCTCTCGATCAGCCCCTTCTCGATCCGCAGGTCGAAGAAGTCCATGTCTTCCTCGCACTCGGTGAGGAGTCCCGAGATGAGCTGCTTGATGAACTCCTCCGCGAGATCCATGTTGCAGTCGATGTCGCAGAAGGCGACTTCCGGCTCGATCATCCAGAACTCGGCGAGGTGACGCGTCGTGTTCGAGTTCTCAGCGCGGAAGGTCGGACCGAAGGTGTAGACGCGGTCGAGCGCGCTCGCGTAGGTCTCTGCGTTGAGCTGACCGCTCACCGTGAGGTACGCGCGCCGGCCGAAGAAGTCGCGTCCGTAGTCGACACCCTTTCCCGACGTGCCCCGTGCGATCGCGTCGAGGTCGAGCGTCGTCACCTGGAAGAGCCGGCCGGCGCCCTCGGCGTCGCTTGCGGTGATGAGCGGCGTGTGCACGTAGAGAAAGCCGCGTTCCTGGAAGAAACGGTGGATCGCGAAGCTGAGGTGGTTCCGCACGCGCGCGATCGCGCCGAAGGTGTTGGTCCGGGGCCGCAGATGCGCGATCTCGCGGAGGAACTCGAAACTGTGGCGCTTTTTCTGGAGCGGGTACTCCTCGCCGGAGGCGGTTCCCACCAGCTCGAGCGCGGAGACCGAGATCTCCACCTTCTGGTTCTTGCCCATGCTCTCCACGAGCGATCCGGTGACGATGACGCTCGACCCCGTCGTCACGGGCTCGACCGCCTTCGCGAGATCGGCGTCAACGATCGCCTGGACGTTGCTCAGACACGACCCGTCGTTGATCTCGAGAAAGGTCACGCTCTTTCCGGTCCGCTTCGTCCGGACCCATCCCGCAACCGTCACCGACTGTGCGCCCGGCTGCATCTCGAGCGCTTCGCGCACCCGTACCCGATCCTGCATAGCTCCTCCTGCGAATGCACGACAAGTACCACATTGTGCGCCTGGGGTCAAATTGACCGGGACGGCGCGGCGTACCTACAATAGACGCGTGATACAGATCTACGGGCGCAAGAAGTGCAAGGACACGAAGAAAGCCGAGCGGTTTTTCAGCGAGCGGCGAGTTCCCTACCAGTCGGTCGATCTCGACGCGAAGGCACCGGGCCCGCGCGAGATCGAGCTCTTCGCTCAGGTAGTTGGGATCGACGATTTGCTCGATACCGGAAGCAAGGCGTACAAGAACCGCGGCCTCGCGTACATGGAGTTCGATCCGATCGAGGAGATCGGCCAAGACCCCTCGCTGCTCCGCACGCCGATCGTTCGTGACGGACGCGAGGTTTCGGCCGGCGCGGACGAGGCGTTCTGGAAGCGTCTCGCCGAGAGGCAGAAGCCGTGAGCCCCGCCGACGGACGATCCGGCGGCGCCCCGTCTCCCGCTCGACCACCGGTCCGCATCGAGAGCGAGATCGGGCGGCTTCGTGCCGTCGCCATTCACACGCCGGGGCCGGAGATCGAATCGATGACCCCGCGCACCGCGAGCGAGGTCCTCTACAACGACATCATTCCCATTTCGGTCGTCTCGGACGAGCACCGGACGCTCAAGACGTTCCTCTCCACCGTCGCCGACGTCTACGAGGTCACCGACCTCCTCGCCGAATTGCTCGCCGCTCCCGGCGAGCGCGAGCGTCTGGTAGACGGTGTGTGCCGAACGCCCGTCTCGCGCCGCAGACGAGGCGAGCTGCTCGAGACCGACCCCGCGGGACTCGTCTCCACGCTCGTCTCGGGGCTGCGCACCCGGCCCGACACGCTCACCGATGTCCTCGCCGGTCGCGAGTACGATCTGCCGCCGCTTCCCAATCTCTACTTCATGCGCGACTCCTCGTTCGTGGTACGCGATCGGGTCGTCATCGGCGCGATGGCTCATCCCGTGCGCTCGACCGAAGCGATGCTCCTGCACTCGGTCTTCGGCTCGCCCGCGGGTCTTCCGAGTGGCGGCGTGATCTACGACGGCTGCCACGAGCAGTCGCGTTCCGGAAGCGATGCCGACGGTCTCTCCGCCCTCCGTCTCGAAGGCGGCGACGTGCTCGTTGCCCGCGCGGATGCGGACGCCGGGCGGGCGCTCCTCGTGGTGGGGGTGTCCGAACGCACGTCGAGCGCCGCGCTCGACGCGCTCGCAACGCGGCTGCTGGCCGCTCACGACGAGCCGCTGACGCTCGTCGTGGCGATCCTCCCGCGCGAGCGCTCCACGATCCACCTGGACATGGTGTTCACCCTCGTGGACCGGGACGTCGCGCTCGTCTACGAGCCGCTGGTGACCGGACCTCGCCGGATGGACGCGTACCGGATGCGGCTCGAGCCGGGACGAGCGGCACGGGTCGAGAAGTCCGACGGGTTGCTCGATGCGCTCGCAGCGGAGGGCATGGCGCTCAGGACGGTGCCGTGCGGAGGCGCCGACCCCGTCGTGCGCGAGCGAGAGCAGTGGCTGAGCGCCGCGAACGCCTTCGCCTTCGCGCCGGGTAAGATCATCGGCTACGACTGCAACGTCGCCACGATGGAGTCGTTCTCGAACGCCGGCTTTGCGGTGCGGGACGTGGACGACTACCTCGCGGGCGGCCGCGACGTGGCCGAGGACGAGAAGCTGTTCGTGGGGATGCCGGGGATCAACCTCGCGCGCGGGGGAGGGGGGCCTCGCTGCATGACGCTCCCGCTTGTCAGGGATCCGGTGCGCTGACCGCGCGGCCCCCGATTTGCAGCGACCGGTTGGTTCTCCGGACGTAGCTCGGTATACTTGGCTCGCTATGCATAGGACGAGCGACGTACGAATCCAGAGCCTGGATCCTCTCATTCCGCCCCGTGTTCTCAAGGAGGAGTATCCGGCCTCGGACACGAGCCTCGAGACCGTTGTGACCGGACGTTCGGCGATCGAGTCGATCATCGCCGGGCGCGATTCGCGGCTGCTCGGCGTGGTCGGGCCGTGCTCGATTCACGACCCGGACGCGGCGCTCGACTATGCCGGCAGGCTGAAGCGCCTGCACGATGAGCTCGCCGACCGGATCTACCTCGTGATGCGCGTCTACTTCGAGAAGCCGCGCACCCGCCTCGGCTGGCGAGGTCTCATTCTCGATCCTCACCTGGACGGCAGCTACGACATCCAGGCCGGCCTCCGAACCGCGCGGAAGCTGCTGTGCGAAATTACGAACCTCGGGCTGCCGGTCGGCAGCGAGATGCTCGATCCGATCGTTCCGCAGTTCACTTCCGATCTCTTGAGCTGGGCCTCCATCGGCGCGCGGACCACCGAGAGCCAGACGCACCGCGAGATGGCAAGCGGCCTCTCGATGCCGGTCGGATTCAAGAACGCTACCGACGGGTCCATCGAGGTCGCGGTCAACGCGCTCTCCTCGTCGCGGCATCCGCACAGCTTCATCGGCATCGATCCGGAGGGGCGTACCTGCGTTCTCAACACCACCGGCAACGAGTACGGGCACGTCATCCTTCGCGGCGGACGCAGCGGCCCGAACTACCATGACGAGTCGGTGGAGGACGCCGCCACGATGCTCGCGGATGCCGGTTACCACCCGGCAGTCATGGTCGACTGCAGCCACTCCAACTCGCAGAAGGATCCGTCGCTTCAGGATCGGGTTCTGCGTTCGATCGTGCGACAGCGTCGCGAGGGCCGGAGGACGCTCATCGGTTTCATGCTCGAGAGCAACATCGGGTTCGGACGCCAGGACATCCCGGAGAACCTGGACGATCTCATCTACGGGGTCTCGGTGACCGATCCATGCCTCGACTGGGATGCAACCGCAAGCGCGCTTCGCTGGGCGTACGCCCAGCTCGAGCATACCGTGGAGGTCGCCCGCTGAGTCGAGCGCCCTCTACGGCCGCTACGCGTTGTACGAGGACGAGCTCACGTCGCCGCCGGTTCCCGTCCAGTTCGAGTGGAAGTACTCGCCTCGCGGTTTGTCGGTTCGTTCGTACGTGTGCGCGCCGAAGTAGTCTCGCTGCGCCTGGATGAGGTTCGCCGGGACGCGCGCCGATCGATAGCCGTCGTAGAAGGAGAGCGCGGTTGAGAACGCCGGAACTGGAATGCCCATTCGCGCTGCCTCGGCGACGACCTTGCGCCACGATCCCTGGCACTTCGCGAGCGTCTCGCGGAAGTAGTCGGCGACGATAAGGTTTCTCAGCCCGGGGTCCTTGTCGTATGCGCGCTTGATATCGCCGAGGAAGACGCTGCGGATGATGCAGCCGCCGCGCCACATGTTTGCGACTGCTCCGTAGTCGATGCGCCACTCGTGCTCGGCCGCCGCCGCGCCCATCAGCATGAACCCCTGTGCGTACGAGATGATCTTGCTCGCGAGGAGCGCCTTTCGGATATCCTCTACGAACTGCTCGATGTCGCCGTTGAAGGCGGCGTAGGGCGCACCCTTCACCGGTCCCTCGAGCTTCGTGCTCGCTTCCGTGCGTTCGTCCTTGAGCGCGGAGAGCATCCGCGCGAAGACCGCCTCTCCGATCAGCGTGAGCGGCATGCCCTGCTCGAGCGCGCTGATCGCGGTCCACTTGCCCGTGCCCTTCTGACCGGCTGCGTCCAGGATCTTCTCCACCAGCGGCTCGCCGTCCTCGTCCTTGTACGCCATGATGTCCCGGCTGATCTCGATGAGGAAGGAGTCGAGCTCGGTCCGGTTCCACTCGTCGAAGATCTGGTGGAGCTGGTCGTGGGGGAGCCCGAGCCCGGCGTGCATGAGGTGGTACGCCTCTGCGATGAGCTGCATGTCGCCGTACTCGATGCCGTTGTGGACCATCTTCACGTAGTGCCCCGCGCCGCCGTCTCCGACCCAGTCGCAGCATGGCTCGCCGTCCGGCGTCTTGGCGGCAATCGACTGAAGGATCTCCTTCACGTGCGGCCACGCCTCCGCGCTGCCGCCCGGCATGATTGAGGGGCCGTGCCGCGCGCCCTCCTCGCCGCCGGAGATGCCGGTTCCGATGAAGAGGATTCCCTGCTTCCCCAGGTCGTCCACGCGGCGCATCGTGTCCGGGAAGTGCGAGTTTCCGCCGTCGATCACGATGTCGCCGTTCTCGAGGTAGGGGAGGAGCTGGTCGATGAACTTGTCCACGACCGGTCCGGCCTTCACCATGAGGACGATCCTCCGGGGCCGCTCGAGCTCGCCGACAAACTCCTCCACGCTCCGCGTGCCGGTGATCGACTTGCCGGCCGCCGGTCCCTGGATGAACCGGTCGACCTTCTCGAGCGTGCGGTTGTACACCGCGACCGAGTATCCGTGGTCGGCCATATTGAGGACGAGGTTCTGCCCCATCACCGCGAGTCCGATCAGTCCTATGTCCGCCATGTCGTGCTCCTCCTCACAAACTGCCGAATCGAGACGCTTCCGCCCAGAGGCCGAGCGCAGGATTCGATATAAAGTAGACCTCTTCGCCGTCCGCCGTCGTGTTCCACCCGTCGCGCATCTCGGCGAGCGGGTAGCGCGCGAGCGCGGCCTCCACCGATTCCGGCTCAAAGCCGACGTGTGACACCTGCGCCGGCGTCAGGCCGCCGGCGGCGTACCGGATCCGGAATCTGCCTTCGGACGACCCGTGGATCAAGTGGGCCGCTGCCCCGAGCGCCATCCCGAGCTCGGAGTCGCTCTCCACCGCGGCGAGCGTGGCCACGGTTCCGCGGTAGCCGTATCGCGCAACGAGCCGGTCGATCGTCTCGTTCTCGCCGTACTGCGTGACGCCCGGCGCAATCACCACGAGCTCGCCGCCGTCCGCAATCGCCATCCTCGTCCGATAGATCGCCTTGTTCGCGACCCAGGTGCTCGTGTACTCGCGTGGGTCCATGTACGCGACGATCTTCGGGAGCGGCCGGTCGACCAGGAAGACGTTGACCTCGCGCGAGAGCGCGGCGGCCTTGTAGTAGCACTCGCTGTCGTCGCCGATGAAGAGGCCGCGCACGACGAGCCGCGTCGGCGCCGCTTCCACGACGGTCAGTACGTAGACGATCGGCAGGTCGCGCGCGAAGCGGTCGCTCGCCTCATTGAGTACGGCGCGTACCGGCGAGTCCGCGTGTCCCATGATGCGTTCCATTCCGTAGACCGCGCCAAGGTAGTGGCTCTTTCCGATGGCCTCGGCACCGCCGGTGCCCACGAAGATGTTCTTGTTGTAGTTCGCCATCCCGATCACTTCGTGCGGGACGACCT
>JBKHII010000105.1:0-4993 GCA_046538735.1 Spirochaetales bacterium
TGTTGTGCTTGAAGACGCGCAGCTGCCCGCGCGAGAGGAAGGCGCCGTCAACGATGGACGCGTGCGCGAGCTTGTCCATGACGATCGTGTCCTCGGGCGTCACGAGCGACTGAATCGTTCCGAGCACGCCGAGGTAGCCGTAGTTGAAGAGGAAGGCCGCTTCCTTCTGCGCGAAGTCGGCGAGCTCCCGCTCGAACGCCTGGTGGTACTCGGTGTTGCCGGTCATCATGCGCGAGCCCATCGGCGCGCTCACGCCGTACTCGGTCACGGTCTCCATTGCGACGCGCCTGATCTCTTCGTTGTCCGCGAGGCCCAGGTAGTTGTTCACGCTCCACATCACCTTCTCCGTGCCGTCGTACGGCATGCGGCGGCCGGGCGTGGGCGGGAGCGTGGGTCGCGTGAAGTAGTGATCGTCGCGGGCGCGCAGGAGCCCGAAGTACCCCTCCTCGCCGCGGCACTTGGCGAAGAGATCCGGGTGTCCGCCCGCGGAGGCACCGGATGCGCCTGCGTCGTGCGCCGCGCCGGCTCCGGATTCGGTTGTCTCGTCCGTAGTTGTCTGTTCCTCGTACATGGGTTCTCCTAGAAGAGCTCGGCTGCGATCCTCGCAACCGCCTCCGGGGTGAATTCGTCGCGATGTATGATCCGGGTCGGTTGCACCGCCCTGACGTCTTCTTCCTGTCTGATGCGTCGGTATCCGCCGCCCGTGACGTTGAGCATGACGGGCTCGTCCCGGCGGACGAGGCCGGCTTGGACCGCGGCGAGGAGATGCGCGACCGCAACCGAGGCCGCGCGCGCGATATCGATCCCCTCGAGGCGCTCGAACAGCGCGCCGGCGGCGGCCGCGGTGTCGTTGTCCACCACGCCGGTCGTTCCATTCGTGTCCGAGAGCGCGTCGTAGAGGCCGCCGAGAAGCGAGTAGGGCGGCCTTCGGTTTGCGAGCACCTTCGCCGAGATGAGCGCGATACGGCGCCTGGCCTCGTCCTCGTCGATCGGGACGAGCTCGCGCGAGCCGAGCTGCCACGAGTCGTGGATCGGGGCGAACGGGGCGTTCTGGCTGACGTGGAGCCGCATCTTGCGATCGCCGTAGGCGCCGGTATCGGCAAGGCGGAGGTTCGCCTCCCACGCCGCGATCGCACCGGTTCCGCTGCCGACGGCCTGGAAGTAGTGCGCGGGAATCTCGCCCATCACGTCCACGGCCGAGAGGACGGTCGTCGCCATTCCGTCCCTCCGCGCGACGTTCTTCGCACCGCCTTCGGCCGCGAACCCCGGCAAGGCGGCGATGATTCCGGAGAGCGCGATCGCGTCCGAGTAGTCTGAGTCGCCGCCGGCCGCCACGACTCTCACCGTGTCGCCGACCGGACCGATCGACCAGAGCGCCTCGAGGTTCCGCTCGGGGATGACGACGACGAGCGGGATCCTGTTCTCGCTGCAGACGCGCGTGAAGGCGCGCGCCGTGTTCCCCGCAGACGCGACCACGAGGACCTTCTGGTAGTCCTCGGGTATGCGAGCGCAGACGCTGAACGCCTCGCACTCCTTGAAGGTTCCGGTTTTCATCCGCGCGCCGATCTCCGGCCGGTATCCGGAGAACGTGATGAAGAGGCGCGAAAGACCGAGGTGCCCGGCGAGTCCCCTGCTGCGGTAGGTGACCGGCGCGGAGGAGCCCTCGAGCGTTCGTCTGACCGGAAGCCAGTTCGCGAACCGATAGATGCCGTGATCGAGCGGGCCGGGCGCGAAGCACTTGCACCGATACTTCGTGCGGAGGAACGCCGGCGCGGTTGCACCGGGGCTCGCAAGGGGAAGAAGCTCATCGCTCAGCTCGGCGCCGGTCTCCAGGCAGGTCAGCGAGTAGTGTCTCTCCATTCCGCCTCCTAATAGGGGGTGTAGATCGCCCCGATTCTCCTGAGAGCGGACTTGATCTGCTCGGCGCCACGGTCGGTGTCCGCGGGCTCCTCGATATGGACGCCTACGTGGATGTCGGTCGTGATCTGCGCACCCGCCCACACGGTGAGAATCTGATCCGGATTGACCGGGACCTTCACGAGGTCGAGATCGTTCTGCGTAAGCCCCTCGCCGGTGACGATGAGGATGACGCCTGCGTCCAGGAAGAGGTGCGACACCTCGGCAAGCCGGCGGATGTGCTCGTCGCGGCTGACGGGCACCTCCTGGATGTCCGCGCTCAAGCCTCGCATGAGGTTCCCCACCCCCAGGAAGTAGACGATCTTCCCTTCCTGGAAGAGCAGCTCCTCGAGCTTGTTTGCGAGCGCGCGCTTGCCCGAGTTCTCCTCGCCGGTGATGAGAACGAGCGTGGAGCGCTGGTTGTATCGCTCGGCGCGCAAGACCGGAGAGATCGCGCTGCGATCCCAATTGAAGTTCCGCAGCCGGACGTTCTCCCGAATCCATCCGTTCACGTCTTCGGTGGTCCCCCGAATGATGCCGCCGCCGCGAATCTCGTACTCGTCTACGATCACGAAGCGCGAAGTGTAGGGGATCTGATCCACGGGGTCGAAGGCAATATCGGAATCGAAGACGAGCTCCACCTGGGCGACGTCATGACGCTCGATCAGGTCCTTCCGTCTGCTCGCCTTCAGGCTCGAGGCGTCCAGAACTCGCACGATCCGGTGGATGCGAACCGGATACCGTGAGGCGCCCATCTTGAAGACGTACTCCTTGTTCGGACGCATCGGTTCGCGGCCGAGCCAGAAGAGGTTGACCTGGATCCGGTTCGAGACCGTGGGGGCCGGCTCGTCCGCTCTCGCGGCGACCTCGCCTCGCGTCACGTATATCTGCTCGGCGAGCGTGAAGCCGCACGCGCTCGGCGCGGCGGACTCGTTCGCCGGCGATGCGGCGAATCGCTCGAAGCTCTGAACGCGGCTGCGCTTTCCGGACGGGTAGAAGACGATCTCGTCTCCCACGCGTAGCCGGCCGGTGCCGATCGTTCCCGCAACGATGCGCCGAGCGTCGCCGAACTTCGTGAACTTGTACACTCCCTGGACCGGCATCCGAAAGGGCTGATCGGCGAGTCCGGCCTCCTTCTGGAAGCTGTCGAGCTGCTTGACGACGGTGGGCCCTTCGTACCATGGCGTCCGCGGCGAGCGGGCGACGACGTTGTCGCCGTGCGCGCCGCTGACGGGGATGAACTGGACGGCGGCGGTGTCTACTCCGATGCTCTTGAGAAAGCGTCGGTATCTTCGCACGATCCTTCGGAAGACGACCCGGTCGTAGTCTACGAGGTCCATCTTGTTCACGAGCACGGCGAGTTGTCGCACCCCGAGCATCGAGAGCAGATAGCCGTGCCGACGGCTGTTCTCCTGGATGCCCTCGTGCGCGTCGATCACGAGAAAGCCGACCTCCGCCCGGCTCGCGCCCGTGACCATGTTCTTCAGGAACTCGATGTGTCCGGGCGCATCGATGATGATGTAGTCGCGCGCGGGTGTGGAGAAGAAGACGCGCGCGGAGTCGATCGTGATTCCCTGCGCCTGCTCGTCCTTCAGCGCGTCGATCAGGAAGGCGTACTCGAACGGCTTGGAGTTGCGCTCGCACTCCGCGCGCACGGATTCGAGCTTTCCGTCCGGGAGCGAGCCGGTGTCCGCCAGGAGACGCCCGACGATGGTGCTCTTGCCGTGATCTACGTGGCCCACGATGACCATCTGCATTTGAGGCCGACCCCGATTGGAGAGCTCGACCCTCACCTCTGCGTCGTGTTCGATTCGTGTCTCGGACATGGCTGGTACCTACATGTAGCCGCTTTTGCGGAGCGTCTCGAGGCCGCCGTCTTCGGCGTCCTGCGCTCGGCCGCTTCGCTCGGCGACGTTCTTGAGCTGCCCGCTCTGCAGCTCCTCGATGATCTCGCGCGGGTTTCGGGCGGTCGATTGGATCGGGAAGGTGCATGGAGCGCATCCGAGGGATCGGTAGCGCGTTCCCTCTCCCCGATCGTAGTAGAGCGAGACGGTCGGGATCTGCTCGCGGTCGATGTACTCCCAGATGTTGAGTTCCGTCCAGTCGAGCAGCGGATGGATGCGCACGTGCGTTCCCGGTGCGAACTCGGTCTTGTACTGGTTCCAGAACTCCGGCGGTTGATCGCCCACGTTCCAGTCGTTGCGCTGATCGCGCGGCGAGAAATACCGCTCCTTGCTGCGCGAGCCTTCCTCGTCCGCGCGGACGCCCGCGATGACGCCGGTAAACGGATCGGTGTTCGCGTCGCGTTCGTAGCGGTTGTTCGCGTGGTTGTACCGGTAGCGCGAGCCGGTGCCGTTGAGCGTCGCTTTCAGCGCCACGGTCTTGAGGGCGGCACAGCACTGCGTTCGTGTCAGCTTGCCGTCCGGAAAGGTCTCCCCGGAGTCGAGCGCGGCCTCGTTCTGTCCCACGACCATCGTAAGTCCCCAGTCGCGTGTGAGTTGGTCGCGGTATTCGATCATCTCCGGGATCTTGTAGCCCGTGTCGATGTGAATCAGCGGAAAGGGGACGTGGCCGAAGAACGCCTTGCGCGCGAGCCACAACAGCACGGTCGAGTCCTTGCCGATCGACCAGAGCATCCCCAGGTTCTTGAAGTTGGCGTACGCCTCCCTCAGTATGTAAACACTCGTGTTCTCGAGCAGATCCAGGTGGTCCATGTCATCCCCGTCGCGATCTTACCGATCAACGCGACGAAGGTCACGCGAATCGGTCGGTGGCCGACCGAGTTTAACATACTTCTCACGGTCGCGTACAAGACCCGCCTATCCGTTCGCGTGTCCGCCTCGCTGCGACCGGATGTCTTCGAGGAGCTCGCCGATCCGGTCGTGGTGGCGGGGGTCGGCCTCGATGTGTCCCCAGCCCCGCTCCGTCTGAAAGAGCCCGTCGTAGGCGGAGTCCCGATACGTTCGCAGGTAGTGGGGGATTCCTTCTTCGTCGAGCAATGAGGAGAGGAGGCGTGCTTCGATCTCGTTGTCGAGCACGACGGTTTTCACGTAGTTGCGCACGCCCTATGCTAACGCGCACGGCGAGTTCTGCAAAG
>JBKHII010000106.1:0-4988 GCA_046538735.1 Spirochaetales bacterium
TGGGCAGCGGCGAACAGCATGGTGCTTGGACAGATGAAGACCAGCGACCATTCCACTAGAACCGAGTTCCGGTGGACGCGACATCGGTACCCACCTGCCGGCGCTCATTGTTGCAACGCACGATGTCGTATTCGAGTACAGGTCCGGGACCGCACGGGAACCCCGGTCCGCGATCGACAACGCAGACGCGTTCGAGTAACCGGGCGCCGCACCGGGAGTCCCTTCGTCAGCGTTCGCGAGCCCACAGCGCATCTCGCGCGCGTTCCACGAGCGTGCGTCGTTGCAGCCGGCGGAGAATTTCCGGGATCACCTTTCGTGCCGCTTCCTCGCCGCGCCGGATGAGCAGGTCCCGGTGGCGGAACTCGAACGAGCTCGTTCCCGTGAGATCCGGTGTGATCGTGACATCGCCCGAGGGTTCGAGCGTTGCGATGTGGTGCGTGTTCAGGTCGAAGGCGGCGAGCACGACTTGCACGATGTTGCGCGGCACGATCTGCTGTTCCGCCGGGGGGATGAGCTTGACCGCGATGCAGAAGTCGGCGCCCATCCGGCGGACCTGCTCCACGGGATCGAAGCTGCGGACGCCGCCGTCAACGTAGAGCTCACCGTCGATCTCCACCGGCTTGAAGACCCCCGGTATCGCGGTGCTCGCTCGAACCGCGCGAGCGAGCGGCCCCTCGGTGAACGCTTCGAGACGTCCCGTCGTGAGGCTCACCGCCATCGCGGCGAACTTTCGCGGCAAGTCCTCCACGCGCAGCGGACCGAGTGTTCGCTCGATGAGGTGTTCCATCGCTTTGGCGTCGAGCACGCCCATGCCGCCAAAGCTGAGCGCGCTTACCTTCCCCCAGTCGAGCGTCCGGGCCACGGTCTCGATCTTCCGTGCGGGGAGCCCGGCGGCGAAGAACGCCCCCGCCAGAGCCCCCGCGCTCGTGCCGGCCACCACGTGCACCGGCACGCCGTACTCCTCGAGCACCTTCAGCACTCCGATGTGCGCGAGCCCTCTGACCGCGCCGCCGCTCAACGAGATTCCGATCGTCTTCATTGGTGTCTCCACGTGCCTCTCAACGATAGCACGCGGCTTCGCTTCGATTCGAGCCCGCCTGCTTGACTATCGCCGCGCGCGTCAGCACTATTCGCTGACCCAATGAGCACGCCACGTAACGAACACATACGCAACGTCGCGATCATCGCGCACGTAGACCACGGAAAGACGACCCTTGTTGATTCGATGTTCCGCACCTCCGGTCTTTTCCGGGAAGGCCAGGTCGTGGAAGAGCGTCTGATGGACCGCATGGACCTCGAACGCGAACGCGGCATCACGATCGCCGCGAAGAACTGCGCGATCGAATGGAAGGACACCAAGATCAATATCATCGACACGCCGGGACACGCCGACTTCGGCGGCGAGGTCGAGCGCGCGCTCTCCATGGCCGACGGTGCGCTCCTGCTCGTGGACGCCGCCGAGGGTCCGCTTCCGCAGACGCGCTTCGTCCTGCGCAAGACGCTCGAGGCGAGCCTCCCGGTGATCGTCGTGATCAACAAAGTAGATCGACGCGATGCTCGCCCGGAGGTCGTCCTGGACGAGATCTCCGACCTCTTCATCGATCTGGACGCCTCGGAGGATCAGTTCCACTTCCCGCTGCTCTACGCGGTCGCGCGCGACGGGATCGCCTCCCGCGAGCTCCCCGGCGTTGGATTCGTTGACGGCGCGTTCCGCGGCGCTCCCGAGGAGGCGAACCTCGTGCCGCTCCTGGACGCGATCCGCGACGAGATTCCCGGCCCCGCGGCGGACGAGTCGAAGCCGTTCCAGATGCTCGTCTCCGACCTGGGCTACTCCGACTACCTCGGTCGACTCGCGGTCGGACGCATCCACAACGGAGTCGTCCGGTCGGCGGACAACCTCGTTCGCATCGGAGCAGACGGTGAGAGCTCTCCGCTCCGCGTCACGCGTCTCCAGGTCTACGACGGGCTCTCGATCACCGAAGCAGATCGCGTGGAGCCGGGCGACGTGGTCGTCCTTTCGGGGATAGACGAGGTGCACATCGGCGATACGATCTGCACGAGCGATCGACCTGCGGCGCTGCGCCGGATCACCGTTGACGAGCCCACGGTGACGATGCTCTTCGTGCGCAACAACGGGCCGCTCTCCGGCAAGGAGGGCCGCTACGTCCAGTCCACGCGGATCCGCGAGCGGCTCCTCAAGGAGACGCTCAGCAACGTTTCGCTCCAAATCGAGGATGCCGAGGGCCAGGACGGCTTCCTTGTGAAGGGCCGCGGCGAGTTCCAAATGGCGATCCTGATCGAGACGATGCGGCGCGAGGGCTACGAGATCTGCGTGGGGCGCCCGCGCGTGATCACCCGGACGGACGAGTCGGGCGCGACGCTCGAGCCGATCGAGCGGCTCTTCGTGGACTGCGCCGAGGAGTACACCGGCGTGGTGACCGAGAAGCTCTCGATCCGGAAGGGCCGGCTCGTGAATCTCACGAACCACGCGCGCGGTCGGACCCGCCTCGAGTTCTCGGTTCCCTCGCGCGCGCTCATCGGGTTCCGCGACGAGCTGCTCACCGATACGCGCGGCACGGGCATCATGAACGCCTATCTGGAAGGGTACGAGCCGTGGCGCGGCGACTTCCCGTCGCGGAAAACCGGCTCGCTCGTCTCCGACCGTGGTGGATCGTCGGTCCCCTACGCGCTCTTCAACCTGGAGCCGAGAGGACAGCTATTCGTGGGTCCGGGAGAGACGGTCTACGAGGGGATGATCGTGGGCGAGCACAATCGCGACAATGACCTGGACGTGAACCCGTGTAAGACGAAGAAGCTCACGAACATGCGCGCCGCCGGTCGCGACGAGAACGTGATCCTCACCCCGCACCGCGTCATGACGCTCGAGATGGCGATCAACTTCATCCGCGACGACGAGCTCGTGGAGGTGACCCCGCAGTCGATCCGAATGCGGAAGGTGACGCTCACGCAAGCCGACCGGAAGCGACTCAGGTAGCCCGTCGCGCCAGCTCGTTCACGAAGTCGACGGCTCGCTTCTCCACGGAGATCCGAATACGCTGACCCTCGCGGCGTTCAACGAAGACCATGCGGGTCGGGCTCCCGAACAGTCGGTCGAGGAGGCCGTTCGGCCCCGGGATGCGGACGTTGACGATCGAGGTGTACGGATGACGCTCGAGTTCCTGGCTCTGCGCGCCCGCCTGAAACATCTTCCCGAACCAGCTCTGCTCCTCTCCGTAGACGAGATAGAGCGAGTCGTCCGTCAGGAGTGCCACACCCCAACACGGTCGGCGGTCGGTATCGTCGCGGTAGTACTGGACGAGCGCCTTCGCGTGAACCTCGCCCTCAACGTGCTCGAGCGCCTCGTCCAGCGGCCCCTGACTCGATGTATTGCTCTTTCCGAACATGCGCTATCCCTCTTCCTCTCAGAATACCATATCCGTCAGCGCGTTCAGCCGGTCGCGGAGGATGTCGTTCGTGTAGAAGTACCATACCGGCTCGAAGTCGATCCCGGCAACGTTCAGAAACTTCGCGGTGAACTGCACGCACGAGTAGAACGCGTGGTACGACTCCTCCGACTCGTAGAAGGTGTAGTCGAATCCGTCCCGCGTGGAGCGCGTGATCGGCGCACCCGGGTTCGAGATCAGATCGTTGCTCACGAAGTCGAGCGCCCGGTCGAGCGCGTCTCGCGGCACGAGGAAGCGCCAGCCGTTCAGCGCCCCTTCGAGTCGAACGCCGTCCAGGATCGACTCAACGTCGCCCCCGGTCGTGATCGTGCCCTCGGCGACGACGGCGTCGCTCTTCAGCAGCGCGGCGCGCAGTGCGGCGGAGAGACCGCGCTCTCCCTGGAGATACCAGCGCCGGTCCCCAAAGGTGTAGAAGGTGTAGGTGTAGGACGGCGAGCTGCCCTCCTGGATGAGGACGCCGGAGTGGAAGTGATCGGCGAGCACGTAGACCGGCACGCCCTCCGTCACGCTGTACGGCTGCACGCACGATGCGAGGAGCATCGCGGCTGCGACTCCCACGGCGAACGCGGGCACGCGGCGCCTACGGCCCACGGTGCACCATCCCCGCGCCGATCCCGACGTGCGGCGACCCGACCACGCGTTCGAAGTCGGTCAGGATCTGGATCGACGCAGTCACGCGGATGAACACCGACGTTCCGCTCGCCAACCGGAACGGCAGCTCGTACTCCACGATCAACGGGCTGAGCTGCGCCCCTACGCCGACGAAGATCTCCGGCGGTGGACCGAACGGGAACTCCTCGTTGATCCCCATCATCACGCCGGCCCGGCCCGAGAGCCGCCACGCCCCTCCCGTGAAGTAGACCGGCTCGAGAAACACAACTGCGTTCACCGACGTTCCGAGGACATAAAATCCGCCGACCCCGAACCCCCACGCCAGATGCCCGGCGATCGCGAACTGCGCATCCGCACCGGCCGTGACGACCGGAAGGAAGGGGCTCGCCACGAACCCGAACCGCGCCTCCGCCGCCGTCTCATCGAGCGGTGATACGAGCGCGATCGCTACGACGAACAACGCGGCGCGGCATCTCACTCGCGAATTCTACCACTTCGCCCGGCCGCTGGTCGACGCGCGCCCCGTGAGATCCGCGAGCCGTCCGCCCTCATCGGTGACGCGCGGCCGTGACCGTTGTAGACTGCGGGTCATGAGTGAGACGTCGACCGTCCGAACCGACCCGATGCCCCTTCCGAAGCGTATCCTCCACGGCTTCGGATTCATCGTGATCGCTGCGGTTTCGCTCGGGATGCCGCTTGTGCCGTGGCCGGTCGCGGCCAAGCTCGGCGTGGCGGCCGGGCTCGGGCTCGCCGCCACCTACCTTGCCTTCGCCGATCGGCCGGTCTTCGTGCCGGCGCTCTTCTTCGTGATCAACGCGGCCATGAGCCCCTTCGTCTTCATGGTGTTCGAACGGATGGCGTTCCAGGTGCCCAATACCTCCTTCCTTCCGCCGATTGCCGTCTATCTCGCGG
>JBKHII010000054.1:0-20794 GCA_046538735.1 Spirochaetales bacterium
ACTCTATACGGGAGAAAACCGCGTGGTGCTTCACTTCAGCAAGGTCGGTGACATTCTAGAACCACCGCCTCCGTTTGAAGAAAATGATCATCCCAATCCCGATTGCACCCATCACTGCGAGGACGACGGGATACGCCCACGGCACCGATAATTCGGGCATGTGCACGAAGTTCATTCCATAGACTCCTGCAATGAACGTCCCCGGTATGAACAGCGTTGAGACGATCGTCAGGACCTTCATCACTTCGTTCATCCTGTTACTGATGCGGCTCATGTAGAGCTCCATCAGTCCGTTGGCCGTGTCTCGTAGCGTAGAGACCGCGTCCAGGAGGTGGACAACGTGGTCGTGAATGTCGCGGAAGTAGAAAAGTGTTTCAGGCACGATGAATCGATTGGCGCTACGTTCTATCCGCGAGATCACATCTCGGGTCGCCCAAAGCACGCGGCGGACCTGCTGCGAGTTGCTCCGGAGCTGATGGATTGCTCGCAGATGCTCTTCGGACGCCTCTTGAAGGATCTGCGCCTCTAGGTCTGTCGCCCGCTCCTCAAGCTGTTCGATGATTGGGAAGAATCGATCCACCACAAGATCAACGACTGCGTGAAACAGGAAGTCCACACCGTGGTGTCTCAGCAGCGAGTCTGGATTCTGAAGTCGAGAAACGATCGGTGAGAAGGATGATGGGTCGTTCGTCTCGAAGACCGTCACGATCGTTGTTGGAGTCAGGATCATGCTCAGCTCTGATTCTTCATATTCGCCTCCGGCGCTGTCCGAGAGCGTTCTCAGTACGATGAACTTCAGATTGTCGTAGTCTTCGACTTTTATACGCTGTCCCGCACTGATGATGTCCTCGAGGATCAAGTTGTGAGCACCGAACTCACTGCCAAGGCGTTCAAGGAGTCCGGTCGTCGGAGTGCCTCGCATCCGGATCCAGCGATTCGACGCCCCCGTGCTCTTCGCGACGTCGGCTATTTCAACGTGCTCCCGGATCGCCAGTTGATCGGCCCTGTAGTCGAGAATCGAAATCTCAAGCTCAGCGGTGTCCTCAGCTGTTATCCCACGGATCGTTCCGGGGGCGAGGCCCGGCTGATAGCTTCTCATGCGTCTCGTCTTCTTCATGTCAACTCCATCTCTATGGAACACGAACCGAGATGTTTTGAAAAGTGTCACGAACCTTGCAGGCCGAAGCCGTCCTACTCCTTGCCGAGTTGTATGTTCGCTCAGTAGGCCCACGCCAGTAAGTTGCTCAATGGATAAGACGTTGTCCCACAGCGACTTGTGCGGACGCAATCAGCATTCTCGATGACACTTCAGTGACACGGCGTGGAGGAGGCGATAGACTACGCGAATGGAACCCCACCACTACGACGTCCGCAACCCCTTCATCGGGATACCCGAGTACCACTGCTTCGGCTGTGCCCCGGACAACCCGATCGGGCTCCGTCTTTCGTTTTGGCGCTCCGGAGATTCCGTGAGCGCGACGTGGGAGCCGCGCAGCGATCTCGAGGGCTATCCAGGGGTCGTCCATGGCGGCATTCAGGCGACGCTCGCGGATGAGCTCGGCGGATGGTACGTGTACGCCGTCATTGGAACGGCAGGTGTGACCCGGGATCTCTCGATCAAGTATGAGCGCCCGGCGAGGATCGACGAGGGTCCTTTCACGATCGTTGCCCGTGGGATTGAGCGTTCCGAGAAGAGCGCAATCATCGAGGTAGAGATTCGAAACGCTGAAGAAAGGCGCTGCGCGGTAGCACGGCTCGATTACGCGCTCTTCAGCGAGACGGTTGCGAGGAAGCGCCTCTACTTTCCGGGTGGCGACGCCTTCGTGTCCGATGATCCATAACTGGCACCGTTTCGCTCAGGTTTGCTCGTGCGAGTGGATAGCGCTACCTTCGCTTTGTGAACTATCCCGACGCGCTGTTCAATGCGTTCATGTACCCGCTCGAGGCGGTGAAGCTCGCGAGCGTTCGTCGGCGTCTCCTTCCTGAAGCGTCCGGAGATGTGCTTGAGATCGGCGCAGGGACGGGCACGAATCTCGCGTACTACGATCCCGAGCGCGTCCGTTCGCTCACGCTCACCGACATCGGCCTCACGGCGTTGCTTCCCGACCGTGCGCTCGAGTTCCGAGAACGTGCCGGTCTGCGGGACGGCCAGGTTCGCCTTCGTGAGGCGGACGCGCACGCGTTACCGTTCGCGGACGAGTCGTTTGATACGGTCGTCGCGACCCTCGTGCTCTGTTCGGTGCGAGACCAGGATCTCGTGCTCGGCGAACTGAGGCGGACACTGCGGCGCGGAGGGCGTCTCATCTTCATCGAGCACGTGCGTCCTCCGGGCGCGATTGCTCACCTCGTCGATTTCGTCAATCCGGTCTGGCACGCGGCTACGGGCGAGTGCAACATTGACCGTGACACCGGGAGCGCGATCGAGCGCGCCGGTTTCACGTACCGGACTCGGCAGCGGAGCGGCGCCGGATTCCTCACGCACGGCGTCGCCCTTCGCTCGTGACCGGAATCGAGATTCCATGGGTCGGTCTGGGAGTGTTCCAAAATGTCATGAAGCTTGCAGATCGGATCTCCGTAACCCATGATCGCAGCGGCAGATGCCACAGTACCGCAGGGCGTCCCTCATGCAGCGCCACAAACTGCGTCCGGACCGCAAGTTCCGAGCGATCGACCTGCAGGGTCAGTGACACTTTGGAAGCTCTGGGACGATCCGGTGATCGATGAGTTCGCGTCGGCGCACGACAAGAGTCGGGCGCAGGGACTGCTGCGTTGGGATCTCCCGCACGGCGTCGTCACGATTCCGAAGTCTGTGCATAAGGAGCGGATACGGGAGAACGCCGAGATCTTCGATTTCGAGCTCACCGATGTGGACATGTCGCGGCCGGACGCTTTCGATCGAGGCGAACGGATCGGTCCGGATCCTGCGCGGGTGGTCATCCGCGCATAATCGTCAAAAAGATGTGCCTTTTTCGCCTGAGTGTGTTGACAAAGACTGATTGCCGGTGCATATGTGTAGCACCTTTTTTCAGGAGGCAGCTTGTGATGAAGCATAGAACCCCTCTTATCGTCGCCGGCGGCGCTGGGTTTGCGTGCGCTGAGTCCGGTAGTTGCCTGCCTGAGACGCTTGGATGACAGACCACCCGGTCTGAACCGAATCCGAACCTTCCAGCACAACTACCAGTTACTCAGCTCACCCCGATAGGGCTTGGGTGCGTATCAACGCATCATCGTCCTGTCTCCTGGGCCCTTCGTGCATCCGCATTGCGCGGCTGCGCCGGGCATCGTTCGTCCCATGTGTGGTGTAAAACGTGAAGAAGCAAGAACAGACAACGAAACCAGCAAAGCTCTCGCTCCTTTGGGAATTCATGCGGGGGTATCGGCTCACCTACGTCGGTGCGGTCGTTGCGGTTGCGATCGCAACGCTCGCGGCGTACGTCGTTCCGCTCGTCGTGCGACTGACGATCGACTCGATCATCGGAGACGAGCCGGTCGATCTTCCGAGGTGGCTCGCGACCTGGATTACCGAGTCGGTCACGGTCGGCTACCTGCGGCTGAACTTGTGGGTTCCCGCGGTTGTGATTCTCGCGGTTACCGTCGTGGCCGGGGTCTTCCAGTTCTATCAGAAGCGTTGGTCCGCGGTGGCGTCCGAGCGTACGGCCCAGGCCATTCGTGAGGACTTGTACGATCATCTGCAGCACCTCTCCTACGACTACCATGTGAGGGCGGAGACCGGTGATCTGATTCAACGGTGTACGAGCGATGTCGATACCGTTCGGAGGTTCCTCTCGATCCAGATGGTCGAAGTGGGGAGAGCGGGAATTCTCCTTCTGACGGCGTATCCGCTCCTGTTCAGCCTCCACGTGCCGTTGGCGTTGCTGTCGGTTCCGATCGTCATCGTGATCTTCGTATTCTCGGCCGCGTTCTTCAAGAAAGTGCAGGCGGCGTTCAAGAAGGTCGACGAGAGCGAGGGCCGCCTCTCTACGGTGCTCCAGGAGAACCTCACCGGCGTCCGTGTCGTTCGCGCTTTTGCTCGACAGAAGTACGAGGAGGACAAGTTTGCCGAGCGGAACACCGAATTCCGGCATCTCGTTCGCAAGCTGATCGGTCTATTCGCGATCTACTGGGGCAGCAGCGACTTCCTCGCGATGGGGCACATGATGGCGATCCTGCTCGCCGGGACGTGGTTCGCGATCCAGGGTTCGCTCTCGATCGGCGACATCGTCGTATTCTTGACCGTGGAGGGGATGCTCCTCTGGCCGGTGCGCCAGCTCGGGCGCATCCTCTCGGACATGGGTAAGGCGACGGTGGCCCTCGGGCGGATCAACGAGATTCTCGAGACGCCGACCGAGTACCCGCCGGTTCCCGGCGACAAGCCCGCGATCACCGGACGTGTTGAGTTCCGAGACGTGCACTTCGGTTACGAGGGCGAGCGCGAGGTTCTTCGGGGCATCTCCTTCGTGGCGAGGCCGGGGCAGACCGTCGCGATCCTCGGTCCCACAGGCAGCGGCAAGAGCTCGCTGGTGCAGCTGCTCGCGCGGCTCTACGACTACACTGCCGGTTCGATCACGATCGACGGCGTGGAGCTGAAACAGATCGACAAGAAGTGGATGCGGAGCCACATCGGGTTCGTGCTCCAGGAGCCGTTCCTCTACGCGAAGACCGTGAAGGAGAACATCGGGCTCGCGCGCGGAAGCGCGCAGGACACGCAGGTGTTCGAGGCCGCGCGCGACGCGTCGGTTCACGACGTGATCGAGAGCTTCGAGAAGGGGTACGACACGTTGGTCGGTGAGCGAGGCGTGACGCTCTCGGGGGGCCAGAAGCAGCGCGTCGCGATCGCGAGGGCGCTCATCACGGGGAACCCGATCCTCGTGTTCGACGACAGCCTGAGCGCCGTCGACACGGAGACCGACGTGGCAATCAGGAAGGCGTTGTTGCGCCGCGCGAAGCACGCGACGACGTTCATCATCAGCCACCGGGTGACTACGCTCGCCTCGGCGGATCTGATCCTCGTCCTGGACGACGGACGTATCGTCCAGTCGGGGAGTCACGAGGAGTTGATGGGGCAGGAAGGGCTCTACAAGCGGGTCTGGGCCATCCAAAACTCACTCGAGGACGAGATGGAGAAGGAGTTGAGTCGTGAATCAGTTTGAGGAGCAAGACTACACAAAAGACTTCGACCCGCAGCTGTGGCGCAAGCTGCTGCGGTTCGCGGGCCCCTACAAGTGGAATCTCATCGCGCTCGCCGGCGTCATGGTGCTGGTCGCGCTCATTGACGCCCTCTTCCCCATGATGAACAAGATGGCGATCGATCGGTTCATCGTACCCGGGACGACCGACGGGCTCGGCGGCTTTCTCGCGCTCTACGGGCTGCTCGTCGTTGTCCAGTCGGCGAACGTGTTCGGTCTCATCAGGCTCGCCGGGAGCGTGGAGGTCGGTATCGTCCACGATCTGCGCAAGACGGGGTTTCGGAGGCTCCAGGAACTCTCGTTCAGCTACTACGACCGCACGCCGGTCGGATGGATCATGGCTCGTTTGACCAGCGACGCTCAGCGGCTCGGAGACACGATCAGCTGGGGCCTCGTCGATATCGCGTGGGGTGGGACGATGATGCTCGCGATCGGGGCGTTCATGATCAGCATGAACGTGACGCTCGGACTGGTCGTGCTCGCGGTGATGCCGCCGCTTGCGCTCGTGAGCATGTACTTCCAGAAGCGAATTCTCGAGAGCAACCGCGAGGTGCGGAAGACGAACTCCAAGATCTCGGGGGCGTACAACGAAGGCATCATGGGCGCAAAGACGACCAAGACACTCGTGCAGGAGCAGTCCAATCTCAAGGATTTCACCAAGCTCACGAACCGTATGCGCGAGACGAGTGTCCGCACGGCGGTCTTCAGCGGGCTCTACCTGCCGATCGTTCTCACGCTCGGCTCGATCGGGACCGGGCTCGCTCTCTGGGCCGGTGGCGCCGGGGTCATGGTCGGTGCGATTACCTACGGCACGCTGGTCGCCTTCGTGGGCTACACGGTGCAGTTCTTCGAGCCCGTTCGCGAGCTCGCTCGCGTGATCACCGAGCTTCAGGCCGCGCAGGCGAGTGCCGAGCGGATTATGTCACTCGTAGAGACCGAGCCGGATATCAAGGATACGGACGCGGTCGTTGCCCGGTACGGCGATTCGTTCCATCCGAAGAGGGAGAACTGGGAGCGGGCTTCCGGTCGGATCGAGTTCGAGCACGTGGGGTTCAAGTACAAGGAAGGCGAGGAGGTTCTCGAAGACTTCAACCTCGTTGTTCGGCCCGGCGAGAGCATTGCGCTGGTGGGCGAGACGGGAAGCGGGAAGAGCACGATCGTCAACCTCGCGTGCAGGTTCTACGAGCCGACCGAGGGGCGGATCTTGATCGACGGGCGCGACTATCGCGAACGCAGTGTGCTCTGGCACGAGTCGAATCTCGGCTACGTGCTCCAGCAGCCGCATCTGTTCAGCGGAACGGTCCGCGAGAACATCCGCTACGGCCGGCTCGACGCCACCGACGAGGAGATCGAACGGGCCGCGACGATGGTGAGTGCCCACGCCTTCATCTCCAGGATGGAGAAGGGGTACGACAGCGAGGTCGGCGAGGGCGGCAACCTGCTCTCGACCGGAGAGAAACAGCTCGTGAGCTTCGCGCGCGCGATCATCGCCGATCCGGTCTTCTTCGTGTTCGACGAGGCGACGAGCTCGGTGGACACCGAGGCGGAGCGTCTGATCCAGGAGGCCGTGCAGACGGTCCTGGAGGGGCGGACGAGCTTCATCATCGCGCACCGTCTGAGCACGATCCGTCGCGCCGACCGAATTCTCGTCATTGAAAAGGGTAAGGTGATCGAGGAAGGGTCGCACCACGACCTTCTCGAGCAACGCGGGAAGTACTATGACCTCTACACCAGCCAGTTCCTGGAAGAGGAAGAAGAGGAGGTCCTGAGCCACCACTGAGGTCATGCCGACCGAGGGCCGGGGCTCACGGACCAGGAGCGTAGGGAGAACATGGACAAGTAGACGAACCAATCGTTACGAGCGATCTCAGAACTCAACGAAAGGATTCGTCTATGTCTGCATATGCATTCGCTACGTTCATCGTGAAGAATGACGGTTACGTTCCCGGGGCGCTCGTCCTCGCGCACTCCGGCTCGGAGCGGACGGCGATCTCGGCTGTTCGTACGAGAAGGTCGTGCTCTTGGATGCCGACGTGCTCCCCATTCGCTGCTACGACCACCTCTTCCTGCTCTCGACCCCTGCGGGGATCATCAACGAGCGCGAAGACCTCTTCAAGCGCACCAACCGTTCGCGTCGCTACGTCGCGGTCGGTCGGCTCGACCACGGGCGGTGGCAATGGCACGACCACTATCGGGCGATTCCCCACGGCGAGCGGATCCCCGCACGGATCACCGACCGTGTGCTCGGAGACCCCACGAATCTCGGGGTCAACGCCGCGCTGCTCGTACTCGAGCCGAACATAAACGAGTACCGAGCAGTAGTCGAGCTGCTGGGCTCCGGCGTCGGTCCTGCGGCGCGGCTTGCCGACTATCGCTGGCCGGACATGCAGTTCCTCACGGCGTTCTGGTCGGGGCGATGGCACAATGTGGATCTCTGCTTCGCCGGGCTGTCGGGCTATCCCGAACTCGCCCTACTGTTCGGCACGCACTTCGCGGGTCCGAAACCGTGGGCGATCAGGAATCCGACGGTTCACCGCCGGTTCCGTCGCTTTCCCGACTTCCGCCGTTGGTACGAGGAGTACGTGGAGATGGTCAACGCGAATCCCGAACTGCGCTCGCAAGCGCGGCTCGCCGGCCTGGAGGAGTTCGCTCGGCGGGCGGTTCTGGGTCGATTTGACCCCACCCGGTGCGACAGTTAAGTTTGCTGCTGGAGGCGAACATGAAGATTTCTTTCCGGATCAAGAGGGTCGCTGTGTTCCTCGTTGCGACCCTGCTGCTCGCGGGTTCTCTGTACGCTACCGGCATGCAGGAAGACGGCGGAGCGACGAAAGGGCCGATCACGGTGGCTTCGAAGATCGACACCGAGGGTGCGCTCCTCGGCAACATGATCGTGCTGCTCCTTGAAGACAACGGGTTTCGTGCGGTGAACAGTACCGAATTCGGAACGACGGACGTGATCCGTCGCGCGATCATCAACGGAGAGATCGACATCTACCCCGAATACACCGGGAACGGCGGTTTCTTCTTCTCGGACACCGAGGGCTCGATCTGGCAGGACGCGCAACGCGCGTACGAGACGATAGCGGAGCTCGACCTTGAAGAGAACGGCATCGTCTGGTTGGAGCCTGCGCCGGCGAACAACACGTGGGCGATCGCGGTCCGGGAAGACCTTGCCGAGAGCGAAGACCTGGCGACACTCGAAGACTTTGCCGACTACGTGAACGAGGGTGGGACCATCAAGCTTGCGGGAAGCGAGGAGTTCGTGAGTCGCGACGATGCCCTTCCTTCCTTCGAAGAGGCGTACGGTTTTGACCTGAGCGAGGACCAGCTGCTCATCCTCTCCGGAGGCAACACCGCAACGACGATTCAGGCGGCCGCCCGCCGGACGGACGGTGTGAACACGGCTATGGCGTATGGGACCGACGGTGCACTCGCGGCTCTGGGTCTCGTGGTCATGGAGGATTCGCTTGGGGTGCAGCCGGTCTACCAGCCCGCGCCGATCGTCCGCGAGGAGGTGATCGAGCAGTATCCCGAAATCGAGTCGATTCTGGAGCCCGTCTTCCAAACGCTCGACTTGGAAACGCTGCAGGGTCTGAACGCGCAGATTGCCGTTGACGGTCGCCCTGCGGATGCCGTCGCGCGCGGGTACCTCGAAGAGAACGGCTTTCTCGATTAGGAGCCGGTAGCCCCATGAAACGCGAAGCGGTCAGCCTCTTGGGGCTGGCCGCACTCTTGTTCGCACTCGTGTTTCCCGCGCTCACCGCGAAACCCAATCGCGCCGCGGAAGGTGTATCCGTATCGCTGTGGACGACGCCAACGCCGGAGATTGCGGTCGTCGGACTCCTGCTCGTCGCGGCGATCGTCGCGGCGATGGTCCTGACGCTGGTTCCGAGCCGGCGCAGACTCGGAGCGCTGCGGTTATCCGTGTCCGTCGCGTTCATACCGCTCTTGCTGGCGTTGCTGGGCATCGGCAGTGCCGTGGCGCTCGAACGCTCCGGTTTCGACGCCGGTCGGACGGGGCCCGGGCTCGGCTGGTGGTTGGGAGCGCTCGGAGCGTACGTCCTCTTCTATGACGCGCGCAGGCGGCTCGCTCGAAACGGGGGCGCGACTGCATCTGCTTCGGGGTCGGCGGACCATGGCGCCGTGCTCGTCAGGCTCGCGACTCCGGTGGTGCTGCTTGCGACCGTCGCGGTGTTTCTGTTGGTGCCGTTCGACGGGATCGGGGTCGTCCAGGAGTTCCTGAATCGGGGAGAGCGATTCTGGGGCGAGCTCGGCGCTCACCTCGTACTGAGCGGCGCGAGCGTCGCCGGCGCCGTCGTGATCGGCGTGCCGCTCGGGATGTGGGCCTTTCGTTCGAAGCGCGCCGTCCGCCCGGTCTTCACCGTCACCAGCGGCCTGCAGACGATTCCGAGTCTCGCCCTGTTCGGACTCATGATTGCGCCGCTCGCCTTCCTGTCGCGGGAGATTCCCGCGCTTCGCGCGATCGGCATTCGCGGTGTGGGCAACGCGCCGGCGATCATCGCGCTCACGCTCTACGGGCTGCTCCCGGTCGTCCGTAACACCTTCGTGGGACTGAAGTCGATCGACCCGGGGATCGTCGAGGCCGGTCGAGGGATGGGCATGAGTCGTGGCGAGCTGCTTCGCATGGTGCAGATTCCGATCGCGCTCCCGATCATTCTCACCGGGTTGCGCATTACGGCCGTGCAGACGGTTGGAAACGCGGCAGTCGCGGCGCTCATCGGCGCCCGTGGGCTGGGCAATTTCGTCTTCCAGGGGCTCGGCCAGGCCGCGCCCGATCTCATCGTGCTCGGCGCGTTGCCGATCGTTGCGCTCGCGGTGATCGTGGATCGCGGCATGGACATGCTCATTCGCGCGCTGCAACCGGGGCCGGAGGAGGAGCGATCGTGATCGAGATGAAGAACGTGGTGAAACGCTTCGGGGAGGTGGAAGCGCTCTCCGGGATCTCCTTCCACGTTCCCGAAGGTAGCCTCACGGTGCTGATCGGTCCGTCCGGGTGCGGGAAGTCAACGACGCTCCGTTTGATCAACCGGCTCGTGGAGCCCACGGACGGCGACGTGCTCTTGCGGGGGCGTCCGGTCAAGACCTTTCCGCCCGAAGAGCTGCGGCGAGGCATCGGCTACGTGATCCAGAGTATCGGTCTGCTGCCGCACATGACGGTCGAGCAGAACATCGGAATCGTGCCGCGCCTGCTGAAGTGGGATGGAGAACGGATCGCAGACCGCGCGACCGAGCTGCTCGAGCTTGTCGGGCTCGATCCCGAGCAGTACCGTGACAAGTTTCCATCGCAGCTCTCCGGCGGAGAGGCGCAGCGAATCGGTGTTGCCCGGGGACTCGCCGCGGACCCGCCGGTGCTCTTGATGGACGAGCCGTTCGGCGCGGTCGATCCGCTGAATCGCGAGACGCTCCAGGACGAGTTCGCGTCGATCCAACGACAGCTCAAGAAGACGGTCGTCTTCGTCACGCACGACCTGGACGAAGCGGTCCGGCTCGCGGACGAGATCGTGCTCATGCGCGACGGGAGGGTGATTCAGATCGCTGCGCCGGAGGACATTCTCGAACATCCTGCGAACGACTTCGCCCAGGACTTCGTGGGAAGCGACCGTGTGCTGAAGCGCCTCGCGCGGTTCAACGTGCGCGAGTACGTGGAGAAGTCTCACGCGGTCCGCTCCGGCGGCGAGATCGAGGTGCTGCCGTACGTCACACCGCAGAACGCGTCGCCCGTGCGACCGACGTGGCACGTGGATGCGGACGAACGGCTCGTCGGCGTGTCGTTCCAGACGAAGCCGCAGGAGGTCTACCGGCCCCCCGAGCCGTACTGGGTCCCGGAGAACGGCAGCCTCCGCGAGGCGCTCTCGCTTCTTCTCTATCTCCACACCACGCATCTCGCGGTCGTGAATCAGCATCGAAGGCTCGTGGGAGAGGTCTCGCTCGAGGCGATCCACTCGGTGACCAGGCGGGGCTCGGGCCTCGCAGCGACCGGCGCCGGAGAGAAGAATGCTCCGTAGGTCGTTGCTTCCGGTCGCAGGCGTGACGCTCCTCGTGTTCTTGTCGCTCCCGTCATTGCTCGAGCCGGTGCTCGGCGTCCTCTTCCCCGCGTCCACCGAGCTCGTCTACGGCCGCGCCTCGGTGGGGCGGCTCATCGTGGAGCATCTCTATCTCGTGGGCATCTCGAGCGGCGCGGCGACGGCGGTCGGGCTGCTCATCGGCATCGGCGTGACGCGCGAGAGCGGCCGGGCGTTTCTCCAGCTCGCCCAGGACGCGAGCAGCCTCGCGCAGACGTTCCCGCCGGTCGCCGTGCTCGCGCTCGCGGTTCCGGCCCTGGGTTTCGGCTTCAAGCCGACGGTCGCCGCGCTCTTCATCTACAGCGTGCTGCCGGTGATCAAGAACTCGATCGCCGGGCTCGAGGCGGTCCCGGAGAATGTCCGTGAGGCGTCGGTCGGGATGGGGATGCGGCCGATCGAACGGCTGCTTCGCACCGAGTTGCCGCTCGCCGCGCGGGTGATCATGGCAGGGATCCGCACGAGCGTGGTGCTGAACATCGGGACCGCGACGATCGGTTCCACGATCGGCGCCGGCGGGCTCGGGCGCATCATCATTGCCGGGCTCGTCCGCGACAATACCGCGTGGGTGCTCACCGGAGCGGTCGCCGCGGCGACGCTCGCGCTGCTCGTTGATTGGGTGCTCTCCCGGATCGAGGCGCAGTTCTACGCCGCCGATTCGGTCGCGACGAGATAGGCCGACTACGGCGTGTTTTCGCGTGTCGATGAGCGCGAGAAGTTGTATACTGAAACCATGATTGAGTCCATTGCGTCGGCCCATACGACTGCGGCGCAGGCACAACTGATGCAGCAGGCACAGACCTCCGTGCTCGCGAGCGCGATCGATACCGTGGAGCAACAGGGAAGTGCGCTCGTCGACCTCATCAATGTCTCGAGCGTTTCCGGGCAACAGCAGGTCTATACGGATCCCATGCTCGGCCGGAACGTGAACGTTCTCGCGTAGATCACGCCGCAGTCTCCATTCTTTTACACAACTCTCATTTGAATTCTTGCAGGGTTGACGCTACATTGTAGATGAATCATCATTCATCTACGAATGATGCGAGCAGTCCGGGAGGGATCATGGCAACCGAGCTGGAACAGCATGGCGGCGAGGTCGACGCGGCGACGGGCACGTTGGACAAGGACAACTCCGCTCGTGAGCGCACGCAGACACGCCGCAGGATCGTGCGGATCGTGGTGTCCGTACTGGTCGTGCTCATGTTCCTGGGTATCCCGGCTGCACGGTTCCTGACAGCACCCGAACCCGTGGCCGACGTGGAGCCGCCGACTCCGGTCGTCGTGGGACGCCCGGTCCTCCGGGACGCCGAGCGGAGTGTCCGCTACTCCGGCAACCTGATTCCCGAGGCGAGTACGACGGTGCTGCCGAAGGTCGGCGGGAGGATCACCGCGATGGAGGCGGAGACGAATCAGCGGCTCTCGGCCGGCGACGTCATCGCAAGGATAGAAGACGATGTCCTGCGTCTGCAGGTCGCCCAGGCGCGCGCCGCGTACGAGGCGGCGGACGCGCAGTATCGACAGGCGGTGCGTGGCGTGCGCTCGGAAGAGCTCGAGATCGCTCGCGCGGACGTGGAACAGGCGGAGGCGACGCTCGAAACCGCTCGCGCCAACGTGGCGCGCACCGAGCGGCTCTTTCAGGCGGAAGCGATCTCACGCCGCGAGTATGAAGCAGCGCTCGACGAGTTTGAGACCGCCGAGACGCAGGTTGCGAATGCGAGGCGGCGGCTCGATATCATGGAAGAGGGCGCGAGCGAAGAGGAGCTCACGATGGCGCGTGCGAACGCCGAGGCGGCGCAACGTCAACTCGAGCTCGCCGAGCTGCAGCTCGACTACGCGGTTGTTCGCGCCCCGGTAGGCGGCACGGTCGCACGGGTGCTCGCGGAGGAAGGGCAGATGGTCGGCCGGCAGACGCCGCTCGTCGCGCTCGTGAACGATAATCTCATTCACGCGAGGATGAGCGTCCCGGAGAGACTCTACGGTGAGTTCCGCGGGACCGAGGGCGCCATGACCGTGCGCGTCTACCCGGAGGCGTACCCGGAAAGCGATCCGTTCGTGGGAACGATCAGCACGGTCGCGTCGGTGATCGACGCGCAGAGCAGGACGTTCGAAGTGGAGGTTGCGATCCCGAACGCGGACGGACGGCTGCGGCCCGGGATGTACGTGAACGCGGTGTTCGTGCTGGAGACGTTCCCGGCGGCCGTCCACGTCCCCGCGTCGGCGGTGCAGCTTCGGGACGGTCGCGAGGTGGTCTTCGGTGTCCGAGCGTCGGACGCCGAGCGGTCCCCGGCGGTGGCCGTCGCCATCCCCGTCGTGAGCGCCGACGGACCGGACGGTACGCGGATCGTGCACGACGGTCTGGCGGGGGACGAGCAGATCATCGTTGAAGGGGCGACCTTCCTTTCGGACGCCGGTCCGGTGGACGTGCAATGAGCTTACCGCGACTGAGCGTACGGCATCCCGTCACGACTGCGATGATCTTTCTCGCCCTCCTGCTGTTCGGCTTGGTGTCGCTCACGCGGGTTGGGCAGGAGCTCTTTCCCGAAGTGAATCTCCCGACCGCGCTCGTCTACACGATCAGTCCCGGCACCGCGCCCACCGAGGTCGAGTCGCGCATCACCAAGCCGATCGAGGATGCCGCGGCGGGCATCAGCGGCGTGGAGAGCCTGAGCAGCAGCTCGTTCGAATCGGCATCGCAGGTGGTCATCAGCTTCGCACAAGGCACGGATATGGGCGAGGCGATGATCGACGTGCGCGAATCGCTTTCGTCGGTGGAGGATGAGTTGCCGGACGGTACCGAGGCTCCGATCGTCTTTCGGTACAGCGCCTCCATGACTCCCAGCCTGCAGCTCAATATCGTCACGACGAACGACGGTGTGGATCTCCGGAGGGTAGTCGACGATACGATCGTGCCCGCCGTGGAGCGCGTAGACGGTGTGGGGCAGGCCGACGTCTTCGGCGGCCGCACGCGCGCGGTGCTCGTTGAGCTCGACCTGGACGCCACCATCAAGACCGGTACACCCATCACGCAGGTGCTCCAGGCGTTCGGCGGCGACAATCTCACGGTGCCCGCCGGAAGTCTGGACGTTGGTGCGAACAGCATCTCGCTGCGCACCGTGGCGGAGTTCGACACGCTGGACGACGTGGGGTCGCTGCTCGTGGGCTATCGGGAAGGCGTCCCGATCTACCTGCGCGAGCTCGCGTCGATCTCGCTCGACTACAAACCCCGGGAAGAGCTCGCAACCGCACGGGGACGCGATGCGGTGCGGCTGAGCATCAGGAAGCAACCGGCGTCAAACACCGTGGACGTCAACGAGGGCGTCCTTGCCGCGCTGGATACAATTGCCGAACAGCTGCCGGACGGCGTCTCGATCGAGATACAGGAGAATCAGGCAGACACCGTGCGCGACAGCATTGGCGGGGTCGTGGACGCCGGCTGGCAGGGAGGCTTGCTTGCGATCCTGCTTCTCCTCTTCTTCTTGCGGAACGTCCGGAGCACCGTCATCATCGCCACGGTGATTCCGGTGTCCGTCGTCGCGACGATCTCGCTCATCGACTTCGGCGGGATGACGCTCAACATCGTGAGCCTGATGGGAATCACGCTCGCGATCGGGATGTTCGTGGACAACTCCGTGGTCGTGCTCGAATCGATTTACCGGAAGGCGCTCGCCGGCCATTCGCCGCAGGAAGCGGCCGTTCAGGGAGCGGAAGAGGTAAGTAAGGCCGTGACCGCGAGCACGCTCACGAGCATGGCGGTGTTCCTGCCGATGCTCTTCGTCGGCGGGCTCGCCGGCGAGCTCTTCGAGGACCTCTCGCTCACGATCGCCTTCAGTCTCTTCGTCAGTCTGGTCGCTGCGCTCTCGTTCATTCCCATGCTCTCCTCGCGGTTCCTCAAGGTGAAGCCCGTCACCGAGAACGCGACGGAGGCGGACCACGAAATCTCGCTTGCGGACGTTGAGGTGCGCACTCGATTCCGGTGGGTCAACCGGGTCGGGGCGGCGGTTCAGCGCGCGCTCGAGCGGCTGGATGAAGGCTACGAGCGGCTCATCGCCGGCGCGCTTCGACACGGCGCCCTCGTGATCGTTGTCGCGCTCGTGTTGCTCGGAGTGAGCGTGGGCAGCGTGCTGCTGCTGGGAACCGAGTTCCTGCCGGTCGCGGACGAGGGCAACTTCACGGTCGCGTTCGAAACGCGTGAAGGCGCCTCTGCGGCGTTTGCGCTCGATAAGGCGGGCGAGATCGAGGAGATCGTGCGCGAGGTGGTCGGCGACGACCTGCGCTCGATCGCCGGGGTCGCCGGAGCCGGTGGAGGCCGACGCGCGGACAACGAAGGATCGGTCATCGTGGCGCTCGTGCCGAGGCGCGAGCGACCGCGCGATATCTGGGAGATCACGCGCGCGGTCGACGACCGCATCGACCGTGAGGTCCTGGACGTGGACCATCGGACGACGATCGTAGGCATGAGCTCGCTCGCGAGCATGGCGAGCGGCGTGTCCGCGGATATCGCGATCGAGCTCCGCGGGAACGATCTCGAAGCGATGCGCGAGCACGCAACCGGGATCGTGGCGACCATCGACACCGTGCCGGGGCTTCGCAACGTCCGCAGCAGTGCAGAGTCGGGAATCCCCGAGACACGGTTCATCGTACGTCGCGAAGAAGCGTCCAGTCTGGGCATCTCGGCGCGCGAGATCGCGACCTCCTTGCGCGCGGCCTACAACGGCGTGGAGGTCACGAGCTTTCAGGACGAGACCGGCGACTACGACGTGATGGTCATCCTCGACCGGACGGACCGTGCCGATCTTTCTCGGGTGAACAACCTCTTCCTCGTCAATTCCGAGGGCACGAGGGTGCCCATGCAGAATCTCATTGATGAGGTCGACGGTCGCTCGCCGACCTCGATCGAGCGCAGCGACCGCTCGCGAATCGTTCGCGTCCTGGCCGACCTGAACGGGACCCGGGCCCTTGGCGACGTCGTCGCCGAGATCGAGCGGTCGCTGGACCGGCTCGGCGCTCCTCCGTTCGGGGTGGAACGCGCGATCGAGGGCGCGAGCGCCGAGATGGGCACGAGCTTCCGCAGTCTCGCCTTCGCGCTCCTCCTCGCGGTAGCGCTCGTCTACATGGTCATGGCGAGTCAATTCGAGGACTTCGTGGATCCGCTCATCGTGATGGCGAGCGTGCCCTTCGCCGCGATTGGGCTCGTGGGCGCGCTGCTTGCTACGAACACCACCTTCAGCATTCTCGCGTTCGCCGGCGGCATTCTGCTCGTGGGGATCGTCGTGAACAACGCGATCGTCCTGATCGACTACATGGGAACGCTCCGCTCGCGCGGTTTGAGCCTGCGCGACGCGATCATCAAGGGCGGACGGACACGGCTGAAGCCGATCCTCATGACGAGCCTCACGACGATTCTCGGTCTTCTGCCCATGTCGCTCGGGCTGGGCGCGGGCGCGGAGCTCCGGTACCCGATGGGGCGCGCGGTGGTCGGCGGCCTCATGACGAGCACGCTGATCACGCTCATTTTGATCCCGGTCCTCTATTCGATCGTGGAGGGCAAGATCAAGCCGTTCTTCAAACGCTTGCGCGCCGGCGATCACGGCAGACCCGACGACGGGCCGGGCGGTTGGTTCAAGGACCTGTGGGGTCCCATTGATGACGACGACGGAGACGGTTCGGCCGCCGCAGCGGAGACCGATCGCGAGCTCGTGCCGAGCCGCGGATCCGAGGAGTAGACGGAATGACAGCAAGCAGGATGACATCGAGGGCGGTCGGGATCGCGATCCTGGCACTCCTCACGGTGGCGCTCACGGGGTGCGGCGGATACTACTACCGCGCGACAATCCAGGGCTTCGTGATCGACGACGAGACCGAAGCCGGGATCAACGAGGCGACGGTGCGGATCTACTCCGATGAGGTCGACGATCCGAACGCCGAAGGATACGTCGCTCAGACTTCTACGGTGACGCAGGGCGGCAACGCCGGCTACTACTCGAGTACCGTCATCTGGCAGGAGCTCTTCGGAGAGTACGGTCAGGAAGGCGACACGACCACGATCTGGCTCTCGGTCACGCATCCCGACTATGGGTCCACCGTCGTGGAGGCGGAGGGCATCCTCAGCGAGGAGGACAACCTCGTCGCCTCGGTTCGGCTCACGCAGACCACGTTTGATCTGCCTGCGCTTCGAGGCCGCGTGGAGGACTCGAACGGCGCCGGCGTGGACGGTGTGCGCGTCGTGCTTGATCTGCCCGCCGTTTCGGGCGACGACGAGCCCGAGGACCTCGTGACGCAAACGGCCACGATCGACGGCAACGCGGGCACCTTCGAGTTCTCGCCGGTCGAGTGGTCGGACGCGAACACCTCGGACCCGGACGGCGAGCTGACGGCGACGCTGCGCGTGGACGATCCGGAATGGGGCGCCGACGTCTCCGGGATCGCGGATCCGGTCTCCGAGGACTACCTCATCGAGCAAACCGTCGACCTCGTTCCCGGAGAGGAAACGCGCGTCGTGTCGGATCCGATCGAGGTGTTCCGCCGGCCGCGCACCGAGTTCAACGCGACCGTCGCGGGGCGGCTCTTCGAGCGCCTTTACGACAACGACGGCGCGTACGTGGAGGACCGTCCGGTGCAGGGCGTGCGAGTGCAGCTGAGCTACGACTACGAAGGGAGCCCCCACGAGACGCTCGTGGATCGCACCGACGCGAACGGGAGGTACGTCTTCGTGGTGAACTGGACCGATCTCCAGCCCGGGGACTACGACGACGCCGGCGACGTCGACGGCGGCCCGTCGCCGGGCATCTCGGCCGGCGAGGATGGATTGCTCGTGGACATCGAGTACAGCGACGTCCAGGTGGGCGGCGCTACGCTCGCCTTCAGTGCCGCGAACGAGACCGACTACGAGGTCTACTCGAACCCCCGGGGCGGTGAGAACAGGCTGCCGGACGTCTTCCAGTCGGTGCCATGACGCGACCGATGCTGTTCCGAATCGGCATTCTCGCGGCGCTCGTCCTCACGACGGTTGCTCCGCTCGTCTCTGCCCAGGAGTCCGACATCCAGCCGCTCACGCTCGGTGAGGCGGTTCGTCTCGCGACGGATGCGAGCCAATCTGTCGAGCGGAGTCGACTTGACGTGACGGTCGCGCGATCGCAGGTGGACGGCGCGAAGGCCGCGTTCGGGCCCACGGTGACCGGTTCGGCCGGCATCGCTTATCTCGCGGATCCTGCCGAAGGCATCACGATTCCGGCCGGCGAGTTCGGCACCGTCACGAATCCGGGGAGTACCTTTCCCGCGAGACTTCCGGACGAGCCCGTCGTGCTTCTGCCGGACGCCGAGCACCTGGGTTTGTCCGCACGCGTGGAGCTCCGGCAACCGCTCTTCACGTGGGGCAAGCTGACCGCAGGGCGCGAGGCGGCGGAAGCGGGCCTGGATGCGGGCGTCGCGGGGCAGGGACGGTCCGAGCGCGAGCTTCGAAGGCGGGTATCGCTCGCGTACGCGGGCGTGGTGGCCGGCCGGGCGTCGCTTGAGCGAGTAGAGGAGCTCGTGGCGCTCCTCGAGTCGAGAGCGGCGAACGCGCGCGAGCAGTATGAGGCCGGCGCGATCACGCGTAGCGAGGTGCTGTCGCAGGAGTCGGTGCTCGCAGGCGCGCGCGCGCAGCTCGTCCGAGTGCGGCAGGGGCTTCGAAGCGGCGAGGCGACACTCGAGTGGCTCGTGGACAGAGAGATCGGAGCGTTGACTCCGCCGGAGCTACCGGACGACCTCCCGGACGAGGATGCGCTGGTGCGGAGGGCGATCGAGGGCGATCCGCAGCTCGCCGAGCTGCGCGCGACAAGCGGTCAGGCTGCGGTGCAGCTTCGCGTGGCGCGCGCGTCGCGACCGCTGCTTCCCGACCTCGGGCTCAGCGTTACGGCGGAGGTGCAGGGGCAACGGATTCCCTTCGTGCAGTCGAACTGGATCGACAGCTGGGACGCCGACCTCACCGTATCGATCGGCGCGAGCGCGACCCTCTACGATTCCGGCGCGAACCGGGCCGACCAGACGTCCGCGCAGGCTCAGTACGAACAGGCGCTCTCGGCGATCGCCGAGTACGAGGACTCGCTCCCGCTGCAGATCCGCGCGGCGATGGAGACGTTCCGCGTTGCCGAGGCCCGCCTGGCGGAGGCGGTGGCGAGACGCGAGACCGCGGCGGAGCAGCTCCGCGTCGCCGAGGTGAGCTACGAGAACGAGCTGATCACGCGCGCGGAGTTGCTCGGGGCGCGGGCGGCGGTGCTCGAGGCGGAGCTCACCGGCATCAGCGCGAGGCTGGAAATGGAGCGCGGAGTGATCGAGCTCGAGTACCTCGCGGGCCCGCTGCTCGAAGAGCCTACGTGAACACCCTCTGAATGCGGTCCACGACGTCGTCCAGCTCGTCCTGGTCGAGCGGACGTCCGTCCGCCGTGTCGATCGCCTCCTGCACCGGATAGCCCTGACTGGCGTTGCCCATGTGCACGAGGTATTTGGTCTTGTTCCAGCGGGGGAGAGTATCAATCTCCAGGTCGGAGCGGACTCCCGCGAGGTCGGTGATCGTGTCCACGCTCGAGGGGAAGAGAAGCACGAGCACGTCGTCCCGATAGACGCCCTTGCCGACCATGAGCTTCCTCTCGTCGGCGAAGATGCGCATCCAGAGGACCGTGTCGTCGGTCTGGTCCAGGAAGTACTTGCCAAGCAGCTGGTATTTCATCGCGATCTCCAGCTTCGGTTCAGAGGTTGAACCAGTCGCGCAGAATGCCGTCGCGGAAGATCAGCTCCGCGAATCCGTACTGCCAGAACTCGTCGCCGTGCCGCAGCTCGATCTCGTACGGATCGGGGAAGATCGCGAGCACCTGCGCTTCGGTCATCCCCACGCGCAGCCGCGAGAGATCCACGATCTTCACGAACGGTTCGGGCAGGTTCACGCGAATCGCCGTGTCCGTCTCGCGCTGCTCCCACCCCGGATCGACCGGCGCGGGCGAGGCGTCCGTCGCCGGCGCGTCCGGCTCGGTGGCGCACGAAGCGATCAGGATACAGGCTGCGGCTGCCGTCACGACGCCGCGAAATCGGGCACGTATCATCACGATCAATCTATCACGCAGGCGCAGAGATTGACAGCCGCCACCCGGCGTGGGTATAGTTACGACAGTTCTTCTGCGGGCGATTAACTCAGTGGGAGAGTGCTACCTTCACACGGTAGAAGTCGGCAGTTCAAATCTGCCATCGCCCACTATCCTGCGCTGCAAAGTTGTTACCCCACAACAACTTATGATTTACCCCTCCTTCGGGAGGGGTTGATTTTTGCCCCTGACTCACGTCATGATTCACGTTGGCCGAGGCAAAGTGAATCATGAACCAGGACACACGGTACGAGCCGTACCACATCATCCAACGAAAGACTCGCAAGGGTAAGAAGGTCTTCTACGTTCGCTTCCTGGATCAGAAGACCGGACGGACACTCACCGAACGTTCTTCCGGCCAGACGTCTCGGTCGGCCGCGGTGCGCTGGGCTGAGGTGGAGATGGAGAAGATCCG
>JBKHII010000107.1:0-4780 GCA_046538735.1 Spirochaetales bacterium
GCGGGTTCTCGGCAGATCACTGGGCAACCTCTGCCTGTTCATACCGCTGGAAATCCCGTCGTGCTTCACTTGTGTCAACAATTTCGGCACCAGTTTGTAATGAGTTGGAGCCGCCACATCTGCACGATCGATGACAGTTCACAAGCATTGCCGGAATAGACCTATCCGTGTATTCTTCACGACCAAAGGGGACACATGTTTTCGATACGCACAATGAACAAGATCGCCACGAAGGGTCTCGAGACTCTGCCGACCGAGCGGTTCACGATTGACGACGGCGCCGCAGATCCGGACGCCATCCTGGTTCGCAGCGCGAAGCTCCACGACGAGAAGTTCTCGCCGAACCTCAAGGCGATAGCTCGAGCCGGAGCGGGCGTGAACAACATCCCGATCGAACGGTGCAGCGAGAACGGCATCGTCGTGTTCAATACCCCCGGAGCGAATGCCAACAGCGTGAAAGAGCTGGTGATCGCCGGCATGCTCCTCGCATCGCGCGGCATCCATGAGGGGTTGGTCTGGGTGCGGGAGAACGCGCGGGACGGCGACCTCGCGGCGGCGGTGGAGAAGGAGAAAAAACGCTTTGCGGGCATCGAGATCATGGGCAAGACCCTCGGTGTGGTCGGCCTAGGTGCGATCGGTGTCATGGTGTCGAACGCAGCGGCCGCGCTCGGTATGCGGGTGATCGGGTTCGATCCGTTCATCTCGATCGAATCGGCGTGGGGGCTCTCCCGGAGCGTTGAGCGCGCCCGGTCGCTCGAGCATCTTCTCGGGAGCTCCGATTTCGTGACGATCCACGTTCCGCTCAACGGTGACACGAAGGGGATGGTCGGGGCGGAGCAGATCGCCGCGATGAAGGAGGGGTGCCGACTCCTCAACTTCGCTCGAGGCGGCCTTGTGGACGAATCCGCCTTGTTGGGCGCGCTCGACAGCGGTAGGATCGCACGCTACGTGACCGACTTCCCGAACGCCGAGGTTGCCGCACACGAGCGAGTTCTCGCAGTGCCCCACCTGGGCGCATCCACGGACGAGGCGGAGGAGAACTGCGCGGTAATGGCCGCACGGCAGCTACGCGACTATCTCGAACAGGGAACGATCACGAACTCGGTCAACTTCCCGGCATGTCAACTCGCCCCCACCGATCATCAGCGGATCCTGATCGCGAACCGCAATATCCCGAACATGGTCGGCCAGATCACGACGATCCTCGCAAATCACTCGATCAACATCCTCGACCTGCTCAACCGTCACCGAGGTGATCTCGCGTACAACATCATCGACATTGACGGAAACCTCACCGCGGAAGCCGTTGAGCAGTTGCGCGCCATCGAAGGTGTTATCTTCGTGCGTACGATACAGCCTGTGTTGGAATCCTAGACCTGGAGTCGGAATGAACAAGCGCCTCTCTCAACTCGCAGCAGTCCTTCTGCTGACCGGCCTCACAGCTGTGGCGTGCAGCACTCCGCAGCGCGACCTACCGGACGGCTTGTACGCGGAAATCGTGACGAACCGCGGAGACATCGTCATCCGTCTGGAACCGGAGAAGGCGCCGCTCACGACGATGAATTTCGTGGGTCTGGCCGAAGGCACGATCGACAACGAACACGCCCCGGGAGAACCGTTCTTCAATGGCCTGACCTTCCATCGCGTCGAGCCGGGATTCGTGATCCAGGGCGGAGATCCGGACGGAAACGGGACGGGCGGTCCAGGGTACGAGTTCCCGAACGAGATCCACCCCGACCTGCGGCACGACAAGCCCGGCGTCGTCGCGATGGCGAACTCGGGCCCGGACACGAACGGAAGCCAGTTCTACATCACGATGCGCGCGGTTCCCCACTTGGACGGAGGCTACAGCGTCTTCGGTGAGGTGGTGGAGGGGATGGACGTGGTTGAGTCGATCGAGGTCGGCGACGGAATGCGCGAAGTGAACATCCTCCGGTACGGCGAAGGCGTCTCGGGGTACGACGCTTCGACCGAGGCGTTCGAGGCGCTGAAACGCGAAGAGCTCGCCGAACGTGAGGCGGAGCGTGTTCGGACGCAGGAGCAGGCGCTCGAGCGAGTCCGGGAGCGTTGGCCTGGAATCACGGAGCTCAACGAGACCGGGATTCTGCTCGCCGAGGTGACGCCCGGAAGCGGGGCGCCCCCCGAGCAAGGCGATCGCGTGGAGCTGCACATCGTCTTCACGCTGCTGGACGGGACGCAGCTCGACAGCACTCGCGACCGAGGCGAGCCTCAGAGCATCGTCTATCTTCGCGACCGCCTGATCCGTGGCCTCGAGATCGCCGTGGGAACGCTCGGCGTGGGCCGGCGCGTGATCGCGGTCGTGCCGCCGGAACTCGCCTTCGGATCGTCGGGGATGCCTCCGGAGGTTCCGGCGGACAGCTTCGTCATCTTCGACGTGGAGCGTTTGCGGTAGGCGTACGATCGGCAGCGGCGGGCCGGTCCCGGCGGGAAGCGGCGGCTCGCACGGCTGCCGGTGCCGCCGACGCGGCGCTCGGGGCTATCCGAGCTCGTCGTAACCGGACCGAAGGTCCTCCAGGTACCGGCTCATCTCGCGCGACTTGTCCTTCAGCATCGCCACGGAAGCGGCCTCTTCGTCGCTCGACATGCTCTTCATGCGCGCAACGTCGATCTCGAGCTGCTTCAGCTGATTGAGGCTGGACGACAGCCGCAGGCGGAGGATTTCCTGCTCATTCCTGAGCTCGCTGAACGAGCTCTGCTGCTTCTGAATCTGCGCGATTGACCGATCGTACTCATCGACGACCTTCTCGCTGTTCGCCTCGTCGCGCCGCTTCTGCAGCGTTCGCAGGTCACGCTCGAGATCGGTGAGCGGGATGCCGCTCATGATCTCGTCCAGCTCCCGGTTCTTCTGGTCGAGGAGCTTCACCTGCTCCACGTAGTCGTCGAGTACCGGTTGGAAGTCGTCTCCGAGCGGCGAACCTGTCGGCATCTCGTTGATCGCGCTCAGCAGGCGCTGCCGGATCTGTTCGGCCTCCGACCCGGGACCGTCGGGAACCTCCTGACGGATCCCGGTCTGCCCACGATCGAGCCGACCCTTGCCCCCGAGCGCTCCGCCGATTCTCGCTCCGAGATCGCGAAGCCGTTTGAGCAGGCGTCGCTCCTTTGACTTGTACGCCGGGAGGTGCGAGAAGAGACCGATACCCATGAAGGCGATCGGGAAGAGCGACCACATGAATCCGGGCGACACGATGAGATTGAGCACGAACAGGAAGATGCCCGTGGCGGTATTGGACACGAGATGTCCGCGCCAGGCGCTTCTGCTCTTGGCAAGCCGACGATAGATGCGCAGCTGTTCGCGCGTGAGCCCTTCCGACTGATCGAGCTCGCGGCTCTCCCGCACGCGGTCCTTCACTCCGGCGAAGTGGCTCGCAACGCCGATTCCCCACGCGAGCAGCGGAATCAGGAACCACGGAAAGCCGCCGAAGGTGGTCATCGACCAGAGAAAGAAGAGCCCTGCGTTCACCCCGAGATAACTCACGAGATGGCCGCGGAACCCCGACTTCTCTTTCTCGGCCACGTTGGCGGCGTGGTCCTTGTAGTCCTCCACGAGCGGATCGTAGCCTCCGGCCGGCGAGGGCTCGGCGAGCGCGCGATCCCAACCGGTCTGCTCCCGCTTGTGATCGTTCTCGTCCTCGCGCCATCCGTGCTTGTCCCACTTGTCCGACCACTCTTCGCGCATGATCTCGCGGTGCCGGTGCCTCGCCTGGGAGTGTGAGATCCGCTCCTCGTGACCCACACGGTTCCCGTGCTCGTCGTAGAAGGTCCGGCCGCCGGGCGTTGAGAGCTCAACACCACGGTTCATCGGGCCGTAGTCGACGCCGCCCTGAGCGCGGTTGATGCGAGTGAGGAAGCCCTTGTCCGCGAGCGACTCGAGCGCACGATCAACGCCGGCGCTTCGCCGTGGAATGCGACGCCGAACCTCGTCGATCGAAACGCGGCGGCCCGCTTTCTTGATCTCCTGAAGCACGAGCGCCTTGAGCTCGTTGAAGTCTGCGTACTCGCCGCTCCTGAGGTTCTCGGACAAGAGCGACCCGGCGTCGCGCGTCGTGCTCCCGGACGTCTCGGAGCCGTCGCCGGTGGCGGCGCGATCTGAGGTCCCCATCGCGCGGCGTTCCTCGCTCTCGTCCGGCTCGCCGGGAACGGAGACCTCCGCCGCGGGCGAGACCGCGATCTCGTACGTATCGATCTCACGGGAGATGTCCCGGAGCTTCACCTTGCCGAGGTGCTCCATCTTGAACGGCACCTTGTTCTGGACGAGACGATAGACGTCCTGCGAGATGCAGATACGGCCGGGTTTCGCGATGCTCTGCAACCGGGTGACGACGTTGATTCCGTCGCCAACGGCATCGTCTTCGAGGAAGTAGATGTCTCCCAGATGTACGCCGACGCGTAGCCGCAGGGGGAGCTTCGGTTCGGCCTCGTTGTGAACTCCGGCCGCCTCCTGGATTTCGGCGGCGCACGTAACCGCATTCACGGTGTTGGGAAACTCGCACAGAAAGGCATCGCCGATCGTTCGGATCACGCGTCCGCCGTGCGCATCCACGGTATTGCGAACGAGCTTGTTGTGCGTCGCGAGAAGCTCGAGCGTGCCACGCTCGTCGCGCTCCATCATGCGCGAGAAGCCGACGATGTCGGTGAACATGATCGCGGCGAGGCGATACTCTTTGTGCTCCATCTCGTCACCACAATAGGGCGCCGACATAGCATCGTCAAGACAGAGCGTTGCCCGGGTCGTCACGGTACTCGAACACCGGCGCGCCGG
>JBKHII010000055.1:0-20193 GCA_046538735.1 Spirochaetales bacterium
TCCGCTATCCGCCGTGGAACCACTCGACACGAGCTCGTTCACGGCGTAGGTGCCGACGAAGGGATCGACCGTTGGTGTGTCCGGGGCGGTGGCGTCTATGAGGACGAGCCGCGTGAGCTGCGTAACGCGGCCGGCCGTATCGGTCGCGGTGATCCTGTACTGCCACGCTCCATCATCGTCGCCGTTGGCGGCGACGTTCCGCGTGAATGTATACGCCCCTTCCGTGCTCGCGCTGTAGACTTCACCCATGTCGGCGCCGTCGCGTTCGGCCGTTATGATGATCGAAGCAAGCTCGTTCGTATCGTCCACGTTGCCACTCAACGTGAAGTCCGCATTGCGGATCACCTGCGCGGTGGTTCCGACCGACGTTTCGCTGAGCGTTGGGGCGGCGGTATCGTACGAGAAGCTGACGCTCTCGTACGTGTAGGGGTTGAGGCCGTCAGCGGCACGTACGGTCAGCGTCTTCGCGCCCTGCCCGCCTGCCGAGACGTCCACGCCGGCGCGACTCCAGTTGAGGCCCGCCACGTCGATGGCATGCCAGGTATCGTTCGTGTCGTCGCCGTCGTCCGTGAAGTCGAGCGAGTAGTCGAGCGCGGCGACACCGCGACCGTTGCCGTCGGTTGCTTGGCCCCGAATCGTGTAGGTGTCCGTATCGACTGCCTCGTCCGATCCCGGAGCCGTGATGCTCAGGGAGGGCGAGACGGTATCGATCACGATGTTCCGGTTGATCGTCGTCGTCGTAGCGCCGTCACTGGCCGTGATCGTCACCTCGTACGCGCCGTCGCCGAGCGAAATCGGCAGATTCGTGCTCCACTCGCCGTCGTCCGTCGTGTCGTTCAAGAACTCTACCGGCGTCCCGCCGTCTTTCGAATAGGTCGCCACGACGCTATCCACCACGTTGCCGTCGGTGGCGACACCACCCAACGGAACGTCCTCGTTTCGGTAAACCCAGGAGGTCCCCGTGATGCCCGACTCTGTTTCGGTTAGCTGAGGTGGACCGTAATCCACGAGGAAGAAGATGGGACCGGTGTCGGGAGAAGATTCACCATTGATATCGTCAACACGGAGCTCCACCCAATGGGGGCCTTGGACGTTCGCGGGACCCACTGCCTCCTCGAGGTCGTATGTCCAGTTGACTCGAGAGCCGGAACCGCTGATCTGTTCGCCGGAGAGGGTCGTCCACGGGGTGGTCGTGTCGTCTTCGCTTTCAATGACTCGGATCTCGATCGTCCCGAGGTCGATCCCGTCGTCGTCCGTGACGCTGCCGCTGAGAACGGGATTCAGGCCGAGCGTATCAGGATCGGCCTCCGTACTCTCAGGAGACGGCGTGGTGTACTCCACGATCGGCAGATCGAGATACTGGTTGATGGCGAGCGAGAATCCTTCGCCGGCCGACTCTTCCAACGGCTGCGGATCACCGTCGGAATCTGCCAGCACGCCGGTGGTTGCGAGCGCATGGTAGACTTCGTTGACCGTGGGAGTGCGCCCGAGAAGAGCGCGAACGTCGTCGCCGTGGAAGATGACGTCGTTCTCGTTGCCGGCCTTGTCGGTGGCAGTCACCGTGAACGCAAAGGCCTCCACGAACCCCGTTTCGAGTTCGTCGTTGTCCGAGTAGACGGTGCTGTCGAAGTCGTAGGTCCAGCTATTGGTTCCGTCCGCAACGTCGGCTCGGTCGTCATTGTTCTCGTACGCTTCCTGCCAGGAACTGAGATCGGGACGTAAATGAAGCTGCTCGACCGGATCGCCGGCACCGTCCAGTAGCGTCAGGGTGAGCGTTACGTGCTGAATGCCGAACCGATCGTATGCGTCTCCCGAAATGGAGATCGTCTTGTTGAACTCGGAGCCCTGGATGCCTTGAGGGGTTCGGACCATCACGGCAGGCGCGGCATTGTCTACATAGACGAGCGCCTTCGTGGTTGTGGTTCGGCCTGCCTGGTCGGTCGCACGGACGTGAAACTCGTACTCGCCGTCGGGGAAATCGGTCGTAGCGAGCTCGTGATCCCAGGTGCCTGCCTCCCAGTCGAAGCTTGTCTCCGCAAACGACTGCCCGCCGTTCGTGGAAACCTCGACCTTCGAGACTTCAACGTCGTCCGCAATGGAGCCGCGAAAACGCACCGTCCCGGAGAGGTACTCTCCGTCGCGGGGCGAATCGAGGGTCACCGACGGAGGCTCGATGTCCGCCTTGTCTCCGAGCCCGATTTGGAGGACGTTGTCGCACGTAAGAAGCAGGAAACTCAGGCCCAGCACCGCGAGCAGGCGAACGAGCCTGCCAAGTCGTCTGGTAATGTTGGCCACGGTCAAACCACCCTTTGAAGTCGGTACACCTTTGTTTACTTCGGCAGTTTTCCCCGCTTTCTCGACTACCTGAAATGGCCTTCAAAGACCTACCCGCAATTGTAGCGCACGCAACTTCCGTTGACAAATCGAAAAACGAAAATGCGCAAGAGGAGGAGGATAAACCCACCAGGGCCAATATGTCAAATTCTTAGGACGGATGCGGTTCGCCTTGCTTGGCCTCAATGTAGACCCCGTTGTCCGCGTAGTTGTTCGGAATCCCGAGCTGGTCGAGTATCTGAGAGACCTGCGCCCGATGGTGGATCTGGTGGACGAAAAGGAACTCGAACGCGCGGTCCGCGACCGCATGCCGCGAGATCCCGCGAGAGTCTTCGTACCGAAACGCCTCGCCGTATCGACCGACCGGGAACTCCGTGAACCAGTCGACGATTCGCTCATCCACGTAGGCGCGAGTGGCCCGCATGTCAGCGAAGTCGTCGTGGAGGAAGCCCTGCCACGAGAGACCGGGAGGCGAGAGCCGGGGGTCGTTCAGGACGGCCGAATCGGATGAGAGCGCTCGATATCGGCGCAGCCAGTAGAGATCGGCAACGAGCGCGTGGTTCGCGATCCCGTGGATCGAACCAAACCACGACCCGGTCTCACGCTTGCGCGCGAGATCCGTCAGCAGGGAGAGAGCTGCGTACATCTCAGCATTCGCATCGCGGTTGTAGGTAGCGAGATGAAGAACAACGTCTCGTGCGGTACGACTCATCGGCAGATTCTGCCGAATTCGGGGCGACGTGGGAAGCGCAAACGCATCCGGCCCGACGGTCGCCTCGCCGCGAGTATACCGAGATCGATTGCGAGACGCACCCGCGCCGGCCTCAGTGAAGCGAATGCCGCGTCGGCCTCCTGCGCAGCGCGCGCGGACACCGTACCATCTCGGTGGAGGTCGCCATGAGCCCATCCGCATAGATCATCGTCAACGCGCTCGACGAGGCGTACGGCAACGAGGAGACCTGGTACGGCGCGAACCTCAGGCCCACCCTCGTGTCGATCCCGTTTCCGGAGCCGGCGCTCGAGGCCACGTACGAAGGACGCACGGCGTGGGCGATGGCGCTCCACTGCGCGTTCTGGAAGTGGCTGGTGGGCCGACGGTTGTCCGGCGGCTCGGACGCCTTCCCGTACGCCCCGGACGACTTCCCCGAGGTGCCGGCGGGCGCGACCGAGAACGACTGGATGCGCGACCTCGCGTACCTGGATGAACAGCACGCCCGCTTGAAGGAGGCGGTCGCGTCGCTCACGGACGCGCAGATCGCCGCTCCGTGGATCGACCAGAACGGAAGCGAGGCGGACGGAACGGTCGGGCGCATGGTCATGGGCATCGCCTTCCACGACGCGTACCATACCGCCCAGATCCGCAACATGGGATTGCCGAGCCTCCGGCACCCGAGCGACCGCGAGTAGTTTTTCGCCTTGAACTCCACCCGGTGTGCCCCTAAGCTTGAGAGAGGGACCGGCGCATCAGGTCCTTGAGGGGAGAACACGTGCGCTGCAGCCGGAAAACGATACTCCTCGTAGAAGACGACGCCATCATAGCGATGGCGGAGAAGGCAACGCTCGAGAAATACGACTACTCCGTTGTAACCGCGCATACCGGCGAGGCTGCGGTCGAGATGATCCGCACGGAGCAACCCGTCGACCTGATCCTCATGGACGTTGACTTGGGCAGTGGAATCAACGGAGCGGAAGCGGCGGAGCGAATCCTCGCGATTCGCCACCTCCCGATCGTCTTCCTGACCTCGCACTCCGAACGGGAATACGTAGAGAAGGTGAAGGAGATCACGCGGTACGGCTACGTGATCAAGAACTCCGGCGAGTTCGTGCTCTGGGATGCGATCGAGGTCGCGTTCGAGCTCTACGAAGCGCACGAGGAGCTGGAACGGTTCTTCACCGTGAATCTCGATCTGCTCTGCATCGCGAACTTCGAGGGTCGCTTCCTGAAGGTGAACCGGGCGTGGGAGGAGATCCTTGGTCACGCGAAGCAGGACCTCGAGGGGGCGGGCTTCCTGGACTTCGTCCATCCTGACGACGTGGAGGCCACCAGACGGGCGATGGAGCACCTGGACGCGGGCGGCAATGTTGTGGACTTCGTCAACCGGTACCGGGACCGCGACGGGAAGTACCGCTACATCGAATGGCGCTCCCACCCGTCCGGCGACCGGATCTACGCCGCGGCCAGGGACATCACCGAGCGCATCGAGACGGAGCGCGCGCTCCGCGAGAGCGAGGAGCGGTACCGTCGGCTGGTCGAACAGGCGCCGGTGGGCATCTTCCGCACAACGTCCGACGGGCGCGCGTTGTCGGTGAACATCGCGATGGCGCGTATGCTGGGTTTTGGTTCTCCGGAAGAAACAATCGGATACTACACGAACCTCGCGGAACAGCTTTACGCACACGCGTCGCGTCGCGAGGAGTTCTTGGGAACGCTTGCTCGAGTGGGCTCGATCAATGCCTTCGAAATCGAGGCTCGCCGCCGCGACGGATCCACGGTCTGGCTCAGCCTCAGCGCGCGCGTGAGCGGCGTTCACTACGACGGCTCGTTCGAGATCGAGGGCTTCGCCTCGGACATCTCGCGACGAAAACGAGCCGAGGAGGAGAAACGTCGCGCGCTCGACGAGTATGAAACGGTGTTCAACACGACGCAGGATGCGCTCTTCCTCGTGGATGTGTCCGAAGACGGTGCGTTCCGATACGCTCGAAACAATCGCGCGCACGAGCGCGCGACCAATCTGACCGAGAAGAGGATTCGCGGGAAGTCCCCTCGTGAGCTGCTCGGCGATGAGGTCGGTCCGCGAATTGAATCGTACTACCGAACGTGCCGGGACGAACGGGTGCCCGTCTCGTACGAGCTCGTCTTCGGACCTCGCGGAGAGAGGTGGTCGAACACGCTCACGCCGGTTGTGGAAGGCGACCGCGTCACCCACATCGTTGGCACGGTGCGCAAGGTGGCCGCAGCCGGGACGGATCGGACCGACTGAGCCGAGGGATCAGCTGACGATCAGATCCTCTGCCACGGTGCCGTCCTCGATCGCGTCCAGGATCCGGTCGACCGCCTCCTCCGAATCCACCCCTCCGTACCACACGTTGTCCGGGAAGATCGCGAGGATGGGACCGCGGTCGCACATGGTGAGACACGAGCTCATCGCGACGGAGATGCCGCCCAGCCCGCGATCGGCGAGCTCCTCCTGGATGTAGGGTACGAGTCCGAGGGCCCCTTTCTTCTGACAGACTCCCTGGGGCTCTCCGGACGCGCGGAAGCTTCCGCATACGAGTATCTGTTTCTCCGGTTTCGCCATCGTTCCTCCTTCTATCCGCAGCCGGTCCCGCGGCCGCAGCCGGCACCCGACGTGGACTTCCGCGTTCTCAGGTGTGCTATGCTCTGCGAGGTGAAGAGTTTGTAGGCCGCGTCCTGCGCGACGCCCTCGATCTCAACGACCGTGAGCCCCGAGGAGCCGAGCACCTCGATTGGTCTCGTCCCCGCCGCCGAGACGAGGAGATAGGCGCAATCCGCTAGGATCTCCGAGATTCGCGTCCACCGCTCGTCACCGCATCCCTTCTCGGGTGCGTCTCGCCGGAAGACGGTGATGACGCGGTCGCCGGTGAGCTCGCACACGTAGAACTCGCGCGCCTCACCGAGGTGTTGGTTCACGAACATACCCTCACGCGAGACGAAGGCGATCCTGCCGCGCCCGGTGGTGAACGCCGTTGACGCGCGCGACGCCTGCACCAGGAGCTCACGAAGCTCTTCGTTCTCGCGCGCGCCCAGCAGCCCTACGGCGTCCGCACGGCAACGAGCGCAGTGCGTGGACTGCCTGATGTACGGCGCGGCGCGGCGCCGCGCTTCGGCAACCTGCGCGGGCGACGGCTCCGCAATCCCCTCGAACGCGGTGCCCGCTACCGGAATCACGGGAATCACGTTCATGATCTCGCAACCGGCTCCCGCCGCGTAGCGGGCGATCGGCTCGATCTGGCTCTCGTTCACGCCGGGGATGAGAATCGTGTTGACCTTCACGGTGATCCCTCGGCTTGCGAGCCCGTGCAACGCCGCCCGCTGGCGTTCGATGAGGAGCTCCGCTGCGTCCCGACCTCGGTAGTTCCGGTTTCGAGAACGCGCCCACCGGTAGAGCAAGGATCCCACCTCCGGGTCCATCGCGTTCACGGTCACGGTCACATGCGTCACCCCGACCGCGGCAAGATCGTCCAAGTACTCGTTCACGACGAGCCCGTTCGTGGACAGGCAGAGGTGCGCGTCCGGTAGTCGTTCCTTCGCGAGACGAAGCGTCTCGAACGTCGCGTCCGGCTGGGCGAGCGCGTCCCCTGGGCCGGCGATGCCTACCACGCCGACCGGCACTCGCTCGGCCACTCGATCAAGATAGATCGCGGCTTGTGCCGGACTCAGCACGGCGGACGATACGCCGGGCCTCCCCTCGTTCGGGCAGTCGAACTTCCGGTTGCAGTACGCGCACTGGATGTTGCACTTGGGAGCCACCGGCAGGTGAACTCGGGCGACGGTGCCGGCGGCGGTCCTGTCAAAACACGGGTGCGCTGTTCGTTCGGCTTCCATCTCCACCTCCTGCTACATGCTCATGTACCCGACTGGTGACGCGTCCTGACGACCGGCGATCACCACGTTCGCCAGCTCGTCCGTCATACGGAGCGCTCCTTCGTACCCGAGATGGAGAAGCCGCTGTCCGCCGAATCGGTCCTGAATCGGAAAGCCGGCCCGGACGAGCGGAATGCCGTGCGCGCGAGCCGACTTGTATCCCTTGCTGTTCCCTACGAGCACATCGGGACGGTGCTCCTCGAGCAACGCGTCCAGTCGCGAGAAATCCGCGTCCGCGGCGATCGTCGGTTCGGTGCCGGCGCCTGCGCTCCGGCGCATCGCTTCGCGCACCGACCAGGTAAGCAGCCTCGATCCGGGGTCGCTCGTGAGGCAGATCGACGGGTGTATCCCGACTTCCGAGAGAAACCCGGCCATCGCCACAACGAAGTCCCCTTCGCCGTAAACGGCCGCCGTCATTCCGGCGAAGTACTTGTGCGCGTCCGCGTACGCGTCCATGAGTCGCGCGCGCGCGTCGCGAAGGTCCTGCGGAAGGATCACCTCCCGCCGACCGTTCCCCTCGCGCGTCGCGCGCGCGCCGAGTTGGGCGAGCCGCTCGAGGAAGCGGTCGGAGTTCGCGAGGCCGATCGGCAGCGGGAGCACCGAGTACGGCACTGCGCACCGGTCGTAGATCGTCTTCGCCGGGTTGCAACGCTCGGCCGCGAGCTCGCCGAAGACGATCGAGTGGTCCGCGCGACCCATCGCCCGGATCGCCGCAAGCGGGGTTCCCCCCGGTGGGATCGGCTCGTAGTCGCTCCAGAGCCCACCGTCCAGCGTCGTGCTGTAATCGGGGAGAAGCGTCGCCTCGATCCCGGCGGCGATCAGAATCCGCTTCAGGAAGCGAAGATCGGCGGGGCTGACCATCCAGGGAAAGAGGTTGAGCCGCAGCGGAGGCGAAGGCGAAGCCGCGAGTGAATCGTCGACATGCTCCTCGCCGACCGCAAGCTTCGCGAGCGACTCGGTCATCCGCATGAAGCCGTCTACGTGGCTGCCCTTGTACGCGGCGGTTTCGGCCCAGACGTACTCCACGGTCTCGCGACCGGGGAGCTCGTTCTTGTAGAGCCCGATGTCCTCGCCGATCGTCTCCGCCAGACAGGTGGTCGCGATCCCGATTACCTCGGGGTCGTACTTCCGGATGACGTTCTCCACGCCGGCGAGCAGGTTACGGCGCCCGCCGAAGACGGCGGTGCTCTCGTCAAAGGAAGAGGAGGCAACGTCCACCGGTTCCCGGAAGTGCCCGATGAGATAACGTCTGATATAGGTGGCACAACCCTGCGAGCCGTGGAGCAGGCACATGCTGCGCGCTACGCCCTTCAGAGCGAGGGTCGCACCGAGTGGTGCGCACGCCTTGCACGGGTTCACGACCACGCCCGACTCTCGGCGTTCGCCGTTCGAGCGGCGAGACGTCGCGTCTACCGATTCCATGGATCGCGCTCCCTCGCGCCGCGAATGACCCTCCAGACCGGGCTCGTCACGCTCCGATGGACTTCGCTCGCGAAGTTGACCATTCCCTGGAAGCCGGCGAGCGCCGTCTTGCGCTCGTGATTGTGGTCGCAGAAGCCGATCCCGAGCTTGTACGCGAGCGGCCGCTCCTTCACACCGCCCACGAAGAGGTCCACGTTGAGCTCACGGATGAAACGCGACAGCTCGGACGGGTTCGAGTCGTCCACGATGACCGTACCGGGGTCCGCCATCTCCTTCATCTCCTCGTACTCCTCGGGGCTCCCGGTCTGCGATCCCATCAGCACGACGCTCACGCCAAGATACTTCAGCGACTTCAGCAGGCTGAACGCCTTGAACGCCCCGCCCACGTAGATCGCCGCGCGCTTGCCGGCGAGATCGGTGCGGTAGGAGGCCAGCTCGGGAAAGATGCGGCCGGTCTCCTCCTGCACGAGCGCTTTCGTGCGCTCCATAATCGAGGGATCGGAACTGAACGCCTCGGCGACGGTGTAGAGCGCGGACGCAGTGTCCTCGAGTCCGAAGTACGAAACGTGCTTGAACGGGATGCCGTATCGCTTCTCCATCGTCTTCGCGAGGAAGGTGAGCGAGCCGGAACACTGGACGACGTTGAGGTCGGCGGTTGCCGCGGCCTTGATCTCGTCCACGCGCGAGTCACCGGTGAAGACCGCACCCACGCGGACGCCGATCGTGCGGTAGTACTCCTTGATCATCCACGCCTCGCCGGCGAGGTTGAACTCGCCCAGGATGTTGATGGTGGGCTCGCGGTGGCCGTTGGCGGCTCCACGGAGTCCGATCGGCTCGCCGTCGCCCGGGCTCGCGGTCGCGTCCCACTCGACCAAACGCGCGAGCGCGTCGCACGCCGCGCGGTAGCCGTCCTTCTTCGTTCCCTTAAATCCTTCCGAGTGCACCGGGATCACGGGAATGCCGGCCTCGTGCGCCACGCGCTTGCAGACCGCGGCGACGTCGTCGCCGATGATGCCGACGATGCACGTGCTGTAGACGAAGACGGCACGCGGCGCGTACGCGGGGATGAGCTCCTTCATCGCGGCATAGAGCTTCTTCTCCCCACCAAAGATGACCTCGTCCTCGCGGAGATCGGTCGAGAAGCTCAACCGGTGGAGCTCGGGTCCGGAGCTCAGCGCGCCCCGGATGTCCCACGTATACGCCGCGCATCCGATCGGACCGTGCACGAGGTGGAGCGCGTCCGCGATCGGGTAGAGCACGACGCGTGACCCGCAGAAGACGCACGCACGCTGGCTCACCGCGCCGGCCGCCGAGACGCGGTCGCTCTTCAGGCGGAAATCGTCCTTGCCCTTCGTGAAGACCTGCTGCGCGCGTTCGCGAATCACCTCTGCGTGGATCGGCATTCAGAACCTCACATTACGAGCTCGAACGACTCTTCCGGTGCGTCTCGATCCTGGCGATCCATCAGCAGCGTGAGGATCTGCTCGGCGATCCGGACCGCACCGGCGTATCCGACCGTGGGGAAGTACTGGTGTCCCACGCGGTCGAGGATCGGGAAGCCCATGCGAAGGAACGGTGTGTCCTCGTCGCGAGCGATGTACTTGCCGTAGGTGTTCCCAACGAGCAGATCCACGCCGTCGTTCTTCATCCACTGGTGGAGCAGGAAGGTGTCCGCCCGCGGCCCGTTCCGGAACTGCGCCTCCGGAACGCGCTCTTCCAGGAGCCCGCCGAGGCGCTTCGCCAGCTTCTTCCCGGGCGTGCCGCTCACGATGTAGACGGGCCGCATGTCCAGGTCGAGGAGGAACTCGGTCAGACCGACGAGCTGATCCGGATCGCCGAAGAGAGCGACGCGCTTCCCGGCGAAGTACTGCTGCATGTCCGTCATCAGGTCGACGACCCGTCCGCGCTCTTCGGTGATCGAGTCGGGAACGGGGTGCCCCGTGACCTCGGAGAGCTGCATGAGGAACCGATCGGTCGCGCGGATCCCGATCGGGAGGTCGAGCACGTCGTAGGGGACGCGCGCGATACGCCGGATCTCCTGAGCCGCGGCCTCGGAGGCGAACCGGCCGAGCGCGAGGGTGTGAAAGCTCCGCCCGAGCGTCTCGAGCTCTTCGGCGGTGGTGCCGCCGCTCGGGAACATCTCGTGCGTCCCGGTCATCGGCGTATCGAGCACGCCGGATGTGTCCGGGAACATGACCATGGGCACGCGCATCTCACGAACGAGCCGCTTAATCTCGCGCATGTCCGCGGGCTCGATCCAGCCCGGGATCAAGTTGATCTGACTCGTCTTCTCCTCGGAGTCCGAGCAGAATCCCCTTACGATCCCCTGACACATAGACGCGAAACCCGTGACGTGCGAGCCCACGTACGAAGGCGTACTCGCGTAGATCACCTTCTTGCCTTCAGGGACCTTGCCCTCGTCGATCGCCTTCTTCGCAATCTGCCCCACGTCGTCTCCGATCGTCTCGGAGAGACACGTCGTGTGCACGGCAACAACGTCCGGATCGTAGACGGCGAACATCGTGTCCAGCGCCGAGATCAGGTTCGCCTGACCCCCAAATACCGACGCGCCCTCGGTAAACGAGCTCGTCCCGGCCATCACCGGCTCCTTGTAGTGACGCGTGAGCGCGGAGCGGTGGTAGGCGCAGCACCCTTGCGAGCCGTGGCTGTGCGGCAGGCATCGATGGATGCCGAGTGCCGCGTACATCGCGCCGATCGGCTGACACGTCTTCGCCGGGTTGATCGTCAACGCCGAGCGTTCCGCCACCTCGGCAGGTGTGTGTCGCAGTAACATGGTTCCTCCTACTTCTGAACGAAGGCGCCGTGCAGGACGCCCGACCTCTGCCAGGGAGCGGACACGAGGTCCCACATCGTGCAGTTCACCATTCGATCGATATCGCGGTACCAGTTCACCGCGCCGGCGAATCCGGCGTACGGACCGCCGTAGTCGTAGCTGTGAAGCTGCTTCATGGGGACGCCCATCTTCTGGACCGCGTACTTCTCCTTGATCCCGGCGCAGAAGACGTCCGGCTTGTACTCCTCGATCAACCGCTCCATCTCGAGGTGACTGATGTCGTCTATGACGAAGGTGCCCGGATCCATCTCCGGCATGAGCCCCTCGTAGTCGCTGAAGGTGAGTCCCTGCGCAACCAGGGCTTCGATCTCGGCATCGCTCTTGCGCGGCCGGTACCGCTGCGGGTCGGGCTCGACCCTGATCTCTTCGATGTTGCGGCTGTCCGCGTCCACCTTGATCCAGGGCAGCACGTCGCGCCCCTCGTAGTCGTCACGATGGCCGAACTCGTAGCCGGCGGCGAGCACCTTCATGCCGAGCTCCTTGAAGAGCTCCTGGTAGTGATGCGCGCGCGACCCGCCTACGAAGAGCATGCAGCTCTTCCCCTCGGTTCGGGTTCGAATCTTCGCGAGGGCGGCCTCCACCTTGAGGCTTTCCTCCTCAATCACCGCCTCGACCCGTCGGCTGAGCTCCTCGTTCTCGAAGTACGCCGCGATCTTGCGGAGTGACTTCGCGGTGGCCTCCGCGCCGATGAAGTTCACCTTGATCCACGGGATGCCGTATTTCGTCTCCATCATGTCGGCAACGTAGTTGATCGAGCGGTGGCACATGATGCAGTTGAGGTCCGCCGTGTGCGAGCTCGCGAACTGATCGATGGACGAGTTCCCGCTGTACGTGGAGACGAGCGTGATGCCGCATCGCTCGAACAGATCCTCGATCACGAACGCGTCGCCGCCAATGTTGTACTCACCGAGCAGGTTGATCCGGAACTCACCGGTCCGCCCCTCCTCGGAGGTGCCCACGACGTGTTTGAAGATCTGGTTGTTCGCGATGTGGTGGCCCGCAGACTGACTGACACCCTTGTAGCCCTCGCACGAAAAGGCGAAGACATTGCAGTCGCCGAACGACTCCTTCATATCGCGCGCGACCGCGTGGACGTCGTCGCCGATCAGCCCAACGGGACAGGTGGAGAAGACTGCGATCGCTTTCGGATGGAAGAGGTCGTACGCCTCCTGAATCGCCTGTCTGAGCACCTTCTCGCCGCCGAAGACGATGTTCTCATCCTGAAGGTCGGTGGAGAAGGAATAGGTCATGAAGTTCGCTCCGTCCGGTCCCGGACGTGTCTGATTCCGACGCGTGAGCCACGAGTAGAAGCCGCAGCCGATCGGACCGTGCGTGATGTTGACGATGTCTCGCGTGGGACCCAGGACGACGCCCTTGCATCCGGCGTAGCAGCAGCCGCGCTGCGTGATGATGCCCGGCACGGTGCGGATATTGGCCTGAATCTCCTGATCCGGTTCCTCGCTCCGCACGACGAATTGCTTCTGCCTCTTTCGGAGTACCTTCGGCGGGTACTTCTCGAGGATGTGCTCCTTGAACCTGTTGGAATCCATAGTGTTCTCGCTGGACATTGGGCTCCTCCCGTGGTCCGCCCTCAGTCGAGGGTCGCCTCGCCTCGTTCCGCGGTGCGTACCCGAATGCTCTCGGCGACCGGGAGGACGAAGATTTTGCCGTCCCCCGGCTCGCCGGTCCGATTGGTATCCATGATGGTCTGGACCGCGAGGTCCTTCTTGTCGTCGCGCACGACGATGCTCAAAACCCGCTTCGGCACGAGCCGCGGCCCCGTTCCGAGCTGCACGAGCGCTTCGCCGTAGCCGGCTTCCGCGCCGCGGACAAGCTGGTAGTCGACCATGCCCCTGCCTCGCCCGAGCGCTCTGCCGGTCGCGGTGAGCCCCGGGAGACCCACCGCGCTGAGCGCGCGTTTCGTCTCGTTGATCTTGTTCATGCGTATGATCGCCATGATCTCTTTCATTGAACGTCCCCCTCCCGCTACTCTTCCTTGAAACCGGAGCTGATCGTGTAGACCTCGTCCACGTCGCTCACGAAGATCTTCCCGTCTCCGTACGCACCGGCAGGCGAGGTTCGCGCGTGCGTCATGATCGTCTTGAGCACGACGTCCTTCTCGTCCCCCGGTATCACCATCAGGAGGAGCTCCTTTGGGAGCTCGTCGTACATGACCTCGCCGACCTTGATGCCGCGCTGGCGGCCGCGACCGGCCACGCTCATCCGCGTAATCGCCGAGTACCCCGCCTCGAAAAGTCCGTCTATCACGTCCTGTGCCTTCTCGGGCCGAACGATCGATCGCACCATGATCATGTGAACCTCCTTTAGCTCGCGATTCCGAAATCGATGAGCAGCGTCTCCAGCTCTTCGATCTCGAGCGGCTTGGGAACGACGAACATGTCGTTCGTGTCCATCTTGGTGGCGAGCCTTCGATACTCGTCCGCCTGTGCATGATCGGGAGCGAAGTCGATGACGGTCTTTCGGTTGATCTCCGCACGTTGCACCATGTTGTCTCGCGGCACGAAGTGGAGCATCTGCGTGCCGAGTCGCTTCGCGAGCTCGGTTATCATCTCCTGCTCGTTGTCTACGTTTCGTGAGTTGCAGATCAGCCCACCGAGCCGGACGCCCCCGGCGTCCGCGTATTTCACGATGCCTTTGCAGATATTGTTGGCCGCGTACATCGCCATCATCTCGCCCGAGACAACGATATAGATCTCCTCCGCCTTACCCTCGCGAATCGGCATCGCGAAGCCACCGCAGACGACATCGCCGAGTACGTCGTAAAACGTGTAGTCGAGCTCCCTGTCCGCTTCGTACGCCCCGAGCTGCTCGAGCATGTTGATCGAAGTAATGATTCCCCGACCTGCACACCCGACCCCCGGCTCGGGCCCGCCCGACTCTACGCAGGTCGTCATCCCGAAACCTTCCTTCAGGATGTCTTCGAGCTCCACGTCCTCTCCTTCCTCCCGCAGCGTCTGCAGCACGGTCTTCTGCGCGAGCCCGTGCAGAAGCAGCCGCGTAGAATCCGCCTTCGGATCGCAGCCCACGACCATGACCTTCTTTCCGGCTTCCGCGAGTCCGGCGACGGTGTTCTGCGTTGTTGTGGACTTCCCGATGCCGCCCTTTCCGTAGATAGCGACCTTTCTCATCTCATTCCTCCGTTGCCCGGCCGGGCCGGGTTTCGCGTCTTACGGCAATGGAATAGCAACCGGCGTGCCATGTGGGCCCGTCGGCCGTGAAACCGGCCTCGAGCAAGCGGGAGGGCACCACAACGAGCCTTCGGCGGCTGCCGACGCGGCAGCTCGGCGAATCGGGGGGCGCCCGTTTTGCACCTGAGCGAACAATGCGTAGCTCGCGGGCAGCAGAATGCACCAGGACGTACAAACCGGCCCGCCCGAGGCGTCCTAACGCGGGGAGTACGACCTGAACTTCCGGTAGTCGAGCCCGTACTTCTTCGCCCGGATTCCGATCATTCGGTTCGTCAGTCCAAGCTCGCGCGCAGCCGCGGAAAGATTGCCCTTCGCGGCCTTGAGCGCCTCCACGAGGAGCTCGTACTCGAGGGCGTCCAGTTGCTGCTGCAGCGATCCGCGCTCTTCCGAGCCGGAGGGGTCCGGCACTGCCATCTGGAGCGTGGGAGGGAGGTGGTAGCCGTGGATCACGTTATCCTCACTGAGGATCACCGCATGCTCGATGCAGTTCTCGAGCTCGCGGACGTTGCCGGGCCAGTGGTAGGAGAAGAGCATGTCGATCGCGGGAGTCGAGATCCGTTCGATCTGCTTCCCGTTCTGCTCGCTGAACTTCTCCACGAAGTGATTCGCAAGCAGCGGGATGTCCGACTTGCGCTCGCGCAGCGGCGGCACCGTGATCGGGATGATGTTGAGACGGTAGTAGAGGTCCTCGCGAAAGACTCCGCTCTTCATCTCGGCCTCGAGGTCTCGATTCGTGGCCGTGATGATTCGCACGTCTACCCGGATCGTTCTCGTACCGCCCACGCGTTCGAACTCGCGTTCCTGGAGAACGCGCAGGAGTTTCGTCTGGATGTTCGGACTCAGCTCACCGATCTCGTCCAGGAAGATCGTGCCGCCCTGCGCGAGCTCGAACCGCCCCTGCCGATCGCGGACCGCGCCGGTGAAGGCGCCCCGTTCGTGACCGAAGAGCTCGCTCTCGACGATCGACTCCGGCAACGCCGCGCAATTGAGTTTCACGAACGGACCGTTCTTGCGGCTGCTCGAGTAGTGAATCGCCTTCGCGACGAGCTCCTTTCCCACACCGCTCTCGCCGAGGATGAGAACCGTGGCGTTCGAGTTGGCGATTTTCCGGACGTATTCGAACACGCGTCGGATCACTTTCGAGTTCCCGACGACGTGTGAGCCGTCGAACCGACTCTCGAGCTCCCGGTGCAGACGCTCGTTCTCCTCGAGGAGGTGCTGGTTCTCCTCGTGGTGCGCCTGGAAGAGCTGCGCCGCCTGCGAAATCATCGCGGCGACGATCTGGAGGAGGTAGACGTCTTCGTCAAGCAGCGACTCGGCCGCGTAGGGGCGGTGCGCGTTCAGGGTGCCGATGACCTCCTTGCCGGCCTTGATCGGAACCGAGATGAAGGAAAGATGCTCGCTGTCAAGGTCGCGGCTCGTCCCGGTACGATTGAGGAAGCTGGGTTCGCGAGATATGTCGCGAACAACGCGCGGCACTCCCGATTCGATCACCTGGCCGGTGATACCCTCGCCCGGTTCGTACACGCCTCGCGCACGCTCCTCGTCCGATATGCCGAACGCCTCCTGTATCGAAATCTTCCCGGTCTTCCGGTTGAAGATCGTCACGGTCGCGCGGACGATTTCGGTCGTCTCCGAGAGAATGTGCATCAGGTGACGGAGCACGGACGAGATATCGTCCTCACGCATGACCGCGTTGCTCACTTTGAAGAGGAGACTCAACTCGCGGCGAATGTGGTTTTCACACCACGTGCACCTATCCCGTCCGGTCGGCGGCTCGGGCGTCAATAAACTCATAGTAAATCGCTTCCACTTCGGTAGATTCCAGGTTGCGTCCGAGCGCCTCCGAGCGCCTCCGTACGTGCGGTACCAGTTCGGATGCCGTCTGCCGATCGATCTCAACCGCTCGAGTCGAGAGCGCGTGCTGAATGCTCCGCGATCCGCTATGGCGTCCGATGCGAATCGACGGGCTTCCGAGCCCGAACGATTGCGGCTCGATCGGAAGGAACGACAGGGGATCGCGGAGAGCGCCCGCGACGTGAATTCCGGTTTCGTGAGTGAAGACGAGGTCTCCCACGATCGGCTTGTCCGGCGCGATCGCGCGACCGGCGGCACCGGCGACCACGCGCGCCAGCTCCTTCACCGCCGCGAGGTTGAGCCCCGCAATCGCTCCCCACGAGAGCGCGAGGACGAGCGCCACCTCTTCCAGTCGCGCGTTCCCCGCACGCTCGCCGATGCCGAGGGCAGTGGCGCTGATCGCACGCGCACCGTTCTCGAGAGCCGTTACGGCGTTTGCCGTCGCCATCCCCAGATCGTTGTGCGCGTGGAACTCGATCGGCACGGACACGCCGGCGAACCAGCGGAGGAAGTTGACCACGCCGGACGGGGTCAGAACACCGGTCGTGTCCGCGAGTCGCACGCGGCAGTAGCCCAGGTCGGCGGCGGCGTGGACGACTTCCAGGACGAACTCGGGGTCCGCGCGCGAGGCATCCATCAGACCGAGGCTCACCGACTCGAACGAGTCGCCGCAGAACCGCATGCAGTCGGGAACCCGGCGGCGAACCCACTCGCGAGTGAACCCGAAAGCGCTGAGCTGGATCTCCGAGACCGGAAGGCCGACATGTACGTGCGCCAATCCGGTCTCGCGCGCGGCGGCGATATCCGACTCGGTTGCTCGGCACCACGTACGGCACGGCACGCCGAGTTGCGTGCACCATTTCAAAAACTCGAGCTCCTCGCCTCCCATCGCGGGTGTCCCCGCTTCGATCTCGTCCACGCCCACGGTCGCGAGCAGCTCTGCAATCTGTCTCCGCTCGTTCGGAGCGAATACGACCCCGGGAGCCTGCTCGCCGTCCCGAAGCGTGGAGTCGATGATCGTGGGCCGGCGCGTGAGGACCGCCTGCTGATCCATAGGCTCTTACTAGCAAGTTTCATACCGACCGCGCGTGGCGGGTGGCAACGGCCTCTCGCGGCCGTCAACGACCGCCAGACGGGACGAAGGACGCTCTCTCGCGTGATCACCCCCGCTGCAATTGTGCACAGATGTAGATTTGTGGCCCCCAAGCTACAGAACGGTAGGATGCTACGCCAGGGAGGATGAACCGGTCAGGCGGCTGCTCCGCGCTCCCGGACCGATCGCGGGCGGTTCTGAGCCGTTCCCAAGGCCTGATCGCGAGCCCCCGCGTCCGGCCGGAGGCAGACCCCCGGAGCGTGGCACGCTGTTTGCATCCCAGGGGCAGGGAGGACGTCATGCGTTCGAGAGCAGCAGGCTTCGTGACAGTCGCACTCCTTCGCGTTGCATTGGCCACGCACCAGCTCTCGGCCACGGGCGCGACGGAGAGCGGTTCGGAGTCCGCTGCATCCGAGGTCCGGGTGTTCGCAGCCGCCAGCACGACCGATCTCATGGCCGAGATCGCCGAGCGCTACGAGGCGGCGACCGGTGTCTCGATCGTGCTCAACCCGGCCTCCAGCGGGACGCTGGCGCGTCAGATCGAAGAAGGCGCACCGGCAGATGTCTTCGTCTCCGCATCGCGGCGGTGGATGGACCATGCCGAGGAACGGGGACTCGTCTCGGAACACGATGCATTTGCGGGAAACCGCCTCGTCCTCATTGTGCCGAGTGATTCGCCGATCGAGCCGTTCGAGGCGAGCGCAGCTTCCGACGTCCAGGCGCTCGTCCCAGGACCGTTCGCGATCGGCGATCCGTCGCACGTTCCCGCCGGCGCGTACGCGCGCGACGCTTTGATGTTTCTCGGGTGGTACGGAAGGCTCGAGTCGCGTCTCGTCTTCATGACGAACGTCCGCGCGGTGCTTTCGCTCGTTGCGATGGGCGAGGCGGACGCAGGAATCGTCTACGAGACGGAAGCACGGCGTTCGACCGGCGTGCGCGTCGTCGCCCGTTTCCCCGAGCGATCGCACGCTCCGATCTCCTACGAGTGCGGCCTGGTCGTGGGAGCGACGGCCGCCGGCGCCGCCTTCTACGACTTCCTCGCCGCCGGGGGCGACGCGGTGGCCGGGGCGATCGCCGCCCACGCCTTCTCACCTCCGCCAACGGAAATGTCAGGAAGCATGCAGGTCGATCGTTCGGAACTCGCGGTCCGGACGCAGTTTGTGGCGCTGCATGGGGGACGCACAGCGGTACTATGCCATCTGCCGCTACGATCGTGGGTTACGGAGGTCCGACATGCAAGCTTCCTGACATTCTCGGAGCAGTCACGATGACACACGCCGATATCGCGATAACCGTGTTCCTCTCGATCCGGTTCGCCGTCGTGGCGACGACGCTCAACGTGCCCGTAGCCTTCTGCGTTGCTCGGATCATGGCTCGCCGGAACTTCCGCGGGAAGGGACTCGTGGACGGCCTTGTCAACCTTCCGCTCGTTATGCCTCCGGTCACGACAGGTTACCTGCTTCTCTTCGTCTTCGGCCGCAACGGGTTCGTGGGCGGCCCGCTGTTCTCGCTGTTCGGTGTGCGGATCGCCTTCACCGGGACCGCCGCGACAATCGCCGCGATGGTCGTCTCGTTTCCTCTCGTGGTGAGGAGCATCCGCGGTTCGATGGACATGGTGGACGCGCGCATCGAGGAAGCCGCGATGACGCTCGGCGCGAACCGACTCGGGGTCCTCCTCCGCGTGACGCTTCCTCTGGTCTCCTCGGGCGTGGCAAACGGCGCGGTGCTCGGCTTCGCGCGAGGTCTTGGCGAGTTCGGGGCGACAATGGTCTTCGCCGGCAACATTCAGGGACGGACTCGGACCATCCCGCTCTCGGTCTACTCGCTCTTGCAAGTGCCGGGCGGCGAGCGCGGCGCCGTCCTCCTCGTCGCGCTCTCGATCGGCGTGTCGCTCGTCGCGCTCGTCTTCTCGGCGACGACCGATCGAAGGCGACTGCTCTGGAGCAAGGCACCACATGTGCGTGCGATTCCACGTTGAGCTCCCGCTTCGCGAGTTCGACCTGCGACTCGAGGGCGGGTTCGAGAACGCGACGGTCGGCGTCTTCGGTCCGTCCGGAGCGGGCAAGTCGACGCTGTTTCGGCTCCTCGCGGGTCTCGATCGCCCGCAACGCGGTTTCGTGGAAATCGCGGGCAGGCGCATCACCGACACCGAGCGGGGCATCCACGTGCCGACTCACCGCCGTGGCGTAGGCATCGTGTTCCAGGACCGGCTGCTCTTTCCGCATCTGACGATCCGCGAGAACATTGCGTTCGGGGCGCGCTACGCGAAGGACCGTCGTGTGGATGTGAACACTATCGCGGAGCTCCTCGACCTCGTACCGCTCCTGGACGCGCCGCCGGCAGTCGCATCCGGGGGCGAGCAACAGCGCGCGGCGATCGCTCGGGCCGTCGTCGCGTCACCCGACCTCCTCCTCCTCGACGAACCGTTCAGCGCGATCGACTCGGCGCGACGGACCGCGATCATTCCCTATCTCAGACGACTGCGCCACGAGCTCGGTTTTCCGATGCTCGTCGTCAGTCACGATCTCGCCGACATCCGGCTCCTCACCGACACGGTCTACCTCGTGGACCGGGGAACCTGCCGCGGCTTTGGACGCATCGTGGATCTGTTCACGGACGCCGCGGCGGCGAACAAAGCATCGCTGGTGAACGTGCCGGCGCCGGATGATCCGCGTGCAACCGACGGGAGTTGTGCTCGTGCACGGTTTGCGGCGTCGCGCGGGTGCGGCTGAGTCTACCGATCGGCCGGACGCCGGTGTACCGCTCGTAGCGAAGCTCACGACGGCGGAACCGCGTGAAGTGTCACCGACCTTGCTGC
>JBKHII010000108.1:0-4733 GCA_046538735.1 Spirochaetales bacterium
GGTGCGAGAAGAACCGGTGCCAGTAGTACTGCCCGGCGACCGGATCCCAGGTCCAATTCGACGTTTCGAAGTCCTGGAAGATGATCCGCGCGTCCCGGTACTTGTCCGGCGTGTCGCTCCACACGTAGAAGTCGCGGTAGTTGCTCCCCGGCTTCGCGTTGCGCGCGCGCTCGAACCACGGGTGCTGGTTCGAGGTGTGATTGATCACCAGCTCGGTGATCACCTTGAGGTCGCGCGCGTGGGCCTCTCTCAGGAAGCGCTTGAAGTCCCTGATCGAGCCGTACGCGCCGTGCACGCCGCGATAGTCGGAGATGTCGTAGCCGTCGTCTCGCCACGGACTCGGGTAGAACGGCAGGAGCCAGATCGCGTTCACGCCGAGATCCTGCAGGTAGTCGAGCCGCTCGGTCAGCCCACGGAAGTCTCCCATGCCGTCGCCGTTCGAATCGTAGAACGATCGAACGTGGAGCTCGTAGATGACCGCGTCTTTGTACCAGGGTGCCTCGGCCATTGATGCTCCTTACTCCGATTCGAGTCGGAAGATCTGAACGGGATTGTGATAGGGATCGAGTTGAACGTAGTTCCAGTAGTCCTCCCACGTGAAGAGCTCGCCGGAGAGCAGCTCGGTCACCTCGAACGGACGCGAGTCGTGGAGACCCACTGCGGCGGGAGAGAACTCGATCCACGCCGAGTGCGTGTGTTCGTAGCTCAGGTTCACCACGATGAGCAGCACGTTGGAGCGGTCCTCGCTCGACTTGCTGTACGCGATGATCTGCTCGTTCCTGCTCGTGTGGAACCGGATTCCCCTCGTTCGCTGGAGCGCCGGGTTCTCGTTCCGGATCGCGTTGATCTTCGCGATGAACGGCGCAAGCGACCTCGGGTCGGAGGTGTCCCACCTGCGAATTTCGTACTTCTCGCTGTCCAGATACTCCTCGCTTCCCGGCTCTCGCGGCGTCGCCTCCTGCAGCTCGAACGCCGGCCCGTAGATACCGTAGTTCGAGCTCATCGTCGCCGCGAGCGCGAGGCGAATCATGAAGGCCGGGCGCCCGCCCTCCTGGAGGTATTCGTGGAGGATGTCCGGCGTGTTCGGCCAGAAGTTCGGCCGGTAGAAATCGGCGACGCCCGTAGTCGTGAGCTCGGTCAGGTAGTCGGCGAGATCACTTTTCCCCGTCCGCCACGTGAAGTAGGTGTAGCTCTGCGTGAACCCCATCTTTGCGAGCCCGTACATCCTCCGCGGACGCGTGAACGCCTCGGCGAGGAAGACGACCTCCGGATGCTCCTCCTTGATCTGTGCGATGCACCACTCCCAGAACGGAAAGCTCTTCGTGTGCGGATTGTCCACGCGAAAGATTGTGATGCCGGCGGCGATCCAATGGTCGAACACGCGCTTGAGCTCCGCCCAGAGGTTCTCCCAGTCCTCGGACTCGAAGTTGAGCGGATAGATGTCCTGGTACTTCTTGGGTGGATTCTCGGCGTACTGGATGGAACCGTCCGGTCGCCGCACGAACCATTCGGGGTGCTCCGCCACCCAGGGATGGTCGGGCGAGCACTGAAAGGCGATGTCCAGCGCGACCTGCATCCCCTTCTTCGCCGCCGCCTTCACGAGCGCCTTGAAATCGCTCAGCGTGCCGAGCTCGGAGTGGATCGCCGTGTGCCCGCCCTCGGGCGAACCGATCGCCCACGGCGAGCCCGGGTCGTCCGCGTTCGCCGCGAGCGCGTTGTTGCGGCCCTTTCGGAACGCGGTGCCGATCGGGTGGATCGGCGGAAGGTAGAGGACGTTGAAGCCCATCTCCGCGACGTAGTCGAGCCGCCCGGCGAGCTCGCGAAAGGTTCCGTGCTCGGAGCCGTCGCCGTAGACGCTCCGCGGGAACACTTCGTACCAGCTGCTGAAGCGGGCAATGGGTGGATCGACGGTTATTCGGTAGGTCGTCGCCGTTCGCGTCGCAAGCGAACGGTCGGGGTAGAGCCGGACGAGCTCGATGAGCTCCTCTTCGAGCGCGCGCCCCGCGCGCTCCTGCAGCGGCGCCTTCGCCGACTCGAAGAGATCCGCCGCCGTCATGAGCTTGTCGCGGACGGCCGCACCGCCCTTCTCGGTCGCGCCCGCACGGGCCGCCGCCCCCTTGAGGAGCGCCGCGCCGATCTGGAGATCCACGTCCGTTTCCGAGTCGACGTTCACCTTCTTCTTCAGACCGTCGATCCAGGTGTCGTAGTGATCGACCCACGCCTCGATCTCGAACTCGTACGAACCGATCTCCGGCACCGTGATGTGACCGAGCCAGGCGTCGTTGCCGAGCGGTCCCATCTCGTGCTCGGCGAACTCGCCGGACCCGGCCCGGCGCACGCGGACGAGCGCGCGGATCAGGTCGTGACCGTCCGCGTAGATGTCCGCGCGAACCGGCACCGTGTCGCCGGCGATGCGTTTCGCCGGATAGCGGCCGCCGTCAACGATCGGCGAGACGTTTTCGATGATCGTGCGTTCTCGGGACATAAGTCCTCCATCTTTAACCTATCTAGGCCACGGACCAACAGCAAACCGAGCCGTGGGCTGCGGGCGTTCCGGCCCGTCTGCGTGCGTGGTATGTTTGAGAGACCGGAGGGAGAAGCATGAGCGTTGAGAACATCCATCGATACCTGGACCACGCCGTTCTGAAGCCCGAGCTCTCGCGAGCGGAGGCGCGCGAGGCGATCCGGCTCGGGATCGACTACAAGGTGCGCACGGTCTGCGTCCGCCCGTGCGACATCGAGCTCGCCGCCGAGATGTGCAAGGGGACCGAAACCGAGGTCTCGTGCGTCCTCGCCTTCCCGCACGGCTGCACGACGAGCGCGGTCAAGGCGGCCGAGGCGAAGGAGTACATCTCCGCCGGGACGAACGAGATCGACATGGTCGTAAACTTCGGCTACGTCCGCTCGGCGATGTGGGACGAAGTCGTCGCGGACATCCGCGCGGTCACCGACGTCGCGAAGCCGCAGGGGATCCTCGTGAAGGTGATCTTCGAGACGGCCTACCTCACGACGGACGAGATCACGCGAACCACCGAGTGCGCGATCCAGGCGAACGCCGACTTCGTGAAGACCTCCACCGGTTTCGCCGGCGAAGGCGCGACCGAAGCCGGCGTGCGCACGATGGTCGAGGCGGCGCAGGACCGCATCGAAGTGAAGGCCTCGGGCGGCATCCGCGACCGAGCGACCGCCGAGCGTTTCGTGGAGCTGGGAGTGACGCGGATCGGGAACGGGTTCTCGTCCACGAAGGCGATCTGCGAGGGAGAGGGTTCGGGGAGCGGGGCGTACTGAGGGGCGCGCGGCGCACAACGGCACAGGCAGTCCGGCACGTCTTCAGCGTAGCGGCCCGGAAGGATGGCGCTGCAGACGACTCTCGCGGCTACGCCTCCTCTACAGCCCAACTCCGAACACGCCGAGCAGCAGCAGGACAGCCCCAAGACGAATGTGTCGTCGAATACGTCGAAGGTCTTCCAGCTGCCGGAGGACTTGTTGGTACGGCCTGAAAGCCGCTGCCGGCGCCAGACCACGAAACCATCCATCGGGCACTGACGACACCACGTCCGCTCCTACGAGATCCGGGTACGCGAGTACTCGCTCCCAGGCGTAGTACGAAACCCACACTCCCAACGCGAACACGAGGAGACCTGCCGGCAGAGGCTCACCTACGCGACGAATCATACCGGGTTTGGCGTCGGTTCTCATCCTTATCCCTCGTCTATTGTGAATCTGTGACCGCTCCGCAACAGCAGCGGCGGATCAGTGCGACTTCTTGTTGCCATCATCGGATGCTTCCGAGTCTCCATCATCTTCCGAGGTCTGGTGACGCTGCCTCGTCTTGTGCGCGAAGACGGCGGCCGCAGCGAAATCAGCCGTTCGTCCCCCGGCGAACGCTCCGGCAACCTCGGCTGCGCTGCGGACCATGCCAGCTGCATCACCATCACGAGCTGCGTCGGAGAGATCATCGGTCGACTGGGCGGCGTTGCCAGCGCGGTTCGCCGGCTGTGCAGCGCGCACCGCTGCGGAAGCTCCACCCGGCAAAATCGGGAATCGCTGCCGCGGCGATATCTACGAGCGTACCGGCAGCGCTAACAATGGCCGCGCCTCTCCTTCCGTCCACGATGTTGCGTCGCGTGTTCTCTACCCCCAAGGGGTGTGTCGGACCGAGTCCTGAGAGACCGACTTGAAGCGAGCACCCGTTGCCGTGTCTATCATGGTTTCGGCATCACTTGCGGTCGGTGACTCTCACCGACCGCAGGTAGAACGTCGTGCTCCCGTGACTATCCCTGTCTCAGTGCCCGCAGCGGTTTCGGATCGTACGCAGTGCAGACCAGCGTCCACTCGTATTGACCATGTCCGTTCCGCGGAGCAGGAATTGGCGAAATCCCATCGGCGCTTCGATGATTCCGAAGGTTGGCTCGACGGTGCTCTCGCGCTTGGCGTGGATACGCCTGCCTTCGTCGCTCCTGGTCTTCTCGCTCATCGTGTTCCATGCCCACCCGAGCTCTCCAGCATCGCCCGGGCTGCGACTGACATGCTCGGCGAGAATCAGTTGAGATTCATCAGCGTGTACCACCGCCCGGATCGGTGAGATTGATGTGCTGCTCGGCCCGGGGTTCGGCTGTAGCCCTACCTTTGGGCGGCTTGTGCTCATCTTGTTGATCGTCTGTTTGTTCTTGCGTCTGAATGCGCAGATCGTATCGTGGTCCGGGTACGCGTCGCCGGTGAGATAGCGCACC
>JBKHII010000109.1:0-4716 GCA_046538735.1 Spirochaetales bacterium
ACCGCTGGAAATCGCGTCGTGCTTCACTTGTGTCAACAATTTCGGCACCAGTTTGTATTCGGATGGACCCGGTTACTGCCCGGCGTGCGGCGGACGGATCACTTGCCGTCGCCGTCATCGAGTGTAGATATTCCTAACAGAACCAGTCAGCTTCGGCCGCGAAGCGGCGGTTGGGGGGGCAACGATGGGAAGGCTGAGTCAATGCGGCAGGCGGCGGTCGATGGAGTTCATTCGGCTTGCGGCGGGCATCGCCTCTGCGGTCATTGTCGTGACGAGCTGCGCCGGACCGCTCGACGGCGATCCGAACGGCGACGCATCCGGCGGAGACGTACCCTCCGCTGAGCTCGCGGCAAACGAAGGAGAGATCGGGCTCGTGGTGGACGTCCGTCAGATCGCCAGGCGCGGCTACGGCCCGGCGACCGCGGAGATCGCCTTCTCCGGCGACCTCGCGCCGTACGGCGCCGAGGTGGGCGTTGATCCGGGCACGACGGTGGCAACCTTCGCGATCGCGATCGAGGACCTGACGGAGGACGAGGTCGACGCGTTCTCGGACGGCGTGGACGTGACGATCACGGTGCGCGACGCAGGGGGCGCGACGCTCGCGACCTATTCGGGCTCCGAACGCGTGGACAGTTCGAACCAACCGGTGGAGGTCACCACGGCGCTGGCGGCCGTCTACCCGGGCATCGCGCTCGCACCGGACGTCCCCTACGCCCTGCAGGTCTTCGGAACCGAAGACGAGACCGACGGGCTGCTGCTGCGAAGCTCGGGATCGCCCGAGCCCGCGCTCGCCGAACCGCTCATCGCGGACGAGCAGACCGACTCCCAGAACCTGCAGCTCCCGCCGACCGACGGCCTGTTCACGTTCTACTTCGAGAACGCGCCGGGCGGGTACTACATCACGATGCAGTACGGTTCGAACGACCCGGTCTACCTGACGGTCTCGGAACCGGAGGGGTACGGCGGCACGTACCCCGCGAATACGCTGAACGCGAGCGGCCTGACCTCGCTTCCCGCGGACGCGAGCGCCTTCGAGTTCGATCTCGAGTGGGACGACGACGGACGCGCGAGACTCATCGGTCCGGGCGGCAATCCGATCACGACGACCGTGGTTGGCACAGACCCGTATCCCACGCTGGTGGAATCCGCGAGCAGCGCGGACTACGTGCCGCTTCGCATCGTCGCGGTGAACGTGGAGTGGTCGGTCGAAGACCGTGGAACGACCTACAGCCCACCCGTGACGCCGCCGGCCCGACTCGACTTTGCGTACCGTTCGATCCTGCGCAACTGCAGCTCCGCCGAGCTCGTTGAGACCGTCGGGCGAAGCCAGACCGAAACCGTCACGATCAGCACGAGCACGGAGGAGAGCCTCCAGCTCTACTCGAGTCAGGAAGAGTCGCTCTCGATGACGGCGGACGTGGAGGTCGGGGGAGCCTTCAAGGCGATCAGCGCGAGCGCGTCGTTGTCCACGACGCAGAGCTACACCTATACGACCGCAACGACCGAGTCCACGACCAACACCTGGTCGAGCACCACGAGCACAACCGAAGAGATCTTCCGCGAACGCACCGTAACGCTCGACGCGTTCACCGCGGTCGAGGTGTACGACGCGATCGCCAGCTTCGACAGCGTGAGTATGCCGTTCGTGAAGACGCTCCGTGTCCGCGGCAGCTACGACGGAACCGACCCGCTGACCGGCGACGAGATCGTATCGCAGCTTCTGGGGAACCGGTTCGGCGGCGTGGTAACGACCGTGGGGGCGGACTACGTGGACATCAGCATCCGCGGAACCGCGCTCATCAACAACTTCTACGAGGTCGATTCGGGAGTGGTGGAGATCGACGATGCGTGCGCGGGGGAATAGGAGGCAGAAAGCCCACTCTCTCGGCAAATCACGCCCTGCCGATTTCGGCCACTCCGAGATCGCGGCATATCTTGCGAGCCAGTTGGTCAGGGATCTCGGAGTGGCGCGGAACGGCTGTACGGCGACGGGTTGCGGGGTTCGACCACCAAGAATGGCGGGCTCCTTCCCGTATCTGGACGCAATGGCACCGCGTGAGGTGCTTGATCAGTGCCGTCCGTTTCACAGTGCGATCGTATCCTCGCTGTAGTCGGAGTCGGCCGCGTCTCGTGCTTCCTGCCGGTTCATATCGAGGGCTTCCGCGAGACACTCCTTGAGTGCCACCATGAGTTCTTCGCGAGTAGCCTCCTGCCCGTTCACGCCGGGCACTTCCTCCACCCAGCCGTACCACCAGTCACGTTCGTGCTTGATAACGGCGGTATACGTGTTCATCGGGACAAGTATAGGATAGCCGCTCTTCTGCGACAACGGTCGGGGCGGAGAGAGCGAGCGCGTCCTGGGCGCGAGGCGGTCACCAAGGCCGCGGACAAGAGCCTGAGCGAGGAGCTGCTCGCGATGCTGAACGCGCCGGTGTGAGGCCGAGGGGCCGGAGCGTCACTCGGCAACGACCGCGGGACCCGAGGGCGTGATGGCCGAGAATCCATCGTCGGCATTCACCCGCAGAAACTCCACCATGTCCTGGACGACGACGTTGTGCTCGAGACCGAGATACGTCACCATCTGTGCGCGTTCGGTATGGGCGAGGTAGACGCCGATGCAGTTCGCCCACCTCACCGACATGTCCTTGCCGACCGTGTCCCAGACGAGCGCCGCCTCGGCCCGCGTGAAGCCGTCGTCGTAGAGCGTGGTGTCGTTCGTGTCGAGCTCGCCCATGTAGACGTACTGCGACACGCGCTGCCACGCGGCCAGATCGAACTCACGCCCGGTGATCGACTCCAGGTCGGCAATGCCGATGTGGTAGGGCAGTCGCGTGCCCTCGTACGAGCTTACGGGCAGGATCGGTATCGCGTTGACCCCGCCGCAGGCGACGGCACGCACGCGATCGGGGTGGAGCACGGTGAACCTGTTGACGAAGGTGCCGCTCGCCGAGAACCCGCTCAACAGCACCTGCCCGGGCAACCGGATCCCGTGCGCTTCGCCGAGGTACTCGCGAACATCGTTGATCATCGCAAGCAGCTGCAGGTCAAGCCGCCTCAACGCGCCGCTGGTGATCTTCAGCGTGTCGCTGTCCAGCGAATGCGTGTAGTACTGCCAATCCGTTCTCGGCCGCGGGAACACGGGCATGAGATGCGGCGCGCCGAGCTCCTCGGCGATCCGCCCCTCCCAGCTTCCGGTGAACGCCCGGTAGGCTCGGGTGTCGTGCAGCTCGAGCGAGTCGTCGGCTGTGCCGGTGTTGTTCGGCGTCACGAGTAGTCGGTGAACGCGGATCGCCTCCGACGGGATCCACAGATACGCGTCGAAATGATAGCCCCTGTCCGGATTCCGGACGAGCTTGTAGTACCCGGTTCGGCCGAGGCGTTGCACCGTGATCCCCGAAACCGTCGCCTCCGACGCGGACGATGCGCATGCAGTAACCAGGCCGACGATGATCACGATTGCAATCGTGCAGAGCGCGTTTCTCATTGCTACCTCGGTCGCGGAGTTGGTCTCCGGCGCCGACGAAAGCGGGTGGCGCCGGGTAGCCAGTATCGTCGAACGTGCTCCGAGATGCAACTGAAGGAGGGAGGCAGCTCGAGTGCGTCGCGAGAAGTCGTACGCGACAGACGCCCCCACAATGACTTACGCGATCTCCAGCACCACCGTTCGTGACACATCTCAAGCTTTGGTTTCGGGGATCGCCCGCTCAAAGGTATTCGGTCCCCGCCGTTGAACACCGGTCGACGCCGATCCCTGTTCCGGTAGCATCCCGTGTCCCGTGGTCGGCAGCCACGCAGCCGCCGGTGTATGATCGGTTCCATGTCGGCACGGAACATCTGGGATGCTGAGGTCGCGCGGAACTACGACACGCCGGGGCGGGGGATGTTCGCCCCGGAAGTGGTGAACCCGACGGTTGACCGCCTCGTGGAACTCGCTCGAGGTGGACCGGTTCTCGAGTTTGCCGTCGGCACCGGTCGCATTGCCATCCCACTCGCACGGAGAGGGCTCTCGGTTACGGGAATCGAGCTCTCCCCGGCAATGATCGCGCAGCTTCGGACCAAGGCGGACGAAGCAACACTACCGGTCGTCCACGGCGACATGGCAACTGCACGAGCGTCGGGACGATACACACTCGTCTACCTGATCTACAACACGATCTCGAATCTCCTGTCGCAGGATGAGCAGATCGAGTGCTTCCGCAACGCGGCGCGGCATCTTGTCGCCGGTGGGCGCTTCGTCGTCGAACTGGGTGTTCCCGATCCGCGGGGTCCACGAGACGGGGCGAACGCGACGGTGTTCGCAGCGGAGCCCGGATATGTTGGCGTTGATACGTATGATCTCGTGAACCAACGCGTTGACTCACACCATTTTCGATACGGCGAGAGCGGCGAGGCACGCCTCTTTCGGAGTCCCCATCGCTACATCTGGCCGTCTGAGCTCGACTTGATGGGCCAACTGGCAGGATTCTCTCTGGAGAGCCGACACGCAGACTGGAACGGAGGGGAGTTCATCTCCGAGTCAACGTCTCACGTCTCGGTGTACACGTTGTCCGGAGAAGCATAGCCCGAGTAGGCGTCGGGCCGCGCATTGAGGCAGCACAACTCCCGCAGGCGAGGAAGAGAGAGCGACGGGATCGGCGCTCTTCACCACGATCGATATCACCGCCATGAAGACAACAACCGGAGGCTACACATCGGTTCAGTTGATCCGCACCGGGG
>JBKHII010000110.1:0-4654 GCA_046538735.1 Spirochaetales bacterium
AAGTAAAGCAGCTGGATATACTGGAACTGAAAGTCCATGTACCATACTAGCACGATGGCCCGCTGATTGAACACTGGTTCACAAGCACCCTGCCGGATTCCCGTGGGGCGGCAAAGGAACAGACGACGTTGCAGGAGCTGGCTCAGAAGTACGACGTGACGCCCGGACAGATATCGCAATGGAAGAAGTTGCGGGCGGGGAACACCTTGAGCCGTTACGTCTCCGAACGAAGGATACCATTCATCAGGATTGGTCGGGTCGTCAGATTCGAACTGGACGCCGTTCTTGCCGCACTGAGAGAAGGCGCGTGATGAGCTGGATTGAGACCGATCGCATATAGACGACAACCATGGACTGCATCTGCACTGTGATTGGAACTCCGGTGGAGACCCCGAGAACGGTTCTACAGTGGTTGTACGTGGTCGTGATAGTGGGACTCACCTTCGGCAACGAGCAACCACAGCCAAAGTGAACCGTCGCGCGTATCGCGGCCGCCAACTCGAGTAAGGCCAACGCAGTCGGCGACGCAGGTAAGCAACGTTTCGAGCGAATCCGGCGAGTCCTCCACATTCCAATTGGCGTCAATAGCGGCATCAGCGGCCGATTCTGCAGCGAACACAAAGAAAAGGCATCGCCACCGGCGATGCCCCAAATCCTTGCTTCAAGTAGTTTTACTTCTGCCCGAGAGAGGACTTGAACCTCCACAGGATTACTCCTACTAGACCCTGAACCTAGCGCGTCTACCAATTCCGCCACTCGGGCTCGTGCAGATCGAAAAAGTAGCACCACCCGGCACCGATGTCAATATCGACGGGCGGGTTCGGGTGGGGCTCGACCTAGGGTGCCCGCCTCGAGTGGCGCGCCTGGTCGGACCGAGGTAGAACGCGGACCCGTGCACGCACCCGGACCGATAGTCATCCGCCGGCTCTCGAGCGACGACGCACCCTACCTCCGGACGGCGCTCCTCAACGCGATCCATCTCGTGGACGGGTCGGAGCCCGATCCGTCGCTGCTCGGCGATCCGTCGCTGCGGCGGTACGCGAACGCGGCTCCCGCGCGGTGTCGCTGAGCGTTGATCCGCACAACGCGGCGGCGCGGCTCTACCGGCGGCTCGGCTTTCTGCCGGTCGAGGACCCGCCGCGATTGCTACCCGGCGACGACGGTGTGGTGATGGTGCTTGCGCTCGAGCAGCGCCGGGAGTGAACCGTCGGCCTATACCCTGTCCCGTCCGATTCGCGCGGTCTACCGGTCAACGGTGTGGCGCTTGATCTTCTTCGTCGTCGTCATCTCGAGCGGCTCCTCGAGGATCGTGACTTTCTCGATCCGCTGGTAGGGGAGGAGGCGTTCGTTCACTTCGGAGACGATCGCTCGCACGCGCGCCTCGCGGTCGCCGTTCGCGGTGTCCTCGCCGAAGGCGTCGGCGTCCGGGTGGACGAGCGCCTCGATGTGCTCGGCGCGGGCGTTCGCGTCGGGCTCGTAGCCGCGGACCATGATCTGCGCGATCTCCGGGTAGGTCTGGAACTCGTTCTCGATCTCCTCGGGATAGACGTTCTTGCCGCCCTCGGTGACGATGAGGTTCTTCGCGCGACCGGTGATGTAGAGGTAGTTCTCGCGGTCGAGGTAGCCCACGTCGCCGGTGCGGAAGTAGCCGTCCTCGGTGAAGGCTTCCGCGGTCTCCTCCGGCATTTCGTAGTACCCTTGCATGACCATGGGGCCCTTCACGATGATCTCGCCCGCGCCGCGCTCGTCCGGGTCGGCGATCTTCATCTCCGCCCCGGGTATGACCCGTCCCACGCTGTCCTCTTTGTAGTGTTCGACCGGGTTGAGCGTCAGGATGGGCGAGGTCTCGGTGAGGCCGTAGCCCTGTACGAAGTCGAGACCGAGCTGGTTGTACCTGCGGAAGACCGACGGCGCGAGCGGTCCGCCACCCGAGATGCAGATCCGTACCGACGCGAGCGACGCTTTCTCGAGGATGCTGTGGAAGATCCGTTTCCCCGGGTTGCGTCCGGTGAGCTTCTTGATCGCTCCGCTCACGCCCATGAGCGCGCGCACGGCGGCGTACGCGAGCGCGCCCTTCTCGCGGACGCCGCGCATGATGCCGGCGATCAGCTTGTTGAAGAGCATGGGGACGCCCAGGAACATCGTGACGCCCGCCTTCCTCAGGTCGGAGAGCACCTGCGAGATCGCAAGCCGCTTGCCGAAGACGGTCTCCGCCCCCACCGAGAAGCTCTCGATGAACACGGCGAGCATGCAGTACGAGTGGTGGATCGGCAGCAACGCGTAGAATACATCGGTGTGAAGGACGTTCAGGTTGAACTGCGCGAGGAAGCAGTCGGAGACGAAGTTGCCGTGCGTGAGCATCACGCCCTTGGGTTTACCGGTTGTGCCCGAGGTGAAGAGGATCGCAGCGAGGTCGCCCTCGGCCGCGCGATCGTACTCCTCGGGGAGCTCGCCGGCGAGCTCGTAGATGTAGCCGTTCCGGTTCGGCGAGAGGCTTCGGACGCGAACGCTCTGCCGTCCCCGGCCGCGCGCGAAGAAGTCGTACTTCTCTTCGTCCACGAAGATGAGCTTCGCGTCCGCCGCGCCGAGCAGCCGGTCGATGTCGGTCTCGCCGAGCTGGTAGTCGATCGGGACCACGACGGCTCCGGCCTCCAGGACGGCGAGGTACGCGATCGCCCACTCGGGGCTGTTCTTCCCCGAGACCGCGACGCGGTCGCCGTGACGGATGTCCTGCTCGTGCAGGTAGCCCGCGACGCGTCGGATCCGCACCAGCGCCTCCGCGTAGGTGAGCGAGACGCGCTCGGGTTCGTAGACGGTGAACGCGGGACGATCGGGATACCGCTCGGCCGTGATCGCGAAGAGCTCGGGAAGCGTGGGCCATCGCCCCGTGAAGGCGGTGCCGCGGAACTCGTCCAGGAATGCCCAGGGTGTCGTGCCGTCTGATCTCATGGTTGCTCCTATACTGCGATGCGTCCGGCGGACGCGGGTGATCCCAGGTGCTCGGCGGCTCGCTCGAAGACCGTTTCAAAGAGGCGGTTCACCGCCTCGGGGTGCGCGCTCCTCTGATCGAAGGGAACCTCGTGCCGGTGGTCGCACGAGGGATCGAAGATGTGGGGGCTGAGTATCGCGCTGCCGTCCTGCGCGCGCCACGATTCGGCGAGCCCGTCCGGCGGGAAGACGGCGTCCTTCGCGAGCCCCATCACGACGACCCGGTCGGCGATCGCTCGCAGCGAGCGTTCGCGCCGCTCGCGGAACGCATCCATGAAAAGCATGGAGAGCAGCGTCTCCACGTCGCGCACGTGAGCGAGCGAGAGACCGAGCTCCTGCGGCAATCGCGCCGCCCCCGCCTCTGCGATCTTCCGGAAGGAGGTCTCGAGCCGACGGTACGCTTCGTCGTCCATAATCGCCTTGGACACCGGATTCGTGCGGTCCATCACGGCGCCGCCGCAGAAGATCACCGCGCGGCTCTCCGAGAAGAGCTCGTCCGGGTTGCGCATGAGCAGCGCCTCGGCGAGGAGCGCTCCGATCGAGTAGCCGAAGACGTCGACCACGGCGCCGGGTGCGAAGAGCTCGTGCCGCCCGGCGGAAATCCCGCGCACGAGGTCGGCCGTATCGTGGAAGCTCTGCAGGCCGGAGGTGACGAAGCGCAACGGCACCGATCCCACCCGTTCGCTGAGCGCGACGTTCGCGAACGACGAGCCCGCGAGGGCGGGGAACCGGCGTCGGCGCTCAGCCAGAACCGGCATCATCGTGCGCGGCGCGGACCACGCGGCGGGCGCGCGATTCATGTGGAAGGCGATCGGGAAGAGGACGACGGGCCGACGCGTGAGCTCGGCGAGCCTGACGGCCCACGGGAGATACTTCTCCCAGGTCTTCTCGTTCAGTCCGTGGCAGAGCAGCGTCCCCCGGTCGAACCGCTCCGACTCGAACTCCGCGGCGCGCTTCGGCGCGACGATCGAGTAGCGGAACCATCGATTCTGCGCGATGTCGCGGTCGTCCGTCGTCTCGCCGGCGGAGGCGTGGATCTCCCAGTTGCGCGACGCGAAGTCGAACGAGCGAATCTCGATCGGCAAGCCTGCGATCGGCTCAAGGTCGACGCTGTCCGTATCTTGCGTGAACGACGCCGCGAGCGCGTCGGAGAGGTGGCCGTATGCGATGCGTGTGGATGTGGTCATCACCGGTACAGAGGCCGCGTCCGCGCGAGGAGTTGCAGTCGTGCGCGAGAAATCAGAGATGCCGCTCGAACCGATCGCGGATCGACTGCGCGTGCCCGTCTTCCATCGCCACTACGAGGTCCGCCCACCTCACGAGCTCGGCGGTCACCGGCTGGTTCGCGAGTTGGCTCGTTCCCGCCGGCTTCACGTTGAAGCGCCTGTCGTCGCTGTAGATCTCCTCGGCCGTGGGACTGCGCTGCTGATTTGCCGTGCATACGAAGAGGACGTTCTGCTTCATCGCTTCCCCGAGTTGAACTTACTGCCTCGGGGCCGGATCAGCGAGTCGTTCCACGCAGACCGACCGGGGACTCAGGTGCGAGACGCGGAAATCCGACGGGTCGAGCTCGCGCTCGAACTCCGGCAGCGCGGGGGCGTAGGGTGTTCCCCGTCAGCTCAGCCGACCATGGCGAACGCAGCTATGACTTTCGCCCGCCTCGCAA
>JBKHII010000111.1:0-4503 GCA_046538735.1 Spirochaetales bacterium
AGGTCCCGGACCTCGATCTGACGCGACTCGCGCTCCGACCGGTCGTCCGCTCTCCCACCGACCCGGGCTCGTTCTCGGCCGGCCTCGGCTTCACGGCTTTCGGCCGCCGCCGCCACGTCCGCGCCCGCACGGAGCGCCTCATCACCGCGCGCTTCACTGCTCACGCGAGCGGCGCGTTTGCGATCGCCTGCGGAGCGGCCTTCGACCGGTCCGTGGTCCTCGGCGCCCGCCGCGTCCTTCGCCTTCTCCTTTGCGATGGCGTGCGCGGAATCCACGGCCGACGCTTTGCTCGAGGTCTCCATAGAGACCCCGTTCGAAGCCGGAACACGCACGACGATCTCTTTCACGTTCTCAGTCGCGCGCGTGCCGCGTCGGGTTGTCTCCGCCTTCGGGGCTGTCAGACTCAAGGCCGTCGCGTCGCGTGGAGAGATGTCTCCGAGCGACGCGTGCGCCGCTTTAGAGGCTTTGCCGGTCTCGGCAGTCCGCCGGGCCCCGGTCGACTCGTCCTGAGGGCCCGAGACGGCCGCAGTCCGACCGCCGCGGAGCGCGGTCTTCGTAGAACGATCGGCGACGACCGTCGCGTCGCTGTGCTTCGCGTGGTCTTCGCTGCCCGTCTCTTCGGATTTGGAGGTCTCTTCGCGGACCGACTTCGGCTCTCCGTCGCGTTCGCTCCGTGGTGAGGATTCCCGTTCGGCCCTCTCCGCGTCTCTGCGGGTGTCCTTCGCGCGAACTCGCGCGTTTTCGTCGGACTCGGCCTGCGTGCTCCGAGCAGCGTCGCGGGAGCTCGCGTCTCCCGGTGAATGATCCGGCGGTCTCGCCTCCTCGGGTCGATCCGTCCTGCCCACGGCGAGATAGTCTTCGAAGCTTCGACCGCCGGGAGTGACGCTTATCGCCGAGGCGGCTTGTCTGTTGGCAAACTCGATCGATTGAGCATCGGGCTGTACAATCCTGCTAATCAGCACCCTCGATCTCCGGCAGCATCTCGATTTTTTCACCGATGACGGCTGCGCGGTCGGCAGGCATTTGCGAGAGCCAGAACGGCACAATCGACGCCTGACCGGTTTGCTCAGCGAGCTCATCGGTCACCAGCAGGACGTCTATCAACAGCGGGTCGGGGTATCCGACCATGATATCCACGGCGTCCTCCGGCGGCATGTTGGTGAGATATGTTGACAACCTCACCAACGCTGCTCTTTGATTGTCGACTCGCCGGAGGGCTTCGCTTACGGAATTTTCGCGGTCGGACAGCGCGACCTCTCGCTCCTCGAGCTGCTCCGCGAGCGCCTGAAGCTCGGCCTCGCGTTCACTGATCGCCGCTTCGCGCTCGTTGAGCTCGTCCGTTCGGATCGCCAGCGCATCCTCTCGCTTGGCGATCCTCTCTTCCGCGAGCAGCATCGGACTCTCCTCCACAACCGCCTCTGCGCGAGGCTCGAGCCCCACCCACCGCAGCGCGGGCGCGAAGAGCGAGGTGACGTCGATGAGACCGAGGAAATCGAACCAGAGCGCTCCACCGAGTGCAAGGACGAGCACGAGCAGAGTCAAGCCGAAGATGCGCGGCGCCGCACCCACGCGGCTGTAGCCTTGGTCGCTATACATCGTGGTCCTCCACCTCGGATTGTCTTCCGACTCTGATCGCCGAGGCTATCTCGTCGAGCGTCCGTATCTCTTCCTTCTTCGCTTCCTGCCGATGCTCGTCGTTGCGTCGGTCCTTGAGCTTGGAGAGCGCCTTTCTATCCCGGCTTACCTCGAGATAGCGCTCCCGCACCTTCTCTCGCTCCGCCTCGAGCGTCACGAGCCGCCGCTCGAGCCGGCGAGTTCGGTCGTCGATCAGGTTCACGTACTGCTCTCTGCTTCGCACCGAGCTCATATCCACACGGCCCGTGGGCACGGCGACCGACGCCGTAGACCGGCGCTTCCGCGACCACTCCGCAATTTCGTTCTCGACCTCGATCACGCGACTCGTGGCCTCGGCGAGCTTCAACTCCCACTCACGCTCGATGTAGCGCCGCAGCTCCAGGACCTTCTCGAGCTGGAACTCGAACCTACGCATTCCCTTCGTCCTCTACACGACTCGACTGTCGCGACAGGAGCGATCCGACCGAGTCGGGTTCCGCGGGTTCCGGCTCTATCTGCTGCGGCTCGACCTCCGCAGGAAGCGACTCGAAACCGGCGATCGACAACAGCCCGGCCCGCGTATCCTCGATGGGAGCGCGTTCGTTGACGCGCTGCCGCAGGAAGCTGTTGATCGCCGGCAGCTTCTCGATCGCCTCGTCGATCTCCGCGTTGCTTCCCTTGGCGTACGCTCCCACGTTGATGAGGTCCTCGGCCTCACGGTGGGTCGCAAGCATCCTCCTGACGTACCCTGCCGCGTCCTGCTGCTGATCGGTGGTCACCTTGGTCGCGAGACGCGACACCGAGGCGAGCACATCGATCGCCGGATAGTGATAGAGCTGCGCGAGTCGGCGCGTCAGGACGAGGTGTCCGTCCAGGATGCCGCGAACCGTGTCCGAGATCGGCTCGTCCACGTCGTCGCCTTCCACGAGGATCGAGTAGAATCCGGTGATCGAGCCCCTCGCGCTCGTACCCGAACGCTCGAGCAGCTTCGGGAGGATGCTGAAAACGCTCGGCGGAAACCCGCGGGTTGCGGGCGCCTCGCCGGTAGCGAGTCCGATCTCGCGTTGCGCGCGCGCGAACCGCGTGACCGAGTCAAAGAGAAGCATCACGTCCTTGCCCTGATCCCGGAAATACTCGGCGATCGCGGTTGCCACGAACGCTCCGCGTAGCCGGGCGAGCGGTGGCGTGTTGGACGTGGACACGACGACGACGCTTCGGGCGAGGCCCTCCGGCCCGAGGTCATTCTCCAGGAACTCTCGAACCTCGCGGCCGCGCTCACCGATGAGCGCGATCACGTTCACATCTGCGCGGGTGTTGCGCGCGATCATACCAACAAGCGTGCTCTTGCCGATGCCGCTTCCGCTGAAGATGCCGAGCCGCTGTCCTTTGCCGGTCGCCACGAGCCCGTCGATGGCGCGGACGCCGGTGACGAGCTGCTCGCGGATGGGAGGGCGTTCGAGCGGGTCCGGCGGCGTCGTGAGCACGGGATAGAGCGTCCGCGTGTTGATGTCGCCGCGCCCGTCAACGGCTCGACCGAGGGGCCCCACGACGCGTCCGAGCAGATCGTCGCTCACGGGCACACTGAGCGTCCTGCCGCTCGCGATGACGCGCGAGCCTACCTGAATGCCGTCGATTTCGGTAAACGGCATGAGCTGGACCGTACGCCCCTTGAGGCCCACGACCTCTCCCCACACCATCGGCCCGCCGGGCGTCAGCTCGATCTGACACACCTCGCCCACGACCGCCTGCGGACCGGAGCTCTCCACGAGAAGCCCCTGTACCCGCTCGATGCGACCGATGTGCCGAATCGTCTCGGTGCGATCGACGACTGCGGTATACTTGTCAAATACGCCCACGGCCGGCCTCTACTTCTTCGTCTTCGTCTTCGCCTTCACCGGTACGAGCTCGAGGATGCGGTCCTCGATCTCCTGCAACTGACTCGCGATGCGCGCGTCTATCTCGCCGAAGTCGGTCTCGATGATCGCGCCACCCGGATCCACGGTGCTGTCCTCCGCCACGGTGATGTGGTGCTCCCGCTCCACGCGCTCGATGATGTCCTGGACGTGGTTCGTAACCATCTCCAGGTCCTCGATATTGACGCGGATGATGACGTCGGTCCTCTCCTTGAGCTTGCGCAGCGCCTGGGTCACGTTGTTGATCACGACGTTCCGCTGATTCTCGCTGATGACCTTGACGACCTTCTTTGCGATCTGAACAACGAGGTTCACGATCTGCGTCTCCGACTCCTCGATGATCTCGTTTCGCCGGTCGATCGCCTTGTTGATGATCACGTGGAGCCGTTCCACGAGGCGTTCGTGCTCGGCGCGCCCTTCCTCGAAACCCTTCTCACGGCCCTCCTCGAAGCCGCTTCGTCGCGCTTCCTCGCGGGCGTCCTCGGCGGCACGCTCCGCCTCGCGCGAAATCTCGGACGCGCGCTCCTGCGCCTCGGCGACGACCTTGTTCGCCTCGGACTGTGCGGCGTCCTTGATCTGCTGCGCCTCTTCCTGCTTGCTCTTCACTTCCTGGAAGGCGACGCGCTCGGCGTCCTTGACGATCCGATCCGCATCCTCGCGGGCACGCTGCAGCATGCCCTCCTTCTCCTGCTCCCACTGGGCCTTGAACTCCTCGGCCTCGCGGCGCAGGTCGTCGGCGGTCGGTCCGGAGTACTCCTCGACCTCTTCGGCCTCCTGCGCAACGAGTTGCGGAGCGAACTCCTCGGGCGGCTGGATGTAGACCTTCCGAAAGGTGTTCCTGATCTCCTGGGCTCGAAAAACATTCTTTGCCATCGCCTACTCCACCGCCTTGCTCGCTCAAACGACAAGGCTCATCGAAGAACCCGACTCGTCGGGTTCTTCCTGACGAACTCGTAGTCTGAACTCTGTTCAGACT
>JBKHII010000056.1:0-19207 GCA_046538735.1 Spirochaetales bacterium
GTTCGAGTCCGACACGAGACGGTTCAGCGACTCAGGGACTTGAGGCCGGAGAACGCTGCCACCGAGAGCACGGACTCGCTTCCCGACGGCCTTCAGGCACTTCGAGCTCAGCTCAGTCTTGCAGAGGTCATGAGGCTGATCGAGCGAACGGCGAGGTGGGTCCATCCAGACACGTTCACGTATCTTCCCGTTTGGTACCCGGAGCATGCCCGTGGCGGGTTGTTCTACAAAGCGAACTGGACAAAGGCCCAGATGAACCAGAATCGTCGGACGGGCGTAACCAACCATAAATCGGAGGGGAACGTTCACGCCAACAAGGCGCTGACGCTTGCATTGGGGCTTCGGGCCGCCGAGCGGCCCAACTGGTCGTGCTGCCACATTTGGGGTGTGGATGACGACCGTTATCAGGCAGCAAATGCCGTCGTGCAGGACCGCCGATTCTTCTCGTGCGTAGCCAACATGGTTCTTCTGCCCACACCGTTGAAGGCATTCACCGACGTCATGATCGAAGTGAAGATGATGCTGCGGGTGTGCGTACTACATCTTCACGGTTTCAAGTGCGATCATGAAGCCGTTGCGAACACCATGCGAGACGTTGCCGAATGGAGCAAGTGGGATGCCTACCCTGAGAGCTGGCCCAAGCCTGGTCACGCATCGCTACCGGCCGGCACGCACGCGTTTTCCCACAGGATCAAGGAAGCCGCGGACCGGAGGATGGCCTCGATCAGGAGCGATCTGAAGAACGCCGGTCCGTTCTACCCGAGAGAGGAGGTTCGGGCGGTTCTGGACTACTGGCGAATCCGTCTCTGAAGGACAAGGGTTCTCATGCACGATCAGGGTCCCAATCGTGACGATCACGAGACCCCGATCGTAGTGCTCGTAGGGAGTAGCCACCAACCGACCGTGACGGCCCAACCGTCCCCCCATTTCCCAACCCTTGCCCCTGCCCATCATCCTCGCTACCGTGGAGTCCATGCCCCCCACCCGCGCAACCCAGGCTATCACCTCGCGCGCCGTGCTCGCGATCTGGTCGGTGGGCTTCGTGCTCCTGTGGAACTCCGGCTTCATCGGGGCCGAGGTCGGCATGGCGCACTCCGGTCCATTCACGCTCCTCCTGTGGCGCTACCTCGCGCTGACCGCCGTCATGGCGACGATCGTGGCGGTGCGCGGCGAGCCACGGCGGCTCCCGGTACGGCAGCTCGCGAGCGTGGCACTCGTGGGCCTGCTGTCGCACGGGGTCTGGCTCTCGTGCGTGCTTGTCGCGATCGATCGGGGCGTGCCGGCGGGGATCGTGGCGCTCGTCGTGGCGCTCCAACCGCTTCTGACCGGAGCATTCTCCGGGCTTGCCACCGGAGAGCACACGAGCGTCCGGCAGTGGATCGGGCTGGTGGTGGGATTCGCCGGCGTCGCCATCGCGGTGAGCGGACGGCTCGTGGGCGGTGCACCCGCGGCGACGGGCTACTATCTCCTGCCGTTGGGCTCCGCCGCCGCGATCACGATTGCGAGTCTCATCCAACGGCGCCGCGAGCTCGACGGCTCGCGAGGGTCGGTCCCGATCGGGCTCCAGCTCCTCATTCAGTCCGCGGCAACGTCGGTGGCACTCGCCGTTCCCGCTTTCGCGCTCGAGTCGCTCCGCACCACGTGGGTTCCGGAGTACGCGGCGAGCATGGTCTGGCTCGTTCTCGGGGTCTCGCTCGGCGCGTACGCGCTCATGTGGCGGCTGCTCGCGCGCGCGAGCGCGACCCGGATCGCGAGTCTGTTCTTCCTGGGCCCTCCGGTCACGATGTTCATGGCGTGGATCGGGTTCGGAGACGCGGTGATCGCCACCGATGTGGCGGGGCTCGCGGTCGCGGGGGGCGGGGTGGCGCTGGTCACGATCAGACGGCCGGCGAAGGAGTGAGACCGCTCTCGGCGGGTAGCGGCGTGCCTCCCGCGCCGACGTGCGGCGCAGGCGGAGCGCTACCGTCTACGGGATCCGCCGCCGTTCGCGTCGTCTTGCCGCATCCACGCCGGCCGGCGGCGGGCGACCGTCTCGAACACCGGACACGTCTCCACGTGCGCGCCGGGCAGGTAGCCGGTGCTCACGAGGAACTCCTTCGTGATCTCGCCTCCGGTGAATCGGAAGGTCTCCCGGAACAGGCGCACCCACGCGTCCAGAGAGCGCGGGTGGTGGGCGTCCAGCCACGATTCGAACGTCCCATACTCGGCCTGGAGGTTCACGATGCATGTGGCGTTGTGGATCGCCGCGTCGATCTTCCGTCTGTTCCGGATGATCCCGGCGTCCTGCAGGAGGCGTTCCCGGTCGAGGTCTCCGAACGCGGCCTCAGCACATCCTTTTTGACCCCTGCGCGTCAAGACGACGCGAATTCTCGCCCAAGACGGGGTGACACTTCCTCTCGAATCCCGTATCTTCCTCGTACACGAAACATATGATAGGCATACTCAAACGATTCGCCGGGTTCGTACGGCCGCACAGACGCTATCTCATCGCTGCCATCGTTTGCATGGTTCTGATGGACCTCGTCGCGTACGCGATTCCGATCGCTATCGGCTATGCGACCGACCACGTCTTTCCGGACATTCAGGCCGGTGGCTCGCTCAACCAGCTCTTCATCGTCGTGGGGCTGCTGGTAATCGCGGGTGTCGTCAGGGGCGGGCTTGCGCACGGCATGATCCGCAATTACTGGGGCGTCGCCGAGCGCGTGGTGCGCGATCTGCGCAGCACGCTCTACGAGAAGCTCCAACACCTTGATCTCAGCTTCTACGACCGAGCACGGACCGGTGACCTGATGTCGCGCGCGACGTACGACATCCAGCTCATCCGCAACTTCTTCTCATTCGGGATCGAGCACCGGATCCGAATCATCGCGATCACGGTGACCGTCTTCGGGTTCATGCTCGTGCAGGAGTGGCGGCTCGCGCTCGCGGTCTACGCGATCGTCCCCCCTCTCTTCTTCGTGATCCTCAAGTACAGCGGCTGGATGCGCCGCGCGGTCACCGAACGCCAGAAGCAGATGGGGAGGCTCAACTCTCGTCTGCAGGAGAACATCACCGGCATCCGCGTCGTGAAATCGTTTTCCATGGAGGAGAACGAGATTGAGAAGTTCGACGCGGAAAACGAGCGCATGTTCAACAAGGACTTGAGCGTCTCCATCCTGCAGGTACACCTCAATCCGATCCTTCTCATGACCGACGGTGTGGGGTCGCTCGTGATCCTGCTCTACGGCGGCTACGGCGTGATCAACGGCACGATGACGATCGGCGTCCTGCTCGCCTTCGTGGCGTACCTGGGCGTGATGCGCTTCCCGATCATGATCCTCGCGTTCAACACCTCGCTCATGAACCTCGCGCGCGGAGCAGGGGATCGTATCCAGGAGATCCTCCAGAGTCCGGATCAGAAGCGGCACGACACCGGGACACTGGAGCAGCCGATCAAGGGCCGCGTGACCTTCGACTCGGTGACCTTCGGCTACGACGAGAAGGCTCCGGTCCTCTGCGATCTCTCGTTCACGATCGAGGCGGGCGAGCGCGTCGCGCTCTTCGGGCTCACCGGCGCCGGGAAGAGCACGCTGATCTCGCTCATTCCGAGGTTCTATCTCCCCACCCACGGCAGGATCTGCATAGACGGGTACAACCTCTCGGAGTGGGATCTGCGCCACCTGCGGTCCGAGGTGGGAACGGTTCTCCAGGAGACCTTCCTCTTCTCGGCAACGATCCGGGAGAACATCGCATTCGGGAAGCCGAGCGCGACGATGGACGAGATTCGGGACGCCGCGCGACACGCGCAGGTGCACGACTTCATCGAAACGCTGCCGCAGGGGTACGAGACGATCGTGGGCGAGTACGGTGTGGGTCTCTCCGGCGGGCAGAAGCAACGCGTCGCCATCGCGCGGACGCTCCTTCAGGATCCGAGCCTGTTGATCCTGGACGACTGCACCTCGAGCCTGGACGCGGTCACCGAGCGGCGGATCCAGGACCAGTTACGCGAGCTCATGCGCGACCGCACGACGATCATCGTGGCGCAGCGCATGTCCACGCTCGCGTTGGCGGACCGGATCATCGTCCTTCAGGAGGGCCGGGTCCGCGACATGGACTCGCACGAGCGCCTCATCGAGCGCAATCCGCTCTACCGTTCCACCTACGAGGCGCAGACCGCCTTCCCGGGGAACCCGCCCATCAACGAGTCGAATACGTAGCGGAGCACGACGTGATAACACGCAAGACGACCAGAGACATGCCGCTTCAGCACGAAGCGGAGACGAAGAAGTTCGATTGGCGCCTGTTGCGCCGACTGCTCGCGTACTTCAAGCCGCATCTGAAGAGCATGAGCTTCATGTACGTGCTCGCGCTCATCAACGTGGGGTGCACGCTCGCGATTCCGATCGTGCTGAAGACGGGGATCGACGACTATATCGCGCAGGGAGACGCGCAGGGACTGCTCAGGATCGCGGGGCTGCTCGTTGGGCTCGTGATCGTGCTCTTCGTCTCCGCTCGCGGGCAGGGCATTCTCGTCATGAAGATCGGCTACCGGGTGCTCTACTACCTGCGCCGCGATCTGTTCACGCACCTTCAATTCCTCTCGTTCCGCTACTTTGACACGCAGCGTGCGGGACAGATCATGAGCCGGCTCACGAACGACGTGCAGGTGCTCGAGGAGCTCCTGCGCGCGGGCCTGGACACGATTCTCGTGGACATCGTCATGCTCGTGGGGATTACCATCGCCATGGTGAGCCTGGACGCGCGTATGAGCGTTATCCTCTTCGTAACGGTTCCGCTCTTCGCCGTGGTCGTCTTCGTGCTGCGCCGGAGGATCACCGAGGCCGGGCGCGGTATACAGCGCCGGCTCTCCTCCGTGAATGCCTTCCTGAACGAGTCGATCTCGGGGATCAAGGTGATCCGTTCGTTCGCTCGCGAGGAAGAGAACAGCGAGAACTTCCGCTCGGTGAACGACGAGTACTACGCGCAGACGAGGACCTTCTACCCGCTGATCGCGTTCTTCTGGCAGAGCGTCGCGACGCTCGCGACGCTCGGCACCGCGCTCGTTCTCCTGGCCGGCGGCATCCTGCTCTCCGGCGGGCTTGTGACGCTCGGCGTCATCGCCGCGTTCCTCTCGTACATCAACCGGTTCTTCCAGCCGATGCAGAAGCTCAGCAACATGATCAACCAGTTGAGCCGGGCGATGGCGTCCGCCGAGCGGATCTTCGAGCTGCTGGACACCGAAGCCGATGTTCAGGACGAGAAGAACGCGGTGCGAGGCGTCAAGCTGAAGGGGAACGTGGAGTTCAGCGATGTCTGGTTCTCGTACGAGCGCGACGAGTTCGTCGTGCAGGAGCTGTCGTTGAGCGTGACGCCGGGAGAGACGATTGCGATCGTGGGGCCGACCGGCGCCGGAAAGACGACGATCATCAATCTCCTGTGTCGCTTCTACGATCCCGTCCGCGGAACCGTCCTCGTAGACGGTCATGACCTGCGCGAGCTGTCGCAGACGGACTACCGGTCGCAGATCGCGCTGGTGATGCAGGACGCCCGCATCTTCTCAGGAACGGTGCTGGAGAACATCAAGTACGGCAAGCCGGACGCGACGCTGGACGAGGTCAGGGCCGTTGCAGAATCGATGGGAATCTCATCGATGATCGAGAGCTTTCCGAACGGGTACGAGACCGAGATCGGCGAGCGTGGATCGAGCCTCTCGCTCGGCCAGCGGCAGGTGATCGCCTTCGCCCGCGCGCTGATCCGCGATCCGCGCATCCTGATCCTGGACGAGGCGAGCGCGTACATCGACTCGGCTACCGAGGAGCTCGTGCAGGACGCAATGAAGCGGATGAGCGAGAACCGGACTACCTTCATCATCGCGCACCGCCTCGCGACGATCCGGGACGCCGATCGAATCGTTGTTATGAAGCACGGCCGCGTGGTCGAGACGGGTTCGCACACCGAGCTGGTAGAGCGGAACGGAGAGTACGCCGAGCTTCTGCGGAATCAGTACGCAGCGGGGGTGTAGAACAACGAGCCGCCTTGCGACGGCTCGTCTGACTGTATCGGATGTCTACCAGTCCATCTCGTGCGGCTGCCACTCGGTCCACTCGCCGTGCACCGGGTCGTGGTACTGCCGCAGGAGTCCGCGACTGCGGAGCTCAACGAGCGCGTCGTTCAGGATCGCCGAGACTTCTCGCCCGCGCGGGGTCTTCGGCACAAGGATCACGTCCTCGAACTCGCCGTAGACTTCGCGGTGGATGTTGCCCAGTCGAAGCGAACGCACGATGTCGTCGCCCTCAGGGGGCCAGAGGTACGCGTCGATTCGGCCGGCATCCACCTTCCGCATCGACTGCTCGATGCTGTTGCTGCCTTGCGTGGGGAAGGGGAACTGGGGCTCGATTCCCGCTCCCACCTCGATCACGTACGGGAACCGACCTCCCGCTTCGAATGCCGCGTCGATATCCTCTCTCGTCAGCCGGTTCTCGGCGTTCGAATAGATGACGAGCGTGACGTAGCCCACCGGCTCGGGAACCCAGCTGTAGGGAAGCGCCGATTCCGGGATGACCGGGTTCACGAAGCTCGGAATGTGGAAGTCCGCCTCGCCTCGGATCACGTTCGTCACCGAACGAGCGAACGGGACGACATCGATGTTGATCTCGCCTCCGTCGTAGGTCTCGTCGATCGCTCGGACGAGATCGATGAAGACGCCTCGTTCCGGCGTCTCGGCGAGCACCGGGATCTGCGCGATGCTCGCGTTCAGGTCGGCCTGTGCAAAGCCGGTCGCCCCCGCGAGAACCATCAGAGCCGCGGCAATCAAGACTACTCTACGCATGAGTAACTCCTTCCTTGTTGTCTATGTCTCGGGTTCACCAGCTTCCTGTTTGCCGGCTGCCCAACGACTACTCGTTCAGCGCCGAGGCGGGTTCGCGCTCGGTTTTCTCGTCGGCATCGGCCGACACACTCGCCTCGGGCAAGGCCTCCGATCGGTCGCTCAGCGTGAACTCCGACTTGTGGCCGTTTCCGACCGCCGCATCGTGCGTATCCCTTTTCGATTCCGACGTGGTGAATCGCGCCATCTTGCCGGCGAGGTCGCGTGCAGTGCGACCAAGGTTCGTGTTGAGCTCCGAGATGTGGCCCATGGCGCTGTTGATCTCGTTCGTCCCTTGGCGGATCTCGGACATCGCAGAGTCCACTACGTGCGAGACGTCGTTTACGCGTTCCATCGCGCCGCCGAGCTCGGTGGATTGCTGCTTCATCTGCTGGGAATCCTTCACGAGCTCCTGCGACACCGTGTTCAGCGAGGTGACCGCGTCGTGGATCTCGCGCGATCCCGCGTTCATTTCCGTCATCGTCGCGGAGATCTCGTCGAAGGAGGAGGCCGCGTGGCGGACCTCGCGGTCGATCTGGGCGAAGGCGGCCGTGGTGCCGTCGCTGAGTCGTGCCGCGCTTTGGATACCCGCGATGATCTCCTCGAGAACGCCCGCGATGCTCTTCGCGTTCGTTCCGGACTCCTCGGCGAGCTTGCGGATCTCCGCCGCTACCACCGCGAAACCCCGGCCGGCGTCGCCGGCGTGCGCCGCCTCGATTGCGGCGTTCATCGCGAGCAGGTTCGTCTGCGAGGCGATGTTGTTGATCAAGTCGAGCGACTCGCGGATCCGGTCGACGTTTTTCTCCACCCCGGAGATGACGCCGGTCGTCTCCTGGAGTTGACGTCCGCCGTCCTGCGCCGTCTCAACGAGCACGTCCGTGGACGCCTTCTCGCGCTGCGTGATGGACGTGACGTTCTCAATGGAGGCGAGCAGCTCGGTAACGGAGGCAGTCGTCTGTTCGACCATCGTTCCCTGCGACTGCACGTTCTCCATCGTCCGATCGATCTGCTGCATGATGCTCGTGACGATCTGGTTGGAGGTTGAGATAACGTCCGAGAGGATCGTCATCTGCTGTTTCGTGGACTCGATGTTCGCCGCCATCTGTGCGAGCGCGGCGACCGTCTCCTCGGTATTGCTACCCAGGTCGGACTGGATGTTGAGCGTGGCGTCAAGGCTTGAACGGATTTCGATGACGAGGCCGTCCAGATTCGAAAGGAAGCCGTTGAAGTAGGTAGACAGTTGTCCGATCTCATCGCGGGAGCGCACGGCGAGGCGGTTGGTGAGGTCCGCCTCGCCCTCTGCGATCTCCTTCATTCGATCAGATGTCAGCGAGACGGGTCGGGTCACGATCCGCCAGAGCATCAGCGCGTTCAGAACCACGAGACCCAGGAGGATGAGTACGCTCTGGACGACTGAGTCGCGCACGGCGGACTCGGTCTCCTCCTGTATCGACTCCGTCGTGAAGTCTATCTCCACCGTGCCGAGCTCGACCTCGGCGTCCCAGGAGTCCGTGGCTGTGATCGGAGACCGGAGCGTGAACAGGAACGCCTCGGTGACGCCCTCGTCGGTCCGTTCGGTGAGCATGTCCTCACCTTCCAGGATACGGACGGATGCGATGATCTCGTTCGAGACGATGCTCTCAGCGAGCGCCTCGATCCGCTCGTAGTCGAAATCGAACAGCGGTCCGGAGAGCGTGTCCGGGATGAGCGACATCACCGTCTCCGCCTCGCGTTCCAGTCCGTGCGAGATCGTCCCCTCCAATCGTACCGCCGTACGGTACGTGGAGACCGCGAACAGCACGAGCGCCAGGATTGTCATCCCGATCGCCGTTTTCGTTATCAAGCTCATTTTCGTCATAGCATCCCCCGCCTTTCATTGGTCGCTCGGCCAATGCTGCGTAATCGTGGTCACTCGCAACCGATTATCGCCCATGGGTTGGCAGAAATCAAGAATGTCCATAGCAACCAATTGTCATTTTTGGAAAAGTCTCTCGTGGAGAACGGCAATTCGTGACGGATTTCATGTGAGCAGTATCACATCAAGGAGGTTAGCTCTCTGTAAAAACGAACAGATTCCGTTGTGTATCGAACGTTCGATCGGGATAATCGAAGCTGGATCCAAGGGGGGAGTGCGATGGGTATCCACGTCGGCGTAGATATCGGTTCGATTTCGGTGAACGCGGTCGTGCTCGACGAGCGGGGTCAGCCGATCTGGGAGCAGTACGTTTACTGTCATGGGCGACCGTTCCAGAGAGTGCTCGAAGTCTTCCGCGAGCTCGAATCATCGTACGCCACGGACGGCGAGAGTACCGAGATTGCGACGCTCTCCTTCACCGGAAGCGGAGGAGCTACGGCGGCCGAGTTGCTCGGCGGGGGATTCGTCAACGAGGTCGTTGCGCAGTCGTGCGCCGTTGCGCTCCTTCACCCGGACGCGCGAACCGTCATCGAGATGGGAGGCGAGGACTCGAAGCTCCTGTTCATGGAGCCCACGCCGGACGGTTCGGAGCTTGAAGACTTCGTGATGAACAGCATCTGTGCCGCGGGTACGGGCAGCTTTCTCGATCAGCAGGCGAGACGAGTCGGCGTCTCGATCGAGGACGAGTTCGGCCGGCTCGCGCTGCTCTCTGAGGATCCTCCGCGGATCGCCGGACGCTGCAGCGTCTTCGCGAAGAGCGACATGATCCACCTTCAGCAGATAGCAGCTCCGGTGGAGGACATTGTGGCCGGGCTCTGCTTCGCCGTTGCCCGCAACTTCAAGAGCTCGATGGGACGCGGTCGCGAGTTCAGGAGGCCGGTCGTCTTCCAGGGCGGGGTCTCGCAGAACGTGGGCGTCGTTCGCGCGTTCCGGGAGATCCTTGATCTTCACGATGGAGAGCTGATCATTCCCGAGCACAACACGAGCATGGGCGCGATCGGCGCGGTTCTTAATCGCACGGGCATCGGCCGATCCGCGGCCGTCGTGCTGCGAGACACCTACCGCGGGCTCGCGCCGCTCGAGGAGTACCTCGCGACCCAGTCCGGCTCGGGCGCCGGGTTGCCGAGGCTTCGCGAGCGCAAAGAGGTCCACGATAAGGCTACGCGCGCGATCCCCGTGGACGATGAACCGCTCGATGTGTATCTGGGGCTCGATATCGGCTCGCTCAGCACGAACGTCGTCCTCATCGATCGCGACAACCAGGTCGTCGCGCGTCGCTACCTGCGGACGGCGAGCCGACCGCTGGAGGCGATCCGTCGCGGCATCTCGGAGATAGCCGAGGAGGTGGGCGATCGCGTGGTCGTTCGGGCCGCCGGTACCACAGGGTCCGGTCGGTACCTCACCGGAGACTTCATCGGAGCCGACTCGATTCGAAACGAGATCACCGCCCAGGCGACCGCGGCGATCGCGCACGACCCAACCGTGGACACGATCTTTGAGATCGGCGGTCAGGACTCCAAGTACATCAGTATCCGCGACGGCGTTGTCGTGGACTTCGAGATGAACAAGGTGTGCGCCGCCGGAACCGGGAGCTTCCTCGAAGAACAAGCGGAGAAACTCGGGATCAGGATCGAAGAGGAGTTCGCGGAGCTTGCCTTCGCCTCGAGCCGTCCGGCTCATCTCGGCGACCGGTGCACGGTCTTCATGGAGAGCGACCTCAACAGCCACCAGCAGAAGGGCGCGTCGACCGAGGATCTCGTGGGCGGACTGGCGTACTCAATCGTCCACAACTTCATCCAGAAAGTCGTGGGCGACAAGCGCATCGGAGACCGGATCTTCTTCCAGGGCGGGGTGACGAACAACCGTGCGGTGGTCGCCGCTTTCGAGGCGGTGACCGGAAAGCCGATCACCGTTCCGCCCCACTTTGACGTTACCGGTGCAATCGGCGCCGCCATCCTTGCTCGGGAGACCGTGAGCGACGGACGTCCGACTGCGTTCAAGGGGTGGGAGGTGAGCCGTCGCAGCTACAAGCTGGACAAGTTCACCTGCACGTCGTGCGCGAATCAGTGCGAGATCCGGCGTGTGAAGATCGACGGGGAAAAGCGGCCGTTCTTCTACGGAGGCCGGTGCGAGAAATGGGAGAAGGACGACCGTAAGGGGCGCGGCGAGGGGATACCGAACCTCTTCGCGGAGCGCGAGGCGATGCTGCGCGGGGACTACTCGGAGCATCAGAACGACGGCCGAACCACGATCGGCATTCCCCGCGCGCTCATGCTCTACTGGCAGCAGTTCCCGTACTGGCGAACCTTCTTCGAGACGCTCGGCTTCCGCGTCGTTGTCTCGCGAGCCTCCGACCGCGGGCTCGTCGCGACGAGCCTGGAGAACATCAACGCCGAGACGTGCTTCCCTGTTGAGCTCGCCACCGGGCACGTGCTCGATCTCTTTGAACGCGGAGTGGACTACGTCTTCCTGCCGTTCGTCGTAGATACACCGGCGGTCGAAGGTAACCCTACGGTAAACTACAATTGCCCGTGGGTCCAGACGTACCCGTTCATGATTCGGGCATCGCTGCAGGGCGACGAGCGAGCCGATCGCCTGCTGATCCCCACGATTCACATGCGCTATCGGCCAAAGGTGCTTCGGGATGCCATGACCGACTTCGCGACCGCGAGGCTCGGCGTGGGGCGGCGGGCCGTCAAGGCCGCGCTCGTGACGGCGGACGCGGCACAGCGTGCCTTCGAGACCGCGTGCCGCGTGCGGGGCGAAGAAGTACTTGCGAGTCTTCCGGAAGGGAAGGAATCCGTCGTCCTGCTCGGTCGGCCGTACAACTCGGGCGATCCCGAGCTCAATCTGCGCGTGGTCGAGAAGCTCATCGGTCTTGACGTCATGCCGATTCCGGTCGACTTCCTTCCTCTGGACGAGGTCGAGATCTTCCCGCAGTACTCGATGATGTGCTGGCCGAACGGTCAGAAGATCATGGCGGCGGCGAAGTACGTCGCCGACCACCCTTCGCTCAACGCCGTTTGCATGAGCAACTTCCGCTGCGGTCCCGACTCGTTCATCCATCACTACATTCGCGAGGAGCTGCGGGCGAAGCCGTATCTGCAGCTTGAAGTCGACGAGCACAGCGCGGACGCGGGGATGATCACGCGCATCGAGGCGTTTCTGGACAGTCTGAGGGGAAGCCGACGCGCGCGTTCGGCGGAAGACGAACCGAACTACGCGCTCCGGTCGGCCGGCGTGCACGTCGCCTCCTCCCAACGCGACCGCGTGCTCTACATCCCCCACATGACCGATGCGTCCGAAGTGCTCGCCGCGGCGTCTCGGAGCTGCGGCATGAACGCGCGCGCGCTACCCATGCAGGACGAGCGCGACCTGGAGCTCGGGCGCCGCTACACCTCGAGCCGGGAGTGTTTCCCCATGATCTGTACCACCGGCAGCTTCCTGAGGAAGTGCTTCGAGCCCGAGTTCGATCCCGCAGCGACCTCGTTCTTCATGCCGAATCACAGCGGCCCGTGCAGATTCGGGCAGTACAACAAGCTCCTGGATGTGATCCTGCGCAGACTCGGATTCGAGGACATCAACATTGTCGCGCCGAGCAACGAGGACTCGTACGCCGGCTTCTCCAACGGCCGCCCGCTGCGATTCCGCCTCGCCGTGATTCGCGGCATCGTGGCGGTTGACCTGCTCCGCAAGTTCTTGCAGGAGCGTCGTCCGTACGAGGCGATCAGCGGCGACGTGGTGGCGGTGTACCGGCGCTCGCTCGATCGGGTGGTCGACTGCGTTGAGGCGGGCGGAAACGGGATCGTAGACCTGTTGCGATCGATTGCCGGCGAGTTCAACGCGATCCCCATGCGAGACGTCCCGCGACGGCCGCTCGTTGGTATCGTGGGCGAGATCTACATGCGGGACAACTCCTTCTGCAACGGTCACCTCGTGGAGCGCCTCGAGGAGCTCGGCGCCGAGACGATCATGGCTCCGGTGCGCGAGTGGATCACCTACTCGAGCTACCGGTGGGGCCGTGACGCTCGTTGGAAGGGCAGACGTCTGGATGTGCTGCGGTCGCGTATCCAGGAGTTCTTCCAGCACGCGATCACCGATCGTCTTGCGGACGGCGTCCGCGACGCGGTCGAGATGGAGCGCGACGTGGAGGTTGAGGGGATGCTCGAGCTCTGCGATCCCTACGTGCATCACGACTACGACGGCGACCCCGCGCTCGCCTTCGGGGCCGCGGCCTGGCTCGCGCGTCAGCGCGTCAGCGGCATCGTGAACATCCTCCCGTTCACCTGCATGCCCGGGACGCTCATCGCGTCGGTGTCGCCTGCGTTCAGGAAGGATCACGACAACATCCCCTGGGTCAACATCGCGTACGACGGTCAGGACGACGCAGGCATCAGAACCCGCCTCGAGGCGTTCATGCACCAGACGCGCGAGTTCGCGACGAGTCGAGGAGGCGCACCGGCGCGGGTGTGGACGAATCGCGCCGTCATGGAGCAGGTCGACGATCGAGCGCGAGGTGCGGAGGCGGCGGTCGAGCCGGATCGGGAGACGACGCGTGCGGAACTCGGGGATTGAGCACGAGAAGCCGTCCGCGGCTACGCGCGACCGGATTCTCGAGGTCGCGCGCGAGCTCTTCGCCCGCAAGGGATTCGCCGGTAACGGAATCCGGGATATCGCGCGTGCGGCAGGCGTGAGCGTCTCCATGGTCTCGTACCACTTCAGCGGCAAGCTTGGCGTGCTTCGTGCGATCATGACCGCGTTCTTCGACGACTACACCCAGGTCGTGGAGGCTGCTCTGCGCGAGGAGACGGACCTGGAGTCGCGCGTGGTCCGACTGGTCGGGGAGACGACGATGTTCCTGAAGTTCCGTCAGGACGACTTTCGCATCGTGGTGACCGAACTGCCGCGCGTCTCGGACGAGACCGGCGAGTTCGAGCGCAGGTATCTTCATTTGATTCGCGGTCTTACGGACGAGTTGCTGATTCCCGAGATCTCTGCGTCCGCGCGAGAACGCGGCTGCATAGATGCCGAGGAGCTCCACCGGATCGTAGGGCCCGCCTTGCTCTCAATGGTGTACTCAACGTTCCTCTTCGGCCGCGGGCTCGAGCTCGCATACTGCTTCGAACGTGACGAGGCGTTCTTCGCCGAGTACACGTCGCTCGTGTCACGGCTGATCCTCGCCGGCGTGCGCGAGGTTGCCTCACCGCCGCCGGCCGAGCAGCCCGGTCAGGGCGCGAACGGGCCTTCCGTTGAGTAGCTCGATCAGGGCGTCTACCGCGCGAGGAGAGAGCGATCGGCTGCCCTGCTGCGTCAGACTGCGGAGCGGTAGCTCGGATGCGAGATGGCGCGCGAGCTTCTCGCGCTCCTGTTCGGTGTCGGCTGCGATGGTGTTCAGAATCTCCCGGTAGACGCGACGTTGCACGATGCGACCGATCGGCGTAAGGCCGATCTCCTGGAGCGTTGAGTTGCGATGGAACGGTCCGGCCGGCTCCTCCGGCGGCACCGGCCCGCCGAGCACGGCGGCGAACGCGTGGTCGTCAATGCGCGCGGTACCTTCGAACGGTCGATGGTACCAACGCACCTCCTCCGGCGGTGCCGAGGGTCGACCGGTCCCGCGCATCGACAGCGATGTCGCGAGGCGAAGGTCCGTGGACGAGGAGCCCACGTGCAACCGGAACTCGCCGGCTTCGATCATCCACGATTGGGTGCCGGTGTCCCAGACGGCGAACGCGCGGGTTCCAACGTCGATCTGCACCCGTGATTGCTCTCCCGGTTCCAGACGGACCTTGACAAAGCCTTTGAGCTCGAGCTCCGGGCGGTGAACGGTGCTCGCAACATCGGACACGTAGAGCTGGACGGTTTCCCATCCGGGCCGTCCGCCGGTGTTCGTGATCGTGCAGCTTACCGTGATTCCTGAGTCCTCGGTGAGCGCGCTCGGATCCACGGTGCCGGCGTCATCCGTCGCATCGGTTCGCGCCGTGGCTACCGCGAGGTCGCCGTAGTCGAAGGTTGTGTAGGAGAGCCCGTGGCCGAAGGGCAGGGCGACCGGTACCCCGGCTGTTGCGTAGTAGCGGTAGCCGACCCAGATACCCTCGCGGTACTGGACCTGGCGCGGTCGTCCCGGGAACCACGGATGGCTCGGATTGTCTTCGAGCAGTCGCGGAAAGGTCTCCGCGAGCTTGCCTCCGGGGTCTGCGTCGCCGAACAGCAGTCGGGCCGTGGCGCCGCCGCCCGCCTGTCCGGGCAGGTAGGTCTCGAGTACGGCCGGGACGCGATCGAGGAAGGGGAGCTCGACCGGCGAACCGTTCTGCAGGACCACGATCGGCTCGACCCCCGCGTCCAGCAGCGCGTCCACAAGCGCGAGCTGGTTCCGGGGCAGGCGCATGTGCGTCCGGTCGAACGTCTCCGACTCGTAGATCGACGGCAGCCCGAGGAAGAGGACCGCCCGGTCTGCGTCCCGTGCCGCGCCGGTTGCCTCGCGGATGAGACGATCGTCCACGGCGTCGTCGTCGATCGAGTAGCCGGCGCAGTACGCGATCGATGCGCCGTCGCCCACGAGCTCCGAGATCGCCGCGAGCGGCTGCTCAACGCGCGTGGGAGCGACCTTTGAGCTTCCGCTGCCCTGGAAGCGCATTCGAACCGCGAAGGTTCCGATGACGGCGATCGATCCGGTGCGCTCGAGCGGCAGCGCGCCGCCCTCGTTCTTCATCAGTACCGCCGACTCCTCGGCCGCTCGTCGCGCGAGCTCGTGGTGCCTCGCCGGGTCGTGTCCGACGCGAGTCCGCTGCTGCCGGGTCGCCGTTGCGATGAGCCGCACGATCCGCTCCGCCGTTCGGTCGAGCAGTGTCTCCGAGAGGCGCCCCTGTCGCACGGCTCGAACGATGAGCGACGCGGTCACGGAGGTGCCGCCCGGCATCTCGAGGTCGACCCCCGCCTCGATTGCGGCGATCCGGTCGTTGAGCGCACCCCAGTCGGTGACGACCACGCCGTCGTATCCCCACTCGTTCCTCAGGACCGTGCCGATCAGCTCCCGGTGGTCGCTGAGGTACGTGCCGTTGACGCGGTTGTACGAGCACATCACCGTCCAGGGGCGGGCCGACCGTACGGGATACTCGAACGCCGCGAGGTAGATCTCGCGGAGCGTACGCTCGTCCACGATCGTGTCAACGACCATGCGATGACGTTCCTGGTTGTTCGCAACGAAGTGCTTGAGGCTCGTCCCTACGCCTTCGCCCTGGACTCCCCGGATGAAGCCGGCGGCGAGTCGTCCCGCGAGATAGGGGTCCTCGGAGAAGTACTCGAAGTTCCGTCCCCCGAGCGGGCTTCGCTTGATGTTCGCGCCGGGTCCCAGGAGAACGGCCACATCTTCGTCAATACACTCTCGACCGAGCGCGCGGCCGATCTCCTCGAGGAGGGCGGGACTCCACGAGCAGGCGGTCGTCGCGGCCGGAGGAAAGCAGGTGGAAGGAATACTGTCCCCGAGGTTGTCGACCTGTGCGGTCCGCGCCTGCTTTCGCAGCCCGTGCGGACCGTCGGCGACGCGAATGGACGGAAGGTCAACGCGGTCGATCGGTTTGAGCCGCCACGTGTCCTTGCCCGAGCACAACGATGCTTTTTCCGTGAGACTGAGACCGCGTACGATCTCGCGTACGTCCACCGCGATACCTCCCGTTATCTGAGGTCGACCTCAAACCCGTTCAGAATGAGAATCTCCGGACGGTACTCGAAATGGATCGTGTCGTAGAGGGTCCACTTCCCGCCCCAGACGAAGCCGTGACGCTCGAACGCGGCGACGAAGGCCTCCGGGAAGACGAATCGGTCCTCCTGGGCGACGGAGTGCCACTCGAGCCCGGAGCCCCGCGCCCAGCGCCAGTAGACCTGCCTACCTCCGTACCACTCCGGGATGAAATCCACTGCGATCCCGTACGAGTGGTAGCTCAGCGTTGCCGTGCCGTCCACGCGCCGGTAGTTGTAGCCTTCAATCGTGCGCAGGCGGCGGACGAATGCGGCGAGTTCGCTGTCCGCGCGCATCGCGGCGATGATCTCCTCCTCGACGGCGGCGAGGTCTTCGAGGATCTCCCGGTGGACCATCGTCTTGAATCCGAGAAAGAACGTCGTCTTCTGCCGTTCGTAGGCGAGGCCTTCGCCGCGAATCCTCCACAGCGCGTTCAGGAAGCCCGGGTGCCTTCGCGGAGGATTCCGTTCCTGTTCCGCAACGCGCGCCTCGAGCGCACGCTTCTCGTGCTCGTCAAGGTCCGGGGAGACTGCCGGCCCCGGTTCGTAGCGATAGAACGGGATCGGGTCATAGCTGTCCGCGCGGAGGAGCTCCGACTCGCGTAGCAGCCGTCCCCCGGCCCAGTAGAACCACTCTCCGGCGATGAGAATCGCCCATTGTCCGTCGCGCCAACCAACTCGCTCGACTCGCCGCGGATAGGCTGCCGCGATCGCGTCCAGCACCGTCCGAGCCGCGAACGGCGACGCGTCGTCACGAAGCATCTCCTCGGCGGAGCGGAATCCCGCGAGCGGCGCCGGTGGACCCGGCGGGAGTGTTTCGGCGGAAGCAGGGAGCGGAATGACAAGCAGGAGCAGCAGGAGAACTCGTTGCGATCGCATCACCGCCACGATACCACGGAGGGGCAGGTAAGGCTATTGACCGAGGGTGCATCCGAAACTAGCATGGAGCGATGGAAGTCGCAATCGTCGGACTGCTCATCCTCCTCAACGGCGTGCTCTCGATGTCCGAGTTTGCCGTGGTGTCTGCGAGCCGCCACCGGCTCGAGGAACGTGCGAAGTCGGGCAGCCGTGGCGCCGTACGGGCGCTGGAGCTCGTGGACGACCCGAATCGATTCCTGTCCACGGTCCAGGTCGGAATCACGCTCGTGGGCATTCTGGCCGGTACCTTCGGCGGCGCCACGATTGCGCACGATCTGGCTCGAGTGCTGGCCGCCGTGCCGTGGATCGGCGAGGGCGCGTTCGGCGGACGCTTACTGAGCGTCTCGCTCGTCATCGTCGTAGGACTGACGACCTACCTGACGCTCGTCATTGGAGAGCTCGTTCCGAAACAGCTTGCGATTCGCCATCCAGATGCAATAGCAACGGCCATTTCGCGGCCGATGCACGCTCTCTCCGCGATCGCGTTCCCGATCGTCGCCTTCCTGAGCGCCTCGTCGTCGTTCATGCTGCGTCTGCTTCGCCAGCACGAACGACGTGAGGAGCTGGTGTCCGAGGAGGAGGTGAAGCTCCTGCTCCAGCGCGGCGAGAAGAGCGGCGTGTTCCGGCGCGCCGAGGCGAGCATGATCGCCGGCGTTTTCCGCCTGGACGACGTCCGCGCGGACGCCGTCATGACGCCACGCGTGGACGTGGTCTGGCTGGACGCGAGCGCGAGCCGTGAGGCGATCCTGGAGCGCATCGAAGGATCGCGGCACTGCCACTATCCGGTCTGCGACGGCAGCATCGATCGCGTGGTCGGCGTCGTGAGCACGACGACGCTCAGCGCGGCGTTGCTTCGCGGACAGACGCTCGATCTCCGCGCGATGGCGGACGCGCCGGAGTTCGTCCCCGAGAGCTCGGACGCGGGAATGCTTGTGAAACGAGTCGCCGAGACCGGGAAGCGGCTCCTCGTCGTGGTGAGCGAGCACGGCGGCGTTGACGGCATCGTCACGACGCACGATCTCGCGGAGGCAGTTTTCGGCGACCTGGGGGCGCCGGACGCGAGGAAGGTGGGCGAATCGGCGTGGCTCATCTCCGGAACGATGCCCATTGAGGAGGTGGAAGCCCTGCTTGACGTGAAGGACATGCGCGACAGGTCCGCGAAGAGCTACGGGACGCTCGCCGGGTTCGTCATGAACGAGTTGGGGCGCGTCCCGTCCGGGGGCGAGCGGATCGAGTGGGGCGGGTATGTCATGACGGTCAAGCAGATGTCGCAGAATCGGGTTCGACGCGTGCGTGTAGAGAAGCTCGAGCCGCGTCACGAGTAGGCGGTCTATCCCTGGTCTGAAGCGAGCGACGGGAACTCATACTCGATCACACCACTCTCCCGGATGCGTTGCGTGACGTAGCCCTTGAGCGTCATCCGGTCGAGCGTCTGCTGAACCTCGTCCAGGGGAAGCTCGGCGCGAGAAGCGGCCTGCACCACGGTCACCGTCCCGCCGAGCTCGCCCGCCACGCGAAGGAGCGTCCGTTCGAGCTGCATGGGACGATCGCGCCATATCCGCACTCCACGGGCAAGCGCCTTGATCCCCTTGAGCACACCATGCGCGAAGGGAAGGGCTCCGAGGAACACGAACGGCCAGACCATCCAGCCGATTCCGAAGGCGAAGTAGCCGAGACCGAACCCCGTACCGAAGACCACTCCCGTTGCGAGGCGCGAGATAATCTTCGCGCGATCGTCGTGTTCCTCGTCCGTGGAAAGGACAACCTCCGCGTGCCGCCCTCCCTCGTTCGCGATC
>JBKHII010000057.1:0-19141 GCA_046538735.1 Spirochaetales bacterium
ATCACCGTGGACATGGATCAATTGTACGTGGGATCGGACATCGCGTCTCCATAACATCTTCTCTCCCAAGTTCCCCCCAACGCATCACCGTCGTGCCCGGTCCTGCCCAATCGGTAGGCACGGCGGATCGGTAGTTGTGAAGCAGCCGAAGCGAAATGCCCGTTGGTTCGATTGATGATGTCGAAGATGAATGGCGAGTCTGGGAGGCAGCGGGATCGGCGGGAGGACGGGACGGCTTCGCTCTCGGACGACCGATTTCGCGAGTATCTCGCGACGGTGGCGCACCTGCCGGCGGAGCGGGTCGAGGCGTGTGTGGAGGTGATGCGGGTGTTCCGGAAGCTCGTGCCGCGGTCGGTGAAGGATCGCAGGGTCGCGCTCGAGGTGTTCGAGCGGCACGTGCGACGGGTGCGGCCGGAAGGCGAGGTGCCGGGGGCGCTGGATGCGGTTCGTCACTACTGGTACGCGGTGGATCGCGTGCGTTCGGGCGATCCGGGAGCGCGGCTGGCGAGAGCACAGGAGGTGCTCGTGGAGCGGGCGCGAAGGTTGTTGCGGCTGCAGCACAAGTCGTACCGCACCGAGCGGTCGTACCTCAGCTGGATTCGCCGGTTCCTCGCCTACTCGACCGGGGTGGATCCGGAGCGTCTCGAAGAGGGGCACGTCAGGCGCTTTCTCAGCTTCCTCGCGGTCGAGCGGGGGATCGCGGCGTCCACACAGTCGCAGGCGTTCAACGCGATCCTCTTCCTCTACCGATACATCCTTCTTCGACCGATCGAATCCCTGCGAGTGTCCATTCGCTCGAAGCGCCCGCGTCGGCTTCCGGTGGTGCTGACGAGGAAGGAGGTACACGCGGTGCTCGCCGGGCTGCCCGGCGCCTACGGGCTGATGGGTCGGCTGATCTACGGCGCCGGGCTGCGGCTGCGGGAGTGCCTGTCGCTACGGATCATGGACCTCGAGTTCGAGGCGGGCAGGATTCTGGTGAGGATGTCGAAGGGCCGCAAGGATCGTTCGGCGATTCTCCCGAGGCGACTCGCTGAAGAGCTCAAGGCGCAGATCCGAACGGTACGCGTGCTCTTCCAGCGGGACCGTGCGCAGCACAACCCCGGGGTGCCGTTGCCGATGGCCCTGGCCCGCAGAGCGGGAGGAGCTACCGGTACCATCTGCACCCCACGGCGCTCCAGCGGCATTTCTCGGCGGCGGTCCGAGCGGCGCGAATCACCAAGAAGGCGACCGTTCACTCCCTGCGGCACAGCTTCGCAACGCACCTCATCGAAGCCGGCTGCGACATCCGGACCGTGCAGGAGCTCCTCGGACACACGAGCGTTGAGACCACGATGATCTATACCCATGTGGCCGCGAACAACAGGCTCGGCGTGGAGAGCCCCCTCGACCGCGAATGACTTCAAGACCGAGGCGGTGCTCCTCCGCTGAACGGGTTTGTCGCCGCTGCGGTCGATCGTGCCCTGTACAGGAGCGAGATGCGCCAATAGACTATGGGCCGACGATGGTTCACAGGCGCGACGCACTCGTATACAATCGCGCCTACATAGCAGACAGCGCATACCTCCGAACCGGCTGGTCCGTTCGCGGGCGACGTCGGTACGCGAACTTGGGAGTATCGCGTCGGCATATACCACGCAAAAGGGGTGCGGATGGCACACACGATCCTGGAGAAGCGGCAGCTTTCGGAGCAGGTCTTCATGATGCGAGTCGCGGCGCCGCTGATCGCCGAGGCGCGTCGGCCCGGTCAGTTCGTCATCGTCCAGATTGACACCGACTTCGGCGAGCGCATTCCGCTCACGATCGCGGATGCGAACGCGGACGAGGGGTGGATCAAGCTCATCTTCCAGGCGGTCGGGGGCACGACGATGAAGCTCGCGCGGTACGAGGAGGGCGACGCGGTCGCCGCCGTACTCGGACCGCTCGGCCACCCCACGCACGTGAAGAACTTCGGGCGCGCGGTTTGCGTGGGCGGCGGGATCGGCGTCGCGCCGCTCTTCCCGATCGCTCAGGCGCTCAAGGAGGCGGGCAATCACCTGACGGTCATCGTGGGCGCGCGGACGAGGGAGCTCGTCATCCTCGAGGAGGAGATGCGCGAGATCGCGGACGAGCTGATCGTGGTGACGGACGACGGCAGTTACGGGCGCAAGGCGCTCGTGACCGAACCGCTCAAGGAGGCGTGCGAGAGCTCCACCCCACCCCACATCGTCGTCGCGATCGGCCCGCCGATCATGATGAAGTTCGCCGCCGAGACCACGCGTCCGTTCGGTGTACACACGGTGGTCAGTCTCAATACGATCATGGTCGACGGCACCGGGATGTGCGGCGGATGCCGCGTCACCGTCGGCGGCGAGACCAAGTTCGTCTGCGTGGACGGCCCCGAGTTCGACGGTCACCTCGTGGACTTCGACAACATGATGAAACGGCTGCAGAGCTATCGCGATCACGAGGAACGCGCGCGCCACACCTGTCTTGCCGACCTCCAGGCGAACAAGCTTGCCGATGCCGGCGCGCCCGGCGGCGCGGTCCCGCTGCGCGGCGCGGCCGAAGAGGCGGTTGCGGGTCCGGCCGCGGGGGAGCAGATATGAGTCACAAGAAACCGGCCGAGCTCCGCTCGGAAGCGGCGTTAGTCCTGAACGATATCTCGAGCAAGGCGAGCCTGAAGACGAGGGACCGGCTCGCGATCCCGCAACAGGAGATGCCGAGCCAGGACCCGCACGCGCGCGCCGGGAACATGTACGAGGTCACGTACGGCTACTTCGAGGAGCAGGCGCGCGTTGAGGCGGAACGATGCCTCCAGTGCCGGAACGCACCGTGCGTGAAGGGCTGCCCGGTCCAGATCGACATCCCGCGGTTCATCAAGCTCGTCGCCGAGGGCGATTACGCCGGCTCGCTGGCGGTCATCAAGGAGACGAGTCTCCTGCCCTCGATCTGCGGGCGCGTCTGTCCGCAGGAGGCTCAGTGCCAGGCGTACTGCACGGTCGGGAAGTCGCTCAAGGACACGTTCAAGAGCGTCTCGATCGGACGGATCGAGCGGTTCGTCGCCGACTGGGCGGCGGGAATGCACGGGCTCCCGGAGGAGAGGCTCGCGGAGGAGAACCCGCTGCCACCGAGCGCCCGGGTGGACGGCGAGGCAGCACCTGAGACGGTGCGCACCGTACCCGAGGTGAAGCCGGCCACGGGGAAGCGCGTCGCGGTGATCGGTAGCGGTCCGGCGAGCATCACGGTCGCGGCCGATGTCCGACGCGAGGGTCACGAGGTCACGATCTTCGAGGCGTTCCACAAGCCCGGCGGGGTCATGGTCTACGGCATCCCGGAGTTCCGCCTCCCGAAGCGAATCGTGGAAGACGAGCTGCACACGCTCGAGGAAATGGGCGTGGAGATTCGCACGAACTTCCTCGTTGGACAGACGCGCAAGCTGAAGGACCTGCTCGAGAAGGACGGGTACGATGCGGCGTTCATCGGAACCGGCGCGGGCCTGCCACGATTCATGCGGATCGACGGCGAGAACCTCGTGGGTGTCTTCTCGGCGAACGAGTTCCTCACGAGAAGCAACCTCATGAAGGCGTACGACCGCAATCGAGCGGCGACGCCGATCTTCCAGCCCAAGCGGGTGGCGGTCCTCGGCGGCGGCAATGTCGCGATGGACGCCGCGCGCACCGCGGTCCGGATCGGCGCAGAGAAAGTGTACGTGATCTACCGGCGCAGTCGAGTGGAGATGCCCGCGCGTGCCGAAGAGGTCGACCACGCCGAGGAGGAGGGCGTTGAGTTCCGGTTGCTCCAGAATGCGACGCGGATCCTCGGGAACGAGGACGAGCGCGTCGTGGGAATCGAGGTCCAGCAGTACGAGCTGGGCGAGCCGGACGACTCGGGCCGGCGTAGACCGGTCCCGGTTCCGGGCAGCGAGAGCGTGCTGGACGTGGACACGGTGATCGTATCGATCGGCAACGACTCGAACCCGTTGATCACGAAGACCACGCCCGAGCTCGAAGCCACCAAGTGGGGCAACATCGTCACGGACGAGAACGGCAAGACGAGCATGGACCGGGTCTACGCCGGCGGCGACATCGTACTCGGCGCGGCAACGGTCATCCTCGCGATGGGCGAGGGCCGGAAGGCGGCCGCAGCGATCAACCGGATGCTCGCCGGTGAAGGCGAGGCGGCTACCGCGTAAACCGCTCGCCGATCCACCCGGTCACGAGCTCCAGCGCCTCGGGCGCGATCGTCGTCTCGATCCGAGAGTACTCCTCGATACCGCCCGTCTCGGCGGGCTGCAGGAGGTGGTTCAGACCGGCGAGCTCGCGGACGGTGTAGTCGTCCGTGGGCGCGCTCTCGAGCGCCGACCGGATCTCGGGGAGGTTCCCCTCCGGCGGTACCTGGCGATCAAGCTCGCCGATCACGGCCAGCACCGGAACCTCGATGCGCTGGAGCGCGTGGGCAGGATCGTACCGCAGGAAGAAATCGAACCACGGCGAGAAGAGGGCGCTACGCTGCACGGCGATCTGCTCGTCGTTCATTCCGAGCTCACGCTGGATCTGCGCGACCTGCTCGGCTGCCTCGTCGCGCGGCGTGTCCGAGAGCAGGATGTCGTAGACCTTCCGGTTCGCGCGAGCGATCCGGTCGGTGTACTCCTCGGACGCGCCGGATGCGCGGAGCAACGCCGCCGACTGCATCATGAGAAGCTCGTCACCGGGGACTCCCTCGCCGCCGAGCATGACGACGAACGCCGGATCCACCTCGATCGGAAGCGGGTCGGTCCCGGCGGGCGTCTCATGAACCTCGCCCGCGATCATCGCGGCGATCAACGCGCCCTCGCTATGCCCCACGAGTCCGGCACGGCCGGGGTCTACGTACGGCCGCCCGCTGAGGAACCGCAATGCGTACGCGGCGTCGCCGGCGAAGTCCCGCGCGGTCGCCTCGGCGACCGTCCCGGCGCCTCCCGACCCGCCTACGCCGCGATCGTCGTAGCGGAGCACGGCGACACCGGCTCGGGTGAGCGCGTCGGCGAGGACGAGGAAGGGCTTGTGACCCATGATCTCCTCGTTTCGGTTCTGCCGGCCGCTGCCCGAGATGAGGACGGCGGCGGGAAACGGACCGTCGCCGTCCGGGCGCGTGACGGTCCCGGCGAGCTCCACGCCGGCGTCTTCGTTCACGAACGTGACGTTCTGCGAGACGTACGGGAACGGCGGCTCCGGCTCCTGCGGCCGCCGCGGAGCGGCGGCCGGGGAACTCGCGTCGGCCCGCGTCCGTCGCTCGGCCTCACCTGAACGCGTGAGGTTCAACTCGAGCTCCATGCCGCTCTGCCGGAAGGTCCCGGCGATCTCGGTTCCGGCGTCGTTCGGGGTACCCACGTAGGTGGCGCCGAGCGCGGTCATGCGCAGCTCGAGTGAACCGTCGGCATATCTGACCCGATCGACGGGTATTCCGGCCGCCGCCTGCGCGGGGCTGTCCATCGTCGCGGTGAGCTCACCGTCCGTGCGCGAGATGTGAAACACGAGCGGAAGCTCCTGACCATTTACGCGGATCGCGCCCCGCCAATCTCCTACGACGTCTCCCATGGAATCCTCCTCTTGAGTCGCAGACGGCGCTGCCCCGCCGGGCGAGTCACCGACGGACGTGCTGGTCTGCGCGCATCCGGTCGCGAACACGAGCGCGGCAAGAAACGCCGCCGCGCCGTGCAACAGGAGCGACGTACGAGGTGGGTGCTGGGTTTTCGGGAGTGAGTTCATTGCGCCTCCGCGCCGTATACCCGCGGAAACGCGATGTGTTCAGAGGGACGACCTATTCGTCGTCGTCGGAAGCGTCGCGCTCGTCCTCGTCCGTCTCGTCTTCGGGGAGGAGCTCTTCCGGAACACCACCGGGATGCAGATACTCCAGATACGAGGTGTCGTCCGCACTCTGGCCATCGTCCTTACCACCTTGCTTGCGAGCGAGCTTCTGCTCGCGCTTCTTCTTCTTCGCAATCTCTCGTCTTCGTTTGTTTCCGCTATATGAACTACGCGCCACTGGCACCTCCTGGGTGGAATGTGTCCGCAAATCGAAACGGCCCGGTCGAGCCGGGCCGTCTCACGCTGGTCTTCTTAGAATCGCGGATCGAAACCTCGATCCGATCGCTCTCGGGCCTCATTGACCTTCAGCATGCGACCTTCGAACTCCGTACCGTTCAGACCCTGGACTGCGGCGCTTGCCGAGTCCTGGTCGGACATCTCAACGAAACCAAAGCCACGGGAGCGACCCGTGTCACGGTCCGTCAGGATGGTGGCGGATACGACCTCCCCGAACTGCTGGAACAGCGAGCGAAGGCTCTCCTGCTCGGTACGGTAATTGAGGTTCCCTACGTACAACTTGTTAGCCACTTGCTAACTCCTTTTCGGCTTTACCCGCGGTGCGAGCGAGCCCTTCGTTTCTCAGCACTGAGTCGTGATAGCTTGCGTTGGGATCTCAGCAGAAGGCAGGGTCTCAAGCAGAGGCGGCTCACTTGTCGGCGCCACGCACAATATGGCGAGAAAGCGCCGAGTTGACAAGCCCCCAGGCAGGAGTGCCCGTCAGATTCTGTTCGGATCGCCCCCCGAGAGCTTCGCCTGCGCGATGCGGACCTTGCGCGGAACGTCGATCCCGTAGGGGCAGGAAACCTCCTCAGCGGGCGGAAGGAGATCGTCCGACCGCCACGGGGCCGCCTCGTACTCGGCGCGGGCGTGCTCCTCGAGCTCGAACCAGTTGCCGAGCCGGAGGCGGAGCGCGTACTCGGCCGGATCGTGCTCGAGGTAGTCGATCATCTGCCGATCAAAGTACCCCTCGAGCCGGAAGAGGTGCATGAGCGACGCGGGGCACTCGCCGCACTGCCGGCAGACGTACGACCCGAGCTCAGGGGCCCGCCGGAGTATCTCGGCGCGCTCGGCCGCGCCGGCCGCGCCGGCCGCGATCGCCTCGATCGCCTGGTCCACGTGCGCCACGGCGTTCATCCCGCAGACGAGCACGTCCGACCCCGATCCGAGCGCGTAGCGCATCGCGTCGCGAGGAGAGCGATACAGGAGGCCGTCGGCGAGCGGTTTCATCGCCGTAATGCCCACGCCCAGTTTTCGCGCGAGCGGGTAGATCTCGTTGTGGATGATCGGGAGGTACTGCTCCTCGAGATAGTTGTCCCAGATGAGGATCACGCTCAGGGGGAGCCGACGAAGCGCCTCGAGGTAGAGCCACGGCCGGTGGCTCGAGAAGCCGATGCCGTGAATCAGACCCTGCTCCTTCGCTTCGAGCAGCGCCGCCACGGCACCGTCGTCCGCCGAGAGCCGGTCGAGGTCCCCCTCGGTGTTCACGCCGTGAAGGAAGTAGAACTCGATACGGTCGGTGCGAAGCGCGCGCAGGGAAGCCTCCACGTCCGCACTCATACCGTCCCGGTCGCGCTTTGCGCTCTTGCTCGCCAGCACGACCTGGTCGCGCCGGCCGGCAAGCACACGCCCGAGCTTCTCTTCGGATGCGCCGTCCCCGTACGAGCGTGCCGTCTCAACGTAGGTTCCGCCGGCCCCCAGGTAGCGGTCCACCACGCGCTCAACGATATCGGTGGTAATCTCGATCTGATGGAAGCCTCCCAGCCCGAGCCTGCTGACTCGCTTGGTGGTCGCGCCGAGGTCGACAAGCGGCAATGTGTCCGTCGTGGTCATGACTCCAGTCTATCATGGATCCATGATCACTCGAACTGCCGGCCGTGAACCGCTTGTACGAACGTCGCCGAGCTGCGATGATCGGAGTCCATGAGCGATAACACTATCTCGCGCGGAGCCGCCGTGGTTCTCGCCCTGCTCGTCCTCGTCGCGCTCTCAGGATGCGAAGAGGGTCCGGGCGTCTCATCCGAAGAGGCGGAGGAGGCATTCATGGTCGCCTTCGGCGGCGTCTATATCGGGTCGATGGTCGCGCAGTTCGGCCAGCCCCTCCCGGGAGTTGAGCTGAACCCCGAGTCGAACGCAGTCGAATTCACGGATTTCGACGTCACCGACCTCCAGACCGACTACGAAACGCTGTCGGGAACGCTCACGACGACCGGTGAGTCGGCGAGCGCCGATCTCACGCTGACCAGCGGTCCGGTCGAGTCGATCTCCTTCACGCTGACGGCGGCCCAGCTCTCGGCAGAAGACGGGCTGCGGACCACGGTTACGGTGAACGGTTCCGAGATGGAGGTGCAGCTCGAGCCCGAGGGATCGGTGCTCGAGTAGACGAACAGTCGCAGCGGGGACCGTGGCACGGCGGACAGGCAGCGCGGCATAGCGTTGGTCCTATCGAGGACCGTAGCCCGCAAGGCGTTGCACGGCTCTCGGAACCGCATCCTGCGCCTCCGGCGGCGTTTTCTGCTCGGTCTGGTAGTCGAACTGCCAGGTGAATGCCTCGAGATCGGCACGCGTCCGGTTCACGTTCGCTCGCTGCAGCTCGAAGAGGGTCTCGTGCCACCCCGGGAGACTCTTCGCCGGGATGACTTCGAGACCCATCTCCAGGAGGCCCGGCAGGTGGTGCAGGCAGAACCCTCTCGACCCGGACAGCGCCTTCACGAACTCCCCCTCGTCCAGAAAGAGCTTCGCGATCGTGTAGGTGAAGTTCAGCATGTTCGCGCGCATCCGGTCGCACATGAGGCAGTCGGTCTCCTGGCGCCTGAGCTCCGCGGCGTACTCCTCCACCACCTTGCGAACGCCGCGCCCTCGTGCCGCGACGATCGAGCGCTCGTCGCGGGCGTATCGCTCGGCAAGCGTGTCCAGATGCGTCCGGAGCGCCAGCGAGTAGCCGAGCTTACCCTGGCCGCCGAGCAACATGTGGAAGTGCCGCCGGCAGAACCCGTGCTCGTTGAGGCGAACGCGCATCTCCGGCGCCATGACCGAACTGCCGAGAAAGAAGGTGGTGTTGCGCTGCTCCGACTCCTGCTCCAGATGACAGAGCACGCACTCGGGATCGGCTTCGAACGCCTTCCATACGGGGATCGTTTGCAGTTCGTACTTCATCGAGTCCTTCCCTCGTCCTGATGTCTCGCCGCGACCGCGGCGGCCTCCGGGATGAGATGACCAAGCTGCTTCAGACCGCGCTCGATCGGATCCACGTTTACGTACTCGTCTACGCGGTGCGCGTGTGCGCCGGTGGAGATGCCCACGCAGACGGTCGGGACGCCTCCGGCGAGCAACGCGTTGGCGTCCGTGCTCCCGGTGCGCAGCTCGGCGCGGAGACCCACCGCCGCGAGCGCGCGAACCGCGGCATCCACGAGCGGGTGATCGGCGGGTATCTCCGCGGCGGGACGGTCTCCAATCGGAACAAGGCGCGCCTGAACACCGCCCTCTCTTGCCGCCCCGAAGGCGCGCCCGAGAGCGGCGCCGATGCCGCGAAGCCCCCCGCGGCCGCCATCCTCCTCCGAACTGCAACCGGTCGCATCCGCAACGCGGCGCACGAGCTCTTCCACTCCCGCTGCGCTCTCGGAACGAAGATCGATCTCTGCCCGGGCGTGAGACGCGATGCTATTGATACTCGTCCCGCCTTCGATCGTACCAACGTTTATCGACGATCTCGGGGCGGACGGTATCTTGAGCTTCACGATGCGTGCGAGCCTGAGAAGCAACTCGTGGACTGCGCTCGGCGAACCGAAGTCTGCCCAACTGTGCCCGCCGGGGGTGCGCACCTCGAGCCGAAACCGTTTCACGCCGATCCCGCGGTGATAGACGCCCCCAAGAGCGAGCCCCTCGAGCACGATCGCCGCACCCACGCCACGCGGAGTCCGGGATCGTACGTGGTCGAGCGCCGTCCGGATGCCGCGAAGGTCTCCGAGTCCCTCCTCGCCGGCGTTCGCCACGAGCCAGATGTCGCAAGCCGGCCGCACGAGCTCCGCTTCGCCGTCCCGTGCCTCTCGAGCGGCTGCTCCGTACGCCGTGGCGAGCGCAAGCAGAGCCGCGACGCCGAGGCTGTTGTCGCCGATTCCGGGTCCATGGATGCGGCGGTGTGCGCGATCGCGCCGTACGGTGAGCTCCGTGGTGGCGGGAAAGACGGTATCCGTATGTGCCGAGATGACGAGCACCGGTGCTTCCGGGTCTCGACCCGGAACGCGAGCGTACGCATTCACAACGTCATCCGAGTGGGTCACGACCTCGGTATCGAGCGCAGCCTCCTCGAACACGCTGCCGGCGAACACGGCGCGGTCGGTCTCCGCGAACGTTGGAGCCGGAATCTGCTGGACGCGGATCGCGAGATTCTGGATGTCCACGGCGGCGAGCCGTTCGAGCAGCGTCATGGCCTGTGATTGTAGGTGCTCGAAGCGCGGGGCGCAACCGAGGCGGCGTCAGAGGAGCGTCCCCGGCTTCTCGTTCACGACGTTCCGCCGCGCGCAGTCGAGCCCGAGCTCGATCGCCTCTCGAATCGGCGCCCCCCGCCGAAGACCGGCCGCGATTCCCGCGGTCATCGCGTCTCCGCTTCCGATCGTGTTCACCGGCTCCACCGACGCGGGAGCGATCGTCCGCACTCGGGTACCGTCGCACCACATCACCGGCTGCGACCCGTTCGTAATCACGAGCTCGCAGTTCCACGACGCCGCCACGTCAACCATCTTCTGCGCGAGCGCTGCCGGCATCGCCTCCGGCCGGATCTCTTCCGGCAGAGGCTCCTCCAGGAAGGTGGCGCTGAACTCGTTCACGTTGATCTTCACGAGCGAGGGCCGGTGTGGGAGCGCGCTCACCAGATCGTCGCCACGGATGTCCAGAAGGATCCGCGCGCCGCGGCCCTCGTCACCCTCGCTTCGAGCCTCGCGGACGAAATCGGGATAGAGATCGCCGCTGAAACCGGGCGCCTTGGACCCGGTGATGATCACGGTGTGCGCATTCGACACCAGCTCGGCGTAGCGCGAGCGCACCGCCGTCTCCAGACCATCCGGCACCGGCCATCCCGGTTCCACAATTTCGGTCGCGCTCCGCTCGTGCTCGTCCAGAAGCGTGTAGCAGTGGCGAATCTCCAGGTCACCCTCCACGCAACGGACATCGAGCCCGTCGCCGGAGGCGAGATCCATGAACGTTGCAAGACTCGACCCGCCGCCGTGCGTGAGGTGGACGGCTCGCTCGCCGAGTTGGTGGAGGATGCGCGTGGTGTTCACGCCCTTCCCGGACGCGTCCAGGCGATGCGACCGTGCGCGGTTCACCTGCCCCGGGACGAGTCGTCCGAGGCGGAGGGTCTTCTGGAGCGTTGGATTGAGGCAGACGACGAGGAAGAAGGTGCTCACGTCGGCACCGCCTCAAGACGCGGAGCGGGATCGGGCACGGGGCCTCCTACACGCTGAACCGGATATTGAGGATATCGCCGTCGCGCACGAGGTACTCCTTGCCCTCGAGGCGGAACTTCCCGGCTTCCTTCACGCCCTTCTCGGTGCCCGCCTGGATCAGATCGTCGTAGCCGAAGCACTCGGCCCGGATGAAGCCGCGTGCGAGATCGCTGTGTATCGTACCGGCGGCGTCCACCGCCGTATCGCCCCGGTGAATCGTCCAGGCCCGCACCTCGTCCGGTCCGACCGTAAAGAAGCTGATCAGTCCGAGCGACTCGTACGCAAGCGTCGTGAGTCTGCTGCGCGCGGACTGCGTGATGCCCATGTCGTCCATGAAGGCGCGCGCCTCGTCTTCCTCGAGCTGCGAGAGCTCCATCTCGAAGTTGCCGGCGAACTCGATTGCGGAGAAACTGCCTCCGATTTTGCCGAGCGCCTCGGCGGACGCACCGTAGCGCTCCTCGTCTGAGTTCACGATCACGAGCACCGGCTTGAGCGACAGGAACTGGAATCCGGAGATAGTCCGACGTTGGTCTTCGTTCAGCTCAACGTCGCGCACGGCAATATCGTTGCTGAGCGCCTCGTGCAGAATCTGCAGCACCTTCTCCTCGGCCTGCGACGCCGGCGTCTTCTTGCCGCGCTGGTGATCGGCCGCGATTCGCTCGAGCCGCGTCTCAACGAGCACGAGATCGGAGAGCAGGAGCTCGCCGTTCACCGCGTGCGCATCGCGAACGGAATCCGCCGGCCCCAGTGTGGAGTCCAGGACATCGTTCCGGAAGTTGCGGACGACCACCGCGAGCGCATCCGCGCTCTTCACCAGATTCATCGCGGTCCCGCTGAAGAGCTCCTTGCCCTCGCTCCGGTCGACTCCCACGAAATCGATGAAGTCGATCGTCGCGTAGATCGTGCGCTTGGGCTGGTACATTTCGGAGAGCTTGTCCACGCGCGGGTCTTCCACGTCTACGACCGCGACGTTCGGCTCGACCTTGCCCGAGCTGTAGTCCGCGACTTCGGCGTTCGAGCGCGTGAGCGCGTTGAAGATGGTCGTCTTGCCCGATTTCGGAAGACCGACAAGACCGATTTTCATCTATCCCCCAATGAAAGCGGTTGAGAACCACGGCACGTACGTGATCAGAAGCACCGCGATGAGCTGCAACACGAAGAACGGCAACACGTACCGATACACCTTCGTGAGCGGCTTCCCGAACCGGTACGATGCGAGGAAGAGCTCCAGCCCCACCGGCGGCGTCATGAAGCCGAGCGCCATGTTCGCGACGAAGACCACGCCCAGGTGAACGGGATGAATCCCGAATACCTCGCCGAGCGGCAGGATCAGGGGCACGATCACGACGAGCGCCGAGAAAATGTCCATGAACATCCCGGCGACGAGGAGCGCCAGGTTGAGGAGCAGGAGGAACACGAGACGGCTGCCGATGTTCGCCTCGACCCAGCTAATGAGCATGAACGGCAGGCGGCTGTCCACGATGTAGTAGGAGAGCGCCCGCGCCCCGGCGAGGATGACGAGCACACCGCCCATGATCACGGCGCTCTTCACGCCGGCGCGCACGAGGTCCTTCCACGCGAGCTCGCGGTGTACGAGTACCTCTACGACCACGACGTAGAGCATTGCCACCGCTCCGGTCTCGACGAGCGTCGTCAGACCGGTGAAGTAGCCGGCGATGATGACGATCGGCAGGAGTACCTCCCAGATCGACTCGCCGAGCGCGTTCACGGCTTCGCGCAGTTCGAAGGGGAACCGGTCCTCCCGCCGGCGGACCGAGACGATCACACCGATCGTGCAGAACGCAATCACGGTGAGGATGCCCGGGAGCAGACCACCGAGGAACATGTCCAGTACGCTGACCTGCGCGGTCGTCCCGTACAGGATGAGGACGAGACTCGGCGGGAAGAGCAGGCCCAAATCGCCGACTCCGGTCAGCAGGCCGACCGTGAAGGACTCGGAGTGCTTCCCTCGCTTGTGCAGGATGACGTAGAGCAGCCCGCCGAGCGCGAGGATCACGACACCGCTCGCTCCGGTAAACGTCGCGAAGAAGACCGAGACCAGGATCGATGCGATGACCATGCCGCCCGGCATCCAGCCGAGCACCGCACGGAAGAGCCTGAACAGCCGCGTGCCCGCCTTGCTCTCCGAGAGGACGTAGCCAACGAAGGTGAACATGGGAATCGCGGGAATCGTGTTCGAGGTGAGGATGCCGTAGCCTTCGTTCGGGACAACGGCGACGATGCCCACGTTGCGTGCGAAGAGCAGGTACGCCGCTCCGGTCAGAATCACGAAGAGCGGCGTCCCGAGAAACGCGCTCGCAACGAGAATGACGAGGAGCGGAATCGCGATGATGTTCATCGCGCTGAACCAGAACGTCTCGAGCGCGAAGATGAACTCCGGCACGGTGAGGACGAGCGTATAGGCGAGGTTCGTGACCGATCCGATCGCGAGTAGGATGCCGAGCAGGAGACCGCCGATCATCGCAATTGCCGGACCGAGCCCGCGCGGCCCGGTGACCGCGAAGCGGACGGCCATGACCGCGAAGGAGAGCGGTACGATCCCGGCAAACATGCGGATCGGAATGAATCCGATCAGCGTACCGGCGCCGAAGGCGGTGATCCACCACTCGACCGCCGAGATCGCGAACGCGGTCGTGAAGGTGATGGCGATCGTGTGCGTAATCGTCTCAACGGTTGCACGGGTCGTCTTGTGCGGTATGAGCGTGGAGGCGGCTATCGAGAGGTGCGCGTTCTCGCGAGCCGCGAGCATGCCGCCGAGGAATCCCACGAGCAGCACGAAGTGCTGGATGAACAGCGACGCGTCCGTGATGCCGGCACGGAAGACGGTCCGGGTGATGATCTCGGCAACCGGAATCGCTCCCAGGAAGAGGAGCGCAACGACATTGATCCAGTTTTCAATGCGTACCAGCGGTGTGTTGTTGTGCGGCTCGATCTCGCCCTGCAGGCCCGCCAGATCGGACTGGTCGATCGCGGTGGCGCCGCTCGCCTGATCAGTCGGCTGATCGGTACTCACGGAGAATCTCACTGATGCGCTGATAGAGACCTTCGTCGAAGACGAGACCCAGGGTCACGTCGTAGCTGTCTTCCAACTCCTGAATCCAGATTTCCCGCTCCGCCGACGTTGGTTCAACGACCGTGAGGCCGTGCTCGACCATCGTGTCAATCGCGTCCTGCTCGAGCGCGAGGATGTCGTCGTTCAGACCGGAGGCAACCCGCTCGGCTGCCGCGATCATCTCGTCCCGGACATCCGCCGGGAGCCGGCGATACGCGCGTTGGGAAATGATCACCGCACCCGGTGCCGGACCGATCCTCAGATCGAGCATGAAGGGCGTGGCGCCGAACCACTGGAACCCCGCGGCGAGAAGCGGAACGGACATGTAGGCGTTCACCATCCCGTTCGCGAGCGCGGCCAGTCGCTCCGAATACGGAACCGGAATCGGCTGGTAGCCCATGAGCTGGTACGCGCGGACGAGATCCATCTCTTCGGGGCTTGCCGCGAGCTTCAGTCCCTGAAATGCCTGCGGCGTTCGCACTTCCTCACGGCTGAACGCGTAGATCCAGCCCGCGGTCGACCACGTCAGGACCCGAAAACCGTCGTCCGCGATCTGCCCTTCAAGCTCGTCGCGCACGCGGGGAAAGACGTAATCGTACTCGTCCTGCGTTCGAATCAGGAGCGGCATGCTGAGCGTCAGCACACCGTCGCTGAAGGTCGACAATCCGGTACTCGTCATGACGACCGCCTGAAGCTGGCCAATGCGCATCTTGCGCACCATATCCGCCTCGTCACCGGCAATCGAGTTGTGGAAGACCTGGACGCGAACGCGCCCGTTCGATATCCGCTGCCACTCCGCGGCGAGTTGGTTCAGGGTGCGCCCCCATGGCGAGTTCTCGGGTGCGGCGCTGCCGATGCGAAACACTTGTGCGGATGCGATCGATGTCACGCATACGAGGAGAACAAGCAGGGCCAGAATTCGAGCGCGAAGCTTCACGGTGTACTCCTTGAGGCAACAAGACTATGGCGTCACTGCCCCGGGTGTCAAGTCAACGGCACGATCCATACCGGCAGGAGGCCGGGTACGACTACGGCACGGGGAGGAGAACGGTCACTCGGGCTCCGTCGCGATCCGCACGGTTTCCGGCCTCCACGCGCCCGCCGATCGACTCCGCGATCGACTTCACGATGCTCAGTCCGAGACCGAGGTGGCCGTTGCGCTCGGTACGAGAGCTGTAGAACCGATCGAAGACGCGGGCCGGCTCGTCGATTCCCGGGCCCTCGTCCTCGACCGAGAGAGCGACCGCGTGCGACCGGTTCCCAACCGCGGTGTGCGCCGTCGCCAAGCCGTGAGGAGCACGCTCGAGACGAACCGCGATGCTCGACCCCGGCGGAGCGAAGCTCTGCGCATTGCCCACGAGATTGGCTACGATCTGATAGACCCTGCCGTCCGGCAGGGGGACATCGCGACGTACGACCGCGTCATCTATGTGCAGCGTGATGTTGTGCCGGGCGTCGCGGTGCACGAGATCGTCCACCGCGCGGCGGACCGCTTCGGAGAGGCGGCATCGGCCGGCGGGGTCCGTCCCCGAGTCGATCTGCGAGAGCTCACGAATGGCCGCGATGATCGACTCGGCACGTCCTACGTCCAGCCGTGCGCGCGTGAGGAACTGCTCGCGCTTGGCGGGATCCTTCGTCGCGAGCGCCATCTCACAGCTCGCCGCGATGCTCGCCAGCGGATTCTTGAGCTCGTGCGACGCGTCCGCGGCAAACGCCTCGAGCCTGCGCGTATAGCGGTGGATCTGTTCGGTCAGCGTGGAGAGCGAGCGGGAGAGCCCGCCGATCTCGTCGCGGCGGCGTTCCGGCGGCAATGGACCGCGGAGCCGTCCGTGCTCGTCCACCGCCTCGCGCGCGCGTTTCTGCAGGAGCGCGATCGGGCGCGCGATCGTGACCGCGAGGAAGATGCTCACGACAACGGAGGCCGCGAGGCACCAGAGGAAGATCGTGAAGACGTCGATCCTGACCTGATAGAGATCCTGCAGGATGCGGAAGGTCGACTGCGATGCGAGCACCGCGCCAACTACCTCGCCGTCGCGCTCGACCGGCAAGGCGCTGTAGAGCGTGACGGAGATCTGACCGCCGGCCGAAACGCGAGTCGTCGCGCCGTAGCGTCCGTCGAGCGCGGCCCGCACCTCCGCCCCGCTCGGGTACGAGGCCTGATTGTAGAAGTCCGCGGAGGGGAGCGGACTCTCGGGGCGACCGGCAACGTCTCGCAGCAGCCGGACCGGCACCGAGGCGAGTCGATAGAGGAGCGATGTTCGCGGGTCGTCCGGCGCATCCGGATCGCCGAGCGCATTCGGACCGACGGACTCGGCAGGCACAGGAACCGCGACCGGGGGCTCGAGTCTGCTCGTATCGGCGAGCAGTTTGCCGTCCGCGTCCAGGACGCGCAGTCGTGCCTCGTGACGCCCACGCAGCGCGACAAGAAGCTCTTCCGCCCGCTCGGCATTCAGCTCGGGACTCACGCCGAGCGCGGCGGCGAGCACGCGCCCCTGCTGGACGAGGCTCCGTTCGAGCATCTCGAGCAGCTGCACTTCGTAGGTGTCCAGGAGGAGCATGGAGGCGACCGGGAGGAAGACGATCAGCACGTTCAAGAGGAGTATCCGCGTGACGATGCGGAAGATGACCGGTGGGCGCTCAGCCAAGCGGCTGCTCCTGGTAGCGATAGCCCGCGCCGTAGACCGAGGCGATCGCCTCGAGCGGCCGGCCCGTCTCCTCGAACTTCTTGCGGATCCTGCGGATGTGGCTGTCAATGCTCCGCTCGGTCACGTAGACGTCGTCCGGATACGCCGCTCGCAGGAGCTGTTCTCGCGAGAGCACCGCCCCGCTGCGCTCGACCAGCACCTCCAGGAGCCGAAACTCGGTCACGGTGAGCGGCACGAGCCGGCCGTTCCACCAGACACGAATCGCGTCCGGATCGAGGTAGAGCCCGCCGTTCGGCGGGGCGACCGTGGCGCCACGGGACGACTCGCCGGTCGCCATGGGATCCAGGAGCTCCACGGTTCCCGAGCGCATGTAGTTCAGACGACGCTCGAGCGCGCGAATGCGCGCCACGAGCTCGCGTACCGAGAAGGGCTTGCACAGATAGTCGTCCGCGCCGACCTCGAGTCCCACAACGCGGTCGATCTCCTCGTCCTTCGAGGTGAGGAAGATGACCGGCAGCTCCATCGAGCGGGCGCGAAGTCTGCGGCACAGCTCGAGCCCGTCCAACCGCGGCATGATGATGTCGAGCACGACGAGATCGGGAAGGGTCTCGCGCCACGCGGACCACGCGTCGGCCCCATCCCTGAAAACTGCAACGCTATAGCCGGCCTCTTCGAGCGCGAACGAAACTGCCTCCCGCACGCCGGCTTCGTCGTCTACAACTGCAACCGTCATCGCGCGTAGCGTACCACGAGTCGGTCCGGTTTTGCACTCGGTCACACTCCTGCGACAATGGGTGTTCGTCCGGTCACATTGCGGACAGGTACGCCGCGGCCGGCTCATAGGCGAGGGGCCCGGTCGGCGTGCGCCCGAGGCCCCGGCGCGCGGCCCTGCCCTACCCGCGCTACGAGAAGAGCCGGATCGAGCCGCGGACGAAGTACCAGCCGATCGCGCCGGTCGCGGCAAGCTTGAGCAGGATCGCGAGCAACGTTCCGCGGAAGACGCCGGCGGCGGCGCGCAGCGGTTCCTTGTTCTCCGGGTTGAACACGACCTCGCCGAGGAGCGCGCCCACGAAGGCGCCGACGATCGTTCCGATCGGCGTGAAGAAGCTCCCGGCGATCATGCCCACGACGCTTCCCCAGATGCCGGCCTTGCTCGCGCCCGCCTTCTTTGAGCTCATCGCCGGCAGGACGTTATCGAGCACCGCCGTGGCGATCGCAACGACGCCGAGCGCGATGAGCGCCCACAGCGGAACGACCGCCCATGAGCCCGCCAGCGAGATAAGAATCAGCGCAATGTACGCGAGGATCGGACCGGGGAGCGCCGGCACGATGCAGCCGATCACGCCCACCGCGAGGAGGAGCGTCCCCGCGACTACCATTGCGGTCGAGAGTACCATGGCGCCTCCGCTGGAGTGTTCTCGCCCCCTACGGTACCATCGCGCCATGAACAAGACAATTCCGTTCACGCCCGAGCTCTATCAATACCTGCTCGACCACAACGTGGACGAGACCCCCGTGCAGCGCGAGCTCCGCGAACGCACCGCCACGATGCCGGAGGCCGACCTCCAGATCGCGCCCGAGCAGGCCGCCTTCCTCCGGCTCCTCGTCACGCTCGCGGGCGCGAAGCGCACGATCGAAGTCGGCGTCTTCACGGGCTACAGCGCAATGGCGGTGGCGCTCGCACTCCCGGAGGACGGGCGGATCGTCGCCTGCGACGTCAACGAGGAGTGGACCGCTATTGCGCGCGAGTACTGGAAGAAGGAACAGATCGACGATCGCATCGACCTTCGCATCGCCCCGGCCGTGGAAACGCTGGACACCCTGATCGCAGAGGGTCAGGCGGGCGAGTTCGACTTCGCCTTCGTGGACGCGGACAAGGTATCCTACCCCGTGTACTACGAGCGCTGCCTCGAGCTCCTGCGCCCCGGCGGCCTCATCGCGATGGACAACGCACTGCGCCGCGGCCGGGTCGCCGGCGCCGCGACGCACGCCCCGGACGACGCGGCGGTCCGAGAGGTCAACCGCCGGGCGCACGCGGACTCACGCGTCGTCTCTGCGCTCGTGAACGTGGCGGACGGCATGCTGCTCGCCGTGAAACGGTAGGCGCCGCCGCTACGCTCCGCGAACGGCGAGATAGACCGCGTAGAGCGAGGTGGT
>JBKHII010000058.1:0-18453 GCA_046538735.1 Spirochaetales bacterium
CGCCGGCCGATCAGGACTCGCGCGACGACCGGACGCCGCCCCCGGTGGAGTACGTTGACGTTACGGCGGTCGAAGTCACGGACGGTCTGGACCGCCCATGGAGCTTCACCTTCCTTCCGGACGGCACCGTACTCATCACCGAGCGGCCCGGAAGGGTGCAACACTGGGACGGCTCGCAGCTCACGGAGGTCGCCGGGGCCCCCGGGGTCCACGCAGACGGCCAGGGCGGTCTCCTTGACATCGTGTTGCATCCGGAGTTCGAAGCGAACCGACGCATCTACCTCTCGTACTCCGCCGACTACGCCACCACGGCACACGGCAACGGTCACGGTACACGCGTGGCGCGCGCGACGTTCGAACACGGAGCCATCTCCGATCTGGAGGTCATCTTCCAGTCGAACCACGTGTCCACGGGCGACGGTCACTTCGGTTCGCGAATGGTGTTCGACGAAGACGGCTTTCTCTACGTGACGCTCGGCGAGCGGCAGAACCGAGATCTCGCCCAGGACACGACGCTCCATCCGGGCTCGGTCATCAGACTCACCGAAGACGGCGACGTTCCGCCCGACAATCCGTACGCTGCAACGGGCGACGGCGTGGCGGATGAGGTGTTCACGTACGGTCACCGCAATCCGCAGGGACTTGCGGTCCAGCCCGAAACCGGGAAGCTGTGGCTGAACGAGCACGGCCCGCAGGGTGGCGACGAGGTCAACATTCTCGAGGCGGGCGCCAACTACGGGTGGCCGGAGATCACGTATGGAGTCGAGTACGGCAGCGGCGATCCGATCGGCGAAACGCACGATCCCGATATGGAGCAGCCGGTCGTCTACTACGTACCAACGAGTATCGCACCGTCAGGCATGGCGTTTTACGAGGGCGGCGTCTTCCCGGAGTGGGTCGGTGATGCGTTCATCGGGGCGCTCGCCGGAGCACACGTGAGAAGACTCGTGGTGTGGAACGAAACGGTGATCGAGCAGGAAGTGCTCTTCGAGAACGAGGTCGGTCGGGTCCGTGACGTGCGGATCGGGCCGGACGGGCATCTCTACTTCGTCACCGACGCTGCGAATGGATCGCTCTACCGCGTTGACCGCGCGCCGTAAGAGCGAATCGGGACCGGTCAGAGGCCGTTCAGGAACTGCTGCACGGTATCGACAAACCGCTCGAACTGGTCGCGCTGGATGCAGTGCCCGGAGTTGTCGATCCGCGTCGTCGCGAGATTCGGCGTCAGCCCCGCGGCGATGTCCGCGAGTCCCTCCGGGATGCCTCCGGCGTCCGCCCAGACAAGAAGCGCGGGACAGCCAATCCCCGGAAGTAGTTCACGCCACGTGAGCAACGGGAGCGTGAAGAGGTCGAATACGCGAATGTCCAGCTGACGAATCGCGTCGACCTTGGTCCGTATTTCGGTCTCGTGCCAAGTTGGCCCTTCCTCCCGGACACGTGCGGTCAGCTCCTGATCGGTCTTCTGCTTGTCGGCAGCGATGCTGTTCCGCCAACCGGCCCAGAAGCCCGGTGGTCGCTGCTCGTCCGCCTCGAGTCGCCAGGGTGGGTCCACGAGTACGATCGCCCCGACTCGATCGGGGTGACCCGTGGCCGTGGCAAGCGCGGTGACGGCGCCCATGGAGTGGCCCACGATGGGCGGCTTTCCAAGGCCGAGCTCGCGGATGAGCCCGGAGAGATCGTCGGCGAGCGACTCGGCACGCTGCGGTTGGTCCGGGAGCGGGGTCAGACCGTGTCCGCGAGCATCGGGCATCACGACGTCGTAGGTGTCCTCGAGTGCCTGAGCGGCTCGCGTCCAGCAGAGTCCGCTGTCCGTGAAGCCGTGCGCGAGTACGAGCGGCGGTCTGTCGCCTCCGGTCCTCGTGTAGTGAATCCCGGTCGTCGTGAATCCGCTCCGCCATTCGGTCATGCGCTCCATCCTAAACCAAGCGTCGCCCTCTTGCTACGACCTGCTCGCGATACTTGCGTCGCGCGTACCGGGCCGCGATGAACCGTCCCGCAGAGGCAAAACGGACTCGTGCGGCATTCGATGTGGAACTGATGAGCAAAATCGGACGAGTTGTCGTCGAAGGCTGTAGTGGTGCCACCGTAGTCTCACCAGCGGAGCGCCTGCACTTCGAAAATGTCATTGACCTTGCAGGTCGATCGCTCGGAACTCGCTGTTCGGACGCAATTTGTGGCGCTGCATGAGGGACGCGCAGCGGTACTACGCCATCTGCCGCTGCTATCGTGGGTTACGGAGGTCCGACCTGCATGCTCAGTGACATTTTCCAGACCGCTCGCTTCAGTCCCGAGATGACCTGCTGCGATCGCCCATATCCTTCGGGCGATCGAGCAGGCGCTATGAAACCCGGATGACACGCACGACGGCGTGCCGCGATGACCTCTACGCCTCCGGTTCGGTTTCGGGAGCCGAGCCGCTCTCGCCGCGAAGCTCGTTGTAGACACCGACGAGGAGGATGGTGATGAACCCTGCGTAGACTGCCGAGAGAACCAACGTGAGTAGCTGTCCGAGAACCGGAATCAGGTTCAGAACGAAACTCACGAGCCCGACCAGCAGAGCCAGTCCGAGGATCACAAGGAAGATCACGAACGTTGCTCCGAAGTTTTTCCCCACGAACTTGAAGCTGTTGCCGACGCTTTGGAAGGCACCGGCTCCGTCGACCATGACCGAGATGTAGGCAAACATGAGAAAGAAGGCCAGGATCACGCCCGGTATGACGAGCAGGACGAAACCGAGCCCTACGAGGACGCCCACGAGGATCGTCGTGAGAACGACCGGGACGATCCGAGGTGCGAGACGGGCCCATCCGTTCCCCAGATTGGCCTTCTCTCCCTTGAGGGCGATGTCCGCCATACCGACTGTCATGGCATGCGCGAGCAAGTATGCGAGGCCGCCGATCGCCATCACGACCGACATCCCGCCGGCAACGGCACCTATACCGGCGAGCGCCTGCGCCGTGTCGATCTCGCCCGACTGCGCCGCTGCATCGAGCACAACTGGTACGGCCGAACCCACGACGATGAGGCTCACGAGCGCGGTCACCAGGCTCGCCGCCAACATGGGAACGAACATCATCGGGTTCTCTTTCGCTACCGTCAGGCTGTTCCGGAACATCTTCCCAATACTCATCTGCTGCACCCTCCTGTAGATAGTAGTGATTGAACGTGGCAAGTCATCATACTGTAGAAACGAGCAGGGCACAAACTGCGATCCGGCCGGCGCAGCCGATTCGCGGCGCGGATCGACCGAACGGCTACGAGCGGTTCCCGTGAGTGCTTTGTCGCGCAGAGCAGCGATGCGACGTCGCCGTGTCTCGTGTCACGGCGTCTCGCTCCGCCGCCGTGCCGACCAAGGCGTTGTACAACTCGCGTTGACCGGATACGTTGCGGCATGGCAAAGGAATCCGAAAGCCCCGAAGCGACCATCGCGACGATCCTCGCGGACTCCGGCTCGATGGTCTCGATTGACGAAGTCCGAGGATTCATCCACCAGGCGTTGTCGCACGGCGACGGGCTCAACGAAGCGATCGAGCGTTGCTTCGGAGGCCCGGCTCCCACGAACACGACCGGCCCTGAGCAGAAACGCTTCCGAGCAGCGGCCGAGCAACTATGGGCCGAGGAAGTGGAGACGTTCGACCCGGATGCGGACGCGGCGGTGACGGGAGTGCGCGACGTCGTCCTCGCGCTCACGAAGCGCATCGCCGACTGGATCCGATCGCTCGACGCACGCGGCATGGCACCGGAGCAGCTCCCGATGGAGCCGCTGAGCCGCCTGGGCGACCTCGGCGGATTGCTGAGCGGCACCCTGGCGGCGCTCAACGAGACCGACGAGAGCAATCCCGAGGAGATGGAGCGTCTCGGCGAAACGATACGGGGCGTTGAACCTATCATCGTCTCGGAGATCGAGGCGGCGGAGCGCGCCATCGCGGCCGGAGACCCGCCCGAACCGTGGATCCGTTCGCCGCGGGAGCCGGAATCGGTCTTCGTGATGACCGTCAACCTCTCCGGTATCCGCCCGCGGATCTGGCGCCGGGTTCGGGTTCCCGGGAGCCTCACCCTCGGCGGTCTTCACGAAGTCATTCAGGTCGTGATGGATTGGGACGGCGATCACCTCCACGAGTTCCGCGTTGACGGGCGTCGCTACGCGGACACGTCGTACACGGACGATCCGGGGTACGTGGACGAGGAGGACGTGACGCTGGACGAGCTCGGATTGACGACTTCGTCTCGAATCGACTACACGTACGACTTCGGCGACAACTGGAAGCACACGATCAAGATCGGACGCATCGCTCGCGCGGACGCGTTTTCGCCGGCCGACCGCACCGCGATCGTCTGTCTCGCCGGCGAGCGGGCGGCTCCGCCGGACGACTGCGGCGGAACCTTCGGCTACATGCGCCTCCTGGAGCTGCTCTCGCAACCTCCCGAATCGCTCAGCCCGACCGACCGGGAGACCGTGGAGCTGCTCGCCGACGAGTTCGATCCGGAGGAGCTCGACATCGACGCGTTGAACCGAGTGCTCGGAGGATGGTATGCGTAGGAAGCTACCGAGCGAAGCCGAGTGCAAGCGCGCCTCATCGTTGCTCAACGACGTTCTCGGACCGGCGTTCCAATACGCTGAACGAAAACGACACGTTGCCCGTCCGTTCTCACGGTACCGAGAGACGCAGGAGTGGTGGGACGGCTTCCCGGACAACTGGGAAGAGATCGTGCTCGGCATGCTCGCCGCCGGCTCCGTCTTCACCCGGCCGGATCGGGTCGCCGCCTTCCTGCGCGGAACGAAGACGAGCCTCCGAGACGAGCTCGCCGCGATCGTGCGCCGCTGGCGCGCGCGGCCGTGGATCTGGACCTTCTTCAGAGTCGTGGAGGATCTTGGGGATCGACGTCTGCTCGTAGCGCCGGTCGGCGCGAGACCGTCCGCCTGGGGCGATGCCGAAGAGTGGGAAACCCTGCTCGTCTACTCGCGATCGGTCGCGGACGACTACCGGCGCGGGCACGGGCTCACCTTCGGCCTGCTCGTGGACATGGGCCCGGCGTTCGTGACCTATGGCGCCCTGCTGCCCTTCAGAGGACTGGAGGATGCCGACGCGCTCTTCATGGCGCACGTCGTATCGAACGCGGGCTCCTCGCCGGCCTCCGTGCCGCTGCTCGGCGTCGCGGACCGCACGATGCCGGTCAGCGACATCGCGGCCCGCGACCCGTTCCCCTTCCTTGCCATGCTCCGCGTGAGCGAAACGCCGCCGGTGCGCACGCCGAAGGGTCCTCCCGGACGATACGCGTCGTGGGTGGACCTGCCGGAGGAGACCGACGCATGGTCCGAGCCGGCGTGGCGGGCGTCGGCAGCCGCGGCGGGTGAGGAGCTCGCGGGCGCCGTCTTCGACGAGACCGGCGCGGGCATCACGTTCGGAGAAGGCTCGCCGATGTACGACCCGATGATCTACCTCAGCCGCGACCGCGATCGAGCCTTCCTCGAGGCGAGGACGCGCGCGGGCTACGATCGTGGCCGAAGAGCGGCCGAGCGAATCGTTCGCTTTCCCGACAAGCCGGACGTGGACGCGAGCATCATCGCCCTCACGGCCGCCTCGCACATCCTGGGGTTGGACGACACGCTTCGGGACGAGTGCGGCATGCTTCGCCTCCGATACGAGGACAAGCTCGTAGGGTCGGGCCTCCCGGAGGACGTCTCCGAGGACGCGATCCAAGGCGCGCTCCCGTCCGGCATCGATGAGTTCCAGGCGATTGCCGATCGTCTCGTTCACAACCACAACGAGGGAGTGCGCGAAGACGACGAGACGATCGGCACCGCCCTGGGGGTGAACCCTGAAGTGGTGGCGAACGTCCGCCGGCAGCTCGAAGGCGCACTCTCGCGCATCGCGCAGCCCGGGGACGATGCGCCGGAGGCCGATCGGTTCGGCCTCTCCCCGTCCGCGTTCGCGAAGCTCGCGCGCCCGGACGCCCCGGCGGCCGACGGAGTGTTCCGGCTCCGGAAGCCGAACGAGCTGCGCAACGCGCAGAGCCTCATGACGAACGCGCCGTCGCTGTTCGCGGTGTCGTGGCTCCTGGAACAGGCTCTGAGCGACGAGGGGCTGCCCGCGACGAAGGCAGGCTACATCTCGCCCCGGATCGTTAACCGTGCCCACGAGGTACGGATCCTCGAATCACCCGTCGATACACTCACTCCCCCTCAGGGGCTCGAGCACTCCGAGTCATGGCAGGAGATCGTGGAGCGCGTCAGGCCGAAGAAGGAGACCGACTGGCTCCGGCTGCTCCGCGTGCGTCGGCTTGCCGAGAGCGCTGATCTGCTGCGACTCTCCGCGAACCGGTTCACGGCTACGGACACGGCCGTTCGTCTCGTAGACGACCCCGCGGCACTCTACCACCACCTGCTGACGACGGCGTTTCGCACCTTCGACTGGGCCGAGCACCCGCGATTCGAGCCCGACCCGGCGCTCCACTCGATGGCGGGGTTCTTGTTCTACGCGGCAGGCGAGTTGAGCGATGCGAGGAGCGGCGACGAGGGATGGGCGACGGTTCGTTCGCTCACCGACCGGTTCATCGCGGCGGTCCCACCGATCGCGGAGGCGGTCCGCGCGGAGAGGCGGAGTCCGACTCCCGGCATGGGATCGTTCGATCTGAGGCGGTGGCTGGCGATGCTTGTGGACCTGTTCTTCGTGGAGTGCCTCGGGCGTGGCTTCTTCCTGCTCGAGCAGGACAATCACTCGCTCGAGGATGCGATGTTTCGAACCACGTCGTTGTACGATGCCGTGTTCGAGCGGGCGGGCTAGGTAGATGATCGGTTGAAATACTCGATCGCCCGGCCGAGTTGGGAGACGCAGATCTCACCGTAGTTCGGCTCCAGCATCACGATCGTGTCGCGACGAAGGCTGTTGTCCCGCTGCAGCAGAAGGGGGAAGATGCTGTGCGTTGAGACGATGAGCTGGTACTTCTTGCACAAGTGACCAACGATCTCCTCCCAGAAGATCGATTGCGCGGCAATGCCGATGTGGTTGTCCACCTCATCCAGCAGGAGCGTAGGCCGGACGTCCCTGGGAAGGCGATACGTCAGAAAACGCTCCTCGATGAAGTCGATTAGTTCATTCACCAGACCGATTCGCTTCTCGCCGGACGAGCGAAGGTGGGAGTGCCGGTCGAGGTAGTCGCTACCGAAGAAGGAATCCTCCGAGTGAGTGTAGCAATCTTGATAGAAGACCGGCGTGCCGTCCCAGCACACGGACGCCCCAAACGGCGGGGGATCCAGTACCACGGTCTGCTCCGAGCGTTCCGCACCGATCGACTCGTTACCATTGCCCACGGAAACGGTGTCGACCGACCACCCACCGGCACCGCAGCCGGTCGCCTGCGCGAGGGCGCGGAGGATCGTGGTCTTCCCGGAGCCGTTCGGACCGTAGACAACGTTCAGACGCGGATTGAACTCGATCCGCCGCGTGCCGATCCCTCGAAGCTTGGTGGGATATCCCGATGTGAAAGCGATTGCGCTGATCATTGCATCCTGCCGGTCGCCTTCCACTCGGCGACTCCATCTTCGATTCTGCGTGCCGTAACCCCTCGCTGCTTCAGGTACTCGACCGCCTCCTGTGAGAGCAGACAGTAGCGGCCCCGGCAATAGGCGAACACTTCCACGCCCTCGCGGAATCGCGCCACGCTCGCCGCGTTCCCGGATTCCAGTTCCTCGAGCGGAAGCGAAATCGCCTCGGGTGCGTGCCCCGCACGGTACTCATCGGAAGGACGGACATCCACCAGCACGGCTTCTCCGGCACGAGCGCGACGAGCGGCTTCCGCGTAGCTGACCGGCTCGCCTCCGGCGGCAAAGACCTCGCCAACGGCACACTTGATCTCGGACAGATGCTCGGACGCCACGCGTGAGATCGCTTCCCACAGCTCGAGTGCCGTTGCTGACGCGGAGTAGTAGCGGTAGCGGCCCTCGCTTCGTTCGTGCACGAGACGCGCCCGTTTCAGAACCTGAAGGTGATGCGAGACGGTCGTCACCCCCACGTCCAGCATGCTCGCCAACGACTCTACGTTGCGCTCGCATTGCGCGAGGAGATCGAGCAACGCCAATCGCCGAGGCTCGGCGAGTGCCGCCATCACGGTGCCGATTTCCCGAAAGACGATCGACTTGAACTGGCTCTCTTCCATTGATATTGCAACGTATATTGGAATATGGTGGCGGTCAATCCTCTCCTCGTTGACGGCGTTTTCTGCCGCGAAGCGATCGAAGAGGAGTGAAGATGAAACCGCACTGTCCACTCGCCGAACTGAGGCAGCCACCGGCCTCAGTTCGGCCTGAGCTACGTCGCCCTGCCGCCGTGGCAGTTCCCGAAACGCCTGCCGCTGCCGCAGAAGCACGGGGCGTCCGGCGCGGTCTCCCGCATCAACCGGTCGACTCCGCCGTTGTCTCCGGGAACCTCGCGCGCCAGCGAACGGAAGGCGTCCAGTCTCCGCTCGTAGAACGCCTTCCACCCGTCGCAGAGCACACTCGGCCCCTGCTCCGCCCGCATCCGCGGGCAGTCGCCCGAGCAGAGCATGAGATACGGACATCGAGCGCACTCGCCGGGCCACCGGCTCTTCTGCGCTGCGAACTGCGTCGCGCACGGAGTGCGTCGGGCTGCCGCGATGCCGCGCTCCAGGACCGAACCGAGCTCGAGATGCGGTTCCACGAAGAAGTCGCAGGGGTAGATGGAGCCGGTGTGCTCCACGACCACGTAGGACGAGCAGGTGCCGGCCATCGTGCACTGAGCATAGGTGCCGTGAGCAAGCGCTTGAAGGATCGAATCGAAGAGGCGAACCGAGACGCGGCGGGTGTCGTCCGGATACCAGCTCTCGAAGAGCTCGTTGAGAAATCGGCCCCACTGCTCTCCGGTGATGGCGAAGGGGAGGCGCCGGGAGTGACCGTCGAACTCAACGAGCGGTATGTACTGATGCCAAAGGAGCTCGAGCTCGTCCCTGAGATACGAATAGACGACGGCGGCCTTGTCCACATTCAGACCGTTCACGACCGTGAGGGCGTTTACCTCCGCGCCGGCGGCCTTGAGCCGGTCGAGGCCGCGAAGCACTTGGGCGTGCGTGGCTCCACCGAAGGCGGAGGTTCGGTACCGATCGTGGATATGCGGAGGCCCGTCTATGCTGATACCCACCAGGAAGCGGTAGTCGGCGAGGAACTCGGCGAACTCGTCCGTGATGAGCGTGCCGTTCGTCTGGATCCCGTTCGTGATCCTCGCCCCGCGCGGTGCGAGCTTCTGCTGAAGCTCCACGACGAGCTTGAAGAAGTCGAGACCCATGAGCGTGGGCTCGCCGCCCTGCCACGCGAAGGTGTAGTTGGGCTGTGGCGTGCTGAAGTAGCTCTCGAGCATCGCCGTGAGCGTCTCCTCGCTCATGCGCCGCCGGCCTCGTGAGGGGAAGAGATCGCACTTCTCCAGGTAGAAGCAGTAGTCGCACCGGAGATTGCACTCGCCGGAGGCGGGCTTGATCAGAAGGGAGAAGGGACCACCGGTGGCCTGAGCGATCGGGCGACGGGTCCGTCTCGAGACCTTGGGCTTCCTCACAGGCTCTGAAGATAGGGGATGCGGCCTCGAACGGGAATCCCGCCGGGCGCTTCATCCGGCGAAGAGCTCACTCTTTCCGGCGACCAGCCGCCCAACGAACGGACCCGCGAGGAGCGGCAGGAACGACGCCCCCACCGCGAGGTACCAGCCGGAACGGGAGACGGTCACCAGCGACAGGATCGCAGAGATACCCGGCAGCGTGGCGACGGCGACGACCAGGGCGAGACAGAGCGCGATCGCGCCCCACACCCACGGATTCGCAACGATATCGTTCCTGAGCACGTGCGCCCGTGACCCTCGCATGTTGAACACGTGCCACACGTGCGAGAAGGCGAGCGTGAGAAAGCCGACGGTCACCGCGCCGTCTTCTCCCAGCTCGAGCGGGCCCAACGCGACGAGGAACGCGCCAAGCACCGCGGCGGCGATGAGCGCGCTGAACGCGATCAGCGCGCGCCAATGGCGGCTCTCGAGCACGGGACTACTCGGGTCGCGAGGGGGCCGCTCCATGACCTCGCCCGAACCGGGGCCCACGCCGAGCGCCAGCGCAGGAAACACTCCGGTCACGACGTTCAGGAAGAGAATCTGGAGCGGGCGAAGCGGAAGCGGGAGGACCGCAACTGCCGCGATCCCGACCGCGATGATTTCGGCCAGATTGCACGACATCAGGTAGATGACGAACTTCCTGATGTTGGTGAAGATGATCCTGCCGTAGCGAACCGCCGTCACGACGGATCCAAGCGCATCGTCCGTGAGCACCATGTCCGCCGACTCCGCGGCAACGTCCGTCCCGCGGTCTCCCATCGCCACACCGATGTCTGCTCGTTCGAGCGCCGGTGCGTCGTTCACCCCGTCGCCGGTCATCGCAACGATTTCGCCGCGCTCCTGGTACCAGTCCACGATCGCCAGCTTCTGCTTCGGCGTCACGCGCGCGAACACGCGCGTCTCTTGCTCCGGCTCGGTCGAGCTCAGATACTCGTTAATCTCGTGCCCGCTCACCACGAACGCGTGTTCGTCGTCGATGATGCCGACCTCTTGCCCGATCGCCCTCGCCGTGCGTGGATTGTCTCCGGTCACCATCACAACGCTGATGCCGGCGGCCTGACAGCGTGCGATCGCCTCCGCGACCTCGGGCCGCGCAGGATCCCGTAGTCCTACCAGCCCCAGAAGCTCCAGGTCCGCGTAGACATCGTCCGGCTCGAGCCGTCGTTCCTCCGACACTTCGATGGACCGACGCGCCACCGCCAGGACTCTCAGGCCGTCCTCGGACATCCGGTCCGCGATCTCCACCCACCGTTCGCGATCCACATCGCGGCACTGGTCCAACACCCGTTCGGGCGCCCCCTTCACCGCCGCGAAGTGCTCGTCGCCGGTCTTGTGAATCGTGGCCATCTCCATCAGCGAGGAATCGAACGCGATCTCCTGGACCTCCGGTTCTTCGTCGCGGAGCGTCTCAAAGTCGAGTCCCGCTTCTTCTGCGTCACGGACGAGCGCGACCTCGAGCGGGTCTCCAACGGCGGTGCCTGCCTCAACGTTCGTGCACAGCGCGCCGACCTTCCGGATTCGTTCGATCGCCCGCCGCACGTCATCCGACTGATCGCCCGCGTCGCCGACCTCCACGCGCTCGGGGCTATTGGAATCGGAAGCCGCCCCGGAACGCATCGCGACGGCGAACTCAGCCACGGAGAGCCGGTTCTCGGTAAGCGTTCCGGTCTTGTCGGTGCAGATCACGGTCGTTGATCCGAGCGTTTCGACGGAGCTCAGGCGGTTGACGAGCGCGTGCCGTTTCGCCATCTCATGGAGCGCGGTCGCAAGCGCGATCGTCGCGACGATCGGAAGCCCTTCGGGTATCGCGGCGACCGCGAGCGCGATGCCGGTCTCCACCATGAGCACGATCCCGCGGCCGGTGATGATTCCGGAGACCGTGGCGGCGACGGCCGTCGCGATCGTCACGTAGACGAGCCTTCGGGCGAGCGTATTGAGTCGCCGCTCGAGCGGGGTGTGCTCCTCCTCTGATTCGCTCACGAGCTGACTGATCTCGCCCAGCTCGGTTTCTACGCCGGTGGCGACCACGACGGCCTCGCCCGACCCGCGCGTCACGAAGGTTCCTTTGAAGAGCATGTTCGCCCGATCCATGAGCTCGGTCTCTTCCTTCAGCACGTCGGTGTGTTTGCGGACAGGCTCCGACTCTCCCGTAAGCGTGCTCTCGTCGGCCAGGAGCCGGTTCGACTCGACAATGCGCGCGTCCGCCGGTATCTCGAGCCCTTCCTCTACGAGGAAGACATCGCCGGGAACGACCTCGTCCGACGGAACTTCGCGGACGCGGTCGTCGCGTCTCACGGATACCACGGTCCCGCCCAGCTCGGCGAGAGACTCCATCCGTCGCACGGCGCGAAGCTCGGTGAAGAAACCGATGAGCGCGTTCGCCAGGATCACCGCGGATACCGCGAGGCCGTCCGCGGTTCCTTCAAAGACGAACGCCGCGACCGCGGCCGCGCCGAGGATCGCCATGATCGTGCTCCGGAACTGATCCAGAAGAATCTGAAACCACGTGCGCGGCTTGCGGCGCTCGATCACGTTCGGACCGATCTCGGCGAGTCGGCGCTCGGCCTCGTCCTCGCTCAGCCCGGCTCGAACGTCTGCGAGGTCGACCGCCCGGAGCGCTTCATCTACCGATTTGGCCCACCACGAGCCTCGCTCGGACCGGGAGTGTTGCCTCGATGCGTCGGATGCGTTCTGCTCACGCATGTGAGTAACGTAGTCGCAAGGCGATCGAGCGCGGATAGGCTGTTGAGGTTAGGGCCGGGGGCCGAAACCGTGGCTCGACCGCACGATTCGGCTGTACGCCCCGTCTTGACCAAGCCGGTCGTTTGCTCATAGATGGAGTATCGCGATGATACGAGAACAGCGAGCCGGTTCGACTCGCACTGCGGATATCGCGCCCACGGGCCTCTTCGCCGCAGTGAGGCGACGTATGGGAACAGCAATCGCCTGCCTGACGGCGGCGCTCGGCGTTGTGATCCTCCTCTCGTCGTGCGAGGGCGCAACCACTCGGTCCGCTCCCTACTTCGAGACGATTCCCGCGACTCCGAGCCCATCCGAACCCGCTCGATCCGTACTGGTCGGGGGAGACCATCTCTACCCACCGTTCGAGTTCCTGGACGACGACGGGGATCCTGCGGGCTTCAACATAGATCTCGTCAGACGGATCGCCGAGATCATGAACCTGGACATCACGATATCGCTGGTGCCGTGGAGCGAAGCGAGATCTCGGCTCGCGGCCGGAGAGATCGACATGCTCGCGGGCATGTACCGCACGGAGGAGCGCGACCGTCTCTACGACTTCACGGTCCCGCATTTCGTCGCGACGTACGCAGTCTTCGTCCCGGTCTCATCGGATATCGACGAGCCGGCCGACCTCGACGACAAGGCGATCGTCGTGCATCGGGGCGATCTTGGTCACGATTTCGTCGTGGAACAGGGCCTCGGCAGGAGCGTCATCCTGGTGGACGACTGGCCGGACGTGATCGAGGAACTCGCCTCCGGGCGGGGAGACGCGGCGATCTTCGGAATGGGCCAGGGAATGCGCGAGCTCAGGCGTTCGCAACGACGCAGCATTCGAATGATCGAGTCTCCGATCCTCCGAAGACCGTACGGAATGGCGGTCCGGGAGGGAGACGCGGAACTGCTCGCGATCCTGAACGAAGGGCTCGGAATCCTGAAGGCCACGGGTGAGTTCGACGCGATCTACCAGGAGTGGTTCGGCGTGCTTGAGGAACCCCTCTGGTGGGAGACGCCGGCGGCGAAGACCGTGGCGTGGCTCTTTGGCGTGGGCGCGATCCTTGCACTGCTCGGCGCCGTATGGGTGGTGTTCCTCAGGCGGGAGGTTCGCAGAAAGACGAAGGCGCTGCAGGCGGCCCTTGACGAGAGCGCCCGGGCGCAAGATGAGCTGCGGGATGCGAACGAGGCCAAATCCCGATTCCTGGCGAACGTGAGCCACGAGCTCCGTACACCGCTCAACGGTGTCATGGGGATGACCGATCTGCTCGCAGAGACGAACCTCAGCGACCCGCAACGCAGATACCTGGGCATGATCGAGCGGGCGGCCCAACAACTCTATCGCGTCCTCTCCGATCTCCTCGACACGACCCGGAAAGAGACCGAACAGCTCTCGGTATCGCCGGCGCCCTTCGATCTCGAAGATGTCGTCCAGTGGATCGAACCGACGCTGCGGGCATCCGCCGAGGAGAAGGACCTGGAGTTCCGCCTCGCGTACGATGGTCCTCCGCGGACGGTCTACGGCGACCGCGAGCGGATCGCGCAGATCGCGATCAACCTCGCCGTGAACGCGATCAAGTTTACCGAGACGGGAAGCGTCTCGGTCACGATGCGGTACGCGAACGAGACGCTTGTGCTCATCGTGGAAGACACCGGAATCGGGATTCCGGAACACGCCCGCGAACGGGTGTTCGACCCGTTCGTGCAAGGCAGGACCGATGAGATCGGAGGGCTCGGTCTCGGGCTCTCGATCGTGAAGGCGCTGGTCCCACGACTCGGCGGCAGCATGGACGTCCGCAGCGAGCCGAACCGTGGCACGCGCTTCACGGTCTCGCTCCCCCTCCCGCTCGTCGCGTCCCCCGAGACCACGGACGCGGAAGAGACCCGGCGAGCGAGTGTCGAGCTTTCGGTCCTCGTGGTAGAGGACGAGGCGATCAACCGGCTCTACCTCACTCGCGTGCTGGAACACGCCGGCTATCGTGTCGTGGCAGTTACGAACGGTGCGAAGGCCCTGGAGGCATGGAAGGACGACTCCTTCCACGTCGTATTGATGGATGTGTCCATGCCCGTCATGAACGGACTCGACGCGACGCGAGAGCTTCGAGCGAGAGAGACCGGGGACGGGCGCGAGCGCACCCCGGTTATCGCGCTTACGGCCCACGCGTTCCCCGAGGATGTGGAGCGATGCCGAGAGGCGGGCATGGACGGTTACGTCGCGAAGCCCTACAACGAGCGAGCGCTCTTCGCGGAGATCGATCGTGTCGTGCGGGGCGCGTCGTAGCGCGGGGCACGACCCCGCGCGTCGGTTGTCGTTTACATCGGCCGCCGGTTTCCGTATCCTGCAGCAGGTGAGTTCTTCGCTCACATCGTGTCGCCCGCGTTTGGGCGGCCGGAGGATACGACTCGTCGCATGAGATACGCACCCCGGATTCTACTTGTCGCGGTCTCGATCCTGTTCGCCGTCGCACTGACGAAATCGGTTACTACGATGGGCTCGCTCGGCCAGGCAGTCGGGTCCGGAGAGCGCTCTGTGGAGACCCGTGCGCGGCACGTTGCGGTCTTCCTTCCCGAGCAGAACACGCTTTTCTTCCAACACCTCCGAGAGGGGGCGCAATCGGTCGCCGACGACTTCGACATGGCGGTCTCCTTCCATCCGATCGGGCCGGAATCGGCGGAGTTCCGCTACGCCCGCTACTCCGGCATCGAGGGCGCGATCATCTTCCCCTACCTCGCCGAGGAGGAGATGCTGCAGCGTCTGGAGGAGCTGGACGACGCGGGGATTCCGGTCGTCCTGATCGAGCAGGACGTCGCGGACGAGCTGCCGTGGACCTTCGTGGGTACGAACAACTTCGAGTTGGGCCGGCGCGTTGGGCAGCGACTGATCGAGCGCGACGAGCACGATCAGATCGTTGTGGTCTACAGTGACAAGTCGCCCGCCGTCGCGGCCGAACGCGAGTTGATGGAGCTCGGAATCACGACGGCGATGGGCGATCGCCTCCGGACGCCGATCGCGCGGAGGCACACCGGGCTGAATCCGCTGGACGCCGAGGCGGTGACGTATCAGCTGCTTCGGTCGCCCACCGAGCGTCCGATCTCAGCGCTCGTATTCACCGACACGGACGACACGTTCGCCGCTCTTCAGGCGATCATCAACCTGAACCTCGTGGGCGAGGTCCAAGTCGTTGGATTCGGCGTGACGGACTCGATCATCGACTACCTCGACCGCGGCGTGCTCAGCGCCACGATCGCGGTGAACCCCCAGCGTATCGGCATCGAGTCGGTTCGGGTGCTGGACGAGCTGATCAGGACCGGCAATGCCCCCGGCTACGTCGATACAGGCGTGGAGATCCTTCGAGGTTCCCGCTGATGAGGGTTCGCAGCTCGCTCCGATCCCAGCTTGTCTTCTCGGCCACGATCGGCATCGCGATGGTCATCGTCTCGATCGTCTACATCCTGTTCGCGACGCTTCGGATGCAACAGATCGTCAATGATCAGTTTCGCACCGAGCGGGCCTTTCAGGAGCTGCAGGTCGAGGTCGTTGCGATGCGAACGCCCTTCCTGAATTACCTCTCGAGCCGATCGTCGCGAGCGCTCTCGGATCTGCTGGCGGAGGAACAGGTGCTACGGGGAATGCTTCCGGACGAGATCTCGATCGTGGACGACGAGTCCGCGCTCTCAAGACGCGAGATCTACGCGATGCTCGAGTCGTATCTGGATCTTGTCCAGCACGCGATCGACCTGAAACGCGCCCGGGCGATCGAGGACTACACGATGCTCTACGAGGAGATGGCGGGCCTCAGCGACCACATCGTGGAGCGGATCGACCAGCTGAGCCTTTCGGGTCTGCGAGGAGAGCTGGCGAGGTTCGAGGAGATCATTGAGACCTCTCGAGGTCTTCTCTTCTGGAACCTCTCCGTGATCATCCTTTCCTTCGCGGCGTCTACGCTCTGGATTTCGATCTCGATCAACCGCGTCACCGATCCGATGAACCGGCTTGCGTGGATGGCGGGTAAGCTCTCGTCCGGCGATTTCGACATCGACGACATCGAGATCAAGACGGTTCGCGAGGTCGAAACGGTCATCTCGGCGTTCAACAAGATGAAGCACGATATCCGGCAGTACATCGCCGAGCTGAACCGCCAACAGCAGATCGAACAGGGATACATGAACGAGCGCCTTCGCAACCTGAAGATGGAGCAGCTGCTGAAACGCATGGAGCTCTACACGATGCAGGCGCAGATGAACCCGCACTTCCTCTTCAACACGCTCAACACCGGTGTGCAGCTCGCAATCACGGAGGATGCAGAGAAGACCGCCGACTTCATGGAACACCTGGCCGACTTCTTCCGCTACAATATCCGGGAGCGGAATCTGATCGTCCCGCTGCGGCGAGAGATCGAAGGCTTGGAGGCGTACCTCTACATCCTTCGCGTTCGGTTCCCGAAGTCGATCGGATTCTCGCTCGAGGTCGAGGAAGAGCTCCTGGATTCTACGTCGGTTCCCGCGCTGATGTTGCAGCCGCTCGTGGAGAACTCGGTCATCCACGCGTTCAAGGGAGTCACCCGGCCGGGCCGAATAGCGGTCCGCGTCTGGAAAGAGGGATCGGTCGTGTGTCTATCCGTCCGTGACAACGGGATTGGAATCGGGAAAGAGACGGCCAATCGGTTGCTCGAACGACACAGCCGTGACGTGGACCACGACTCGAAGGTGATGGGCCTCGAGAACGTCATTCACCGTCTCTACTTCTTCTATCCGGATCAGGAGGACGTCGTGACGATCCGGAGCGACCCGGAGTGGGGCACTGAGATCCTCATCCGAATCGATACCGAGGTGGAACCGTGTATACCGTTCTGATCGTAGACGACGAAGAACCGGTACTCGAGAGCTACTCCTATCTCGTTGAATCCGACCTCGAAGACTTCGAGGTCGGCGGGACCGCTCGCTCCGGTGGGGAAGCGATCACCGTGGCGCGTCGGTGCAGGCCGGATGTTGTCTTGATGGATATCGCGATGCCGGGCATGGACGGCATCGATACGATCCGCGAAATGCAGCACGAGTTCCCGGACGCTTTGTACATCCTGTCCACGGCGTACGAGCGGTTCGACCTCGCGCAGCGGGCGATTCCACTTCGTGTCTTCGCCTATCTGGTGAAGCCCGTCTCGCGAAAGCGATTCACCGAGACGATGTACCGCGCGAAACAGGAGCTGGACGAGGAACGCGATCGGCTGAGTCGTCGATTGGAGGAGGCGCATCACGGAGAAGAGGCGCTCTCGCGCGAAGTGCAGAGCTTCATCCTGCTGCTGACGTGGAAGCCGTTCGATTCGACCTCCTGGGCGCGATTCCGCGACCTGTTCCGGTTGCACTCGGATCACGGGGCCGTTGTCGCCGTGGTTCTCAAGGAACGAAGCCTCTACCCTGCCGTTGCCGAGCGCATGCAACGGAAGTACCGCTGTCTGTGGGGCGAGAGCATGGGCCGGATGATCATGTTCGTCTCCGGTGCCGCCGCGCCGGAGACGATCGAGCGTTCGGTCCGGGAAATCGTGGAAGGCCTCGCACACGATTCGTCGGGTGCGGTAGTGAGTGTGGGAAGCCGACGTCGGTTCGACGAGGTCTATCTGTCGTGCGACGAAGCGCTCAATTCGATCCCGCCGCCGGCGGGCACGGAAGACCACCTGCGTCAGTTCCGGGCGCGCGTCAGGGAGATGTCGCGGGCGCTCGCCCGGGCACGGAGCGCGGAAGACCTGGGCAGTCTCTACCAAACGCTCACGGACGAGGTCTTCGCCGTCTGGAGCTTCAAGGTCGCCCGGAACCGGGTAGGTGCGGCGTTCGAACGCCTGCTGCACGACTTCGACTCTCGCGTCGGGAGTCCCGGCCTGTCGCTCCACATCGCGGACCCGATGCAGGACGTGCTCGAGTTCGAGTCCCGGAAGGAGCTCGACGCGTGGGCGCAACGCGTGATGCGACGGCTTGTGGAGGAGCAGTCCCGGTACTCGGGCGCACAGTGGCCCGCGGCGCTGAAGCACGCCGTCGCCTACATCGACTCGCATTACGCCGATCAGCTGCAGCTCACGACGGTCGCGGAACACTGCACCGTGTCGCCGAGTTACCTCAGCCG
>JBKHII010000112.1:0-4223 GCA_046538735.1 Spirochaetales bacterium
TTCACACGGTAGAAGTCGGCAGTTCACATCTGCCGTCGCCCATCATCCTACCACGAGTAGCCGGTGACGCCCGGCGTCTCACGCCCCAGCGTTACATTGACGCGCACCCGCGCCAACCGATCGTTGATCCTTACCACATCTCGGCGATCAGATGCAGGAAGAGCTCCGGCGAGTGGACGATCATGTGGCCGTTGTCCCCGTAGGGTGCGAGCATGTGCAGGACGCCGCTCCCTCCGGCGTCCTCGAACGCGCCGAACTGCCTGCGGACGTGCTCGGGTGGGTGGTTGCGGTCGTTCTCCGAGAAGATCCAGGTCACCGGTACTTTGTTCGTCGCGCCGAGCTCGGCCGCCCCGCGTGCCCAATCCTCCTGTACCTGCTCGGTGATGAAGCCGATCCCCATGTCGGCGTAGTTGGTCCCGCCGCAGAGATTGACGGTGCCCACGAGTCCCTCGATGTCGAGGGACGCCGCGGCGAACGCCGCCCAGCCTCCCTGCGAGTGGCCCATCGCGACGATCCGCGACGGGTCGACTCCCGGGAGCGCGCGCAGATACCGGACGCCGGCGCGGATGTCCTGCGCGGCGGCGAGGCCGGACGCGGCCGGCGTGCTCAGGAACTCCGAATCGTTGCCGTCCGACCGCCCGTAGCCGCGTCGTACGAGAAAGAGAACCGCATAGCCTTCGAGCGCGAGTGCCGCGTTCAGCCGCTGATACCCGTAGACCTCCTGCTCGTTGCGCCGCGGTCTCGGTCCGTTTCTGCCGTGGGTCATCACGACCCCGAGCGAGCTCGTCCGCTCGATGTCTCGGTAGAGCATGCCTTCGAGGATGAGCGTCCGGCCGTCCTGCTCGAACGGCACCTCCACGTACTCCTGGGTAATCGTTGTCCCGTCCGTACGGTACACGCCGCAGAGCCCAGGCTCGGGGCGCTCGTCGCTCGTCGCGCAGCCGGCGAAGACAGCGGCCGCGCAGATCAGGAGAAGGAATCGCTTCGGCGAGAGGTTCATGGCCGCCAGTATACACCGACGGCGCCCGAGCGGGCGCCGTCGAGAGAGGGTGACGCCGTGGGGTCCGCTCTGTTCGGGGCCCCGCGACCTATACGGGAACGTTCACTTCCGGCAGCCGGGCGAGGGCGGCCTCAATCTCGGCAGCCGGATAGGCGTAGTCCTCCAGATCGCCCTGGAAGTACTTCTCGTACGAGCTGAGGTCGAAGTGGCCGTGGCCGGAGAGGTTGAAGACGATCGCCTTCGACTCACCGCTCTCCTTGCAGGCAAGCGCCTCGTCGATTGCGGCGCGCACCGCGTGCGACGACTCCGGGGCGGGAACGTGACCTTCGGTGCGAGCGAACTGAACCGCTGCGTCGAAGCAGGTGATCTGGTGCAGCGCGCGCGCCTCGATGTCCTCGTGGTTCACGAAGAGGCTGACGAGCGGTGCGGCGCCGTGGTAGCGAAGCCCACCGGCGTGAATCGTGGGCGGGATGAAGTCGTGGCCGAGCGAGTGCATCTTCATGATCGGCGTCATGCCGGCAACGTCTCCGTAGTCGAATGCGTACTTCCCGCGCGTGAGCGTGGGGCACGAGGCGGGCTCGGCGGCGATGATCCGGTACTTCTCGCCCTTCGTGAAGTTGTCTCCCAGGAAGGGGAAGCTGAAGCCGGCGAAGTTCGAACCGCCGCCGTGGCAACCGATCAGGATGTCCGCCTTGTCGTTGAACATCTCGAGCTGCTTCTTGGTTTCGAGACCGACGATCGTCTGGTGGAGGATCACGTGATTGAGCACCGAGCCGAGCGAGTAGTGCGTGTCGTCGCGGCTCATCGCCTCCTCAACAGCCTCCGAGATCGCGAGTCCGAGCGAGCCGGGGCTGTCCGGATGCTCGGCGAGGATGCGCCGCCCGGCTTCGGTCTGCTCGCTCGGGCTGGGGATGCAGGTGCCGCCCCACGTCTGCATGAGCATGCGCCGGTACGGCTTCTGGTCGTAGCTCACGCGTACCATGTAGACCTTGATCTCCACGTCGAAGAAGGAGCCGGCGAAGGAGAGCGCGGATCCCCACTGGCCGGCGCCGGTTTCCGTCGTGATCCGCCTGATTCCTTCCTTCGCGTTGAAGTAGCACTGCGCGACGGCGGTGTTCGGCTTGTGGCTGCCTGCCGGTGAGACGCCTTCCCATTTGTAGTAGATGCGCGCGGGCGTATCGAGCGCCTTTTCGAGCCTGCGGGCGCGCACGAGGGGCGACGGGCGCCAGATCTTGAGGATCTGCTGCAGCTCCTCCGGAATGTCGATCCACTTCTCGGTGGAGACTTCCTGCTTAATCAACTCCATCGCGAACAGCGGCGCGAGGTCCTGCGGCCCCACGGGTTCCTTCGTCATGGGGTGGATCACCGGTGGAGGTCCGTAGGGCATGTCGGCGGCGATGTTGTACCACCGGGTTGGCATCTCCTGCTCGCTGAGCACGGCCTTCGTCAGTTCCATTCTACTCTCCTTTGCCTTGCAGAATCGTTCGCAGCGCGCTCTCCGGCTTCCTGAGCTCGCGAGAGCCGCGCGTGATGTTACACAGTGAGATGCCGAGCCTGCGCGATATCTCACGCTGACTCATGCCTTGTCCCAAGAGCTTCACGAGTTCCCACCGCTGCTCGATCCGGCGCACCTCGGTTGGGGTGAGAAGCTCGGTGAGGAGCTCGACCATGAGCTTCTCGTCGGAAATGCCGGCGAGGGTGTGAGCCACCTCGTGGATCGTGCTCTTCATGCGTGTTTCTCTTTATAGAAACACTCGGAGGTTCTGTCAATGGGGGCTGCGCGATTTCAGCGAAGGAGATCGGCGATTGCGTCTCGCCAGAGGAGGTAGCCGTCGCCGAGCAGGTGCAGCTCGTCGTTGCTCAGCGTGTCCTTGATCGATCCGTCGGAGCGATCGAGAAAGAGGGGATAGAGATCGACCCATCGCGCGGTGTCGGCCACGGACCGTTCGAGCGAGGCGTTCAGTGACTCGACCGCCGATCGGTAGCGCGCCGCCCGCGGAAGGACGCTTTGCACGAACACCTCCGTGCCGGGAGACTCCGTTCCGATGCGGCGCACGATCTCCGCGACGTTGGCCACTATCTCGTCCTCGGCGACGCCTGCGAAGAGGTCGTTCGTTCCGATCATGAGGAAGACCCGGGCGGGCCGACCGGACGTGACGTGGTCGAGCCGTGCGAGTACGCCTTCGGTCGTGTCGCCCCCGATGCCGCGGTTCTTCACCGCGCAACCCGGAACGAGCTCGTGCCAGTTGCCGCCCTCGGTGATCGAGTCGCCGAGGAAGACGGTGTCGCCGTCGCTCACGTCCAGCAGGGCGAACTGCGAGACCCACCGCTCGTGGGAGAAGCGAGTGCCGATTCTCATGATCGTGTTCATGGCGCTACCGGTCGCGATCCAGATGACGGCGGCGATCACGACGGCGTTCACCGCGATCGAGACGCCGATCGCGACGCGCTTCACGGTGGTGCGTGGCCCGCGTGGCTTTTCGCTCGAGTCCATCGTCGACCTCCATCCGCTTCCCGGCTACTCCCAGGCTACCGACTGGCATCCTATCTCACCAGTTCCCACGCGATCTCAACGAAGAGCCACCAGGCGGCGTACGCCTTCATGTTGGCGTTGACGGGTTGGCTGTGCGCGGAACCGCACTCATACCAGTCCACGCCTTCCTCGTGCGACTCCTGCCAGGCGACGGCCCAGTTCGCATCGTGCTCGCCGTCGCCGTCCGAGTCGTAGGAGCACGCGTCGTTCGCGAGTCGGTCCAGGTAGTAGGCGCCGTCCGGGTCGTAGCTCTCGATGTCCGCAAAGTCGAAGAGCCATTTGTCGTTGGCGCGACAGTAATCACGAATCTGCTCGTTCCGGTGGTGGAGGTTACCGTCCTCGCCGGTCCCGTCCAGGTGGCCGGTCATGTAGACGAAGATCACGTCCGGATACCGCTCCTCCAGGTCGCTCATGGGTTCGAGGTAGGTATCGATCATCGCCTGTTCACTCCGGCCCGATACTTGCCCGCACCACGACCACATCACGACGTTGAACTCCGAGTTCGCAGGGTCGTCCAGGAACTCGATGGTCTCCCGGTACCAGTTGCTGTGGTGTCCGTTTGTGTTCCAGTCGCTCGAGAAGTAGCCCGCATCGTGATCGAGGGGACCCGTGCCGTACCCGTCACCTTCGTAGAGGTGAAGCGCCCCGTTCGAGCCTGCGTGGTTCCAGGCGAAGAGATCGTGCGAGTAG
>JBKHII010000059.1:0-17328 GCA_046538735.1 Spirochaetales bacterium
CTCGGTCTGTCGGGCCCGTAGAGGACTTCCAGCTCATCGCCGGGCACCTCCAAGTCGGTGCGCCCTGCCGGGCGCACCAAGAAAAAGGGCGCACCCGAGGGTGCGCCCAGTTACCGTCGCAGAACTACAATCAGTAGCTGATCGCGGTCTTGAAGGTAATCGCGCCGTTGTTGTTCTCGACGTCCTCTACGGCGTACTGCAGCGTGAATACGGTGTTCTCCACCATGCCGCTCATCTCGACACCGGCAGTGACATCGATGACCGTTGCGGAGTCGATACCGAAGTCCAGGTAGGGCTTGATACCGTCAACGGCATAGGCGACCGAGGTGAGGCTGTACCAGGTCAGCTCGGTTGCGCTGAGAACATTGATCATCTGGAAGGTCTCTTTGAGCGTGAGCCCATCAACAAGACCGGACGCGTCCACGACAACCTGCTCATCAAGATCGAGGTCGCCACCGCCAACGCTCCAGAGGTACGTGTTGCTGGTCAGCGACACGCCACTCACGGAGACGCCGAGGTCGGCCGAGACGTCGTAGTCAAGATCGTCCGCGCCATCCGCCATGAAACCGTCGAATCCGATACCGAGGGTGACGGGATCCACAGCGAGATCCGCACCAACAGTGAACCCGAGATCCAGCGCATCGGTAGGACCAGCGTAGACACCGGCGTTCAGCGTGACGGGATCGACGGTCGTGCTAACCGTGCCACCGAAAGCGTATGCATTGTCGGTGTTCTCAGCCCACGTTCCGTCGGAAGCCATGAGCAGGCTGACGGTCGCAACGTCCAGATCAAACGCAACGGTCAGACCCTGGAATCCGGGGGTTTCCGTGGCGCCAAGGGCGGTGTCGGGAACCCAGTAGAACGTGCCCTCGCCCTCGGGAGCCGGACCGAGGAGAATGCCATCCTCAGGGATGTCATCATCGGCTTCGATCAGGACCATCTTACCATCTTCGCTGTAGGAATCGGCGGGATCGGTGGTGTTGTTGGCCGAAAGCGCGACCTCAACCTCGTTGGCGGGGTCATCGTCGGCATGCCACTTGAATCCGGCAGCGTTGCCCGCTTCGAACGACGGTGCGCTGTAGATGGTGATGGTCATGGGATCGATCGTGAAACCCGCGCTCACGGACGGAGCCGCGACGGTGACATCATCGTCGCTGGCGAAAGAGATTTTCCACCCGCTCAGGGAAATCCAGGCCAGCTCGCCCTTCGAGGCATCGCCCGAGAGCCAATCGAGCGAGATGCTGCTCGATGCTGCGTTGTCGAACCCGGTCGAGGTCTGATCAAGATCAACGCCAAAGGTGAGGCTCGCCTCGCCGCTGACGGTCACTTCTTCCTGACCAAACGCGAACCCGGTTACGAGAAGCAGGCCGATCAACAGAATACTCAGCTTCTTCATTGAGTTCCTCCTTGAAGCTTCAGGGGTTCAGGTCAACGACCTGAGGTCCTCCCCCCAATCTTAGGATTTGTTGGTTAGTATAGCTGAGGGGTTCGAGAGGTGTCAAGCTTTTAGCTTTTTTCTTATATGGCACCTATCTGTCGATATTGCAAAGAAATGTGAGATATTTGGGCGCGCAGGCTCGGCCGCCGACCGAGAGCCGCACGCAACGGCGAGATTGTGGTATCTTGCTTCCAGGAGAAGAGATGAGCGACCGTGACCGCCGCACACGGGCGGATTGGGCCGAGTACGAGAACGCAGGGAGAGATCTGGAGGCGCGAGCCGCGGCGCTCGGGCTTCCGCGCGAGGCCCTCGAGGAGCAGATCGAGCAGCTGCAGCTCGCCGTTGAGGGTGGCGTGGTCGAGTACAAGCGGAACCTGGTCAACCGGGTCTTCCGCGAGCTGGAAGAGGCTCGCTACCGATCGCTGACCGGCGAGGAGATACGAATGCTCGCCCGCGGATTCGCCGTCTTCGTCTATGTATCGACGATACAACGCTTTCTGGCAGACGGCACGCTCCAGATCCGCGACCAGAGGACGCCCGAAGCGTCTCGCGCGGAACCCGAGGCGCAGGCCGACGTGAAGGCGATCATCGCGGAGATCCAGCAGCGCGTGAAGAGCGAGCCCGAGCTTCGCACGAAGCAGCCGGTGAAGAACATCCTCATGCAGCTCTCGCGCTACTCCCGCGAGCTCGAGCAGTTCAAGGAGATTACCGCCCGCACGCCGGCCGACAAGCGCGCGGGCATGGCCGCGAACTTCCGGCGCGTGACCGAGGAGATCTTCGCCAGCATCCGGAAGAACTACGAGCAACTCGAGCAGGACGACCGGGCGGCGGTCCCGAGCGAGCCGCGCCACCTTCTCCTGCGGCTGCCGATCGACCAGCTCGCGGGACTCTGCCTCAAACAGACGCGCTCGGCGATGGAGGTTCGTTCCGGACTGCTCTACGCGCGGGACGAGCAGTACGGAACACGGGAGCTTCTCCTGGAGCTGGCCGATCGGCACGAGGCGCTGATGAAGCTCGTGGGCGACGAGGAGCGCCGCTACCGAGAGATCGCCGGCACCGAACGGCTCGCGCTCCAGGTCTCCCGCGCCTTCTCGCAGGAAATACAGAAGCGGATCGCCCGAGAGACCGAGGTCTACTGATCACCCGTCTCCGGATCCGAGAAGAAGTCGTGCAATCCGCACCGCTGCGCCTCTTCCACCGCCTGCTTCACGAGTTGACTCTCACCGCGCTTGCAGACGAGCACCTTCCCGTTGCGGACGACCACGTGCAGATCGCTCACACCGCAGATCGCGACCGGAAGCTCCGAGTCCACGTGGTTGCGCTCCGCCTCCACCTGCACGAGCGACGGCGACTGCGGCGGGGTCGCCGGGTCCGGCGAGGGTGCGAGCTTCGACGCCTCGTCCCAACTGCCCACGTCGTTCCAGGAAAACGAGGCGGGAACCACGGCGACCCTCTTGCTCTGCTCCATGAGCGCGTAGTCGATGCTGATCTTGGGCAGGCGCTCATAGAGCGGGCGCAGCGACTCCGCATCGGCGCCGGCTGATCCGTCGGGGCGAGGCGAGACGGAGAGCTTCTCCACGGCGGCCTGGAAGGCGAGCGAGATCTCGGGCTGGTACTCGCCGAGCTCGGCCTGGAAGCGACCGGTCGTGAAACAGAACATTCCCGAGTTCCAGTAGAAGTTGCCGCTCCGGAGGTAGTCGTGCGCCGTCTCGAGATCGGGCTTCTCGCGGAACGCCTCGACCACGAGCCCGGCCCCGAGTTGCGAGCCCGCCTGGATGTATCCGTAGCCGGTCTCCGGGTGAGTGGGAACGATGCCGAAACAGACGAGATAGCCTTCGCCGGCGAGCTCCGCGGCGAGGCCCGCGTCCGCGGCGAACCGGTCAACGGGCCGGATCACGTGGTCCGCGGTGAGCACGAGCACCGAAGCGTCCGCGCCGAGGGTTTCGTGGAGATAACGAACACCGAGTGCAATGGCGGGCGTTGTGTTCCGCCCCATGGGCTCGGGAAGATAGACGAGACGTTCGAGTAGACCGTCGACCTTCTCCCCGCCGGGCACGATCCCGGCGGCGAGCTCGCGCGCGTGCTCGGCGATGCCCTCTACGTGGTCGCGGTGCGTGACGATCACGACGGGCCCGTCGGGTGTCGCGGCGAGCGCGCGAACCATCGCCTGCTGCACGAGGCTCACTCCTCCGGCGAGCCGCATCAGCTGTTTCGGGCGGGCCGGGATGGACGCCGGCCAGAGCCGGGTGCCGGATCCGCCGGCCATGATGATCGTTGCGTCGGCCATGCTCCTACTATACTATCAAATCATGGCAACTGCGTTCACGCTGGCGATGTACCCATGGGTCTACAAGGCGAAGTACCAGGAGACCGACGGTTCCTGGACCGAGGAGTACGTTGAGAAACCCCACCGGAGCCCGACGGAGGAAGCGTCGCTTCCCGAGGATGATCGGTCCGAGCTGCTCGCGTCGCGGAACTCCTTCCCGGAGCTGCCGCTGGTCAACTACACCACGCAATACGGCATGGGCTGCTTCGAGGGGCTGAAGGCGTTTCCTCAGGCCGACGGTTCGCTCAAGGTCTTCCGCCCGGACGAGAACGCGATCCGCATGGCGCGGTCAATGGAAGGGCTCATGATGCCGGCGTACCCTGCCGACCTGTTCGTCGCGGCGTGCGTAGAGGTCACGCGGCGGAATCAGCAACTCGGATTCACGCCGAGGTTCAACCCCGCCTGGGAGAAGAACGCCTTCGCGCAGGGGCGATCGGTCTACATCCGCCCATTCACCTACTCCGAGCCGGGGATCGGCCTCAACCTTTCGACGAGCCCGTGGGTCGTGATCGCGGAGACGGAGGTCGGGAGCTACTTCGATCCGGACGCGGACGCGAAGGCGATCACGACGGACAAGGTACGCGCGACACCCGGCGGAACCGGCTGGATCAAATGCGACGCGAACTACGTGATCCCAACGATCACGAAGAAGGCGGTCCAGAAACTGGGATACATGGAGGCGATCTTCCTCGACTCCACGGAACACCGCTACGTGGAGGAAGGGTCGAGCTGCAACATCTTCTTCCAGCTCTCGAGCGGGACGCTCGTGACGCCGTCGCTCGAAGACACCGTCCTCCCCGGGATTAACCGGAAGAGCGTGATCGACCTCGCGCGCGCGAAGAGCGTGAAGGTCGAGGAGCGCCGGATTCCAATCGAGGAGGTGATGGACGACGCGGTCGAGTGTTTCGTCACCGGAACCGCCGCGGGGGTCGCGTACATCGAGTCGATCGAGCACCATGGGAAGACGCGGATGTTCCGAAACGGGACGGTGGGCGATCTCACGGAGGATCTGCGCTCCACGCTCAAGGGCATTCAGTACGGGACGGTCGAGGATACGTTCAACTGGATGGTGCCGGTCTAAAAGAGAAGATCGTCCAGGTCTTCCGGTAGATCGTTGTAGATCTGCATCTCGAACTCCGGGCGCGGGTAGAGCGCTTCTCTCTGATTGAGGTACGCGAGGTCCACGGCGTCCGTGCGGGCGAGCGTGCGGGGATCGCGCTGGTAGTTCTCCGCGAGCTCGGTCGACTGCGTGAGATAGACGAGGCTGTCCGAGTACTTCGCGGGGTCGCCCGTCTCCTGAGACAGGGCGAAGAGCGTGACGCCAAGATTGTTGTACGCCCGGTACATATACTCGATCACCGACTGATGACGGCTGTCCTCGTCCACGAGGAGCGTGCGGATGCTGTCGCGCTCGCGTTCAACGCGATCGATGAGCTCGCGGTAGTAGGCCTCCGAGGCGAAGAGGTTGTCCCGCCGGTAATAGGTGTTCGCGGTCGCCCAGAGCAGCGCGTTCGTCTCGGCGGACGGATCGTCCGCTGCCTGACGGAACTCGGCGAGCGCCTCGTCCAGCCGGCCGGCGCGATAGTGCACGTAACCCTGCTTGTAGTCGAGACCGGAATCCTGGTAGCCGTTCGCCTCCGCGAGGTCGAACTGCCCGAGCGCCTGCTCGTACTCGCGACCCACGTAGTAGAAGATGTCTCCCAGCCGCGCGTACGCGCGGGCGAGCCTCGCGTCGGCATCCAGTATTCTCCGATCGCGGCCCTGTTCGTAGAGCTCGATGGCGCGTGTGAACGACTCCTGCGCGTCCAGGAAGTTGGCGGCGGCGTACTGGTTCTCGCCGATGCGCGTGTGCGTGTCCACGAGCATGGCGCGCCGTTCGGCGGTGAAGGGCTGCGCGTCGGTGAGGAGCGAGCGAGCGGCATCCAGCGCGAGCTCCTCCTCGCCGGGAGCGTTGATACGGCGGTAGTAGCGCGCGAGGTGGTAGTGGAGCTCCGGTATCGTCCGGTCCACGTCCATCGCGCGGAAGATCACGTCCTCAACGTCGCCAACGAGGTCCTGGTCGATCATGTAGCCGGCGAGTCGTGCGTAGATCTCGGGATTGATGTCCGCGGCCGGATCGGCCTGGAAGGCGTTCTTGATGTTGACAACCTCCTGGAGGTTGTCGGTGGCGATGAAGTAGTCGAGCATCCTGAAGAGCAGCTCGTCTGTCTGACCCCGCTCTTCGATGAGGCGCGCGTACGCGAGGCGGGCATCCTCGTAGTGCGCCGGGTCGTCCTCCGCCCAGCGCATGAAGTTGTCGCCGAGCGCGAGCCGCGCGTCGTAGTCGCTCGTGTTCCGGTAGAGGATGAGATTCAGCAGCCCTTCGGCTCGCGCATAGTTGGCGAGGATCTCAGATTCGAACTCGGCGTAGTCGAGCACGCCACGCTTGGGGAGCCGGTGATTGGCGATGACGCTGGCGTAGTTGCCCTTGTTCAGCTCTTCGAGCGCAAGCTCCTGCACGGCCGGATTACGGCCGAAGAGAAGCTCGTTGTACTTCTCACGCGCGAGCGAGTACCGGCGCTCCTCCACGAAGGCGTCCGCGTACTCGTAGTACCAGTCGGTGTGCTGCCACACGTCCCACGCGCGATCGAACGTCTGGTTGCCGAGCGAATACTGGTCGGCTTCGATCAGCTCAAGCCCGTCGAGGTAGAGCGACCGCGCGAAGAGCGGTCGGAAGACGAGATGATATCCGGCGAGAGAGAGCCCCGCCATCACCGCGACGAAGACGAGCGAGAGCCTGAGGATCGGCCAGATGTTCTCGCGGAACTGGTACGCGAAGCTCTGCCGCTCGCGCTCGAACTCCTCGCCGGTCCGTTTCTCGTACCCCTTGGGAAGGCGGATCCGCTTGCCGAGAATGCGGCCGGCGACGGTCGCGATTTCGTGCGCCGACTCACCGGCAACGAGCATGCGGCACAGGCGCTCAACCTGGTCCGTCGTGCCCTGGGCCTCGCCGATGATCCGCTCGACCTCCTGCTTGAGGTTGAGCGGGAGCGCCGCGAGGGTACGCTGCAGCCGGTGGAACTCGTCCTCCGTGAGCTGAAACTCACCGGGAACCGACGGCTCCTCGGGAACGCCGGGCGAGACCTCCGGCACGTTGATTGCAGGGTTCAGCTCCTCATCCGAGGGACCCTCTTCGAGCACGCCGAACTCCGCGCCGAAATCGCCCAGGCTGAACTCGTCCAGCTCGCCCTCGCCGACCTCATCCAGCTCGCCTACTTCGTCCAGCCCGCCCTCGGTGCCGGGAACCGCCGGTTCTTCGAACGAGAACTCGTCGTCGGGGGCGAAGTCCTCGACCGCCGGGCCTTCGTAGGCGGGCTCCTCGTCGGTGAACTCGAACTCGGCCAGGTCGCCGAAGTCGGGCTCTTCGTCCTCGGCGGGCTCCGCCTCCTCGGGTTCGGCGAATTCCACGGTCTCGGGCTCGTCCGCCTCGGGGAACTCGACCTCCGGGACAGGGATCTCCTCACCGGGCGCCTCCGGTGGCTCGAGCTCATCGTCCAGCGTGAACTCGCCCTCCGGGAGCGCGAACTCGTCCTCAGGCGATCCGCCGAGCGCTTCCTCAATGTCGAAGTCGTCGCCCAGGCCGAACTCTTCCGCGGGGGCGGGCTGTTCCGGGCCGGGCTCCGGGGCCGCCGGCTCGGCTTCCACTTCTTCCAGGGCCTCCGCGGCGTCCGGCTCCTGATCGCTCAACAGCGCCTCGAAGTCGGAGAAGTCGCCCTCTTCCATGGGGCCGCCGGTCTCCGGGGTCTCCCCTTCGGGTTCGAGCTCCGCAGGCTCTGCGCTCGTTGGCTCGAACGCCTGCGCTCCCTCCGTCTCCTCTTCGTCCGCCGACCGCACCGACTCGGCCTCCTCAACCTCCTCGGCCTCCTCGGCCAGGAGCGACTCGAGGTCGGCGGGAGCACCGGCCGGTGGTTCACCCGCCGGAGGCGCCGGCTCTCCTTCGAAGAGCTCGTCCGGAGTCGGCGGTCCCGCCTCCTCACCGGTATCGGAGAGCAGCGATGAGAGATCCTCGTCCAGCCCGCCCTCGGGCACCGGCACCTCTTCGAGCTCTTCACCCCATTGGCGGACGACTTCCGGCTCGCTGCCCATCGTGATGAGACGGTTGTTGAACTGACGGATCTCCTGGAGAGACGGCATACCTGTTACGATTGTCGGCTATTCGCGCGGTTCGTTAAGGACGCGCTGCCGGACGTCGATGCTATAAGAGTACCATACGGAACATGAGAGCAAAACGAATACCCCTCGTCGTAATCGCATTCCTCTCCATCTCCCTGACGGTGACTGCGCAAGACCTGAGCGTGAAGCTCGAGGTGGACACCGTCTCGCGCGCCTCGGCGCCTCGAATGGTCGGCGACCAACTGCTGTTCACCTACGATTTCGGACCCGACAGTCACGACGGACGCGTCCACTCGGTGGAGATCGCCTTCGCGCACGAAGAGTTCAGCCGACTCCACGCGTTCGAGCGCAACCAGAACAACATCTACGTCTTCCTGTACTCCGTTCCCGCGGACCTCAACGACATCCGCTACCGCCTCGTCGTGGACGGCATCTGGACGATCGACCCCTCGAATCCCATGCGGGCCGAGGACCGCTGGGGCGTTCGTCTGTCGCGAACCACGGTGCCCGCAGTGGAGCGAACCGTCACCGATGCGCCGATCGTCCACGCCGACGGCACGGTCGAGTTCGTGGTAGCGGCAGCTCCCGGAAGCCGAGTGACCGTCGCCGGCAGCTTCAACGGGTGGGACCCGTTCATGACGCCGCTGTCTGAAACGGAACCGGGACGATTCTCGCGTCGGCTTCGCCTTGGGTCCGGAGAACACCTCTATTATTATATTGTGGACGGACTCAGACTTCCCGATCCGAGGAACAGCGAACGACGATGGCATACGAGCGGGACCGCAGTGAGCGTAGTCTCTCTCCCCTGAAGCCCGCACTCTCGCTCATCGTGCTCGCGCTCCTCGCGAACTGCAACGCCGTGCCTCCCGCCGGCTGCCCCCCTCTCCCCTGTCTCGGTGCTCCGTGGTACAATACCTTCACCGTACCGGGAGCCACCAGTCGAGATTGTTCACGCGATCGGCGCCGGCTCGACGACGGCAGACCCCAACGGTCGCCGAAGGCGGGGGTCGTGCCCATCGTCCACCCAGGTAGGAGCAGCACGTGAAACCAGAGGTATTGGGACCCATTCGAGAGGTATTCGGCAATGCCGCGCTTGCCCTGCGCGAGACCTCGCGCCAGGCGCGAACGATCACATCCGACAACGTGTTTCAGGAAGGCAATCCGGACAGTCGGGAGATCATCCACGGGGTCCTCGATGAGCTCGTGCTTCCGGGAAGCGGGATCCTGAATCAGGAGAACATCGTGGACCTGCACGAGCGGTCGCAGGACGGTTCCTCGTGTCTGATCCTCCCGGAGCACTACTCCAACTTCGATCTCGCCTGTCTCGACTATCTGCTCGAGAAGGCGGCCCTGCCGCACATCGCACGAGAGGTCGTCGCGGTCGCCGGCATGAAGCTGAACGAAGACAGCGAGTTTGTGAGCGCCTTTGCGGAAGCCTACACGCGAGTCGTGATCTATCCGTCCCGGAGTCTGATGCAGTACTCGGATCCCGGGGAGTTCGAGCGCGAGAGCGCCCGGAGCCGGCGAATCAACATGGCGGGCACGAGACAGATCGTGCGGCTCAAACACGAAGGGCACCTCGTCCTCGTCTTCCCGGCAGGAACGCGTTACCGCGAGGGTCAACCCGAGACGAAGCGCGGCGTCAAGGAAGTGGACACGTACATGAAGCTTTTCGACTACGTGGTCTTCGTGGGCATCGCCGGCAACGTCTTGCGAATCAACCCGAACGGCGACATGAGCAAGGATCTCGCCACCAGGGACCTCGTAGTGATGAACGTCTCACGTCCGGTCAACTGCCGGGAGTTCCGCGATACGGCTCGGGAGGCGGCTCCAAAGGACGTTGATCCGAAACAGCACGTGGCGGACCGCGTGATGGAAGAGCTCGAGCGTATCCACGAGGAGACGGAGGAGGAGCGGAGGCGGCGGCTCATGCCGAGCTAGGCGGCCGGCGTGACGGGCGGCGATCGGGGCCGCTGCGTCGTCGCCTACCCAGTCTCCGAGCGGTGCCAGCGGGCGAGATCCAGTCCCAGCGTCACGCCGTGTCGCTCCAGACCGTAGTTGAGGAAGCTCTGCTCGAGGTCGAGTGCCTTTCCATTCAGTGGGACGTGGATCTCGGAGAGACCCTCCCGGTAAGCCCGACGACAGACGCTGAAGAAGAGCTCCCGAGCAAGCCCGAGTCCCCGATACTCCGGTACCACGTAGAGCTGCTTCACGAACCCGATCGCCGTACCGTTCGTGCGCCGCGCCACCAACCAGATGAAGCCGGCGAAGTCCTCGCCTTGTGTCTCGGCCACGACCACCGTGCACGACGGATCGGCGATATCCGGAACACCGGCGCGACTGTCCTCGTGGTAGAGTGCGACGGCGTCCGAGTGCGCGTCCGGGTAGATCTCCAGAAAAGCATCATGGTCGAGCTCGGTGAGCAGCGGGAAATCGGCGTCGTCCGCATCGCGGAATACGAAATCGCTCTCGATCAGCTGGTCGGTCTCGGGCTCGGTCGTCGTCGCCTCCAGGCGCTCCAGCCCTTCCCGCTCGCGGAGATCGTTGAACCACTCGGTAACGATCTCGCGCATTCTCCGTTCCTTGAACGAAAACCAGAGGCGCTCGATTTCGCGACGCTCGCGAATCGTGTCTTTGAACTGACGAAACACCCCGCGACCGGACGCGAGGATCGCACGAAGTCGCTCGCGGAAGATCGGATTGTGGAGCGTGGCCACGAACTGCTCCATGAGGTTGTACCCGTTCACACTGCGCCACGCCGGCAGCGAGAGAAACCGGTCCGGAGGCGCTTCGGGAGGTATCTGCTCTTCCGGAATCACAGTCGCCTCCTCGGTGTCCAGGACGTATTCTCGGTCCTGATTCTCCATCCCGAAGACGATCTGATCGATGAGCTCACGCGTGAGTCGCAACCCAGGATTCACTCCGTCCCTCCCGTCAACTCGGCGACGACCTCCCGCACGTTCGCAAGCGCGATCCTGCGAACCGACGTGGACCCACGCTCGAGGAGCTCGACCTGATTCTGCTCAAGCGTGCGCGGGCTCGCGATCAGGCGATACGGGATCCCGATGAGATCGGCGTCCCGGAACTTGGTGCTGATCGACTCGCGGCGGTCGTCGTAGAGCACGTCCTCGCCCAGATCGTCGTGGAGTCCCTCGAGTACGGCGGTCACCTTCGCCGACCGACCGACTCCCATGAGGAGAAACTGGTACGGCGCGAGCGAACGCGGCCAGTCGAGCCCCCGGCGATCGTTGTTCGCCTCCGCGATCGCGGCGAGCAATCGTCCGAGACCGATTCCGTACGCGCCGATCGATGGGAAGAACCTCCTCCCATGGCTATCGGATAGCGTAAGCCGGAGCTTCCGCGAGTAGTAGTCACCAAGCTTGAAGACATTCCCCAACTCGATCACGCTCTGTTCCGTAAGTTCGCCACCGCACTGAACGCACCGTGCCCCCGGCAGGACGCGGGAAATGTCCCGAACCATGTCGCACTCGTAATCCCGGCCGAAATTCACGTTTACGTAGTGAACGCCCGGCTCATTGGACGCGAGTGCGAGATTCGGCGTGCTCGCCACCACCTCGTCCACGACAACCTTGATGCTGAGGTCAAGGTCCAGAACGTCGCGCGGGAGATCAAGAGGTCCCACGTAGCGGGGATCGAGCCCGAAGAACTCGAGCTCTTCCTCGTCGGCGAGGTGCAGGGTCGGCGCCGAGAGTGTGCGGGCGAGCTTCTCCAGGCTGACCTCCTGATCCCCGCGCACGACGGCGAGAACGATGTCGCTCCCCGAGGAGTAGACCATCGTCTTTGCGATGCCGTTGCGCCGGCACGCGAGCGCGTTCGCTACGTCCTTCATCGTGACGGCGCCGTGCGTCCGAACGGTGTCCATCTCAAGCGGGACATCCGCCGATCGTTCGAGCGCGCCCACGGCGACTTCCCGATTTGCAGCGTAGCCGCACGACTCGCAGCAAATCACGCGGTCGTCTCCGACCTCCGTGGGCATGAGGAACTCCAGCGATCGGTCGCCGAGCATCATGCCCACGGCGGCCTCGGCCGTGATGATCGGCACGCGACACGCGGAGAAGATGCGCTCGTAGGCGGCAAACATCTTGGGGAAGAAGTTGTTGAGCTCGGACTGTGAGCGGTGAAAGGAGTACGCATCTTTCATCACGAACTCCCGGGTCCGGAGGAGTCCGGCGCGCGGGCGAATCTCGTTGCGGTACTTCGTCTGGAACTGAAAGAGAAAGACGGGAAGCTGACGGTAGGAGGTCACGACCGATTTCACCAGATCGACCATCGCCTCTTCGTGCGTTGGCGCGAGAACCATCCATCTGCCGGAGACGTCGCGAAAACGCACCATATCGCGGCCGATGAAGCCGGCGCGTCCGCTCCTGTTCCAGAGCTCGAGCGGGTTCACGACCGGCAACAGAACTTCCTGGCCCTCGAGCTTCAGCATCTCGCGCCTGATGAGCGTTGTCAGCTTCTGGATCACCCGCGATCCGAGCGGAAGAAAGGAGAAGAGCCCCTGCGAGAGCGGCCGAATGAAGCCGGCTCGTTGGAGCAGTGCGTTGCCGGCAGTCCTGACGGAGCGAGGGCAGTCGCGAGTCGTGTTGGTCACCAGACGCGAGTAGCGCATTGCCGTGAATTGTACTACGGCAGGCGCGAGCGCGAAACCGGAAAGACCGTCGGCCTTGACAGAGGGAGAGGGGCTGGGGATAGTCTGAACGTATCAAATCAAGGAGAGATCTATGAGCACAATTGAATACGTAGAGGCGAGAGAGATTCTCGACTCGAGGGGTAATCCCACGGTTGAGGTCGACGTCGTACTCGAGGACGGTTCGTTCGGGCGAGCCGCGGTGCCTTCAGGCGCGTCCACCGGTGAGCACGAGGCGGTCGAGCTTCGCGACGGCGACAAGGCGCGATTCAAGGGCAAGGGCGTCCTCAAGGCGGTCGAGAACGTGAACAACGTGATCGCAGCCGAGATCGAGGGCCTGGATGCCTTGGACCAGGTGGACATCGATACCACGCTGATCGAGCTGGACGGCACCGAGAACAAGGGCAAGCTGGGCGCGAACGCGATCCTCGGGGTCTCCATGGCAACGGCTCGCGCTGCCGCGGATTTCCTGGGCGTGCCGCTGTTCAAGTACCTTGGACCCTATCACGCAACCACGCTGCCGGTCCCCATGGCGAATATCCTGAACGGCGGCGCGCACGCGGACAACTCTGTGGACTTCCAGGAGTTCATGGTCATGCCGGTCGGTGCCGAGACGTTCCGGGAAGCGGTCCGCATGACTGCAGAGATCTTCCACACGCTCAAGGGCGTCCTCGGCGAAAAGGGCTACTCCACGGCGGTGGGCGACGAGGGCGGATTCGCCCCGAATCTGAAGAGCAATGAAGAAGCCGTGGACCTGATCCTGCAGGCGATCGAGAAAGCCGGCTTCAAGCCTGGTGACGACGTCATGATCGCGCTCGATCCGGCTTCGAGCGAGTTCTTCGACAAGGAGAAGGGTAACTACGTCTTCAAGAAGTCGGACGGCCGCGAGCTCGCTCCGGCGGAGATGGCCGACTACTGGACCGATTGGGCGAAGAAGTACCCGATTATCTCGATCGAAGACGGCATGGACGAGGACGACTGGGAAGGCTGGAAGTCGCTCACGGAGAAGATCGGGGACAAGGTTCAGCTTGTTGGCGACGACCTCTTCGTGACGAACACGAAACGTCTGAAGCGGGGTATCGACGAAGGGATCGCCAACAGCATCCTCATCAAGGTCAATCAGATCGGTACGCTCACCGAGACGTTCGAGGCGGTCGAGATGGCGAAGCGCGCGAAGTACACGTCGATCGTCAGTCACCGAAGCGGCGAGACGGAGGACTCGTTCATCGCGGACCTCGTCGTTGCGCTCGGCACCGGCCAGATCAAGACCGGCAGCATGAGCCGCTCCGACCGGCTCGCGAAGTACAATCAGCTGATGCGAATCGAGGACATGCTCGAGAGCACGGCGAAGTACGCGGGCCGCGAAGCGTTCTACTGCATTTGAGTCCGGGACCGGCGCCGCTGCTCCGCAGCGGCCGAACCGGACGCTCCAAAAAAGGGCTGCCTTGCGGGGCAGCCCTTTTCGTCGCGTGGCTGGTCGCAACGGTTCGCGAACCGCGCGCGACGGTCAATGCTCCACGGTGAAGGTCGCAAATCCTTCCTTCTTCGGCTTCCAGTGCAGATCTACGTTGGTCACATTCGCGGACGACGGTCCCGATCTGAGCCACTTCGCCATCTGCTGTACCGCCGCGGCCTGTCCTTCGCATTCAACGCGAACCGAGCCGTCCGGCAGGTTCTGTACGTATCCGCGCACGTTGAGGCGGTGCGCCATGGAGCGGGTGTAGTAGCGGAACCCCACGCCCTGCACGCGGCCGTGAACCGTGGCGGTGAAAGCGTCTCGTCTACCCTCGTCAGGCATGCTCCAACGTCTCCCGTATCCGTCGTTCGAGCTCGCCGTAGTCGAACGGCTTCGAATAGCTCGGATATGGGACGTCGATGTCGGGCTCGAGGAAACCGCTCACAACGAAAACGGGGACGTTCGGACAGAACTTCTGAAGGAAGCGAAGCCAGTAATCGCCGCCGAGGTTGTCCATCCGGAAGTCCGTTACGATCGTGGCAACATCGTGATCGATCAACGCCTTGATCGCGCCGACTCCGTCGGAGGTGACGAGCACGTCATGACCCTTGTTCCGCAGGTAGTCGCGAAGCGACAACCGAACGTCATCGTCGTCCTCTACGATCAACACCAGACGCGACGTACTCACCTCACTCAACAACGGTTCGTTGCGAAATCAGCTCCTCGATCTTCGAGTGCAAGCTGTCCAGTTCCAGCGGCTTGCCCATGAAGGCATCGGCGCCCTCTTTCAAGATAGCCTCGGCCTCGGCAGGATCGTCAAGTCCGGAGACTGCGATGATGACCGGTTTCGTCACGCCACTGGCCTCCTTGATACTCCGGGCAAGCTTGTGTCCGTTTACGCCGGGGAGATCGATATCAAGGATGACGAGTCCGGGCTTCTTCTCGGCCAGCATGCGGCCGGCCTCGAAGCCGTCGAACGCCTGGTGCACATCGAAGTCGGGATGCTTCTTGGAGAGGTACTGGTACACGAGGTTGTTGAGGTCCCGATCGTCGTCCACGATCAGAATCGTATCCACCTCAAGCTGCTCCTCCAGAACTCGCTGGAGCTCATCCGGAAGTCGCATCCCACGAGAGTGAAGGAACTCCACCAAGTCTTCCGAGTACACTCGGTACTGACCGCCGGGAGTCGTGAACGCTTTGAGATACCCGTTCTTGATCCAGTTGATGGCGGTCTGGTTGACCACGCCACAAATATTCGCGACTTCGAGAGCGGAGAAGATGCGAACCTTCTTGTCGTTTTTTGCCATTACATCACCTCGCCGTTGGCACAAATTGCACCAATCCTTCTACACTGTATCAGCAGTCGTTCCTTTGCGCAAGTATATATGTGATATGTCAATAATATCAACGGATAACGGAAGAATGCCTTGCCCCGGCCCCATCACGGGCGGACGTCTCCCCCGTCGTCTTCAGGTCGATCCCAGCCGAGCTCCGTGACGACGGCGCGCACTACACTGCCGGCGAAGCCTCTTCTTCGAAGACGATCGGCCAGCGCGTCCGGCGACAACGTGCGTCTGCGCGTCAGTCGCTCCGCGTACTCTCGGGCAAGCTGCTCAATCGAGTCTCCGGATTCGGCGATCGCATCGTCCACGGCCCGCTCTGCAGGAGCGGCGTCAATCCCTCGGGCGCGTAGCCCCGCGATCAGGTGCGCGCGTCCCTCGGGATGCGATCGCATGCGGCCACGAACCCAGCTCGCTGCAAACCGCTCGTCGCTGAGCGAACCGTCCGCCTCCAGAGCGTCCAATGAGGCGTCGATCGCAGCGAGATGATAGCCTCGCTGCAGGAGCTTCCGGCGCAACAGAAATCGGCTGTGCTCGGATCGAGCAAGAAGGCAGAGCGCCTGACCCCGTGCGCGAATGAGATCGGTGCGAGCGAGAATCTCCTCCCAACGAGCAGTCGGTAGCTCGTCACCTTCGTGGAAGGGGGCATCCTCCCACACGCGCATCGAGACAAAAAAAGAGGAGGCATCCGAGAGGGTGACCTTGATCTCCTCCCCGGGCCTCCTGCTCTTTCGCCGAACGAGTCGGTCGATCTTAACGCTTGGAGAACTGGAACTTCTTTCGGGCTCCAGGCTGTCCATACTTCTTCCGTTCGACCATCCGCGGATCGCGCGTCAGGAAGCCGTTCGCCTTGAGCGACGCCATGTTCGTCTCGTCCAGAGCGACAAGCGCCCGCGACAATCCGTGACGAATGGCACCCGCTTGACCGCTGAGACCACCGCCGGTGACGTTGATGTTGATGTCGTACTTCCCCTGGTTGTCGGTGACCTCCAGAGGCTGTTCGCAGATGTACGCGTGAACACGATTCGGGAAGTATTCGGCGAGCTCGCGCCCGTTGATCGTCACCTTCCCCGCGCCCTGCTGCACGTATACCCGTGCAACCGATGTCTTTCGTCGTCCAACGCCTCGTGCAAGATGCTGTGCCATGAAAACTCCTCTACTCCACCGTCAGCGGCTGAGGCTGCTGAGCCGCGTGCGGGTGATCGGGGCCGGCGTAGACCTTCACGTTCGTGAAGAGCTTGCGTCCGAGCCGGTTCTTCGGGAGCATTCCGCGAATGGCGTGCTCGACCACGTAGGTCGGGCGGTGCTCCATCATCTCTTCGAAGTTCCGCGACCGAATCTGACCCGGGTATCCGGTGTGATGGTAGTACATTTTCTGAACGGGCTTGTTTCCCGTCACGCGCACCTTATCGGCATTGACGACGACTACATAGTCGCCGACCTCTGCGTTGGGAGCAAACTCGGGTTTGTGCTTGCCGCGCAGCACCGAAGCTACCTTGACGGCAAGCTTGCCCAGAATCGCGTCCTGAGCATCAATGACGTACCAGCCGCGCCGGACGTCCTTCGCCTTGGGAAAAATCGTCTTCATGATCTCGTACCGTGCAGGGACTACTTCGTGTCCTCCGCCTCCTCTTCGGCTTCTTCCTTCTTGGCCTCGATGCGATCCTTGATGTCGGCGATGCCGATGAATACCGCGATCAGGCCAACGAAGACCGCGATAATGGGAACACCGCCCTTGAGGAAGTCGATGACATACGGCCACCACTGGAGCGACCACGAAACGGGGAGTACCGAGTACACCGCGAATGCGATGAAGAGAATCCCGACGAACAACGCCACCATATCTTCCTCCTCCGGATGCGCGAACAGTTCTTGTAAGATAGCAAAAAACGGCTGCGTGTCAACTCCTGTTCCAACAAGGACACACTTTGCAGACCGGTGACCGGCTAGTAGCTTATGGGCATGGCG
>JBKHII010000060.1:0-17083 GCA_046538735.1 Spirochaetales bacterium
TCCTCTGAGAGCTCCAGGACGCTTCTCCGGTTTCTGTGTTGCCCGCGGATTCCGTTCTTCGCCGGGAATTGCTGCCGGAGGCCGGGCGGCGCGCCCCTCGCGGACACGCCGCCGCCCGGGAGATGGTACGAGGAGACCGTTCGAAAGCGTGGCGCCCGGGCGCTAACCGAGCTCGACCACGACCGTGTGGCTCGAACCGGGTTCGGTGACCGGGACGACCGGTCCGTCGAGCGGTGTGCCGTCCAGCGTGACCGATCGCACGCCCTTGCTCGCGTGGTTCGGGTTACGTACCTCGATCGAGTACGTTGCACCGCGGAAGGTGCGTTTCATCCGGAACCCGTCCCAATCCTTGGGAATGCACGGGTCCACGAGGAGGCCATCGTAGCTCGGCCGGATTCCCAGGATGTACTGGGTAATCGCGTAGAAGTTCCACGCGGCGGTACCGGTCAGCCATGAGTTCTTGCCTTCACCGGGCTTGAAGGCATCCTTGCCGGCGATCATCTGACAGTACACGTACGGTTCCACGCGGTGCAGATCGCTCATCTCTTCGAGAAACGCCGGAGCGATTTTCCGGTAGTATTCGAACGCGCGGTCGCCCCGCCCAATGAGCGCTTCGCCGATCATGATCCACGGGTTGTTGTGGCAGAAGACGCCGGCGTTCTCCTTGTAGCCGGGCGGGTAGGTCGAGATCTCGCCGTACTCGATCTTGTACTCGGTGAAGGCCGGCTGGTGCACGACGACGCCGTAGTCGCAGTCGAGGTGTTCCTTTACGGAGTCGAGCGCCTGCCGGACGCGTCCATCCTCGAGACCGATTCCCGCCATCGCGCAGAATCCCTGCGACTCAATGAAGATCTTGCCCTCGTCGTTCTCGTTGCTGCCGACCTTCTTGCCGTAGTAGTCGTACGCCCGCAGGTACCACTTGCCGTCCCAACCGTGCTCGTTGACCGCTTGCACCATCGCGTCCACGTGCTTCTGCGCGGCATCCGCCTCGGAGTCCCTGCCGGTCTTCCTGCAGAGCTCAACGAAGTCGGTACCGTAGAGGACGAACTGACCTGCGATCATGAGCGATTCCGCGGTACCGCTCTGCTTGTTCGTCGTGGTCTGGAACGACTCGTTGGGATCGCTCGAGAAGCAGTTGAGATTGAGACAATCGTTCCAGTCGGCCCGACCGATCAGCGGCAGGCCGTGAGGTCCGAGGTTGTTTACCGTGTGGTAGAACGACCGCTTGATGTGCTCGAAGTGTGACTCCGCCTTCGACTCGTCGTTGTCGAAGGGAACCCTCTCGTCCAGAATCGTCCAGTCGCCCGTCTCCTTGATGTACTCGGTCGTGGAGAGTATGAGCCACAGCGGATCGTCGTTGAAGTTTCCGCCGATCGCGTTGTTGCCTCGTTTCGTGAGCGGCTGGTATTGGTGGTACGCCGAACCGTCCTCGAGCTGGGTCGCGGCGATGTCGAGGATGCGCTCCCGGGCACGGTCGGGAGCCTGATGGAAGAATCCGATCAGGTCCTGATTGGAGTCTCGGAACCCCATGCCGCGTCCGATCCCCGATTCGAAGAAGGATGCCGAGCGCGAGAAGTTGAACGTCACCATGCACTGGTACTGGTTCCAGATATTGACCATCCGGTCGAGACGCGGATCGCCACTGTCGAGCTCGTAGGCCGAGAGCAGCTTTCTCCAGTACTCGCCGAGCTCCGCGAATGCCGCGTCCACCTGCTCCGGCGTGTCGAATCGGGCGATCAGCTCCCGGGCGGACGCCTTGTTCACGACGCCTTTTCGCTCCCACTTCCGGTCGTTCGGGTTCTCAACGTAGCCGAGCATGAAGACGAGTTGCTTCTCCTCGCCGGGCTCGAGCTCCACGTCGAGCGCGTGCGACGCGATCGGCGACCATCCGTGCGCCTCGGAGTTTCGCGGAGCACCTTCCATCACGACATCCGGTCGGTCGAAGCCGTTGTAGAGACCCACGAAGGCCTCGCGGTCGGTGTCGAAACCGGCGACCGGAGCGTTCACCGAGTAGAAGGCGTAGTGGTTGCGACGCTCCCGGTACTCGGTCTTGTGGTAGATGACCGACCCGTCGATCTCAACCTCGCCGGTGGAGAAGTTCCGCTGGAAGTTGGTCATGTCGTCTTCCGCGTTCCAGAGACACCACTCAATGAACGAGAAGAGGCGGATCGACTTGCGCTTGTCCGACGTATTGGTAAGCGTGACCTTCTGGATCTCCGCCCAGGTTCCGAGCGGGACGAAGTAGAGAACCTCCGCTCGGATCCCGTTCTTCTCGCCCCGAATCACGGTATAGCTCAGTCCGTGGCGGCACGAGTAGTCGTCCAGCGGCGTCTTCATGGGCTTCCAGCCCGGCGACCAGACCGCGTCGCCGTCGTTTATGTAGAAGTATTTCCCTCCGTTGTCGGTCGGAACGCTGTTGTAGCGGTAGCGCGTGAGCCGGCGGAACTTCGCGTCCTTGTAGAAGGAGTAGCCACCCGCGGTGTTTGAGATGAGCGAGAAGAACTCCTCATTGCCCAGGTAGTTGATCCAGGGGTACGGCGTCTCAGGATTGGTGATGACATACTCTCGGGCTTCATCGTCGAAATGGCCGAACTTCACGGGTGCACCTCTTTGTTTTGGACATGTGGGTATCAACGACGCGCGCAATGCGTCGCCGTCACGGTTCGATCGTATCAGAACGCGCGTTCCCGTGCAATCGGCGGGCGGTTCGCGCGACCGAAACCGGTTGCGAGCGCAAAGACGGTATTGGAGGGATCGGACCGATTGTGCTTGCGTCTCATCGTCGATCCGATCTACGATGGACTTGAATGGACCCCAGAATGCGCCGGCGCGACCACGAGCGGAAAAGCACAACATTCGGACTACTCCTTGACTGGCCGGACGCGACGGGGAACTACCAGCGGCTGATTCTGGAAGGCATTCAGGCGTTTGCCGCCGAGCACGACGTGAGCTTCCTCGCTTTCGCGGTCGGGCGCCTGCACACTCCGTTCGTCTGGGAACGGGGACGAGAGCTCCTCTACGACTTCGTGAACCCGGAGCGCCTGGACGGCCTCCTGGTGTATTCGTCCGCCATTTCGAACTTCTCCGGGCTGGAAGCGCTGGGCGAGCGCCTCAAAACCTACTCGTCGATCCCGATCGTTCACATCGGCTGCCGGCTCGATCAGGGCGGCGCCGTGCTCGTGGACAATACGCACGGCTTCCGGAATCTCGTTGTGCATCTGATTCGCGACCACGGCTATCGCAGGCTCGGGTTCATCGGCGGGCCTCCGGGCAACGACGAGGCGCAGTCGCGGCGAGAGACCTTCCTGGAGACGGCGCGGGAGCTTGGGGTGGAGGTGCCCGAGCGGAACATGTGCGACGGCCTGTTCACGATTGACTCCGGTCGAGACGGTGTTATCGAGCTCGTTGCCAAACGAGGGATCGACGTGCAGGCCATCATCTGCGCGAACGACAACACGGCGATCGGCGCGTGGCAGGAGCTCTGGGCGCGCAGGAAAGGAGTTCCCACCGATATCGCGATCACCGGGTTCGACGATCTGGAAGTCAGCAGCTTCCTCGAGCTTCCACTGACGACGGTGCACCAACCGCTCCACGAGCAGGGCTACGCGGCGGCGAGGCTGCTCTACGAAATGATTGAAGCCGGCGAGGTCGATCACGGCGAGACGCGCGTGTTGCCCACGGAAGTCGTCCTGCGCGGGTCGTGCGGTTGCACCGTGGGTGTGCGGATGCCGCCGCAACGGGTACACGAAGATCGAGAGGAACGACGCGGTTCGTGCGTGGACTTCCGGGGCTCGCAACGAGATGCGATGCAGTCGGCGATCCGGCTGTTCGCCGAGGAGCGCGCCGGGTCTCCCCTCATTCGCGGCTGGAACGGCGTGCTCCTTCGGGCGGTCGAGTGCAGGGTCCGACAGGACGAGGTCCATCAGCTTCTGGATGACGTCATAGGCGAGCTGCGTAAGGTGTCGCTTCCTACCGGACAGGCGGGTCTGCTCGGCAGGAAGATCGAAACGATGCGGCAGATGATCACCGATTTCTACATTCAGGCCGATCTGCTCACGCGCGTGAGAAACGAGAGCGTGTTTCAGAACACGATGTTCGCCGTGGACGATTTCGAGCAGTACACGATCACGCACGCGACCCTCGTGAAGAGCCTCGACCACCTGGAGGCGATTCTCCAGGAGGCGCGAATCGACACCTGCCTCCTCTCGGTGTTCGACAACCCGAGCGAGCTCCCGGACGGAACGTCTACGCTGCTGTTTGCGTACACCCAAGGAGAACGACGCGCAATTCCTGACGACGAGGCGCGGTTCCGAACCTCGGATGTCCTCCACCCCTCGTTCGCTCCGGCAGACCGATACGAGCTCATCCTGGAGGCGCTCTACGAAGGGCCGGAGAAGATGGGGCTCGTGTGCTTCGGGATGGGTGCGGAAGGCCCGGACACGTACGAGATGCTGCGGCGACGGCTGAGTACGGTCATCCGTTCCGTCACGACGACCGAACGCCTGGTCACGCTCAACAGGCGTCTCGAGGACGAAATCGAGGTTCGCGAGAAGATGGAGGTCGAGCTGAAGAGCGCGCTCGAGGCGCTCAAGAACCTCTCGCTCACCGACGAGCTCACCGGTCTCTACAACCGTCGCGGATTCCTGACGCTCGGCGAGCAGCAGCTGAAGTACTGCCAGCGAGAAGGCGAGCCGTGTCTGGTTCTCTACTGCGACATGAACGGCCTCAAGGCCATTAACGACCGTTACGGACACGCCGAGGGTGACTTCGCGATCCGAACCGCCGCCACGATACTGAAACGAACCTTCCGCGACGTGGACATCGTGGCGCGCCTTGGCGGCGACGAGTTCACGGTCTTCGCCGGCAAGGCGGACGCGAGCAAGATCCGGATCATGCGCGAGCGGCTCGAGCGGATCTCCGGGGAAGTCACCTCAACGATCGACAAGGAGTACTCGATCGAGTTGAGCGTAGGCTTCTACGAGTACTCCGAAGGCGGTCCCGATTCGCTTCCACAGATGATCGACCTGGCGGATGCGAGCATGTACGTTGAGAAACGTCGCAACAGAGGGGGGGCGGACTCGTAGTCCCTCGCTCACCCCATCACGACGCGGACCGTGTGCCGGCGTCCATCCGCGAAGGCAGGGATGATCGTGCCCTCCGTTTCGGTACCGTCCACGGAGATCGACCGCACGCCGCTGCATACGTGGTCCGGGTTGCTCACCTCGATCTCGTAGGTGGCGCCGCGGAACCGGCGAACCGCCGAGAACCCGTCCCAGCCTGACGGGATACACGGGTCCACCTCGAGTCCCGCGAAGGTTGGACGGATGCCGAGAATGTGCTTCGTTCCCGCCTGATACATCCACGACGCCGTTCCCGAGAGCCAATGATTCCGGGCCAGGCCGAACTGCGGGTGCTCGTTGCTCAGGATGTTCTGCGGGTAGACGTACGGATCGAGCTCGTACTCCTCGATCGTCTCATTCCTCGCCGCGGGGTTGATCTGGTTGTAGTACTCGAAGGCACGGTCTCCGTTGCCCACGACGGTCTCCGCGATGATCACCCACGGATTCGTGTGCAGGAAGATGCCGCCGTTCTCCTTGGCACCGGGGGGATAGGTCGTGATGCCGCCCTTCTCGGGTTCGAATCCGTCGAAGCCGGGGGTGGAGACCTTGATCCCGTTCTCGGTGTTGAGCAGTCGGTTCACCGACTCGAGCGCCGTGATCGCCCGCTCCCGTTCGGCGAATCCGGACATCACGGGCCACGACTGGCCGTTTACATAGATCTTGCCGTGCTCGTTCCGAGTGGATCCCAGCGCTTCTCCGTTGTGATCGAAATAGCGCACGAACCATTCGCCGTCCCAGGCCTGCTCGTTCACGGCCCGTTTCATGTCGTCGTAGTAGTCGCGGTAGGTCCGCGCGAGTTGCCCGTCGTCGAGCGCTTCGGCCAGGTCGATCATCTCAAGGAGCGCACGGCCGTACTGGTTTGCGATGAAGAGCGACTCCGCTCCCGTTGGGAGGTTCATCGTGTCGTTCCAGTCCGCGAATCCCAGGAGCGGCAAGCCGTGTGTCCCCGTGTGCGTTCGGGTGAACTCGATCGCGCGCCGGAGGTGTTCCAGAACCGTTCCCCGCTCGTCCGAGTTGACTCCCGCCGGTTTCTTGTAGAACGGGAGCTCCTTGTTCAGGAAGTCGAGATCGCCCGTCTCCTTGAGGTACGATACGACGGCGAGCACGATCCAGAGGTGGTCGTCGCCGTAGTAGTCGGGGCGATCCTCCATCTCGCGGGAGTCGCCCTCGTTGGCCTCCATCGTCAGCGGCTGGAACTGGTGCATTGCCGAGCCGTCCGGGCGCTGCACCGACAGAAGCTTCTCCATTAGCTCGCGCGCCTCGTTCGGCATGTGGGCGACCACACCCATCACGTCCTGCGAGCTGTCGCGGTAGCCCAGCCCGCGGCCGCCGAAACCAAGCTGGTAGAGCGAGAGGTCCCGTGACCAGTTCTTCGTCATGTAGCACTGCCGCGGGTTGTGGACGTTCAGCATGCTGTTCAGGCTCGCGCTCGGGGTCTCGACCTGGAAGGTTGCGAGGTAGTCGTCCCAGAATCGCGCGAGATCGTGAAACGCGGCGTCCACGTTCTCGAGGCTCCGGTACGTCTCGATCCCCGGAAGCGCAGCCTCCACGCTTGCCTCCTGCCCGAGTTGCGTGACGAATCGAACGCTCGCCCCGGGTTCGACTCGGCCGAGGTGGTGCATCAACGCGCAGATATTGTCCCCACGGTTCGCCTCATAGTCGCCGAGCTCCGCCCGATCGAGCGCGAGCGGATGAGCCCACGTACCGTACTCGAAGTCTCCGAGGAACCGGGCACGGTCGGTTTCGAACGACGAAACCGGGTGGCTCGAGGTGAAGTAGTTGAGGTGCGTCTCTCTTCGCATGAAGGCGAACTGGACAACGACCTTCCGGCCGTCGCGCTCGTGGGCGAGTCGGCTCTGCATCGTCTGCGGAACCCAGTCGGCGTTCGTGAGTTGCTTCAGCGCGTCAAAGTGCGTGTACTCCACGACCGGAATCGCGTCGATCTCAACCGGAGTCTCCCGCAGGTTGGTGACCACCACGTCGCGCAGTACGCGGTCGCCGCCGGCCGGAACGAAGACGCGGATCTCGGTGCGGATGCCGTAGAATTCGGACAGGAACGTCGAGTATTGCAGGCCGACGCGACACTCGTAGCGATCGTAGGGATCGAGCGTGGGCACGTAGTAGGGCGAGAATACCCGATAGCCTTCCGGCTCGCTGAGCCGGAGGTACATCGTCTCGGCCTTGAAGTCGGACGCCGGCATCTGCGGGATGTACTTCGTGATGCGGTTGAGCGCCGGATCTCCCTTACATATGACGCCGCCGCCCGTGTGATCCACGAACCCGCCGAACCGCAGGCTCCCAACGTAGTTGATCCATTTCACCGGTGTCTTCGGCGTTGTGATAACGTATTCTCGTCGCTCGTCGTCGAAATGACCGCACTGCATGCTCAGTTCCTCTCGGTTGTGGTTTCGCCGATTATAGACGAGAGGGCGAGACGGTGAAAGGGTTTCGCCGGTTCCGCGTCAGTTCGAGAGCGGGACGCTCACTTCCACGAGCGTGCCCGCGTGTTCCGACGACTCGAGCCGGTATCTGGCCCCGAGCTGGTGGGCCCGATACTCCATCGAACGGAGGCCGAGCCCGCGCGGACGCCCGTTCTTCTTGAGCTCGATCTGTTCGTTGTGCTCGAGCGATGCGCTCCCTCGGCCGTCGTCGCGGACCGATATCACGAATGCGGTGGAATCCTGCCGAGCGTGAATCGCAATCTTCGTCGCGCCGGCGTGCTTCACCGCGTTCTGAACGGCTTCCTGCACGATCCGGTACACGTTGATCTCCTGCTCGTGCGAAAGCGGAGACCCGTTGTGCAGATCCCACGAGAAATCGCAGCACGAGGTGGCCTCGCCGAGGGAGGCGCAGAGCCGCTGAAGAGCCTCTCGCAGCCCGAGACTTCCCAGTTCCATCGGAAAAGAGTCGTGCGCGTATTGTCTCGTGCGGTGGAGGGTCTCCTCGATCATGCCCGAGAGACGCGCCATTCGCGGTGCATCCGCCTCGCTGCGCGCAAAGACGGATATCGCCGCGAGCCGCTGACAGATGTCGTCATGAAGGTCCAAGCTGAAGCGCATCCGCTCCATCTCGCTGATGCGCAGCACCTCGGCCTCTACGGCCATTCGCCGCCGCGCTTCTTCCCGCAATCGCTGGTTCGTCTGGATGAGGTCGCGCGTTCGGATTGCGACCTGTTCTTCGAGCTCGCGCGCGCGTTCCTTTTCGTCGTCCAGCGTGTAGAGACGCTTGATCGTGTTCGCGAGAAAGACGGCGCTGCTGCACATGTGCGGATGCGTGTAGTCCTCCGCGTCGTAGACGACCATGCCGAGTCGCTCGCTACCCGAAATGAGCTGATAGATGCTTCGCGAGAACGGACGTGTGTTCGATTCCGCCTTCGTCGTGGACAGAAACTCCTTGATGTTCACCCTGTTCGTGTGATCGGTGTAGATCGTCTCGCCGGATGCCGTGCGCTGGAAGATGAGCCGCGCGTAGTCGGGAATCTCGGCGCACGGCTCCTCGTAGAGGAGGAAGAAGTACGATCCCGCCTCGATGTTCTGCAGAAACTCTCGAAGGTGGTAGACCATGCCGTCGATCGTGTCCACGGTGATCAGGCGCTGTCCGAGGAAGCTCACGTAGCGGAGATTCTGTTCGATGCGCAGCGATCGGTTCTGCACGAGCGCGAGGTGCTCGTGGACCGTGAGCCCGTTGGGGGCGGTTTCCTCGCTTCGCGTTCCGTGCGGCTCGTCGCCGCATCCACACGACCGGCGAATGACGAGACGGGCGTCCACGTGCGTCTCGAGCGGCACCTTCCGGCCGCCGATGATGTCCACGAGGCTTCGCACGCCGAGCCGACCGAGCTCGTCGAGCGGCTGGTGTACCGTGGTCAGCGGTGGGATCTCGTGCTTCGCCTGCGGCGTATCGTCAAACCCGGTAACCGCGCACCGTTGCCACTGATCGCTTCCGTGTGCGACGAGCGCTTTCCGTGCTCCGAGGGCCATGTTGTCGTTCGCGGCGACGATCGCATCGAGCGGATCGTTAGGGTGTTCTTCGATGTAGTGTTTCACGATGAGGAACCCCGAGGTCTCGTGGAAGCCCCCGTTGACGACCGCGGAGCGAATCGTCGACCCGGTCGATCGGTGTTCGGCGATCGCGCGACGGAATATCGTCTCGCGTATGATGTTGTCCATGCGATGAGCCGGTCCGCCCACGTAGAGCAGGTTTCGGTATCCGTGGTCGCCGAGCAGGTGCTGCATGAGCATTTCCATCGGGCGCTTGCTTCTGACCACGATGGACGGAAGCCCCGGGATGCGCGTGCCGACCGAAACGCAGGGGGTGTTTCCGAACAGGCGAGAGAGGTCGGGCAGCCTGGAGAGGTCCGGGTGGTCGAGCACCACCGACGAGAGAAGGAGCACACCGTCCACCTCGAGGAACTTCCGCGAGGGAAAGAGCTCTCCGGGGGGGCCGAGATACTGACTGAGGGTTTCGCCCTGGACGGAGTAGAGGTCGAGCCCTTGGCGCGCCGCCTCCTCGTGGACCGCGTCGTAGAAGGTGATCTGGTAGTCCTCGTCCAGGTTGTTCAGGTAAAGCGCTATTCTCATGGTGTACTAGCCGGGGAAACTCCCGATACCGGGTTCCCGCGCGGCACTGCTATTCTGCAAAGCTGAGAAGAGTATACCACGACACATCCGAGAAAGGAGAAGAAATGAGAGCCATGAAACCGGGGACAGCTCTGAGCGTGATAGCCCTCATCGGGGCGTTGGCCATGTTGCTCTGGTCGTGCGCCTCCACCGGCTCGGAGCCGGATGAGCAGGGTGAGACGATCGTCTACGAGGAGGGCTTCGAGTCCTCGCTCGGCGGCTGGAGTGGTCGCGGACCCGAGACCATACAGCTCAGCGGCGAGCATGCCCGTTCGGGCAGCCAATCGGCAAAGATCTCAGGCCGCACCTCAACGTGGAACGGTCCGATTCGCGAGGTGACTACGGCGCTGCGGCCGGGAAGCACCTACCGCATCGGCGCCTGGGCGCTCTTCACGGAAGGACCGGACAGCCAGTTCATCAACGTCAGCGTGCAGCAGTCGCCCGACGGCGAGGGCGAAACCTACACCACGGTCGGATCCGGCAACCTCGTGAAGGGCGAGTGGGCCTACATCGAAGGCGTGTTCACGGTGCCTCGCTCCGAGTTCGTCGTACCGGTGAGCCTCTACTTCGAGACGCCCTACAAGGAGGACGGAGAGGCGGAATCGGACGACCTGATCGACTTCTACATCGACGACGTGAGCATCACCAAGATGCCGCCGCCGCCGCCGCCGGAGGCCGAAACCGACATACCCGCCTTCCACACCTTCTTCGACGGTTTCACGGTCGGCACCGCCGTCAAGCGGGGCTATCTCAACCCCAACAACGATCATCACGAGCTGCTTCGTCACTTCAACTTCTTCGTCTACGAGAACGAGATGAAGATGGACGCGATGCAGCCGGTCGAGGGACAATTCCGGTTCGACAACGCGGATCGTCTTCTGGAGTATACCGAGGCACGCGGCGTGGACGTTCGGGGACACACGCTCGTGTGGCACAGCCAGCACCCGGGCTGGTTCTTCACCGACTCCGGCGGTTCGACCGTCTCCCGGGAAGTGCTGCTCGAACGGATCCGTACCCACGTGCAGACGATCGTGAGCCGGTACGCCGGTCGAGTGAAGTACTGGGACGTCGCGAACGAGGTGATCGGCGACGACGGTGAGCTGCGCGACTCCCAATACCTGCAGATCGTGGGAAGCGACGAGTACATCCGCCGTGCGTTCGAATGGGCGCACGAGGCCGATCCCGATGCGCGGCTGTTCATCAACGACTACAACGTGAGCTTCAGCGGCCCCAAGCAGGACGCACTCTACGAGCTGGTGCGAGACCTCAAGGAAGACGGGGTGCCGATTCACGGCGTTGGAATGCAGATGCACGTCCGACTCGGGCATCCGCCGGTCTACGAGGTCGAGAACGCGATCGAACGGTTCGCTTCGCTCGGCGTTGAGGTCCATGTGACCGAGCTCGACGTCTCGGTCTACGAAAGCGCCGACGAGGCGCAGAAGATGGGGGACGACCAGTTGCTCGTCCGGCAGGCGAATCGCTACGCGCGCTTGTTCCGGGTGTTCGGCGAGCAGGCCGCGCTCGGGAACCTCCAGAACGTGACCATCTGGGGCATCAGCGACGGCGACAGCTGGAAGAACTCGCACCCGACTCCCGGTCGCGACGACTACCCGCTGCTCTTCGGGCGCGACCTTCGTGCAAAGCCGGCGTACTGGATCTTCGCCGATCCCGAGCGCTTGCCCATCTTCATCAAGAGCGCGAATGCGATCAACGTGCAGGGTGAGATGGACGGTCCCGACTCGGAAGCGTGGGACTACGCCTCGCCGATGGAGATCACCGATCGCGTAGGCAACCTCTACGGGACGTTCCGAGCCGTGTGGGAGCCGGACTCGCTTCACATCCTCGCGACGGTGGACGACGCGACTCCGGAAGACACGGACGGCGTGACGCTCTTCATGGAGCCGTACAATGTGAAGTCGGAGACGCTTACGCAAGGAGTGCAGACAGTCGAGGTCTCACGCGCGGAAAGCGTTTCGGACGACGGCGAGCGCTACACGGTGCTCGCGACGATCCCGCTGACGCAGGGCGAAGGCGTCGCCGGCCACCGCGTGGGATTCGACCTGCGGATCACGGACGGCGACGAGTTCCGGAGCTGGAACGACCACACGCACGCGCAGGAACAGGCGACCGAGAACTACGGTACGGTCGTGATGACCGAGCTTCCGCCTATGGGCTTCGCCCAACAAGGAACGCCGGAGATCGACGCCGAGATCGACGCGATCTGGGACGAGATCACGCCCACCCCGATGCTGGTCGAGACGGAGGGCGTGACCGCCGAGGGTTCCACGTTCCGCGTGCTCTGGGACGAGCAGTACGTCTACGTTCTCTTTGAGGTCGTGGACCCCGTCCTGAACGACGACTCCCCCAACGCCTACGAGCAGGACTCGGTCGAAGTATTCATCGACGAGAACAACGCGAAGACGTCGACCTACCAGTCGGACGACGCCCAGTACCGCGTGAGCTTCCGCAACCACCAGAGCTTCAACGGCGGGGACGAGTCGCGCTTCCGCTCGGCGGCGACCACAACGTCGGACGGGTATCGCGTAGAAGTCGCGGTGCCGTTCACGGAGATAGAGCCCAGCGCCGGAACCGTCATCGGGTTCGACGTTCAGATCAACGAGGCCGACGCCTCGGGTGCCCGGACCGGAATTCGGAACTGGGTCAACGACACGAACATGGGCTTTCAGGACACGAGCGGGTTCGGCGTTCTGATGCTCGAGTAGGAGCGCGCTCCTCACGCTCCGACCGGTTTTCCGGCCGCCCCGGGCAGACGCTCGGGGCGGCCTTCTTCCCACGGGAACGATACCTTTCGACGGACACGCGCCAATCATGCTATAATAGAGAAAACAGTACTTTCATCTATTGGTGGTGTTTGTGCCTCGTACATCAGTCTTGATCGTGGAAGATCATCCGTTGTTCAGCGAAGGGCTCGCGCATCTGATCGACTCTCAGCCGCTCTATACCGTTGTGGGGGAGGCGCGCAACTCCGACGAGGCACGACGCATGCTCGCCGAGAAGCGGCCGAATCTTGCGATCGTAGACCTCTACCTGGGCGACGAGGACGGCCTGGAGCTCATCAAGGACCTCCGGAGCCTGGACAGGAGCCTCCTGATCCTCGTGCTGTCGATGCGTGACGAACGCTACTACGCCGAGCGCGCGCTCCGAGCCGGCGCGAACGGCTACATCATGAAGGAAGAGGCCGGAAGCATGGTGCTGGACGCCGTGAAGACGGTCGTGGCCGGCAAAGTATGGCTCAGTCCGGCCGAGCGCGAGCGCCTCGCCGATTCGGAGGCGGACGGCACGTTCTCGGGCGACGGTCGGGACTGGCTCGCGTCGCTCAGCAAACTCTCCGATCGCCAGCTCCAGATTTTCTCGCTCATCGGCAAGGGACTCGGCACGATCGAGATCGCCTCACAGCTCAAGCTGAGCACCAAGACCGTTGATACGCACAAAGAGCACCTCAAGTCGAAGCTCCACTGCGGATCGACGCAGGAGCTCCGGCAGCTTGCGATCGAGTGGGTGAATCACTAGGGAAAACGCCCGATTTCTCACCATGCCGGCCACGGATACCCTGAACGGAAATCTGGAGCCGGGGGATACAGGTCGACGGGCGAGTCCGTAGCCGCCCTTCGGGCGGGCTCCCACGAGCTCCGCACTCAGGAAGTGTCATGCAACAACGAATCACGCCCACGCTCCTCGGAATTCTGCTCCTCGTCCTGGCGCTCGTCGTCGCCGGAGGCTGCACCTTCGACCTGGGGTTCCGTCCGGTCGAGGACGGCCCCGTCTCCGGTGACGACGGCTCGGGGAGCGGCGATCATACGATGCCGGACGACGGCTTCGTACCCGCGGAGAACCCGCCGCACGAGTTCGGCGTTGAGCAGCTGCCCGAGCAGCGAACGTACGACAACGGCACCGGCACCGTATACGTAGACTCCGCGGACGAGCGTCAGCAGATCGACGGATTCGGTGCGTCGAACGCCTGGCTCACGCCTCCCACCGACTCCGGCATTCGTGCGAACATCGTTCGGTTGCTCTTCTCGCGGAGGTACGGGATCGGGCTGAGCATCCTCAGGACGAGAGTGCCCTTCCGTGAGAATCCGGGCGACTACCAGGACGGGTTCGTTCAGCACGACGGTCCGGACAGCTACGCTTACACGGTGAATGGAGATGGAGCGAAGACGTTCGCCCTGAACTGGAACTCGTGGGAGCTCTCCAACACGAGAACGCTGATCGGCGCGATCGACGACTTGCCCTACGGTCCCGGCGATCTCGTTGTGATGAGCACGCCGTGGACACCCCCGAACCGATGGAAGACGAGTTACCCGGGGGCCGGCTACACGTATGATCCGGTGGACTACCCCGCGTACGGCGGGACGCTCGACCCGTCGCACAACGCCGACTACGCGGACATCCTCGCCGACTATGCGCTCGGCTTCGAAGCAAACATGGGCGTTCCGCTCAGGGCGCTCTCGATCCAGAACGAGCCGAACTTCATCCCGCTCAACAACGGCTCGCCGGCGTACGAGTCGAGTTGGTGGACCGGCGAGCAGATCCGCGATTTCCTGCCGACCCTGCGAGCGAGATTCGACTTGAAGAACGTGCCCGACTCGGTGAAGGTTGTCGCGGCCGAAGGGACGGGGATGGACGAGAGCATGGTCGACGCGTCGCTCGCGGACGCCGATGCCGCGGCGGCGCTCGACATCGTGGGCGTCCATCAGTACGACAACGAGACCCCGTGGCACAACGGCACCGATCCTGCGGCAAACCTGGGTGCGGAGCTGCTTCCGGACGCTGACGCGGCCGGGAAGCGCATCTGGATGACCGAGGCCTCGTGGGGCGGTCCGAACAGCGATGCCCCGCCCGACTTCCTCGACTGGGCGAAGATGATCCACTTCGACCTCACCATCGGAGAGATCAACGCGTTCATCTACTGGTGGCTGTGGTCGGAAAACCCCACGCAGGGCGCGCTCATCACACTCACCGACGACGGCTACCTCGCCAACCGCCGCATGTTCGCGATGGGGCAGTACAGTCGGTTCGTTCGACCGGGCTGGAAACGCGTGGGGTCAACCACCGAACCGACCTCCGGCGTCTACACGAGCGCCTTCCGGAATCCTCACAGGTCTGAGATGGCCGTGGTGCTGATCAACGATCGGGCCGGTGACGAGACCGTCACGATCGACGTGGACCGCGTGAGCGCTTTCTCCAGTATCCGGGCGTGGCGCACTTCGGACGGCGAGGAGCTCGCACCGATCGATGCGCCGTCTTCGTCGGGGGCATCGGCCACGGTCGAGCTGCCGAGTCGGTCCGTGACGACCGTATACTTCGAGGCACAGTAGCCGGCGGGACGGGCAAAGGGATCGTTCCGTCGCGGCGCGCGGGACGTTCCCCGCGTGGCCGTCCATGCGCCGCGGCCCTCTCAGTGGTCTTCCGTCAAAAAAAAGAAGGAGCTGCGCGTGGTCTTCCGCGCAGCTCCTTCGCCTCACCCTGACGCCTGCCGGTGGGATCAGGGATAGGTGTAGTTCCAGTCGTTCATGTCCTTCGGCGTCCGGACACTCGAGTCAGACTTGATGATCCCGGTGAGATTGACTCGACCGTAGTCGACCCCGCCGTCGGCTGCAGTGTTCAGGTTCGCGCTCGTGTAGGCGAGTTCGAATGCCGCGTACGGGATCATCGTCATTTCCACGCCTGCGCGAACCTTGAGCACGTTCTCACTGTCCAGGTATCCGCGGAGGGACGGGATGATCGCTCCGTTGTTCAACTCGTAGTCCGCACGCGCGACGGCAGACCATCCCAGTTCATTCTCGCCCGTCTGGAGGACGTTGTTGAGCCGGAACTCGGTCATCGCACCAAGCTGCTCGTCAATGCCGACGCTACCGCTCGGTTCGTCGAACTTCACCGCCAGATCAAGGTCCTGCGTTTCGTTGTACGACGCGTAGATCTGGGCGTACGTGTACTTGAGGATCTGATCACGCTCGTAGACCGTGTCGAAGTAGTCAAGACCGCCGCGCTCGCCCCACATGTCGGACGCGAATCGCTTGCCGCTCATCGTGAGCATGAGCCCGCCTCCGGCCGCCCAGACCGCGTCTTCGTCCTGCGGTAGTTGGCCCTCGAACGCGACGATGGGAGTCAACACGAAGTAGTCCTGAAGATGGAACGCAGGTTCAACCTTCAGGCCGAAACCGAACGGGTTCTCCTCGAAGTTCACGCCGTACATCGCGTTGCCCGTGACTTCGAGCGTGAAGGGCTGCTCGATGTCCGTCATCGTTCCCCACGGGGTGACGTTGAAGTCCAGGACTCCGGCGATGCCGTCGGCGTCCTCGGCGTCCAGGTCGTCCACCGTTCCCTCGGTGGTGAGCGTGAGGTACGCGTTGAACAGATCGGCCTGCTCGTAGCCTCCGTAGAGAAGACCGGTTCCCGCGTAGCTTGCTTGCGTGAGCGGGTTCGGATCGGTCACGAAATCGACGTCCTGGGCGTTCGGATCGTCGAAGAAGAGCACGAGGTCTCCGGAGGTGATCGACGAGGGGTAGCTCCCGCCTTGGATGTACTCGCCCGCCTGGCCGACGACGCCGAAGCGGTATCCGAAGCCTCTGATGCCCGCGGTCCAGATCGGCTCGTTGATTTGCTGATTCGGGCTGTAGCTGTTCAGCCGAAGCGTGTAGTTGCGCAGCGCGAGGTGCCCCGTCCACATGTCCTCGCCTGCCGAGAACTCCGCTGCCTTCGGCGTAGCGTAGAGCGAGTCCACGAGGGCCACGTTGAAGCTGGCCCACGTGTCGCTCGTATTGAACGGCTCTATTCCGAAGGCACCGTTGTTGAGATTGACTCCGAGCCCGAATATCGCCTGGGCGCCTACCCAGAAGTACGGGGTCAGCGCGCCGTCTCGCAGCTCCTCGGTCGCCGGCATCGGCATCTCTTCCGGCTCCATGATCTGCGCTCCCAGCGTTGACACGGCCACGATCGCCAGAGCGACCAGTGCCGCGAGTCGCTTGATGAACTCTCTCATTGTCACTTGGGTCTCCTTATATATGGGTCTACTGTGAGGCCAGTCTACGCGCACTTCGCGGGTCGCGTTATCGGGGAAATTCTGTATGTACCGGGTCGACCCTCCGGAAGGTAGGGTAAACTCCCGATACCGTGGCGGGGTGAGCGGTCGCATAATCTGGGCATCACTTGAATAAGGAGATGCAGTGTGAAGACCAGAAAAGCACTACACGTATTGGCATTGGTACTTCTCATCGTCGCCGCACTCGTCGTGGCGGGCTGTAAGCAGCCGACGGGTTCGGATGACGGCAACGACGATGGGAATGGAACGAATTCGGATGCGAATGGTGACGACGAAGACGGTGG
>JBKHII010000113.1:0-3959 GCA_046538735.1 Spirochaetales bacterium
CCGGCGTACCGCACCGGCTCGAGACGGTCGCCGCCGCCGGCGGCGTGCGATACGTCAACGACTCCGCAGCGACAATCGCGGAGGCTGCGGAGGCCGCGGTGCAGAGCTTCTCCGAGCCCGTCCACCTCATCGCCGGCGGAAGCGACAAGGGTGTTCCCCTCGTCGCGTTCGAGCGAATCGCCCGGCGGACCGCTTCGCTCCATCTCCTCACGGGCAGCGGAACCGAGCGCATCGTGCAGCTCCTCAACGAAGTACGGCTGCCGTTCCACGGTCCATACGACGATCTCGAGTCGGCGGTTCGCGCGGCGCGATCCGGAGCGAGACCGGGCGACGTCGTCCTCCTCTCGCCGGGATGCGCATCGTTCGGCATGTTCCGGAACGAGTTCGACCGCGGCGACCAGTTCCGGCGGCTCGCTCGGCTTCTGACCGGCTCCGAGGCGGGCGACACGAGAAAGCGGTAGGTCCCGACGTCGTCAGGAACGCAACGGTGCCGATTCGCCCGCGGAAGTGGTACCCTAATTGGAGAAGCCTATGCACTACCCGGAAGAGTTCATCCAAGCGATACCGAAGAACGACCTCCATGTTCACCTGGACGGCAGCCTCAGGCTCGAGACGTTGATCGAGCTCGCACGCGATCAGCGCGTCGAGCTGCCGTCGTATACCCCGGAGGGCCTCCGCGAGACCGTGTTCAAGCCCTCGTACGAGAACCTCGACGAGTACCTGAAAGGGTTCGCGTACACGTGCGCGGTCATGCAGGACGCGGAGAGTCTTGAGCGCATCGCCTACGAGCTCGCCCGAGACAACATCGACGAGGGGGTCCGCTACGTTGAGGTCCGATTCGCACCGCAGCTCCACATCTCGGAGCGGCTCTCCTTCGATAACGTCGTGGGCGCGGTCGATCGGGGACTCCGTCGTGCGCGCGACGAGTTCAACTCGTCGCTCCCCGGCGATGAGCCGCCGTTCGAGTACGGGATCATCGTCACGGCGATGCGCTTCTTCACGCCCGGGTTCAGCGCCTACTACAGCGACCTTGCGCGTGTCCATCCGTACAGCAACGACGACGAGCTCATCCGCATGGCATCGCTCGAGCTCGCGAAGGGGAGCGTGAAGCTCCGGCGGGAAACGGATATCCAGGTCGTCGCCTTCGACCTCGCCGGCAGCGAGTACGGATACCCGGCGAGTGCGCACCAGGAAGCGTACGACTACGCGCACAGCCACTTCATGAAGAAGACCGTCCACGCGGGAGAGGCGTACGGACCCGAGTCGATCTTCCAGGCGATCACGAAGATCCACGCGGATCGCATCGGCCACGGGCTCAGGCTCTTCCGCGCGGACATGGTCTACGGCGACGAGGTGGCGGACAAGGACGCGTACGTGCGCGAGCTCGCGAACTACATCGCGGACAAGCGCATCACCGTGGAGGTCTGCCTCACGAGCAACTTACAGACGTGCCCCGACATCGAGTCGGTCGCGGACCACAGCCTCGGTCGGATGCTGGAGCGAAACCTGAGCCTCTCGATCTGCACGGACAACCGCCTCGTGAGCAACACGACCGTCACGAAGGAGATCGAGCTCGCGATCGAAGCGTTCGACATCCGGCCGAAGCAGCTGAAGAACGTCATGATCTACGGGTTCAAGCGCAGCTTCTTCTACCGGCCGTACCAGGAGAAGCGCCGCTGGGTCCGTCACATCACCAACTACTACGAGCAGCTTGAGAAGCGGTACGGAGTCGGGTAGCCGACGATTAGTCGAAACGAGAGCGAACGAGCCGGACGCCGATGCTGTAGCTGCGCCCGATCTCGGAGTAGCGTCCGCGGTTCGTCAACCGCACGTCCGGCGACCTCGTGTTCCACGCGGAGCCACGGACGACTCGTTGATTCGGGTCGAGCGAAACGGCGAGCACCACCGCCTCGTCCCCACGATCAAAGTCGCTTCGAGTGGGACCCGTCGGGTCGGTGTCCGGAGACTGCGCGTAGTAGCTGGGATCGTAGCGGTCGTAGCACCACTCCCAGACGTTCCCGACCATGTCGCGGATGCCGAACGGTGAGGCGTCGCTCGCCGTCTGGAAGCCGTCTCGCACCGAGCCGTCGTAGTAACCGACCGGAGACGTGGGCCCACCGCTGCGCGTGAACGGCTCGTTGACGTCCTCGAACGGGTCGAAGCTTCGGTAGTAGTTCGAGACGCTGCCGGAAAGCGAACCACCCCACGGCAAGATTCGATCGGTCGTTCCGCGAGCGGCGTACTCCCACTCCGCCTCGGTGGGGAGGCGGTATCCGCCCGTTTCCGGGGCGACCATGACTCCCTCGTCGTCGTACGCGAGCGGCTCGCCCTCGGCAAACGAGAGCAGGTTTGCGATCTGGACGGCGCCCTTCCACGTCACTCCGATCGCCGGGTGATCCGCGTAGCCGGGGACCGCCTGGAGCCGCCCCTCTACGAACCGCAGCCCGAACTGCTCACCGTACTCCATCCGGCCGATCCCCACGAGCGGCGTGCGGCTCTCGTTCGCGAGCCGCACGCCATCCGAGTCGATCTCCACGAATCCCCGCGCGGATGCGTACGTCACGAGCTCCACGAGCTCGGCGTTCGTCAGCGGCGTGACCGCCATCTGGAACGAACGGGTCAGCTCGATCTCTCGCACCGGCTGCTCGTCCAGGCTGCCGCCGTCGTAGCCCCGAACGACCGTGGCGGTCGAGCCCGGGCGGACGATCGTCGCGAACGAGGGGTCGAAGGAGCCGCTCGTGAAGCGTTCGGTCGCGCTCCACGCGAACCAGGTCCCTGCGTCGTTCTGCGCGCGCACCTGCCACTCGTACTCGTCGCCGGGCGTGAACCGCTCCGCGATCGCGCAGAACGACTCGGAGGTGGGGTCGAGTTGTTGCCACGCCTCGTCGCCCACGCGGCGCACACGAGCTTGATAGCCGATCGCACCGGCGATCGGGCGCCAATGGAGACCGGTTCGCGGTGTGAGCGACGTCTCTCCGCCGATCGGCCAGAGCGGACGCGGCTCGGCGTTGGGGAGCACCCGAAGCTCGACCGGCTCGCTGTGACGGGTCAGGTACCCACCGGCACCGACCGTCCGTGCACGCACCGAGTACGTTCCGGCGCGGAGATCGAAGGGAACGTCGATGTTCCCTCCCTCGCCGGTCGAGAAGCTTCGGCCGTCTCCGAGCACGATCTCCACCGCTCGCTCCGAGTCAACCGTGAGCGCGGGCGACGTGTCGATGGTCGGCGAAGCGGCGCCGAGATCGGGCGGTTCGATGCGCAAGTTGAGCCGCGGCGCGATCTCAAGCCATCCGGTCACGTCGCCGTCTTCGAGAATCCCTCGGAGTCTGAGTCGGTACCGCTCGCCGTCCACGAAGCCCCGCGGCACGGCGACGACGATCGGATCGGGATCCGCCGGAAGTCGGTAGACCCGCTCTTCGGCGGGAAGCTCCGAGACGTCCACGGTCTCGAACGGTCGCCCGTCCACGTCCGACGCAATGGGACCGGAAAGGAGCTCCACCTCGAGCGACGCGAGCCGACCCGCGGTGGTGATCGCGGAGAGCAGGAAACGCGGGCGCGTTATCTGCGCAGGATCGCTGGGATTGACGAGCTGGAGCGCGGGCAGGTCCGAATCATCCCGCTCGCCCTCGTCCGTGGCGGGAGGCTCGGTGTCGTCCGGATCCTGAATTCGATCGTCGGCATCCTCGCCCGCCTCCGTCGCTGCCCCGCCTTCACCCGGCTGCTCCGTCACCCCGGGTTCGGCGTCGTCCGCCGGCTCCGGTCCGGTTGCGCATGAGAACAGCAGGGAGAGTAAAGCCAGGAGCAGCAAGAACCTGCGCATCGTGATTGCCATACTACCATAATGATCGGCCAAGAGGGAGTACTCTTCGCACCAACCAGTCCCGGTTGACCGCCCCGGTGCGCCGCGATCGCTCGCGACCGGGAGACCGAAGCCGTTGCGTTCCAGGTAGCCCCGGACC
>JBKHII010000015.1:0-50056 GCA_046538735.1 Spirochaetales bacterium
TTCGCTCGGTCTTGGAGACCTCGCGGAGCTGCTCCATCTTGATCGATCGTTCGCGCTCGCTCGTGAGCAGTCGGACGATCGGCGGCTGGATAATCGGCACGAGCGCCATGTACGAGTACGCGGCCACGGCGATCGACCCGAGGAGCTCGGGAGAGAGCTTCGTCGCGAGGAAGATCGCGGTCGGACCGTCCGCCCCGCCGATGATGCCGATCGCTGCCGCATCCGCGAGCGAGAACCCGATCTGCTCGAGGCGACCGAGCCCGATCGCGCCGAGGAGCGTCGCGAAGATCCCGAACTGGGCGGCGGCGCCGAGGAGCGCGGTCCGTGGGTTCGCGAGGAGCGGCCCGAAGTCGGTGAGCGCACCCACCCCCATGAAGATGAAGAGCGGAAAGAGCCCGGTCGAGATGCCGAACTCGTAGATCTGCCCGACGAATCCGCCCGCCTCCGCGATGCCGATGAACGGGATGTTCGCGAGGATGCCGCCGAATCCGATGGGAAGCAGCAGCAGCGGCTCGAACTTCTTCGCGATCGCGAGGTAGATGAGGACGAGCCCTACTACGATCATCACGACCTGCTGCCAGGTGAAGCCGGCGATCCCGGTCGAGGCCCACAGCTCCTGGAGTGCGTTCACGATACTCATGATGCCTGGATGACCGCGATCACGTCGCCGCTCTTGACCTGGTCGCCGGCCGAGAAGCGAATCGATTCGACCGTGCCCGCGACCGGCGCCGCGAGCACGCTCTCCATCTTCATGCTTTCGAGTACCACGACGGCCTCGCCTTTCCGGACGGTCGCGCCGGGCTTCGCCTCGATGCGGAGCACGAGTCCGGCAAACGGCGCGGTGAGCTCGGTCGCGCCATCGGCGGTTGTGGTCCCGGCGGCTGCCGAGTTCCCCGCCACGCGGCTACCGGTCCCGGCAGCTCCGTCCCCGTGGCCCGTTCGGCCCCCGGGCCCACCGGCGGCCACGTCTACGCTGAAGGCGACGCCGTCCACGAAGGCGCGACCGTCCTCCACCGTCACCTCGTGCACCCGCCCGTCCACGGTCACGGTGTAGGAGCCGCCGTCACCACCGGGAGCCGCCTTCGCGTCCGCCGGAGCGGCTTCCGGCTCCTTCTTCCGGACGTTGACCTTGCTCTCGCCCTTGAGAAAGGCGACGCCCTTCTCGCGGCAGGTCGCGGCAATGAAAATGTTCTCGTCCGTGTGGGCGATACCGGCTTCGTCCAGCATCGCCTTCGCGGCCTCGATCCCCTTCTTCGGATCCTCGTCGTTGATATCGATCGGCGGACGGTCGGTCGGCTCGAGCTCCATGAGCTCGGACGCGCGGCGGACGATCTCCGGATCGGGCGGCACGGGAGTCTTCCCGAAGTAGCCAAGGACCATCTTGCCGTACCCTTCCGCCATCCGCTCCCACGGGCCGAACATGACGTTGTTGAACGCCTGTTGGAAGTAGAACTGGCTGACCGGCGTCACCGAGGTTCCGAAACCGCCGCGAGCGACGACCTCGCGCATCGCCTCGATCACCGCAGGGTACCGATCCAGGATCCCGTTGTCGCGCATCATCTGCGTGTTCGCCGTGAGCGCACCTCCCGGCATCGGCGAGAAGAGGATCACCGGCTGTACGTCGAGCGCCTCCGGCGGGATGAAGTAGTCGTCCAGACACTCGGCGAACAGGCGCTCCACGTCGCGGATCTTCTCCACGTCGATCCCCAGATCGTAGTCGGTTCCGCGGAGCGCGCCCCAGAGCGTGAGCAGATCGGGTTGCGCGGTTCCGCCGGAGAGCGGCGCGAGCGAGCAGTCGACCTGATTCGCGCCCGCGTGGATCGCGCTCACGTACTGCGTGACGCTCAGCCCGGCGCTCTCGTGGCTGTGGAAGACGATATGCGCGTCCTCGCCGAGCAGCTTCCGCGCGCCGCGGATCGTCTCGTGCACGATCGCCGGCGGCGTCGTGCCGGACGCGTCCTTGAAACAGACCGAGGTGAACGGGATGTCCGCGTCCAGGATCCTGCGGAGCACGCCGAGATAGAAATCGGGGTCGTGCGCGCCGCTCAGCCCGGGAGGAAGCCCCATCATCGCGACGACGACCTCGTGGTTGAGACCCGCCTCGGCGATGCACTTCCCGGAGTAGACGAGGTTGTTCACGTCGTTCAGCGCGTCGAAATTGCGGATCGTGGAAACGCCGTGCTTCGCGAACATCTTCGCGTGCAGATCGATGATGTCGCGCGACTGCGAGTCGAGGCCGACCACGTTGATTCCCCGCGCGAGCGTCTGTAGGTCGGCCTCCGGCCCGGCGATTCCGCGCAGCGTGTCCATCATCTCGAACGCGTCTTCGTTGCAGTAGAAGTAGAGCGCCTGGAAGCGCGCGCCGCCGCCGATCTCGATCTTCCGGATACCCGCGTCCACCGCCGCCTCGTAGGCCGGCAGGAAATCCTTCGTCAGCACGCGCGCGCCGAAGAACGACTGAAAGCCGTCGCGGAACGCGGTGATCATGCTCTGGATGCGTTTCTTCATCGGTGATTCTGTCCCCGTATTCTATGATGGATCGACGCGATGCTCGCCGCCACTTCGCGGGTGTCCACGACCTCCGAGGACGAGCCCGACAGCCGTTCGGCGACACCCCGCAGGATTGCCGTCGCGGCAACGAGCACAACCAGGAAGGCGAAGACCGTCAGCATCCCGACGATCGTGATCGTGAGCCCGTCTATCACATGATTCCTCTCAGAAATGATATTCCGCCGACCACGAAGCCGACATCCCGACTCCGACGGTCCGCTCAAGATAGGGTTCGAACGAGAAGGTGTTTGGGTTACCCCAGACGAGCACGTGCGACGCGCTGTAGTCGTACCGGGCAGCGACGAGCCCCACGCGAGGGTGACGATAGAGCACGGCGAACGGCCCCGCCGCCGAGCATGCCACGGGAACCGCCTGACGCGCGCCGAGATCCGCGCACCGGAGGTAGCCGGTGGGACCGACCGTGTAGGTAGTACCGTCCGGCACGGTGACCGGCGCGGGAAGCGAGCACAAGTCGTCGCAGGCGGGAAGCGGATAGAAGGGATGCGGGAACCAGCAGATCGGGAACTGAAGCTCGCCCGCATTCGCGATGCGCGTCTCCGACCGAACGACGCGACCCGCGACGGAGACGGTACGCTCCAGTGTGAATCGGTAGCCGCCCCACTCGTGCTCGGCGAAGAACTCAACGCGATCGAGTTTCGCGTCGACCTGCCAATCGCAGAACTCGAGCACGCTCGGCGCAGCGGTGTCGCACACGCCGACCCCGGGAATCAGGGCCTCGGCCCCCGGGTCGTTCGAATCGCGCAGCGGCCGGAGGAAGAAGCTGTCCGGGATGCCCTGACCGTCGAACCAATTGAAGCTCTCGGGGTAGGTGGGGCCCGAGAGGAGCGGACCGTCCGGGTCGTTGATCTGGAAGATGTAACCGCCGGTGCAATACCGGACGCCCATGCGATCACGATCGACGACGGGGTCGAGAATGGTAACTGTCAGGGCGTTGCTCTCGATCGCGTACACGTTCCGCCTCCCGGAGACAGTGTCAGAGAATCGTGATCTCGGCAACCGGTTTGCCTTTCGGGCGGCTCTCGCGTACGATTGCCCCCCAGTGAACACCGCCCACGAACGTACCTCCGACGAGCGCGCTCGCTTTCGGAGCCTCATCCAACTGAACGCCGCCGTGGTCCTCTTCGGCGGGCCGGCGCTCTTCGCGAAACTCATCGAGCTGCCGGCGCCGTACGTGATCTTCGGGAGGTCGTTGGTGGCGGCTCTCGCGTTGGCGCTCTTCGTGCTCGTCACGCGCCGCGGATTCCGACCGGCGAAGCGGCGCGACCTCGCGATCCTCGTGGGAAGCGGCGTCCTGCTCGCGGCGCATTGGGTCAGCTACTTCCACGCGGTCCAGGTGAGCACGGTCGCCGTGGGGACGATCAGCCTCCACACCTATCCGATCATCACGGTCCTCGTGGAACCGCTCGTGGACCGGACTCGCGTGAAGCCGCCGGACGTCCTCCTCGCGCTCATCGTCCTGGTGGGCGCGGTGGTCCTCGTGCCCGACTTCTCGCTCGCGAGCGGAACGACCCGCGGCGTGCTCTGGGGCGTGGGATCCGCCTTCATCTTCACCGCGCGAAACCTCGTGGTGCGCCGGTTCGTGCAGCGCTACTCGGGTCCCTTCGTGATGTTCTGCCAGACCGCCGTGACGGCGCTCGTGCTGCTGCCGTTCGTATGGTCGACCGGCGGTCTCGGCGCGACCGCGAGATGGTGGCCGCACTTCCTGCTCCTGGGAACCGCCTTCACGGCGGTGAATCAGTCGCTCTACGCCTCGAGCCTCCGCCACCTCTCGGCGAAGACGGTCTCCATCATCGCGACCCTGCTGCCGCTCTACACGACGGTCCTCGCGGTCTTCATCCTCGGCGAGATCCCAACGGCCCGAACGATCGTAGGCGGCGCGATCGTCATCGTCGCCGTCATGGCGGAGACGCTCCGCGCGGCCCGCCGCCCTCGCCGCGCGCCGTAGCCGGAGCGCTCAGACCGCGCTCCGCATCCTGATCACGACCTTGACTGTCTCGTTCACGAGGACGGGTACGAGCGCGAGGCCTACGGCAATCGCCCAGTCGATCGGGAGCAGCGGGAACACCTCGAAAAGCGAGGCGAAGACCGGGACGGTGATCACGAGCCACTGCAGCGCGGCGCCCACGCCGAGCGCGAGCCAGAGCCACTTGTTCGAGAAGAGCCCGAGCGTGAAGATGCTCTCTGCGTTGTCCCGCACGTCGAAGGCGTGGAAGAGCTGGCTCATCGCCAGGACCACGAACGCCATCGTCCGCGCGTGAACGAGCGAGTCGGCGTACATGGCGCTCCCAATCCGAAAGGCGACAAGCGTGATCGCGCCGATCACGAAGCCGTTGAGAATGACGCTGAGACCCGTTCCCCCGGCGAAGATGCTCTCTTCCGGGTTGCGAGGCGGCTTCGCGAGCGCGTGCGGATCGCCGGCGTCCATCCCCAGCCCGAGCGCCGGAAGGCTGTCGGTGATCAGATTGACCCAGAGGATGTGGATCGGCAGCAGCGGCGACCGCCATCCCACGAGGATGGCCGTGAAGATCGCGACGATTTCTCCGGCATTGCACGAGAGCAGGAAGGTGATCGCTTTCTTGATGTTGGCGTAGATGTTCCTGCCGGCTTCGATCGCGCTCACGATCGTCTGGAAATTGTCGTCCGTAAGCACCATGTCGCTCGCGCCCTTGGCGACATCCGTGCCGGTGATTCCCATCGCGACGCCGATGTCCGCGCTCTGCAGACTCGGCGCGTCGTTCACGCCGTCGCCGGTCATGCTCACGAGTTGGCCGTTCGCCTTGAAGGCCTCCACGATGCGCACTTTGTGCTCGGGACTCACGCGGGCAAAGACGCGCAGGTGTGGGACGCGCTGGGCGAGCTCGGCATCATCAATGTCGTCCAGTTCGGTGCCGCCGATCGTCTGCGACCGCGCGTCTGCGATGCCGAGCTCGCGCGCGATTGCGAACGCCGTGTTGCGGTGGTCGCCGGTGATCATCACCGGCGTGATGCCGGCGCGCTTGCACGCCCGAATCGAGTCTTTCACTTCGAGCCGGGGCGGATCGATCATGCCGACGAGCCCAACGAAGCACAGATCGCGCTCGAGCTCGCCCGGCCCGGCCTCGTCGCCTCCGACTTCGCGGTCGGCCTCGCGGACTTCGCGGTCGGCCTCGCGGACTTCGCGGTCGGCCGCGCCGAGTACCCGGAGCGCCTCGTCGCTCATCGCGGCGGCAGCCTCCTGCAACCGCTCCCGGTCCTCGGCCGTTATCTCGCGTTCCCCCTCCGGCGTCGCGATGCGCGTGCAGAGCGGGAGCAGGCTATCGAGCGCGCCTTTGGTGTAGACCGTCGCGCTCTCGCCGCCGGGCGCGCTTCCGACCGTGGACATCATCTTCCGCTCGGAGTCGAACGGCCGCTCGCCTATCCGGGGTCGCTCGGCGAGCAGAGCTTCCTTCGTCACGCCGAAGCGGTTGCCGGCGACCAGCAGCGCGATCTCGGTCGGATCGCCGGTGCCCTCGGCGCCGGGCGAGCCGTAGGTCGCGTCGTTGCAGTGCACGATGGTTCGGAGCAGGCGGGCGGAAACCGGATCGTCCGCCTGAAGGTCGTCAAGCGGTTGCACATCTCCCTGGCCCGCGAGGAAGCGCGTCACCGTCATGCGGTTCTGCGTGAGCGTGCCGGTCTTGTCCGAGCAGACGATCGTGACGCTTCCGAGCGTCTCCACGGCAGGGAGCTTCCGGACGATCGCATTCTTGCGGCTCATCTGCTGCACGCCGATCGCGAGCACGACGGTGACGATCGCCGGGAGCCCCTCGGGAATCGCGGCGACCGCAAGGCTGACCGCGGTGAGAAAGAGCTCGAGCAGCGAGTCGGTCGGGATGCGACCGGACCGCAGCAGGAGCTGGAGGATCCCCACGCCGAACATGATCGCGCAGATTCCGAGGATCAGGAACCCGAGGAAGCGCCCGAACCTCTCCAGGCGCTCCTGAAGCGGTGTGGTCTCCTGTCCCTGCGCCTCGAGCATGCCGGCGATCTTCCCGAGCTCGGTATCCATTCCGGTGCCCACCGCGACTCCCGAACCGCGCCCGTACGTGACGATCGTGGAGGAGAATGCCATCGTGACCTGGTCGCCGAGCGCGACCCCTTCGGCCGGGAGCTCGGCACTCGCAGCTTTCTCTACGGGTACCGACTCCCCGGTGAGCGCGCTCTCTTCAACCTTGAGATTCGCCGTTTCCACGAGCCGCAGATCGCACGGAACGACCCGCCCGGCTTCGAGGATCACGACATCGCCGGGCACGATCTCCGCCGAGTCGACCTCCCGCACCGCTCCGTCGCGGCGGACGAGCGCCTTCGGCGTGGAAAGCTTCTGGAGCGCGGCGATCGCCTCCTCTGCCCGGCTCTCCTGAATGACGCCGATGACGGCATTGAGCAGCACGATCGCCGCGATGACGATCGCGTCCGTGAGCTCCCCCAAAGCACCGCTCACGAGCGCGGCGATCAGCAGGATATAGATGAGGACGTTTCGGAACTGCCCGGCGAACCGCTCGAGAATGGACGTCTTTTTGCCCTCGCGGAGCGTGTTCGGTCCGTACCGCCCGCGCCTCCGGACGACCTCGTCGCTCGAGAGCCCCTCATCGATGCTCGTACCCAACCGCTCGACGACCTCGCCTGTCGCCGCGGACTTCCAATCGAGTGCACTCGCCATGGCGAGACGGTATCCGGCAGCGAGGGGAGAATCAAGCGGTCCTGCTCGGGTTGACAGATGAGCGATCTCGAGGGATACTCTCTGCGGTATCAACCACAAATGGAGATTCTGATATGAAGAAATTCGGGATTGTACTCGCCGTGCTCTTCATCGTCTCAAGCGGCGCGTGGGCTCAGTTCTTTGCCGGCGACACGACGATCGGAGGAGCGTTCACCTTCTACAACTACAGCGAAGAGGCGAATGCGCACGAGAACGAAAACCTCACCATTCTCGGCGGCAGCCTCGTGCAGACCTACTTCGTCGGTGATGGGTTCGGGTTCTACAATCGTGCCTCGGTCGGCTTCATCGGAAGCATCTCGAGCTCGACATCCGGCGAATCTCTCACCCCGAGCGGCACCACGTATCTGGTCGCCCTCACGATCGGACTCGGGTACGAACACCAACTGGATGAGTCGCTCTCGATCGTAGCGGGAATCGGCCCCGGATTGAGCGGAGCGGGGATGATCGCCGAGGAAGTGCAGTTCGCGGTTGTTTCGATCGGCGCGGGAGCAGACGTCTCAATCCGCTACCTGTTCACCGAATCGCTCGGGATCCAGGGCGGCGTCGCGACGAACTTCGACTTTGTCTCGTACCTGGGGAATCCGGATTTCATCTCCGCGTTCGTCGTGCAACCGTACGTAGGCCTGACGCTCTCCCTATAGTCTCGCGGCCGGAAACGACAGCGATCCCCAACGGTGCCCGCCCGGAGGGTTGAAAGTTGGCAGTCCGTTCGGCGTGGTATGTGTACCTGGTGCGGTGCCGTGATTCGCCTCAGACCGGCATCGGCGGGATGCCGAGCTTCTTCAGCTTCGGGGCGATCACGAGCCGGCAGTAGCCGGCGTTCGGATGCTTGTCGAAGTAGTCCTGGTGGTAGTCCTCGGCGCGGTAGAAGCGCCCGAGCGGCTCGATCTCGGTGACGACTCGAGCGGAGAGTTTCTCGTCGACCTCAGCCTTGATCTTCTCCGCCGCTTCCCGCTGCTCCTCGTTCTCGTAGAGGACGATCGAGCGATACTGAGTACCCACGTCGTTTCCCTGGCGGTTCACCGTGGTGGGATCGTGCGAGTCGAAGAAGCGGCGTACGACCTCTTCGGTGGAGATCACCTCGGGATCGTACGCAACGCGGACGACTTCCGCGTGACCGGTGCGCCCCGAGCAGACCTCCTCGTACGTGGGATGCTCCGTGTCGCCGCCGGCGTACCCTGAGGTCACGCCCGCTATACCTTCGATTCGCTTATAGACCGCCTCGATGCACCAGAAACATCCGCCGCCGAGGGTGATTGTCTGTGTAGCCATAGTCGCTCCTGGACCCGAAGATACTGAGATCGCTGGAGCCGGACGAGGAGCGCGTGGTAGGATGCACTTGCCATGGACCGGGATCCGAGCGCTCATCACCGACTCCTGACGCTCTACGGGAAACTCGCCCGCCGACTCGCATACGCGATCACCGGCTCGTCCGCCGCAGCGACCCGGATCGCGCAGGAAGCGGCCGGCGCCTGCGCCGGGTCGACCGTGGACACGCCGGGATGGGCGGACTACCTCGCCGCCGTTCGCTCGCGCTCTTTCGCTTCGACCGCGTCGGCGGCGCGCCCGGCCCCCGGCATACCCACGGCGAAGGAGCCCGAGACCGTCGGCACGACCGACCGCGACCGCGACCGCGTGCGGCCCGGCCGGGCCACGGCCGAACCTGCCGCGTCGCGCCTTCCGATCGACGAGCACCTGCTTCGCGGCTGCTTCTCGAGCCTCTCGCAGCGTGAGCAGGACCTGCTCTGGAGCGTGCTCCTCTCCCCGAGCCCGCCGGGCGCGGATCCGAAGGATCTCGGATCGGCGCTCGAACACCTGCGCCTCGCCGTGACCTCGGCGAGCTTCCCTTCGGAGGAGGACATCCCGTGAGCGCCGATCGGCACCCCGGCGACGAGGCTGCGCGCCTCATCGTGCAGGCCGACCGCGAACCTGAGGCGACGCTGCGACCCACCGGCGAGAAGACGCGCGGCGCGATCGAGCTCTTCCTCTCGCTCTCCTCGCTCCTCCCGCCCCTGGACGACGAGGAGAACGCCGTTCATGACTCGCTGCGGGACTCGTCCGTGACCCCGGCCACCGACCGGCCTGCAGCCTCCGGCGTTCGCGCAGCGGCGGGAACCGACGTGTCGGACGAGAACGAGCCTCGCCCTCGCCGCGGGGAGCTGTTCGCCCGGCCGCGGAAGCTATGGCCGAAGCGAGTGCCGCCGGTTCCGGTCCTGATCGTTGCTACTGCTGTTGTGACGCTGCTCGCGGCAACGCTCGTCATCCCCGGCCGGTCGTTCGAGCCGGAGGCGGCGATCTACCTGGACGGCACAGGCGCGGCCGCAGACGCGCGCGGCGTCGTGCTCGCCGACGAGGACACCGTGTTGGTCTACCTGTCGGGGGTCTCGGACCTCGAGCAGGGCTACCGGTACGTCGCCTGGGGAGTGGACAACGCAGGGGCCCGACGGCTTGGAACGCTGAGCATGGTCGGCAGCGGCCGGGCGCGACTGCGACTGGACGCGCGCGCCGCCGGAACGGCGCCCGAAGGACCCGATCGCCGGGGGAGTCCCCTGCTCCCAGCCCGAGTCGAGGTGACGATCGAATCGTCGACCTCCGCCGGAGAACCGGAGGGCCCCGTGGTCGCCGCCGGCGCTCGCCGGTAACCGCTCTCGAGTTGACCCGGGCGGTGCCCTTCCTGATATTCGTGAGTCATGAGACTTGCACCGATCGACGATCCCGTCGTCACGTCCCATCTCGACAGCATCGCTGAAGACGGCATGGACATCTTCCTCCTGAGCGCCGACAACTACCGTGGAGCGGTTCTGAACGGGACACGCCTTGTGAACCAGATGCGAGCGAATCACGAGCTTGGCATCCTGGAGACGCTCCTGCTCGGCCACTCGTACATCGCCGCCGGGCTGCTCACTTCGCTCGTGAAGGGGAACGACCGTATCCTCCTGGCCATTGAATGCGACGGCCCCGTTCGGGGGCTTGCCGTGGAGTCGAGCGCGCACGGCGAGGTGCGTGGATACCTGCGGAACCATCCGATCCCGGTCGAGGAGCCGGTAGAGAGCTTCGATCTCGCTCCGTACATCGGAAACGGCACGCTGACCGTCACACGGCACCTCGAGATGGCCCGAAACCCGTTCTCCGGCCATGTGAAGCTGCAGTACGGGAACCTCGCGAAGGACCTCGCCAACTACTTCGTGGTATCCGAGCAGCTGCCGACCGCCCTCAGCCTCAGCATCCAGTTCGATCGCGAGGGGCGTGTCAGCGGCGCCGGCGGTCTGTTCATCCAGTCGCTGCCGGGCTCCGACCGGTCGGGAGGAGCGGCCCTCGAAGATCGGGTCAAGGAGCTTCCGTCCCTGGGATCGATGTTCGCTCAGGGCGACACTCCGGCGCACGTGATCAATACCCACTTCCACGACTTCGGGCCGAACCTGATCGGAACGCGCACGATCGAATTCAGCTGCCGCTGCAGCAAGGAGGTCTACGCCGCGTACCTGAGCTCGCTGCCCGCGGAGGAGCTCGACGACATCAGAGAGAACGGCCCGTTCCCATTGAAAATCACGTGTCACAACTGCAACTCCACGTACATCTATCAACGAGACGAGGTAGAATCGATCGCAGAGGGAGACGGGGGATGACGCATGTCTGAAGAACGACGCGATTCGGACCGGACACCGGCATCGTACATCAGCACGATCGTCGTGAACATCGCGATGCTGTGGTTCGTGAACGCGATTCCGGGTTGGGATTGGCGATTCATCACCGGCGACTTCCCGGCTGTCCTGTGGGCGATGAACCTCTCGATCGGAGCGCACATCGCGGGCAACGCTCTTCTTCTCCTCTTCCACCCTCGATTCCTGCACTACGCGGTTCAGGCGATCATGGAGACGGTATCGTTGCTCGCACTGATCATCGTGGTGACCGTCTACCCGTTCGACTTCGCGGCGGTCCTTTGGCGAGGCGCGGACGTACTCGCCCGGGTGGTTCTCTACGTTGGTATCGGCGGGACGATCATCGCGATCATCGTTCACTCGCTGCGCGCCGTGGGCGCGTTCTTCGGTTCAACCAAAGACTAAGCCGGGGCGACTCCGGACCCGCCGCGTGATAAACTAGTAATGTGCCAACGGATCCGCTCCAACACCTGTCGATCGGCGGGCTTCGGTCGCTCGAAGCGCTCGTTGCCGACAGCTCGTCGATCATCTTTGCAAACAAGGCCGGCTTTCTCCTTCCGCTCGTGCAGACTGTGAAACTGACCGCGCCGCCGGGCGTCTTCCGCGAGATCGGTGACGAAATACCTGCCGAGGCGGGTCTATCCGGCGTGCGCCACATCGATGACGTTGAGACCCTCTACAAAGGCTTCTCGGTTGACGCTCAGGTCGTCGTTGCTGCGAAACAGCTCAACATTCCGATCCTTTCGGACGACCTGAAGCTCCTCGGTCGGGCCGCCGAGAGCGAGATCGCGGGCTTCACGGCACGGACGATGCTCGAACTCCTGCTGCTACTCGAGAAGATCGATCTCGAAACCTACAATCGATTCAAGCGAGCGTTGTCCGGTCTGGTCCGCTATGCGCTTCCCCTCTACGTGGCCGCCGAAGAGCTGCACTGGCAGATACGGAAAGAGATCGGCTGAGCCCTCCGCGCCGAAGCGGGCTACATCATCTGCATGGTTCCCTTGAAGTACGGCACGTCCAGAACCATGATCATCGCCCCCTGCTTCTTGTCCAAGTCACCGGTCACTTCCTCGATTCGGTTGATGATATCCTGGACGTGCTCCTCCGGGATCAGCGCGAGCAGCGTCTTGCTCTGGTGCTTGTTCTGTCGCATGAAGCCGATGAAGTCCGCGAAGAGGGGCACGTTCGAGATGTACTGTCCCATCCCGGCGCTCTCCATGATCGTCGCACCCTCGATACCCTCCTGGATGAAGATCTCGAGCACCGCGTAGAGCAAGTCCTCGTCGTAGAGATTGAGGAGCAAGAGCTGCATCTTGCGCTGCTCGTGCCGCTCGCCCGGGGCGACGTCGATATTCCGGAGGAACGCCTCGTAGATGGCGGTCGTCGTTTCACTCCGCAGCAGCTCGTTCTTCACGTTCGTGTGCCCGATCGATCGCGACACGAAGGCGAGGATCTTGAGATGCTCGGTCACCTCCTCAGGAGGTCCGAGAATCACGAAGAAGACGCGAACCTTCTTTCGATCCATCGCGTCGAAATCCACGCCGCGTCGGGAGATCGCGATGAAGAGCAGGAATCTCTCCATGCCCGGGACACGAGCGTGCGGTATCGCGATCTCGTTGCCGAACCCGGTGGATCCCTGATCCTCTCGCTCGGCGAGCAGACGGTGGATCGTCTCCGCGTCCACCTGCGATGCGGCCTCACTCTTGGCCGCGAGCTCTGCGATCTCTCGCAGCGCCTCGTCTCGGCTTCGAGCGGAGAGATCGGTGCTGCAGCTCTGCTTGTCGAGAATCGAGTAGATGTCCATCACACCTCCATCTTGTTTCCGCGGATAATCGCGCCACGAGAGAGCGGCGGACCAACGATCTCGTTCACGAAGACGCTCAGCAGGATGATGTTCACCATCGTGTCCACGATCCGAGCGTACTCGGGAGAGAGCCCGCTCATGAGCGGCGACGCTTGAATGAGGAGAACGAGACCGATGGCGACACCCGCCTGCGGAAGCATGCATATGCCAAGATTCGTTCGAATCTCCTTGTCCACACCGCTCAGGCGAGCCCCCACGTACACGCCGCCGTACTTGCCGATCGCCCGGGCGCCGATGTACACGAGTCCGAGAATGAGGATCTCGGACTGGACCAGGATCCCCGGCCGAAGCTCCGTTCCCGCGATAACGAAGAAGAGCGCGTAGACGGGCGGCGTGAACGGCTCAAGAAACCGGAAGATCCGGTGGTTCTGCGGTCCCATGTTGATCACGAGCGCACCGGCGGCCATGTTGGTCAGGAGCGGCGACAGATTGAACACGATCGCGAACGCAGTCGTGAGGAGAAGCATTCCCAGGGTAACGATGAGGACCTCGTTGCCGTTGCTCTTCCTTCGGGCCAGCGCGTGAATCAGGAAGCCGCTCGCCGCACCCACAAGAACCGACAACCCGACTTCGCGGAACGCGTGCAGAACGAGCTCGCCGCCGTGACCCGTCCCCTCCCCAATGAACCCGGTTGCCACCGCGAAGACGACGCCGAACAGGATCACCGCGCCGGCATCGTCGAGCGCGACGACACCGTAGAGGTAGTCCACGAACCTCCCCCGCGCCCGAAGACTCTGCACGATCGCGACGGTTGCCGCGGGAGCGGTCGCCGTTGCGATCGCCCCGATCAGCATCGCGAACGGCAGCGGCATTCGGAGCACGAACATCGCAACGGTCACGGCGCCGAACGTCGCCAGGATCTGCACGAGCGTGATGACGACAATCGCTCCCCCGAGACGCTTCAGTTTCGCTGAGTAGAACTCCCCGCCGATCGTCAGCGCAATCAGGCCAAGCGCGACCTCCGTCACGATCGAGAGATCCTCACCCATGTGACGGGGGATGACCCCGGTCACCGACTCGCCCATCAGAATTCCCGCAACAATGAAGCCGGTTATCTCGGGAAGCTTCACACGAGCCGCGAGCTTCCCGATCAGATAGCCGATGATGAGGAGAATACCGAGCGAGAAGAGCGGGTGCCCGTTCAGCAGGTCACGCAAGCCGAGAAGCGGCTCCACGAAGGCGGAGAGTGCGCGAGCGTCCATACGCTCACTATACTCAAATGCCGTCCGGCGTGCCGAATCAGCAAGGTCGGTGACACTTCACACGGGTGACACTATGATGGTCTCATGAAGGGCGACATCATCATCGTGGAACCCCACCACCAGGCTGCGGCAGCCGCGATCCTCGACCGCTACGAGACTCTCATCAATTCGTCCCGCGACCCGTTCGTCTTCACAGTCGCCGGTGAGAGCGGAAGCGGGAAGTCGGAAACCGGGAAGGCGATCGCCGACGAGTGCGCCTCACGCGGCCTCAACCCGTTCGTGTTCCAGCAAGACGACTACTTCTCGCTTCCGCCTCGGTCGAACGACCGCAAACGCCGCGAAGACATCTCCTGGGTCGGCACCGGGGAGGTTCGTCTCGACCTGCTCAACGCGCACCTCGTGGCCGCGAGGAAGCGTCCGGCCGCGCTCGAGAAACCGCTCGTGGACTACGAAGCGGATGCGGTCCTGAGCGAGACCGTGGACCTGTCGCGCGTGGACGTTGTCGTCGCGGAGGGTACCTACACCACGCTGCTTGACGAGGTGGACTGCCGCGTCTTCATTGCCCGGAACCGGCTCGAGACGCTGGATAGCCGGAAGACGCGAGCGCGCGAGGCGATCGAGCCGTTCATCGAGCACGTCCTGGAGATCGAGCACGAAATCATCGCGCCGCATCGTGAATTCGCGGACGTCGTCATCACCCGCGACTACGAGGTGCAGTTCGTTGGCGACTGACCCGGCCCGCGAGCTTCCCGCGGCGCACGCCCGCTTCGCAACCGCCGCTTCATCCTTCGTGGAAGGCCTCCTGCCGCCGGACGCGTTGCGGCTGCCGGCCACCTCCGTGATCAGGCTGCTTCGCGAGCGGTTCGCAGAGCAGATCGACGCGATCCTCGAGGCGCCGCAGGCGCCTGCCGACCGCGATCGCTCGCCGCACGACGCGAGCCCGGTCGCAGCGGAATCGGACACGTCGTGGCTCACGCGCACGCGGATGATCGGCGTCAACGTCCGCACCGTCGGGTCGTTCTGGAGGGTCGTCCACTACCTGCTCACGGTTCCCGCCGTCTACGACTCGGTGCACCTGCTCCCGATCTGGGAACCGGGCGTCGTGGCGAGCCTCTACGGGATGGCGAGCTGGGAGATCAACCCGGAGTTCTTCGATCCCGAGCTCGCCGCGGCGTATCCGAACCTGGGTACGCCTGCCGAACAGCTTCGAGCAACCGTCGACCTGATCCACCTCACGGGGCGCGCGGTGGGGCTGGACGTCATCCCGCACACCGATCGCTACAGCCAGATCGTGCTCGCGAATCCGAGCCACTTCGAGTGGCTCCGCCGGCGCGGGACCAGGATCGTCGATCATCGCGCGGAGCTGCACGAGGAGGTCGCCTACGAGATTCACCGGTGGCTCGCGGAGAACGGGCCGGCCCGATCGGCCGGCGCACAGCGAGTCACGGCGGTGGGCGGCGGCACGCCCGACGCGCTCTTCTCGGCCGACACGCCGGAGGCGGTGCGCAACCTGCTCCTCTTCGGCGAGCCGGCCGACCGCGAGGGGCGGCTTGCGCGAAGGCTCGCACTCGTCGACCGGCTCTACTCGCTCGGCTACGAACCGGTGCCGGCAACGATGGCGCCTCCCTACCGCGGGCTCGAGGTCGATCGGAAGAAGCGCCGGCACGACGCGGCGGGTCGGTTGTGGTACGACTACCGCATCGCCGAGCCGGGACCGATGTCGCGAGTGTTCGGCCCGCTCACGCGGTACAAGCTCTACGAGCGGCTGGACGACAACCGCGAGTGGCGCGTCGACTTCAACCGACCTCGACCCGAGGTGTTCGAGTACCTCGCCTCGCACGTCGCCGAGCTCCAGCGCCGGTACGGATTCGACTTCATGCGGGGCGACATGTCGCACGTGCAGATGCGGCCCGAGGGCCCGCCGCTCGAGCCCGGGCGCTACTACGATCCGCTCGCGTACGTGAAGCGCACGGTGCAGAAGCAGCGGCGGTCGTTCGCGTACTTCGCGGAGAGCTTCCTCTCGCCGCCGGGCACGATGGGCTACGGCGACGAGGTCGATCATCTCGAGGCGTCGGACGCGGACGTCGTGCTCGGAAACCTCCAATCGGTGGCGGTCGCGGACCCCGCCTTCCTGTCCCGCCTCCGCCGCTACCTCGACATCGCGACGGGGCGCCGGGTGACGCCGTGCTTCACGGTGATGACGGGCGACAAGGACGACCCCCGCTTCGACGCGTTCTACCTCGCCGGCAACGAGCTGCGCTGCTTCCTCTCGCTCTTCCTCCCCGCGCTGCCGAGCTACACGGCGCTCGGCTTCGAGCTGCGCGACCGGCACGAGCGCCCCGCCCCGAACGAGTACTACACGAAGCTCTACGTCTTCCACGAGGAGCGCGGCCCCAAGGCGACCCGCGGACCGTACCGCTTCGGCACCAACCGTGGGTTGTTCAGTCGAATCACCGGAATCAGAGCATATGCCGACGCCTGGCTCCCAACCCTCCCCGCGGAAGCCCGGCGACCGGAGGCGGTCCGCTGGCTCCTCCCGCCCGACCCGACCGCCGGGACCCGCGTCGTCGCCTGGACGTTGACGGGTGCACATCAGGACCTTCTCTTCGTGGCAAACACGGACACCTTCTCGGGTAGAGACCGCCTCGTCGTGCCGCTGCCGCGCGAGACGGGCGCGGCCGACCCGCTCGCCGCGCTCCTCTTCTCGACGCACGCGGACGGCGCGTCGGGCGGCTCAACGATCGCCGGCGACCGCGTTCAGATCGAGGCGCTCGCCGCGGGTGAGGCGCGAATCTACGCTATCACGGAGCAGGCATGAACACGGAAGCGCTCACCGACTACCTCTCGAGCTTCGTCACCCCCGAGCGACTCGCGCGCATGCACGAGGTGCTCGCCGAGCGCACGCGCTACCTCACCGTGGTCGTGGAGGACATCTACCAGCCGCACAACGCGAGCGCGGTGCTGCGCACGTGCGACTGTTTCGGAGTCCAGGACGTGCACATCGTGGAGAACCGGAATCGCTACCGGCTCAATCCGGGCGTGGAGCTCGGGACGGCGCAGTGGCTCACGCTCCACCGCTACCGCGGCGAGGGCGACAACACGCCGGCGGCGATCGAAGCGCTGCGTGCGGCGGGGTACCGGATCGTCGCGACCACGCCGCACACCGATCAGGTGGAGCTCGAGCGCTTCGACCTGGAAGCGGGACCGGCGGCGCTCCTCTTCGGGAACGAGCTGGACGGACTGAGCCCCACGGCGCTCGAGGCGGCGGACGAGCACCTTGCAATCCCGATGTACGGCTTCGTTGAGAGCTTCAACATCTCGGTCTCCGCGGCCATTGTGCTCCACCACCTCACGCACGTGCTGCGAACGAGCGGCGGCGACTATCGGCTCGGTGACGAGGAGCGGCGCGAGGTGCTGCTCGCGTGGCTGCGGTCGAGCATCGGGCGCGTGGACGCGCTCGAACGCGAGTTCGAGCGGAGCAGAGCGGCGACCGGATCGGAGGGATCGTGAGACGGATCGGAGCGCACGTGAGCATCGCCGGAGGGGTGAGCACCGCGCCCGAGCGCGCGATCGAGCTCGAGGCAACGGCGCTCGGGATGTTCACGAAGAACCAGCGGCAGTGGAAGAGCCCGCCGCTCCCGCCCGATGAGATTGCCGCCTTCCGTACGAACCTCGAGCGCTCGGGCATCGCCCCGCGGCACGTGGTGATTCACGCGAGCTACCTCATCAACGTCGCGAACCCCGAGCCCGACAAGCGTGCGCGCTCGGTGAGCGCGCTCCTCGACGAGTGTCACCGCGCGGAGCAGCTCGGGCTCGCGCTCGTGAACGTCCACCCGGGCAGCGGGCTCGGAACGATCGGCGAGGACGAGACGCTGAGCGCGATCGCCCAGGCGTGCGTCCACGTGCTCGAGCGCACGACGAGCGCGGTGGTCGTGCTCGAGGTGACCGCGGGCCAGGGCGCGCACGTGGGGTACGAGTTCGGGCAGATCGCCGAGATCATCGAACGCGCCGGCGCTCCCGAGCGGCTCGCCGCGTGCATCGATTCGTGCCACATCTTCGCCGCGGGCTACGACGTGCGCAGCCCGGAGGCGTACGCGAAGACGATGGACGAGTTCGAGCGGACCGTCGGCCTTGACCGGCTCGTCGCGATCCACCTGAACGACTCGATGACCGGGCTCGGGAGCCGGAAGGATCGGCACGAACGGATCGGCGCGGGCGAGATCGGCCTGGAGGGGCTCGCGAGCTTCGTACGCGACCCGCGGCTGGAAGAGGTTCCGTTCATCCTCGAGACGACCGACCCCGATCTCTGGAAGGACGAGATCGCGCTGCTGCGCGCGATCGCGGACGGCGAGGCCGACCCGGCGACGGCCGAGCCGCCGGCGGATCGCGCCGCGACCGAGAAACCGCGGGCGGGCACACCAAAGGACACCTGATGGCACGGAAGAAGACGTACGAGCGACAAGAGATCGTGGATCTGGAATACCAGGGGAACGGGATCGCCAAACCCGAGGGGCGCGTGCTCTTCGTGGAGGGGGTGCTTCCCGGGGAGGTCGTGGACGTTCGGGTGACGCGGCGGAAGAAGGACTTCGCCTTCGCGACGCCCACGGCCTTTCACGCGACCTCGCCCGAGCGGGTGGAGCCGTTCTGCGAGCACTTCGCCGATTGCGGCGGCTGCACGTGGCAGTACCTCGGCTACGAGGACCAGGCGCGCTATAAGGAACGCTTCGTTGCGGAGGTGCTGCGGCGGATCGGCGGGGTCACCGAGCCGGAGCCGCTCCCGATCCTCGCGTGCGAGCGCGACCGCTTCTACCGCAACAAGCTCGAGTTCTCGTTCGCGCCCACGCGGTGGATCACCGAGGCGGAGGTCGCCGAGGGGCACGAGATCGAGGACCGGCGCGCGCTCGGTTTCCACGTGAAGGGCCGGTTCGACCGCGTGCTCGACATCCGGACGTGCCACCTGCAGCGCGACCCTTCGAACGAGATCAGGACGGTGGCGCGGCGGATCGCGCTCGAACGCGACCTGAGCTTCCACGATCCGGCGAAGCACGAGGGGCTGCTGCGGAGTCTGATCGTGCGCACGACCGAGGGCGGCGAGGTGATGGTGATCCTCGTGATCGGCGAGGAGCGGCCGGACGTCGCGGCGAGCTTCCTGGGCGAGCTGATGGAGGCCGTGCCGAGCATCACGTCGGCCCACTATCTCGTCAACACCACTCGCAACGACGACAACGGACCGCACCGGGCGTGGCACGTGGCCGGGACGCGTGTCATCCACGAGCGGTGCGGCCACCTCCGGTTCGCGATCCACCCGAAGAGCTTCTACCAGACGAACTCGCTCCAGGCCGAGCGGCTCTACGGGGTCGTACGCGAGTGGCTGGACGCGCGCGAGTCGGACACGCTGCTCGACCTCTACTGCGGGATCGGAAGCATCGGGCTCTTCCTCGCCGACCGCGTCTCGCGCGTCGTGGGCGTGGAGTACGTGGAGGAGGCGGTCGAGCGTGCACGGGAGAACGCGGCGCTCAACGGCTTCACGAACGCCGAGTTCCACGCGGGCGACGTGCGCGAGATTCTTGCCTCGGCGGGTCGCGGAGGGCTCCCGATTCCCACGCCCGATCTCGTCGTACTCGACCCGCCGCGCGCGGGCGTTCACCCGGACGTCATCGAGGAGCTCATCCGGCTCGCGCCTCGCCAGATCGTCTACGTGAGCTGCAAGCCGTCCACGCAGGCGCGCGACCTGAAGCGGCTCACCGACCTCTACTCGATCGAGCGGATTCAGCCGGTTGATATGTTTCCGCAGACCTTTCACATTGAAAGCGTCGTGGATCTCAGGCGACGGAAGGAGGCAGGATGAAGCACGTGATCATCACCGGTGCGTCGCGCGGCCTCGGTGCCGCGCTGACTCGCGCGCTGCTCGAGCCCGAGTACAGCCTCTTCTGCGTCTCGCGCTCGCTCAACGACGAGCTCATCGCCGAGTCGAGCGCCGCCGGCGTGGAGCTCCACTGGATCCAGGCGGATCTCGCCGAGACGCTCAGCATCGACCCGTTCATGAGCTCGATCGCCGAACGGATCGACGTGGAGGGCTCGGAGTCGATCGTCCTCATCAACAACGCCGGGGTGCTCACGCCGCTGGGCCTCATCGGCAGCGGCGACGCGGGCGCGATCGAGCACGCGGTGCAGGTCAACCTCATCGCCCCGATGGTGCTCACGCACAGCTTCATCCGCCACTTCCACGCGGTGCGCCTGCCGCGTACGGTGATCAACGTCTCCTCGGGCGCCGGCACCTCGCCGATGCGGGGTCTCTCGACCTACTCAACGACGAAGGCCGGCCTCAACCTCTTCACGCGTGCGGCTGCCGCCGAACACGGCACGAACGACGGCCCCGCGCCGTTGCGCTTCTTCGCGGTGTCCCCCGGCACGGTGGACACCGAGATGCAGGACCGGCTCCGGTCGGCCGGAACGTCCGTTCTCCCGGAGCACGACACGTACGTATCGTGGAAGGAGTCGGGGTCGCTCGCGGACCCGATGGACGCGGCGCGCGCCGTCCTGCGGCTGATCGACCGGACGGACATCCCGAACGGCTCGTACGTGCACCGTCGCGACCTGGAGCAGGAGTCGTCATGACGCACACTCAGCGAAACGACCTGCGCACGATCTACCAGGACGCGCTCGCCCGCGTAGACCCGTACGAGATGATCCGGAGCACGGTCTCGCTCGAGGATTCCATGCTCCACATCGACTCGGAGCAGATCCACGACTCGATCGATCTGGACGCATTCGATCGCGTGGTCGTAATCGGCGCCGGGAAGGCGGCCGCACCCATGGCGCGCGCGATCGAGGAGATCCTCGGCGACCGGCTCACCGAAGGCGTGGTGAGCGTGAAGAAGGGGCATGTCGACGCGCTTTCGAGGGTGGAGCTCGTTGAAGCGGGACACCCGGTTCCGGACGGACGGAGCGTGGAAGCGGGGAGACGGATTCTCGAGCTCGCCCGCTCGGCGGACGCGTCCGCACTCTTCGTGACAATCATCTCCGGAGGCGGTTCGGCGCTCCTCGAGGCGCCGCTTGCGTCCGACCTCGGGACCGAACGGGTCGAGCTCTCGCTCGAAGAGATCCGGACGACCACGACCATCCTCCTCGAGAGCGGCGCGACGATCCACGAGGTGAACACGATTCGCAAGCACCTTTCGGCGATCAAGGGCGGACGGCTCGCCGAGGCGCTCGCGCCGGCGCACTCGATCAGCCTCATCCTCTCGGACGTGGTAGGCGACGATCTCGACTCGATCGCCTCCGGCCTGACGGTCCCGGACCGCTCGACCTTCGCGGACGCCGCGGAGATCGTGGACCGGTACGGCATCCGCGACCGGTTGCCGCCGGAAGTCGGGCGGGTGCTCGCCGCGGGGGTGGAGGGGCGCCTGAGCGAGACGCCGAAGCCGGACGCGGAGGCGTTCCGATTCGTGCGGAACGTCCTCGTGGGAACGAACTACCAGGCGCTCCTCGCGGCGGCGGCCGCGGCGACGGCTCGAGGGTACGAGACGATCCTCCTCACGTCGCGACTCACGGGCGAGGCGCGCGAGGCGGCGGGCTTCCTCGCCTCGGTCGCGGCGGAGATCCGCTCGCACGGGCAGCCGGTCGAGGCCCCCGCGTGCATCCTCTGCGGAGGAGAGACCACGGTCACGGTTCGCGGGTCGGGCACCGGCGGGCGCAACCAGGAGATGGCGCTCGCGATGCTCGCCGAGATGGACCGCCGGCCCGAGCTCTACCGGGGCGTGGCCTTCCTCTCGGCCGCGACGGACGGCAACGACGGACCAACCGATGCCGCCGGCGCCTTTGCCTCGGTCGAGATCGCCGCCGAGGCGCGACGGGCAGGACTCGACTGTGGTACCTTCCTTGCCGAAAACGACTCGTATCGTTTCTTTGAGAGGATTGAGGAGTTGTTGCGCACAGGACCCACGAACACGAACGTCTGTGATATCCAGATCGCGCTCATCTCCGAGTAGTGGGAGGCAAGCTTGTCCATCTATCGCGTACACTTCAAGTGGAAGGAGAAGGAGCTCGTGCTCCGAGCCCGCGGGCTCGACCTCACCCACCCCTACTTCGTCTCGATCACCGACCTCGTCTTCCCGGAGGGAACGAAGATCATCATCGATCCGTCCGAGGACGAGGTGAAACGGACCTTCGGACGCGCCGACCATCTCATGATCCCGTTCCAGACGGTCGGCCTGATCGAGGAGTACAAGGACGGCGAGCCCGAGGAAGGCACGGTGGTCCGCAACTTCAAGATCATCGAGGATGCCGACGACGATGACCCAGATCGCGGCGACGGATGAGTCATTCCGACACAGTGCGGCGGCGCGCCGCGCAAGGGCCACGTAAGTCCCTACGACACAATCAGTAACAGGTAGGCCAATTGGCACGCCGATTGCTCCGTGATTCGTGTGAGAACGAACACGACGCTCCAGACACTTCTCCTCGCCGCGGCGCTCGCCGGTGTTGCGCTCGTTGCCGGATGGCAGCTCGTGGGCGGCTGGGCGATCCTGATGCTCGCCGGCTTCTTCGCCGCGGTCGGTATCTCGGTCATGCAGACCGAACCGCGTATCCGGTTGCGCGGCGCCCGAGAGCTCCGCTACTTCGAGGCTCCCGACCTCTTCGACACGGTCGAGGCGCTCGCACGCCGGGCCGGGCTGCGCCGCGTACCCGACCTCTACTATGTCCGCAGCCGGTTGCTCAACGCGGCGACGATCGGCGGCCGCGAGAACGCCGCAATCCTCGTCACGGACGGCGTTCTCTCCGCGCTTCCGCGCCGTGAGCTCGAGGGCGTTCTCGCGCACGAGATCGCGCACATCAAGAACAACGACCTGTCGCTCTTCCGCATCGCAGAGATCTTGCGCCAGGCAACGCTCCTCTTCACGCGGGCGGGCTGGCTCCTCGTCCTCTTCGCGCTTCCGCTCGTGCTCTTCGCCGGTGGGCTCTCCTTCGGCGCGCTCCTCGCGCTCGCCGCGTCGCCGCTCGCCGGCCGGCTCCTCCAGCTCGCGCTCCTTCGCACGCGCGAGTTCGCCGCGGACGCGACCGCAGCCGAGCTCACGGGTGACCCCGAAGGTCTCGCGAGCGCCCTGCAGCGGATCGAATACGCGCAGCGCGGCGTGCTGCAGGTCCTCCTTCCCGTGAGGGGCGACCAGGAGGGCTCGCTCTTCCGCACGCACCCGCAGACGGACGAGCGCGTCGCGCGGCTGCGGTCGCTCCGGGTGCGCCGCGCGGGAGGCGGAACGCGCGCGGGCCGAATCGGCGGCTACGCGGGTGGAGTCGGCTTCGCCTCCAGGTAGCCGTCCGAGATCACCCAGAGCGTCCGCGCAAGCGCGGCGACGAAGGCGTCGTCGTGGCTGACGAGCAGGAGGGCTCCCGCGAAGTCGGCGAGCGCGGTCTCCAGGCACTGCATGGACGCGAGGTCGAGGTGATTCGTCGGCTCGTCCATCACGACGAGCACGGGTTCGCGCTCGAGCCCGAGCGCGAGCATCAGCTTGCGCGTCTCCCCGGGACTCGGACGCTCGGTCTGCAGCAGCTTCTCCGGGTCCGATCCGAGCCGACTCACCGTCGAGATCACGCGGCCGAGCGCTGCGTGCTCAAGGCTGCGGACCTCCTCCGCGAGCGTCGCCGCACGCTCGGCCGTGATCTCCTGCGGAATCCAGAGCACGTCCGAGGGAAGCTCGGTCGCGGGTTCCATGCCGACGGTCGACTCCACCGCTCCACCGCCTTCTCGAAGAAGCGCCCGCACCAGCGTAGTCTTCCCGGCGCCGTTCGGCCCCTGGAGCGCGATCCGGTCGTCCGGCGCGACCACGAGCTCCGGAAGCGCCACGCCGCGTCCGTCCGGTAGCGCGAGCGTTCCCGCCTCGCGCCGAAGGAGCGCGTCCCGCTTCGCGCGCTTCCCCCGTACCGTGACGCCCACGCGCTCGCTCACGGGCCGGCCGAGCTCGGCGAGTCGCTCGGCGGCGTGCGTCCGGCGGCCGTCCATCTGGTTGAGCAATCGTCCGGCCTGTCCGTCCGCGCCGCTGATCCGCGCCCGGTCGATCTTTTCCCTCGCATCCGAGTCTCTCCACCGCACCGAGCGCTTGCTCCGCTTCCTGTTCTGGACCGACGCCTCCTCCCGCCGCCGCGCGGCCTCCGCCTCGACCCGGCGCAGCTCGTCGCGCGCCTGCTCGTAGCGTCTGCGCTGCTCGAGCCGCTCACGCGAGCGCTGCTCGAGCCCGCTCGAGACACCGCCCGGGCGCACGACCGCCTCGCCTCCACCTTCGAGGAAGACGCACTGCCGGCAGAGTCGGTCGAGCAGCCGTCGGTCGTGGCTGACGATGAACCCGACCCCGCGGTACTCCTCGAGCGCCGTCGCGAGTTGCTCTTTCGCTTCGCGATCGAGGTGATTCGTCGGCTCGTCCACGACAAGGAGCTCCGGACGCCGCCAGAGTGCGACGGCGATCTGCGCGCGCTTGCGCTCGCCGTGGCTCAGCGTCTCCCACCTGAACGGCCAATCGCCCTCGAGCCCGAGGATCGACGCAAGCCTACCGGCGTCGGCGTCGGGGTAGCAGAGGAGATCGGCCAGCTCCGGCGGTGGCGCGTCGGTCCGCTGTTCGCACGTGACGACCGCCTCGGCACGGGTGATCGTGCCGCCCTGCGGCGCGAGCGTGCCGGTTGCGAGCGCGAGGAGCGTGCTCTTTCCGGCTCCGTTCGCGCCCACGACACCGGTCCACCCGGCCGGGGCGACGAAGCTTACGTCCGCGAGCAACGGATCTACGAGTCCGGGGTATGTGAATGTGACGTGATTGAAGTGCAGTTGATTCATACGAGCCTCCTTGGGAATCGAGATTCGTACTACTTCTTCACTGCACTGCCTCCGTGGCGGCCGGAGAGACCCGGCCGAGATGCGCGCAACCCTATCCGGAAGCCTCGCGCCTGTCAACAGCGGATCCGTCGTCGTCCGATACGTCCGAACAGCCCGAAGGGTCGGCGAAGAGCGTATCCAGTCGATCGGCTGTCGTCATGTACGGGAAGCCCTCGAATTCGCCGCAGTCGCGGAAGATGGTGAGAATGCGCGGATCGCACGATGCCACGGCGCGCTGGGAGAGCGATACGTGTCCGGGCCGGGTCGCCGCCTTCTCGAGGTGGGCCGAGTAGTTGATGACGTCCGAGACGATCCGACCGGTCTCGCTGTAGAAGGTCATGGGACCGGTATCGATGGCGAGCCGCAGCTCCACGCGCGCCCGTCGTAGTCGTCGAGCTTCCGCTCGAGGAACCTCCACAGCTCGAAGTAGAGCCGCTCCATCGTCCTCGTGCCGTATTCGCGTACGAGCCGGCTGTTTCCCACGATGTCCGCGCTGATCACGGTGACGTCGTAGATCCTTCCGTCACGGAGGCTGCCCCAGTTCTTGAGGCGCTCGACCTCCTCGCGCGTGTAGTGCAGACGCCGCTTCGTGGGATCGTAGACGATGCCGACCCGGGCGAGCGCGTTGAAGAAAACGTCGATGCCGGCGACTTCAAGGCGCTTCCCGCGAAAGGTGCCGCCGTCGAGCTCGGCGATTAGTTTGAGGAGATCCGCGAGCTTCCCTCGCTCCTCGGCCTGCTCTACGAGGATCTGCGCGGCGCGCTCGCGCGATATGGTGATGTGGTTGTCGGCCCCGGCGATCGAGTGGCTGCTGTATTTGCGGAACAGAAGACGTCCAAGCTCGTCGACTCCGTCCGAGGTGAACGTGCCCGCGATGAGCTCGCGCAGGTCGTTCCGAAGCGCCGGGGAAAACAGCTCTTCGGTGTTTGGTCTCACAGTTGTGGGAGTATAGTGCGAGAGCCCCCAGCGGGCAACATCGCCCGTCCTCGCTTTGCTCGGCGGCGGGAAGCGCTAGTATCTTCCCCCCTGCATGGCACCGAGGAACGGGTACGTCCCGATTCAGCGCATCGCGGACGTCGACCGCGCGGAGTGGAACCGGCTCGCCGACCAGTACGAGACCCCATTGCTCGACTGGGACTGGCTTCGCCTCCTGGAGGAGTCCGGAAGCGTGAGCCCCTCGCAAGGATGGCTCCCGCATCACATCCTGCGCTATCGCGACGATCGTCTCGTCGCCGCGGCACCGCTCTACGTGAAGACGCACAGCGTGGGCGAGTTCGTCTTCGACTACGCCTGGGCGGAGGTCGCGCAGCAGCTCGGCGCGGAGTACTATCCGAAGCTGGTCGCGATGAGCCCGCTGACGCCGGCGATCGGGTATCGATTCCTGGTCGACCGCGGCGAGGATGAGCAGGCGGTCGTGAGCGAGATGGTCGAGGAGATCGACCGGGTCTGCCGCGAGCACGGGCTCCACGGATTCAGCATTCTCTGGCCGGAGCCCGACTTCGCGGAGTTGCTGGATGACGGTTCGTTCACGCGTTGGCAGCACCAACACTTCCGCTGGGAGAACGACTCGTTCTCCACCTTCAACGACTACCTCGCCGTCTTCAACAAGAACCAGCGGAGGAACATCAAGCGCGAGCGACGGAGCATGGACGATCAGGGGCTCACGATCGAGACGCGATTCGCCGCCGAGGTACCGGACAGTCACGTGGACGCGATGTACCGTTACTACAGCAACACGAACGACCAGTTCGGGATGTGGGCGGCACGCTATCTTGATCGATCGTTCTTTGCGATGATCAAGGATTCGGTGGGCGAGCGGGTGCTCTTCAGCTCGGCGTACGAGGACGGATCGGAGATCCCGGTCGGCATGTCGATGCTCCTCTACAAACCCGACCGCCTGATCGGTCGCTACTGGGGAGCCGACCGGTTCGTGCACAACCTTCACTTCAACCTCTGCTACTACGAACCGATCCGGTGGGGCATCGAGCACGGAGTGCAGCGCTTCGACCCGGGGATGGGGAGCAGCCACAAGGTTCGGCGCGGGTTCCGGGCGGTTGCGACGCACAGCCTCCACCGGTTCTCAGACGAACGGATGCAGCTCGTGATGAAGATGAATATCGACAAGATCAACCGCTACGAGCAGATGCACATCGAGCAGCTCAACGAGCACCTCCCGTTCGCCGAGCGCCCCGACCGTTCGGGAGCCGAGTCGTGAGACGGCCTGGAAGGCCCTCACGCGTCAGAAGCAGGATCGCGACGCGCGCGGAGGACAGACTCACGATGGACGCGACGCCGGTAGCGATGTGCGCGTGCTGCCGCCTTCGAGGAAGAGCGCTTCGCTTCACGGTGCCACGGTGCGCCGACGAAACGGGACGGACAACGGAAGCGTCTGCGCACGACGCATAGACCGGCACGCACGGCGATCGATAGACTATGGAGGCGAAGGAAGGTGGAGATGAAGGCGATACGAGTTGCCGACTTCGGAGGGCCCGAGGTCTTGAGAGTAGAAGACGTCCCGGAGCCGCAGCCGGGACCGAACCAGATCGTCGTGCGGCTCCACGCTGCCGGCGTGAACCCGGTTGAGACGTATCAGCGCGCGGGCACGCAGGGCTACGCTCGCGAGCGGCCGTTCACGCCGGGAGCGGACGGAGCCGGCGTCGTGAAGCGAGTCGGGTCGGAGGTCTCCGGCTTCTCCGCGGGCGATCGGGTCTACGTGGCAGGCTCGCTCACCGGCACCTACGCCGAGCAGTGCCTCTGCACGGCCGACCAGGTCCACCATCTGCCCGCCCCGCTCTCGTTCGAACAGGGTGCGTGCCTGTGGATCAACTACGGCACCGCCTACCGCGCGCTCTTCCAGCGCGGCGGAGCAGTCGCCGGCGAGACAGTCCTCGTCCACGGGGCGACCGGCGGCGTGGGAATCGCCGCGGCTCAGTGGGCGCTCCATCGCGGCCTGAGGACGCTCGCCACCTACGGCTCCGACGAAGGTCTGCGCGTGCTCGAGGCGCAGGGCGTCCACGAGCTTTTCGACCACCACGACGAGCGCAGAATGGATGCTCTTCTTCAGGCGACGAAGGGCCGCGGCGTGGATCTCATCGTGGAGATGCTCGCCAACGTGAACCTTGAGCGCGATCTGGACGCCCTCGCGCCGAACGGTCGCGTGGTGATCGTAGGCAGTCGCGGCACGATCGAGGTAACGCCGCGCAAGCTGATGGGCCGCGAGGCCGATGTGCGCGGTCTCATGCTCGCCGCGGCGAGCGAGGCCGAGCAACGCGAGATCCATGACGCGATCGGGTCGGCTGCCGTGACGGGCGCCCTCCGGCCGGTCGTCCAGCGAACGCTGTCGCTCGCCGAAGCGCCGGAAGCGCACCGCGCGGTGATCGAAGACCCGTCGCACGGGAAAATCGTGCTCGTACCGTGATGGAATCCGGAACCAACGGCACGGCCGGCGAGCCGGCCGAGCGTGCCGCGTCGACCTTGCCCTACGGCGTCACGAGCTACTACGCGAGCCTCGCCCGCAGCCGCGACCCGAACCACGACCCGATCGCCGCTCAATTCGTTCCGCGTCCTGAGGAGGCGGTGACGCTGCCGTACGAGACGGACGATCCGATCGGCGACGAGCAGTATCGGGTCGGCGCCCGCGTGCTCCACCACTACCGCGACCGGATCCTCATCCTCGCGAACGATCGGTGCGCAACGTACTGTCGGCACTGTTTCCGCAGGCACTTCACCTCGCACGACAGCGGACGGATCACGAGCGCGGAGATCGAGGAGGCGGCGAGCTATCTCGCCGGGCACCCCGAGTGCACGGAGGCACTCATCTCCGGCGGCGATCCGCTGATGCTCCCGGACGACCATCTGAAGCTCCTGTTCGACACGCTGCGCGCGGCACGCGGCGACCTCATCATCAGACTCGGGACGCGCATCCCGGTCGTCCAGCCCGCTCGACTCACGCCTGAGCTCGCCCGGATGATGGGAGCCTACGCCCCGCTCTGGACGGTCATCCACGCGAATCATCCGCGTGAGATCACGGACGAGTTCGCGCGCGCGGTGGGTCTGCTCGTGGACAACGGTGTTCCGGTGCTGAACCAGGCGGTTCTGCTTCGAGGTGTGAACGACGACGCGGATACGCTCGAGCGGCTCTTCCGTGGCCTCGTGGCGAACCGGGTGAAGCCGTACTACCTCTTCCAGGGCGATCTCGCGGCGGGAACGCGTCATTTCCGCACGTCGATCGACCGTGGGCTCGAGCTCATGGCCGAGCTGCGGCGACGGCTGACGGGCCTCGCGATACCCACCTACGCCGTGGACCTACCCGGCGGCGCGGGCAAGATCCCGCTCACCGAGGCTTCGATCGTCCGGCGCGAGCCCGGGTGGTACGTGCTGCGCGACCTTGACGGGAACGAGCACCGATACCCGCGCGAGGAATGACTCCGGATATCGGAGGGGTGTCAGGCGCCGAGTCGTTGTTGTATCTTCTGCGCAACAATGATCACAGCATCCAACATCACGCTCCAGTACGGAGAGCGGGTCCTCTTCAAGGACGTCAACATAAAGTTCACCCCGGGGAACTGCTACGGCATCATCGGAGCGAACGGAGCAGGAAAGTCAACGTTTCTCAAGATCCTCTCCGGAGAGATCGAACCGGATGCAGGCGATATCGTCGTCAGCTCGGGCGAACGGATCGCCGTACTGAAGCAGGATCAGTTTCAGTTCGAGGAGCTGACCGTTCTCAACGCGATCATCCTCGGACACGAGCGGCTCTACCGCGTCATGACCGAGAAGGACGAGGTGTACTCGAAGAGCGACTTCAGCGAAGAGGACGGGATGCGCGCGGCCGAGCTCGAGGCGGAGTTCGCCGAGCTGGGCGGCTGGGAAGCGGAGAGCGAGGCGGGGCGCCTGATTTCCGGCCTGGGCCTCTCGGACGAGGTCCTCGCTCAGCAGATGAGCGAGCTGGACGGCGGCCAGAAGGTGCGCGTGCTCCTCGCGCAGGCGCTCTTCGGCAACCCGGACATACTCCTTCTGGACGAGCCCACGAACAACCTCGACCTGGAATCGATCAACTGGCTCGAGGAGTTCCTCCTCAACTTCAAGAACACGGTCATCGTCGTCTCGCACGACCGCCACTTCCTGAATCGCGTCTCAACGCATATCGCGGACATCGACTTCGGGAAGATACAGCTCTTCGTGGGCAACTACGACTTCTGGTACCACTCGTCGCAGCTCGCGCGCAAACAACAACGCGACGAGAAGAAGCGGCGCGAGGACAAGATTGCCGAGCTCAAGGAGTTCATCCAGCGCTTCTCCTCAAACGCCGCGCGCTCTCGCCAGGCAACGAGCCGTCAGAAGCTCATCCAGAAGCTCTCGCTGGACGACATCAAGCCGTCCAGCCGGAAGTCGCCGTACATCGCCTTCACTCCGGAACGCGAGGTGGGCAAGATCGTCCTCGAGATCGACGGGCTCTCGAAGCGAACCGAAGACGAGTCGGTGCTGGCCGGCCTCACGTTCACGGTGAATCCGGGCGACAAGATCGCCTTCGTGGGACCGTACCACCAGTCGAAGACGACGCTCTTCGAGATTCTCGCCGGCCAGGTCGAACCGGACGCCGGTAGCTACGAGTGGGGTACGACGATCTCGGCGGGGTACTTCCCCAAGGACAACACCGACTACTTCACCTCCGACCTCAGCCTCGTGGAGTGGCTGCGCCAGTACACGGAGGTGGAAGAGGAGTCGTACGTTCGCGGATTCCTCGGCCGGATGCTCTTCAGCGGCGACGAGACGCTCAAGCCGGTCAACGTCCTCTCGGGAGGCGAGCGCGTGCGGTGCATGCTGAGCAAGCTCATGCTCGCGGGCCCGAACGCGCTCCTGATGGACGAACCCACGAACCACCTCGACCTCGAGTCGATCACCGCGCTCAACGACGCGCTCATCGACTACAAGGGCGTCGTGCTCTTCGTGAGCCACGACCACGAGTTCGTAGACACGGTGGCGAACCGGATCATCGAGTTCACGCCGTCCGGGATCATCGACCGGACGATGCGTTTCGACGACTATCTCAGAAGCGAGGACGTGCGTGCCGTGAGAGACGAACACTACCACGGTCATCAGCTCCTGGAGATTTAACGCATGGGCGCCGGCGCCGCAGAGAAACGACCGCAGGACCGCACCCGCGACCTCCTTCGGGATCTCCAGCGTGCGCTCCGGCGGGAGAGCTGGGGCCGAAACGTCCTTCAGATTGCATGGACCGCGGGTCCTGTTACGTACCTCGCGCTCCAGGGCGGCTACCTCCTCGCGTACGGGGAGCCGGCACCCCAGGCGCTCATTCTCTACTTCGGCGCGTACACGGTCATCGCAGGCTTCGTGGGTGTCCTCGTCCGGATCATCTATCAGATCACGCGAGGACGAGACGTCGAGCGCGGAACGCGCGTCCTGCGCGACTGTCTCGACCAGCTGCCGCGGCTCTTGCTCGCCGCACGGGACGAGGCGATCGCGGCCTACTCAGAGGAAGACGCCAGGATCGTCGCGGCCAAACACCTCCTCGCGAACCCGGACGCGAGCGAGCTCGCGGTCGCGGCGGCGATTCGGGACCTTGGCGGCTCGCGAGATCTCGCGTACGCATTCCAGCGGATCGAGGTCTTCCGACGCAACGGCATGCCGAGCCGGATCGCGACCGACCGGACGGAGAACGAGGCGGAGCTCGCGCGCCTGTGCGAGTCGCTCACGCCGCTCTCGCCGGACACGGCTCTCCTGGTGCGGAATCGCTCCGAGGGACGCGCACCGAGCAAGCGGCGCGGACGATTGCGGACCGAGGGATTCATCGAGCGCGGCCTCGCAGCGGAGACCGAGGACAACGAGCACCTCGTGAGTCTCTCGGACGTGGAGGAGGTGCTGACCCTCGCGATCGAGACTCTCGTGGGTCGCCCCTTCACGCTCATCACCTTCGAGTACAGCGGCGACCGCCTGCTGGCCGAGCGCTGGTCGGCGCTCGAACGATCCCGGCGTGAGTTCCGCGCGCGCCTGCGCAGCCGCAACAGCAGGCTGAGAATCGTCGCCGAACGCCTCTCGGATCGCCTCGAGGGTGTCGTCCCTGCGATCGCACGGATCCGGAACCTGCCGGAGCTCCGCGACGAGATCGGAGAAGCACTCGACAGGTGGGCGCGCGAGCTCGAGCGCCCGAGGCTGAGGAAGCCGTCCAAGAGCGAGATCGACGCGTTTCGCCGCGCCACGACAGCGCATCGCTATCTGGAGCTCGCGAGCGAACAACTGCATCAGGCACACGACCGGCTACTCCGCGCCGCCGAGCTCTACCAGGAGGCCGTGGCGCGCCGTTTCGCCGACTCGTCCGATTCGGTCACCTTCGCGACCGAGCACGGCGACGGAATCCGAATTGACGAGCACGAGATCGGCCTCGCCGAACGCGACCGGATCGCACTCGCGCGCAGGCTGCGCGAGCTTCTGACGCAAGCCGGGGTGTGGAAGAGCGAAGACGTTGAGCTCGGCGCCGGCGGCATGCTGACGCTGGCCGTGGATGTGCTCTCGAGCATCGAGGAACGGCTTCCGCTCTACCGCCCGGAGGTCCAGCAGGCGATCGAGCTCAGCAGGGCGCCCACGATCGAGTCGCTCGAACCGGGACTGTCCGCGGACGTTCGGGCAGGATGGGTCGTGGCGCTCGTGGATGAAGTCGAGAACAACCCGGCGGAATACGCGTTACGGAGGGTCGAGCAACTCGTCCGCTTCCACGGACTACGACTCGGAAGCGCCGCCAGGTCGAGGATTGCAGAGCGGTTCGGCGTGGACGACGAGGCGCTCCTCTCGCTCGACCGGACGACGCAAACGCACGAGACGCCCTGGATTCGAAAGCCGATGCAGATCCCCAGAAAGTCCGACGCGCTGCGCGCGCTTGCGGACAAGGTCGGCAAGTAGGCCGGCTACTCCGCCAGTGTCACCCTTCCGTACCGACGTACGGTCTCCTCGTAGAACACGCGGAAGAGATTCCTCATTTCGCCTTCAAGACGCCCGCCGACCACGAGCTGTGCGCCCGGAAAGCCGGTCGTGAGACCGGTGCGCGCGTAGTGGCGCACGTACGTCGCGGGTCGACCGTCGAGCATGATCTCCTCGAAGTACCACGAACCGTAGTTGTACGCGATCTGTCCGTCGATCGACTCCACGAGCACCCAGCGTGAACCGTACTCCCCGGGACCGTAGTCAACGTACTCTACGTCGATCACGTACTCGCTGCTGAAGCGGAGGAAGAGGAAGCCGAAGTCGGTTCGCTGGCGCTGACGGAAATGATTGTCCGCAAATCGGCAAACCACTTCGTGGTCTCCAAGGTTCGGCACGAAGGTCGTCAGCGTGTCGTCGTCCTGGAGCGTCGCGAGAATACTCTCAGCCCGAATCGGAAAGACGGCGTGCGTCTCGGTGAGCGTTTCGATGGCCGCACCGCCTTCGCTCGCGGACTCCGTATAGGCACGAATCACCGTGGGATTCTCGTAGAGCGCGCGGAGGTCGTCTTGCGTCCGAGCATCGGTCGCGCGCTCGTGACGGTACTCGTACTCGCCGGTATAATCGGGAACGGCGCACGTCCGCCACCACTCGTTGTCGTCCGCGCGGGCGAACAGAGCAACCGAGAGGAACAGAGCGACCGGGATGAAAAGACGGAATACGCCAGTCGTGGGATGTAGCACGAATTCAAGATACGGAAACGCACGACGTTGTGAAAGGGGTCACGCGCGACGGTATTTCAGGTTATGCCGACGGTGTTGCACGAGCAGGTGATCGATCTCGGGGCGCGAGAGGATCCCCTTCTCCACGAAGTACCGCCCGATCGGGTAGTTGAGCCGATACTGCTTTCCCAGAACGACCTGGAGCTGACGCCGATCGAGAAGGCCGAGCCTCAGCGCGGTGCTGCCGAAGAGCTCCCCCTGTGGAGACGCCCGAAGCACCTTGGTCACCCCTTCGAAGCTCATGAACTCGTAGGCACGGCCGATCTCGCCCATTTTCGGCCGGACTCGGTACTGCCACGTGATCGCGTCGATCATCGTTCTCCAGTCGATCACGCGGTGGTAGTAGAGGAACTGCACGAAGCGTAGCTCGGTCTCCGGAACGCGACCCGAGTAGTAGACGCCGGCTCCGGGCTGATCGGTCCCGGGCTCAGCGGCTCCGGCAGTCCGATCGGTCCACGCGAACCCCCCGGCTCGTGTCCGGCTCGTCCCCTGCCCCGCGCGGCCGGCTTGGTCGGGTGTCCAGAGCCCGCCCTCGGCCGAGCCGTCTGCGGCAGCACGGGTGCCGGCCGCCGACCGCGCGCGATCGAGCACGTGTCGGCGCAGCGGCTCGTCCTCGAGAAGACGGCTCAGAACACGGTACGCGCCGTGCAGCCGCTTGAACGCCCGCTCGAGTATCTCCGGCGACCGACCGGTCGCGCTCGCGCGGTCCGGGTGGAGGTCGAGCGCGCGGGCACGGAAGCGCGCCGCGAGCTCGCGCTGCGAGAGCGTTGCGAGCACGAAGACATTGGCGGCAAGAGGCGAGTCCTCGCCGAAGACGATGCGGAGCGCACCGTGGGCGAGCCGTGGCGTAATCTCGGGTGTCATGATTCGGCGTCCAGGGACGCCTCCCCCGAGGCACCTCGCTCCCGGGCATCCAGGTTCTCGAGCGAGTCGTCCGACTCCACGTTGAGATCGGCCATGCTCAGCGAAATGCGCTTCCGTTCGGCGTCTACCTCAACCACGGTCACCTGGACCCCCTGGCCCACGCGAACGACCGAACGTGGATCCCGAACGAACTCCTTCGCCAGCCTGCTGATGTGAACAAGCCCGTCCCGGTGCACGCCGATGTCCACGAATGCTCCAAAATCGGTCACGTTCGTCACGACGCCGGGAAGCTTCATACCCGGCGAGAGGTCGTCCATCGAGTGAACGTGCTCGCTGAAGCTCGTCGTCTCGAACGGCGGACGCGGATCGCGCCCCGGCCGCTCGAGCTCACGGATGATGTCTTTGAGTGTGGCTATGCCGACGGTTGGCTCCACGTACGTCTCGAGCGGAATGCGCTCGACGAGCGAGGCGTCACCCACCAGATCGGCAACGGAGACACCGGCGTCCGCCGCCATCCGCCGTACGATGCCGTACCGTTCCGGATGAACCGCCGTGGCGTCCAGCGGCTCGTCGCCGTCGCGAATCCGAAGGAACCCGGCCGCCTGCTCGTACGTCTTCTCGCCCACGCCCGGCACCTTCAGGAGCTGCGCGCGCGAGGAAAACCCTCCGACCTCGGCGCGGTACGCCGCGATCGCCTCCGCCTGACGCTCGCCGACACCCGCGATGTGGCGCAGCAGATGGGGGCTCGCCGTGTTCAACTCCGCCCCGACCGCGTTCACGCAGCTCTCGACCGTCTCGTTCAGCCGACGCTCGAGCAGACGCGGATCCACGTCGTGCTGGTACTGCCCGACTCCGATCGCGCGCGGCTCGATCTTCACGAGCTCGGAAAGCGGATCGATGAGCCGCCGGCCGATCGAGACCGCCCCCCGGACCGTCACGTCGTGATCAGGAAGCTCGGCGCGCGCCACCTCGGACGCCGAGTAGACCGAGGCCCCCGACTCGTTGACCGAAATGACGGGTAGCTCGAGTCGGCCGATCGCACGGAGAAAGCCGACGGTTTCCCGTCCACCGGTACCGTTGCCGACCGCAATTGCCTCCGCGTCGTAGGCCGAGACCAGATCGAGCACGCGCTCCGCCGCCTCGCGTTCGCGCCGATGCGGCTCGAGCGGGAAGACCGTCTCGTTGTGAAGCAACGCGCCGCGCTCGTCCAGGCAGACGATCTTGCAGCCCGTTCGCAGACCGGGATCGATCGCAATGATTCGCTTCGGCCCGAGAGGTGGAGCGAGCAACAGGTCGCGAAGATTGTCGCTGAAGACCCGGGCGGCCGCCTCGCTTGCCGCGTGAAAGAGCTCCTTCTTGCGCTCGCCCTCAATCGACGGCGCGACGAGTCTGGCGTACGCGTCTTCGACCGCCGGCTCGAGCTGCTCTGCGCGCGGCCGGTGACCGTCCACCCATCGTCTGCGAAGAAGATCGAGCGCGTCTCGCTCCGGCGGAGCGACGTGGACAACCAGATGCCCTTCCCGCTCGCCACGGAGCATCGCGAGCACGCGATGCGGTTTCGCGCGATCCGCACGCTCGGCCCACGAGAAGTAGTCGCGGTACGTCTGCGCCTCGGTAGAGCGCTTCGCGCGCCGCGACCTCGAGCTCGTGATGATAGACGCAGCTTCGAAGAGCTCGCGCACGGCAGCTCTCGACTCGCGATCCTCGCTGACCCACTCGGCAATGATGTCGCGGGCCCCGGCGAGTGCATCGTCGACCCGCTCCACTCCGATCTCAGGATCAAGGTAGTCGCGCGCGGCAGTCGCCGGATTCGCCTCGCGGTCGTTCAGGACGGCGCGGGCGAGCGGCTCGAGCCCGCGGTCGCGCGCCTTGGATGCTCGGGTGACACGCTTGGGGCGGAACGGCAGGTAGATGTCCTCGAGCTCGCCGCTCGTCCCTGCCGAAACGACCGCGTCACGAAGCTCGTCCGAGAGGAGCCCGCGCTCTTCGAGCGACCGAAGCACGCTCTCACGCCTCGCCTCGAGAGCGCGATACTGCTCGATCCGCTCCGCGACGCCTCGGATCGCCACCTCGTCCATCCCACCGGTATGCTCCTTCCGGTAGCGTGCGATGAACGGTACGGTCGCGCCGTCCGCAAGCAGCTCGGCGACCGCGGCGGTCCGGTGGCGGTCCTGACTCAGGTCCCCGGCGACCCGATCGATGATTCGTCCCTCATCCCCCATTGTCCCTCAGTGTGCCAACGAAGGCGCTCCCAGGACAAGACCCGAAACGCTGGTGACAAATTGGAGATTTGGACTACAATATGGTCATGCAGAGAAGCGTCGATCGGCTGCAGCGGAATGTGGGGCTCGGGGGAGCGCTGACGTTCGCGGTGATGCTGGTGCTGGGGGTGCCGTACTACCTGGGTTTCGGGCAGGACCGGACCTTTGCCGACTATGTGGTTGACGACAACACCATCTCTCTCGCTGTGGTGCTCGTGATCTTTATCTGCACGGCAGTGTCCAGATCGAAAGCCTCAAGGGTACTTCAGCTGTTGTTGCTCATAGGATATGGCCTGTTACTCCTTGCAACATCACGGGAGAACTCACTATCTGGTCTTGCGATACTAGCAATCGGAGCGATCCTCGCTGCACACTACGGAGCGTTCGAGCGCTCTGCGAAGCTTAAGGTCACGGCGCTCATCACAGCTGTAGTTCTAGCGATTGCGAGCCAGGCCTTCAGGTCGCTGATCCACCTGGGCACGCAGCAGACGTTAATCGGGTTCGCATACACAAGCGTTGCCGTCGTTGGGCTTGCCTACCTCTACGTGATCGTGCTGCGGGACGCCGCATCGTCTGCAGCAGCACGTCAATCTGAGCTGGAACGGACGGTACGGCAGAGGACTCGACTATTGAACGAAGAGGTCGCAGCGCGAGACGCGGCAGAGGTTGCGGCACGGAAATCGGCCGTTGAGTCTCAACGACTGGCTGCGGAGAGACTCGAGCTCCTCCGAGAAGTGCATCACCGCGCGAAGAACAGCCTGCAGATGACCTTGTCCCTTCTCGAGGGGTCGCCTCCGGGCAACATGGCCGAGTACGAGACAACGATAGCCCGCATCCGAGCCATCGGTCTCGCATACGACGTAGTCGACGAATCAACCGACCTCGGCGCGATCGTCCTCGAGGAGTACGTGGAGCGTCTGCTGCTCCAGGTCCAGATGAGCGCGGGCTCCTCGACAATCTCTCTATCCTACACACGCAAGGGACCAACCACCACTCGACTCGAACCAACCGTCAATCTTGGCCTACTCCTCTTGGAGTTGATTCGGATCGTGCGAGGATGCCCGATGCGTGATTGTCCGACCTGCATTACCATACGGCAATCGTCCAACGACCACGCGGTGGTATTCGCGATCGAACATACGGCTGGGGCTCTCCCGCGGGAGGCCGATCCAATCGCGGGAGACTCGGCCCTGCTCGGACTGCTGCCGGCCTTCTTGGAGCGATTGGCCGCTTCATTGGTTCTGCACGATGACCAGCCTGGATCCTGGTTGCTCGAGGTCCCCCGAGAACGAATCGAACATAACTATGACCTACTGATTTCGGGTCGGGACACAGAGAAGCATCACACGGGCTGACCGCTCAGATCGATTCGTTTCGCTCCGAACGCACGGGCTCATGGCGGACGACCATAGACTCGGGGAATACGACGGTAACGGAAGCACCGCCTGAGGAGTCCCTCTTGATTGTACCTCCATTCTGCATCACGAGCTGGTCGACTATCTCCGTGCCCACACCCGGCCGGAATTCGATCGGGAACCCTGCCCCGTGATCCCGGACGATGAGGTTCAGCCGATCGTTTTCGGATGTAATGCTAATCTCTACCTCCGCCGGATCCCTCGACGAGTTCCCATGTTTCGCAGCATTGGTCACCAGCTCGTTCAGAATCACACCGAACGAGACCGCGAAGTCTATATGGGCCTCGACCGCCGTATCCACCAATATGGCCATGCTCGCATCCCCTCGATAGGCAACCTGCATATCGTATAGGAGGTCGCTCGCGTAGTCGGCCAACGGCAGGTGCGACAACTGATGCTGCCGGTAGAGCGTGGCATGCACGTCTGCAATGGCGTGGACCCTGAGCTCGGTCTCCTTCAGAACCTGCCGCTGCGGCTCGTCAACCGTTTCTTGTTGCAGCCGGACGAAGCTCGCGAGCAACTGCAGGCTATTGCCGACTCGGTGGTGGATCTCCTGGAGCATCGTGTCTCGTTGCTGTATCGCCTCACGGAGTTCGGCTGTCTGCTCTTCGACCATGCTCTCAAGCCCCTCGGAGTAGCGCTTGCGAATCTGGTGCTGACGATACAGAACCAGCGAGAACAGAACGACCAAGCTACCCGTGAAAATGCCGAGATTGAGGAAAGCCAGCACGACAAGCGAAGCTGATACAGCAAACTCATCTCCGGCCGACTGGGCAGATCTCACAATGGAGACAAGAATCGCCGTGGCATAAGCCCCGCCTATCACCGAAAGCCAGCTACGAAGCGGTCGCGCGCCCCGATACTCGTAGTACAAGAGAACCGACAATAGCACAAAGACCGCAGACGACATGTACTCGCCGGGACCGGCGACAGCGCGGTAGACTCCGACGACGGCGAATCCGGAGACCTGGATCGCGCGGATCCAGGCCGACTCCACAAGACCGGACAAGAAAAAGAGCAACGCCAGGCCAAAGAACGGAAGCACGACTTCGTGTTGCATCGCCTCGAAAATGGGAACCGAATACAGAAGGCTGCGTCCGAAGAGGTTGATCGTACCTACGGCGAGCGCGGTACCCCCGGTAATGATGGCCACCCAACGCTGGAGGGCGAAGAGACTGAGATCGTCGTCGAAGATCCGCACGTCAAATGCCCTCCATGAATAGCTCAGGACCAGTCAGGGAAACTCATGAAGTTCCACCAAGGACCGCATATCGTGTGTACCGTGGCAATATCGTCCATGTCCGGACAATCAACAGCGTCGATATTGCGTAAGAGTTCACACAGCTTCTCGTCGTAGTCCCAATCACCGGCACCGATCGGGTTGTACTTCCCGAGCGAGCGATCGAGCTCGACGTCCCTCTTATAGTCGGCAAGCATGTTGAGCGCGATTAGGCTCATTCCCCTCCGGATGACCGCTTCGTCACCGCCGTTGTAGTGGAGCGGTGCCAATCGTCCGAGCGTCTCGGCGCTGTTCTCAGGAGTCGCAGCGTACAGCTTCTTGAACGCTCCACACGACGCGACATAGTGCCGCAGGTTCGCCGGCGCAAGATCCTGTGGATCATCGCACCCGGCCAGATAGGGAATCGCCCCGATCAGCTTGGCGATCTCTTTGGCCCGGAGCGCGCTCCTACCCCGCTTTTCCAGCCCGAATTCGTCCGCGACGTGATCGACGAGTGCCGACCAGGTGCTCTCAGTCCACTGAGATGCACGACTAACTTTTTCGGTTGAGATGGTCATACGACCCTCCTCCATGGTGGTGTTGGCGCGATCATAACGTGGATGATGAATTCACGCAATAGGAGATTTGTCCTACACTGAAGACAGCCGAGCTAACTCACATTGATATGGAACCTCGGCTAATGGAGCGAAATGAGATAACTGGTAGCGAGGCACTTGAAGTGGGGGGTGCGCCGCGGCTATACTCGCAGTCTATCGTTGCAGGTGCGGCCACCGCGGAGCGGTGCCGTGAAAAGGGAAGTCGGTGTGAAACCGACGCAGCCCCCGCTACTGTAACCGGGCATATCCCCCCATGAGCACAGCTCGGCCACTGGAGCGATCCGGGAAGGCGGGCGGACGGAGCCCGGGAGCCAGGAGACCTGCCTGCGACTCACCACAGCTCACCTTCGGAGGGAAGGATGAACCAATACCTACGAGGAGCACTGCTCACGGTGCTCTGTCTCGCCATCGCCGCCGCGACGGTGCACGCCACAGGAACCCGAGAGCTCGCTTCTGACGAAGAGGCAGTAGAGGTTGGCCCGGAGAACGCGGCGGTCACCCTGATCGAGAACGGGCGCCGAATCGAAGAAGTTGCGCGCTACGCGACGGGCTTCCAGGCGTATCGCAACGGACGATTCACGATCATAGAAGTGACGAGGCCGTGGCAAGGTGCCGGGCCGGCCGACGCGCTCCGCTACGTGCTCTATCCTCGTGAGGACAGTGCTCCCGAGGTGTCGGGGGCCGACCTTGTCCTGGGTGTGCCCGTTGAGTCGATCGTCACGATGTCGACCACGTTCCTGCCGCACCTGGCGGCGATCGATGCGAAGGACTCGCTCGCAGCCGTGGATTCGGTCGCGTACGCGTATTCCGAGTGGGTCCACGAAAGACACCGGGCCAACGGGCTGATCCAAGTGGGATCCGGCCCGAACGTGGACGTGGAACAGCTACTCGTGCTCGATCCTGACGTTGTGATGGTCAACAGCTACGGCGGCGACTGGGATGCGCAGCCGGTGCTCGAGGAGGCCGGTCTTCCGGTCGTCGTGAGCGGCGATTGGGTGGAACACGCCCCGCTCGGACGAGCCGAATGGCTGCTCTTCACCTCGATGTTTTTCGGCGAGCTTGAGTCGGCCCTCGAGGTCTTCAACGAAATCGAACAGGAATACCTCCGACTCGCCGCGCTTGCGTCGGAGGCGATGGAAACGCCCACGGTACTCTCCAACGCACCATACCAAGGAACTTGGTCGGTACCGGGAGGCGAGAGCTACGCCGCACGCTTCATCGCCGACGCGTCCGGCGACTACGTGTGGAGCGACACCGAGACAACCGGCGCGATCCACCTGGACGTTGAGACGGTCTACGCGGAGGCCGGCGATGCCGACGTCTGGATCAACCCGGGCGCGTGGACGAGCCTGGAAGCAGGGGCGGCGGAGGACGAGCGGTTCGCGTCGTTCAAGGCGTTCCGGACGGGCCGAGTCTACAGCAACAACCTCAGGATTGGTCCGGGCGGCGGCAACGACTACTTCGAAAGCGGTGCGCTGAACCCGCATATCATCCTGAACGATCTCATCTGGGTCTTGCACCGGGATCTCGTTCCGGACTACGAACCGTTCTACTACCAGCGTCTGCAGTGAAGAGCGAGGTCCTCGGCCGGAACGCGGGAGGCGTGATCGGCGTCTCCGCTGCATTGCTCCTCGCAGCCGCCCTTGCTCATCTGGCGACCGGCTCCGTACGGATCCCGATCGCCGAGTCGATCCGAATCCTGGCCGGCGCTACGCCTGAGTCCGAGCCGTGGAGACGGATCGTGCTTGAGTACCGGCTCCCGCGTGTTCTGACTGCGATCGGCGCGGGTGCCGCTCTGGCAACCGGCGGCCTGCTGATGCAGACGCTCTTCCGCAACCCGCTCGCCGGACCCTTTGTGCTCGGCGTGAACGCTGGGGCCTCGCTCGGAGTAGCGCTGGTCGTACTCGCCGGCAGCGCACTTGGATCGCGACTCGTCACCGGGGGAGGGCTGCTCGCGGCAGCCGACCTCCGAGGCGACGCGGCGATCGCAACCGCTGCGGTACTCGGATCGGGGGCTGTGCTCGCAATCGTCCTCGCCGTGGGAAACCGGGTCGCGAACGCGCTCACGCTCCTGGTCTTCGGAGTGTTGTTCAGTTACGCAGTCAACGCGGTCGTCAGCGTGCTGATGTTCTTCAGCATCCCGGAGGAGATCCGGAGCTACATCAACTGGACCTTCGGCAGTTTCGCGGGCGTGACGACCGCTCAGCTGCCCATCTTTGGGAGCGTCGTGGCGGCCGGACTAGCCGGCACGGTTGCACTCCTCAAACCGCTCAACGCGCTCCTGCTCGGCGAGTCGTACGCGCAAAGCATGGGAGTGCACGTGCGGGCAGTTCGCCTGGCGATCATCGCGATCACCGCCCTCCTTGCCGGCGTCACGACGGCGTTCTGTGGACCAATCGGTTTCGTGGGAGTCGCCGTCCCACACCTCGCGCGCGCCGTGTTGAAGAACGCCGACCATCGTCTGCTCGTCCCAACGAGCGCGATTCTCGGCTCCCTCGTTGCGGTCGTCGCAGATCTCGCAGCGTCGCTGCCGGGGGTCGGCCTCAGCCTGCCGCTCAACGCGGTCACGGCTCTTGTGGGTGCCCCCGTCGTTATCTGGGTGATCGTCCGTCGAGGTGACTTCAGGGGGACTTTCGCGTGAAGATCAACGCCGAGTCCCCCGGACTACTCACGGCCGATCTCGCGTGCGGTTACCGCCGCACCGGTCGCGTCGTGCTCTCCGGGGTCTCTCTCTCGATACCCCGGGGACGATTCGCGTGCGTCATTGGACCGAACGGAGCGGGCAAGACCACGCTGCTGCGGACCCTCGCGGGCCTCCTGCCGTCGCTGCACGGCGACATCCGGATCGCAGGCGAGCAACTGACCTCCATGCACGCCACGCAGCGCGCGCGAAGGCTCAGCGTGGTACTCACCGACATCGCCGCCCCGGGGTATCTCACGGTGGAGCAGTTTGTCGCGCTCGGCCGGCATCCGTACACCGGCATGCTCGCGCGCATGACACCGGACGACGAACGCGAGGTATCGCACGCGCTCGAGCAGACCGGAACCACGCACCTGCGGCGCCGCTTCATGTCGCGGATCAGCGACGGCGAGCGTCAGCGCGCCTCGGTTGCGCGCGCGCTCACGCAGGCCGCAGACGTCATGGTCCTCGACGAGCCCACCGCCTTCCTCGACATCGCCGCACGCGCATCGCTCATGACCGGATTGCGACGCATCGCCCACACGACCGATCGGATCGTAGTCGCGTCCAGCCACGACGTGGAGCTCGTACTCCGTACGGCCGACCTCCTTGCGATCATCGAGGCCGACGGGTCGCTCGCAGTCGGAAGCCCCGAGGACCTCGCCCTCACCGGAAAGCTCGAGTCGCTCTTCGTGGACCGTTCTCTCCGATTCGACGCTGAGACCGGCGCCTTTCGTCTCCCCCGCCCGATCGGCACGCCGGTGCGGATCGTGGGATCGGGACGGGAGGCGCACTGGACCGCCCACGCGATCGAACGAATCGGTCACCCGGTGCTCTCGGGATCGTCCGCAGCGAGCGACGACGAAGAGCTTCCGACCGTGACGGTTCCGAGAGTCGGGGGCGCGACGTGGCGCCTGCGGATCGGCGGTCAAGAGTGGGACGCGGAGACGATCGAACGGCTCACGGAGCTGCTGCGGGACTGAGCCGGCGCGGTCGGCCGGGCAAGACGAGGCGGGACCTACTCGAGACGTTCGCGAAGCCATCCGAACATCGTCGCGAAGACCTCGTCACGCTCGGGCTCGTTCATGACTTCGTGATAGAGCCCGGGGAAGACAACTCTCGTGACGTCCGCGCTTCCGACTCCCTCCACGACGAGGCCCGTCGCCCGCGGATTGATGATCCGGTCGTCGCCGCCGTGAAGAGCGAGCAGCGGGAGCGTGATCTCACCGAGCCGGTTCGTCACCTCGAACTGGGCACGAAGGAGCTCGTTGCCGGTGCGCGCGCGAAAGCCGCCCTTCCAGATGAGAACGTCGTGTTCGTCCTGCTCGCGAAGCTCCTGATTGCGCGTATCCGCGCCCTCCTCGAGCTTGCTCACCGGAAGCAACGGCGCGACGGCCGCAAGGATTCTGCTCATGCCGATCATGAACGTGCTCGCGTTCTCCGGCGGCAGAATCGCGGGTCCGCTCGTGATCGCCAGATCGTAGTCCTCCTGGTGATGAATGAGCTGCCTCAGTGCCAGGAGCCCGCCCATGCTGTGTCCAAGAAGCACCACGGGCTTCCCCGGATACTCGAGCCGGGCGAGTTGCGTCAGGATGCGTAGATCCTCGAGCACGAGATCCACGCGCTCAATGTGACCGCGTATCCTGGCGCTGCGCCCAAAACCGCGAAGATCCATCGCGTAGCTCGCATGACCTTCCACGGCGAACCGCTCCATCGTCTCGAGATACCGTCCCGAGTGCTCTCCGAAACCGTGGACGATCACGACGACCGCTCGCGCGGCTCGAACCTGCGCGGTCCGGTAGAAGAGCTCCCGTCCGTCCGATGCGGAAAACGATCGTTCGCTGAACATGATGACATCAGCATAACTCCCGACCGCGAAAGACGCAATTCGCTGCAACTCATCTCGCCGCTTCCGGCTCTGTATCGGGTGGGCAGGGAAACCATGAAGAAGAAGTCGTTCCTCCTCGTGTATCCGGAGATCCCGGACACCTACTGGAGTTACAAGTACGCCTTGCCGTTCATCGGCAAGCGCGCGCTCATGCCGCCGCTCGGGCTCGCAACGATCGCCGCGATGATTCCCGGCGACCACGAGATCAGGATCGTGGATCTCAACGTTGAGCCGCTCCACGATCGTGATCTGCTGCGAGCCGATCTCGTGCTCGCCTCTGCGATGATCGTTCAGCGCCGATCGCTCACGCGGCTGATCCGTCGCTGCCGGTGCGCGAACCGCCCGATCGTCGTGGGCGGGCCATACGCGACCGAGTCCCCGGCGCTCCTCGCGGACGCCGACTTTCTCGTGCTCGGCGAGGGCGAGACCACGTTCCCTACCTTCCTCAGCGACTGGCTGGCCGGCGCGGCCCGGCGTGTGTACGAGTGCCGCGATCGACCGGCGATGGAAACAAGTCCGATCCCTCGCTTCGATCTGCTCTCGATGCAATGGTACGACACGGTTCCGCTTCAATTCTCGCGCGGCTGCCCGTTCGACTGCGAGTTCTGCGACATCGTGCGCCTGTTCGGTCACACGCCGCGGACAAAACCGCCGGAGCAATTCCTTCGCGAAATGACGGCGGCGCACGCGACCGGCTTTCGCGGGTCGCTCTTCGTCGTGGACGACAACTTCATCGCGAATCGGCGCGCGGTGAAGACGCTTCTGCGGGAGATAATCCGCTGGCAACGCGACCACGGCTACCCCTTCAGACTCTGCACGGAGGCAAGCATCGATCTCGCAGACGATGCCGAACTGCTCGTGCTCATGGCGGAGGCGGGTTTCTCGATGGTGTTCGTGGGCATTGAGAGCCCGATCGCCGAGTCGCTGCGGTCCTCCGGGAAGCGTCAGAACCTTCGTCGGGACGTCGCCGCGAGCGTTCGGACGATTCAGGAGCAGGGCATCGAGGTGACCGGCGGCTTCATCATTGGATTCGATTCCGATCCGCCGGAGGTGTTCGATCTCCAGAGCGATTTCATACAGGAGCTCGCGATTCCGACCGCGATGGTCGGACTGCTGATGGCGCTTCCCGGGACCAGGCTCTACGAGCGGCTCGAGGCGGAGGGCCGGATCCTCTCGGCAAGCAACGGCAACAACACCCACGCCGCCGAGCTGAACTTCGTGCCGCGACTGCCCAGAGAAGTCCTCGAGTCAGGATACCGACGCGTACTCGGAACGATCTACCGTCCCCGTCGCTACTTCGATCGCTGCCTGGAGCTCCTCCGGCGGTACCCACGACGTTCTCGGCATGGCGGTCGCGATCCGATCGCGTTCCGTGAGGTCACGGGATTCGTTCGCTCGGTCGTGCGGCAGACGCTCTCCGGCTACGGCGCGGCGTACCTGCGCTACCTGATACTCGGAATCACGCGTCGGCCCGACCTCATCGTGAAAGTCGTAACGCTCGCGGTGGAAGGCCACCACTACTTCAAGATGACGCGGCACACGCTGAGGCTCGCGAGGGTTCGGCAGCGGCGACGGGCGCGGACGGCACGCCGCTCGAGCGGTGCATTCGGCCGGATAGAACCAGACGGAGTCGCAACGGGAGGTGCCATGTAGCCTACGCAGGTGGCGACGACCGGCGACGACGTGGTAGCATCGGCGGCAAGGAGGACTACGTGGGCGCAGAGCCAACTACGGCGGCACAGGTGATGATCACCGTCATTCCCATGGTCGGAATCGTGATGGGAAGCGTCATCATCTTCTTCTTTCTCCTGTGGCGGCACAGGCAACGCATGGAGTTGATCCGCCAAGGCAAGAAGCCGGACGACACGCTGGACGTTCGGTCGTTCAGCCTCCTCGCAGGCCTGATCGCGGCGGCGGTCGGCTTCGTGCTGACGGTGTTCATTCTGTTCAAGGACGGAGCGAGCTACAGCTTGCTTGGTGGCTTGATACCGCTGTCGGTCGGTCTCAGTCTGCTCGCCTTCTACGTACTGCGAGAGAATGAGCGGCACAGATGATTCGCGAGCGTGCGCCGAGCCGGATGAGCAGATCGTAGCGCGCGTTCTCAGAGGAGATGTCGAACCGTTCTCGGTTCTGGTCTCGAGGTACCAACGACCGGTTCTGGCGCTCGGGTTGCGGTTCTTTCGTTCCCGGGAGGACGCAGAGGACTTCGTTCAGGAGGTGTTCTTGCAGGCGTACCGGAAGCTGAACACATTCAAGCAAACCGGCCGGTTCTACTCGTGGCTCATGCGCATCGCGTATAACCGCGGGAGCCGAACCCTGAGGCGATGTCGCGACTTCGAGTCGATCGGGGAGTTCTCGCCGCCGGACGGTGACCTCACGCCCGACGCTATGCTCGAGCGCCGGGAAGCGCGCGACGCGGTCGTCTCGGCGATCCGTAAGCTGCCGGAGCGGTTCGCGGATTGCATCGGCCTCTACTACTTCTTCGAGCTCTCGTACAAAGAGGTGAGCGAGGTGACCGGATTCGCGCTCAACACCGTCCGTTCGCACATCAGACGGGCGAAGTTCCTGCTGGCTCGCGAGCTTCAGGACCATGCAGTCTATCCGGCAGGACCAGGAGGCACCTATGACATGCCGTAGAGCGGTGAGGCGTATCGTCGACCTGGACGCGAGCGACGCGCCGGGCGCGTCGCTCGCCCGTCATCTCGGTGATTGCACGAGGTGCGCCGCGCTGTTCCGGCGCCTGCGCGCGCTCGAGCGCACGACCGGCCTCTCCCGCGACGAAACCGCGGCTGCGCGCGCCGCACCCGCGCGGATCGAAGCGGAACGCGCGCAGCGAGGCGGCGCGCCGGACCGGCGATCCGCGACGCAGACGCAGACGCAGACCGCGCTCACCGAGCGAATCATGGCGGCGGTCCGCGAAGAGTCGCTCGCAGCGCAGACGAGCGACCAGCGTATGCACCTGCCCGGCTGGAGCGTGGGCGGCGCCGTGATCCTCACGGGCCTCGTTCTCCTGCAGTTCAGCCGCGTTGCGTCGTGGCTGAGCCAGTCGATCGGATCGATCGTTGATGTCGCACTCGGTATCATGTTCGGGATCGCACTCACGATCTACATCTGCATGCTCGTCTGGTCGAATCTGGAGGAGGTCCGGCGAGTGCTTCGTTTCCTCATGCGGTAGCCGAGACGCGCCACATGGACAGCCTGTCGATGAATGCCTAAGCTGTAGTTGGAAGGAGATCGCATGAGGAAGGAAAAGCGGTTTGTCGCGCGCTATACGTTGGCAGACCTGTTCGACGGGACGTTCGCGATGATCCGTCGGACGTGGAAGACGTCTCTCGTGACGGGCGCCGCCGCGCTCGTCGTTCCCTCGCTGCTACTCGGATGGGCGGTGCTGCGAATGATGGACAACATGGTGACCTTCGCGCAGACCGTGGACCCGAATGCCGGACCCGAAGTCCTGTGGCAGGCGCTCGGAAATATGAGTGTGATGCCGTTCGCGGGACTTCTGGCGGGGCTCGCGTACCTGGTTGTTCATCTGACCGTCGTTGACGCCGTCCGACGAGAGGCGATCGGAGACGGCCACACGATCGGCGGTTCACTCGGAACGACGCTTCGGGCGAACCTGCTGCCGGTCATTGGACAAGGAATCCTCAAGGGAATCATCTTCACCGCGATCATCGCCATACCCACGGCAGTGCTCTTCGTGCTCATCGCGATCACGGAGGCGAGCGGGTTGGCCATCCTCTTCGGCACGCTTGCCTATCTGGTTGCGTTCGTCGTCACCGTCTGGCTCTCGGTCTCGCTCTCCTTCGCGCCTTACGCGATCGTCTTCGGCGGCGTGGGCGTCTTCGGATCGCTGCGGGAGAGTATGCAGATCGTGAAACGAAACTGGTGGCGGGTCTTCGGATACTACGTGCTGATTCAACTCATCTTCTCGTTCCTGATCGGTCTCATCAGCACTCCCTTCGTGGGCGTGAGCCTCCTCCCGGGCCTTAGCCGCATCGTCGACGCGGCCACGACGCAGCGCCTGACGGACGCGCAGGCGTTCGAGATCATGTCCTCGTTCCAGGGGCTCGGAATCGCAACGGTCGTGGGATCGCTGATCCAGCAGCTCGTTTCCCTGCTCTTCCTCCCGGTCTTCTACTCGCTCTTCTTCATCGATCTGAAGGTCCGAGCCGGTCTCTCCATCGGCGCTCCGGACGAAGAGTAGCGGGCGGATGGATCAGACGATCAACCGGTCCGCCTCGGAGGGGCCGGATCTGACCGGCACCTGGGAGATCAAGGGCCGCAACCCGATCCTCGGGGCGACTTTGCTTCTGCTGCTGGTGGGCAGCATCTACTTCGCGGTCCAGGTGATCGCGCAGATTGCCGTCTTCGGAATCGGCGCTCTCGTTGGAGACGCCCCAACCTCCGGGATCCTGCGCGACACCTACCAACCGCTGCTGTTGGCGATCGTCGCCGGAACGCAGTACGTCATCCTCCTGGGCGGGGGGTTGTGGGGAGTTCGGAGGTGGCACACGCCGGACGTCGCCGCCTACCTCCGTCTCGATCGCTTCTCGGCACCCGGCGCGCTTCTTGGAACGGTCGGAGCGCTGGCGATCGTGCCGCCCGCTCAGTACATCGCGCAATACCTGTCCGACCTCGTACCCGGGCTTCGGAAACTCGCCGAATCAACGTCGTTTCTCATCGCGGCCGACTCGCCGGGCGAGCTCGTGGCGATCGTCGCGGCGCTCGCCTTCACGCCGGCGGTGTGCGAGGAGTTCTTCTTCCGCGCCTACTTCCAGCGGACGCTCGAGCGAGGAGTCCGCGGCGTCTGGAGCGTGGTGATTGCGGGTGCACTCTTCGCGCTCTTCCACCAGCAGGTCCTGACGCTTCCATCGCTCCTACTCGTGGGTGTGTATCTGAGCTACCTCTACTACGCGTTCGGATCGCCCTACCCCGTCGCAATCGCGCATTTCCTCTACAACGCTGTCCAGCTCGTCCTGGCGAACGTCGCGGTCGATGCGGGCTGGATCGACCCGGAGACAGGCTTCTCGCTGCCCGCCGCGGTCGCCGGGCTCGTCGTACTCGGGGTGGTTCTCGGGACCGCGGAACGCCTGAGGCGGTCGCGGCGGAGCGCTACGACGGCCCCGGAGAGGTTCCCGGAGGATCGCTAGCTGGAAACGAGTCTACGTCCGCAACTTCCATGCTCTCGGCCGCCCCTGCGGGCGCCGACCGAACGTCGTGGGCGGTCATGCTGAAAATGACGGAAGGATAGTCCCTCCTCACAAGCGCGTACGCCTCATGCAAGGATTCCATGACCGTCTCCCACGAACCGTCGACTTCGATCACGGGCCCAATGGTGCGGTAGCTCAGCTCGTGCTCTTCGAGCGTCTCCGCTGCGAGCGATCTCGGGTTCCGCGACGCCGACGAGCTGCCGGTCGCGGAGATTGTCAGCGTGAAGCGCATCGTTCCTACAACGCCGCGAGGAAGAGCGTCGCAGCAACGACCACGATCAGTCCGGACG
>JBKHII010000114.1:0-3871 GCA_046538735.1 Spirochaetales bacterium
GACGAGATCGTCGACTTCACGAAACAAAACAGTCTGTAGCAGAACGAGCCGGCGGCCTACTCGGCCGCCCGCTCCCCGTATACTTCCAGCTCCCAGAGCGAGAAACCCCACTCGGTCGCGCGCTCTATGCCGACGAGGCGCACGGAGGACGCGAGCACCGGATCGAACTCGATCTCATCCACGTCGCCGTCTCCGTCGGTTTCCTCGTAGACACGAGTCCACGTCTCGCCGCCGTCACGCGAGACCTCGATCGCGTAGTGCTTTCCGTAGGCGGTCTCCCAGACGAGGCGTGCGCTTGCGATTCGGAAGGTGCCGCGCAGGTCTATCGTGAGCGTCTGATCGTCCGCGTACTCGCTCGCCCATCGCGTGGCGTCCAGGCCGTCGTTCACCAAGCTGGGGGACTTCTCTTCGTCTTCCACACTGGAGGCCGTCACCGGTTTGAAAAGGGCGACGTTGCCGCGGTCGGGATCCACAACGTGCACGACTACCGATGCGGTCGCGCGGTTGCCGGCGCTGTCGATCGCCGCGATGCTTACGACCGCCTGGCCGGCCTGATCCGGGAGTGGGGTAAGCGCGAGCAAGCTGTCGTCGATCGTCGCGTCGAGGAGTCCTTCCGGCTGCACCTTGGTGATTTCGTACGAGAGGGTGGCGTCCTCCTCGTCCGTGAAGATGCGCGCGAGGTCGATCGGCTCGGCGAGCGGCGGGTCGTTGATCTGCATGCGCACCGGTTCGAGATCTGCCACGCGCACCGGCATCCTGTCGATGTCGCCGGTTTCCACGACGACGTCGCGTCGACCCAGAACCTGGAGCGCCATCATTCCCGGCTGAGCGGTGTCCGTATCCCCGAACCCGTCGTGGCCGGTCCAGGTCCACGCAAGCGCTCCCGCGTACCCGTTGCGGTACGCGTACTCGTACGCCTCGCGCGTGCTCAGAGACGTGGACGTGCGGATGCCTTCGCCGAGATCGACGATGCCACGGGCGGGGAACTCCCCGATCACCACCGGCTTGTCCAGCTCCCAGTACGAGGCTGGGTGATGGAAGGGGGAGGTGTCGTCGCTGAAGTGCTGCGGGTAGAAGTGGACCATGTAGAAGTCGAGCGTCCCGAGCTCGTCGCCTCCTGCGGCGATGAGTCGATCGTCGCGGTAGTAGTTCGTGTAGCCCGCGACGTCGCTGGACGCGCGCAGGTTCCAGCTCCCGTTCGAAACCTTCGCCTCCGGTGCGGTGCGATGAATCGCTCCTGCCGTAAGGTTGATGAAGGTCTGCACGGCTTCCATGGAGGTGCGCACGGGAGTCCAGCCGAACTCACGCGTCATCCCTTCCGGCTCGTTGAAGATCTCCCACGCGACAACGGCCGGGTGGTCTCCCAGTTGCTCGACCATGGGGACGAGCGCGTTGTTGATGTACGTCCGGATGTTTTCCGGGTCTTCGAGGAAGCGCTTGTTCCGTTCGGGATCCATGCCGCCCTGCTGCTGGAGCATGTCGAAGGACCAGAGGCACGGGATGATGAGCACGCCACGCTCCCAAGCGATGTCAAGCGCGTACTCGAGCGTGTCGATCGCGCCTTCCGGCATTCCGGTGACCCGGTCGCCGTCCCATACGGGGTTTTCGCTGCCGTTGACGTGGATCCACCAGCGGATCGTGTTCCCGCCGGCGGTGGAGACGTCGTCGACCGCTTCCCGCCACAGCCTCTCGTTGAAGCGAGTGAGGTCCTTGCCGAAGTCCATCCAGGCGAGGTTCATGCCGCTCAGGAAGAGCTCCTGTCCCCCGTGCTCGACGCGATTGATCTCCACCTGCCGGTCGCTCGGCACCGACGGCGCGTTGGTCGCGTCCGGGGTTACGCACCCCGACGCGACGCCCAGCAGGACGAGGATGGTAAGGACCAGCTGTATGCACGACCGTGTGTCAATTCTGTTCATGATGGCTGCCGCCTCCCACGGCGTGGTCTGAAACGAGACGACCGGTCGGACTCCCGGCGCACCGAGTTCCGGCGGCGAGATCCGAACCGGTCGTTGTGCGGTTCGAAGAGTCTATCGGACGATTTCGGCCGTCGCGTAGTCGAACCAGGTGTAGCCCCAGCTATGGTAGACCTTCACTTCGTTGGGGCCCTCGGCGAGTTGGGATGGAACCCTGTTCGCGCGCGTATCCTGAGTCGTTGAGGAACCACCAGAGATAGGCGAGGGCGGTTGCCTTGTTGTCGCTGTTGCGGTTCACGGCGATCGAGTAGTCGCCGCCGCTGCTCGCGTATACCTGACCGTCGACGTTGTGCGGGAAGCGAGTGTAACCCACGTCGTCGGGGTTCTCGGCGAGATCTTGAACCCGGCCGATGGCCCATGAACCGAGCACCATCGCCGCGATTCTTCCTTCCCCGATCCATATCTTGGTCGACTCCCAGTCGGTTGTCGTGGAGTCATCTTCGGTGAGGCCCTGCGCGACGAGGTCGTAGAGGAGCTTGTAGAGCGTGTAGTGCGGCCGGCCGGGCGCGAACGGGTCGTCCACATGAGCCATCGAGTTGACGTAGTCGGCATCGCCGGAGATCGCCGTTCGATTGCACTCCCACTGATCGAGTGCCCAGCCCGACGCGTAGTTCGTATAGTAGGGAATCGCGTCCGTGTTGTCCCTGATGAGCTGCATCGCCTCGAAGTTGATCTCTACGTCCGGGTAGATCTCCTGGAAGCGGGTTCCGTACTCGGCGAACGTTGTGTTCACGATGTCGGTCCGATTCGTGAGGACCGTGATCTCGCCTCCAATGGCGCCTCCGGCGGGCTCCTGCTCGCCCGCGGCGAACAACATCGCCGACGCAAGGAAGAGCAGCGTGAGCGATGCTGCAACGATTCGTTTCATGGTGACCTCCTTCTGTAGCCGCGCAGTGCCGCATGACACGTGTGCATCCGTCGAACCGGAAACCGGTTTCGTTAAGGGCAGTCTGGACCCGGTTCGGGGTGCTGTCAAGCGAAACTGGTTTCGTAACGCGCACAACAGCCATGAAATGTCAGTGACCTTGGAGGTCGCTCTCTGGGTACATCGATTGGTCATCCGGCGTTGCGCGATTGGGCAGGACCGTGTTTAGGGGGCAACGCTCAATTGTACCGCCGGTAACGGTTTCGCGCGAATGGATCTGCACGGTTGCTGACAAGGAAGGGGTCACGGCGGGGCGGCGGCGCCGCCCCGGTTTGGAATGAACGAGCTACTCGTTGTACGTGACCGTGAGTACCGGTGCGTAGTCCTCGTGGTTCTCTTGCGTTGCCCATTCCGTCTCGTCCGTCGAATCATCTCCGTCCGTCTCCGTCTCGTGGCGCAAGCGGAACTGCCGGCGCCCGAGGGATGTGGGGTTCCCGGAGTCGATGTAGTCCACGATAAGCTGCGTGACGTCCGCTTCGTACGTGGTCGTCATCCGCGCGTCCGTTGCCAGGGTCACAGCGTCACCGATCGCGGGCAACGAGTAGTCGGCTCCGTTGAGGCTCGTACCGTAGTCCACGAGCTCGACGACGACGTTGCCGAGATCGACGGTAGGATCGAGCGCCGCATCGATGGAGAACCAATCCATCATCGTGAGTCGGAGTCTCGCGCTCGTCACATCGAAGTCCTCCGTCTCCGAGGGCGCGATCGCACTCACGTCAAAGCTGAAGAACGCGCGGCTCGATTGGTTCGACTGGTTGTCACCTACGTTGGCCTCATCGCTCGAGGTAATGACTCCTCCGGCGGAGGTCACCTCCCCATCCAGGGCGGCAGTGCTCCGCAGATCTACCGAAGTAGGCGGTGGGGCGCAGCCGGCAAGCAGCAACGCGATGCCCGCCGTCGCGAGGGAAACCATTCTCGTCGTGAATATGTAGCTCGTCGTCCGGTGGTATACCGCAGTTTGGCTGATCGATTC
>JBKHII010000115.1:0-3835 GCA_046538735.1 Spirochaetales bacterium
CAAACGCGACCGTTGTGAAGAGGACCAGGATTGGACCGCGTGTGTGGGGCATCGAATCCTCCGATCGTAGCTCTACGTGCCGAAGTATAACGCACGACCGAACGTCATGCCGGTGGATTCCGTTCGTTCCGGTTCTCGGTGCTACACCTTCTTCGCGATGGCCTGGATCAGGCCCTTCGCGGCGTCCGCGACGAAGGTGCCGCCGGGGATGAGCGAGGCGAGGAGGCTGATTCCGAACGAGACGCCGCCGGTCGCGATCGCCTTCTTGAGCGAGTCCCAGCTCAGCGCCTTCGGTGCCGTGCCCGCGGCTTCGAGCTGCCGGCTGAGCTCCGTATCCGCGGCGGCTCGCGCCCGCAGGTTGCCGACGATCCGCTCGCGAATCTCGTCCGGGTGAGGACGCGGTCCGGTTGAGACGGCGGCCTCTACGGATGCCTCGATCTGCACGGCGAGGTCGATGAAATCGTCGATCCTGATTCGGAAGATCTTGGGGTTCAGCTGGTAGTGCAGGAGGACGTTATTCTCGTCGAGCAGGGCCTCCAGCTCGTTGCGCACCGCGACATCGTCAATCGGGATGTCCACGTAGTCGTGCTCGATGCGAGCATAGCGGGCCTGCTCAACGAAGCGCGCGAGCGCCTCATTGCGTGTTATCGAGAGGTACTTCACGCTCGCCGTTTCTTTGAGGTTGCGGATGCGGCGCTTCGTGATCTGGAGGTACTTGCTGAGCGCGTGATCGGAGAGCTCGTGTTTCTCCGCGTACTTCATGAGCGCGGTGAAGAGGATGAGATCGAGCTCGGTCTTTCCCAACGTTCCGAAGCCCGAGCGGAAGGCGTTGCTGAGGATGAAGTCGAGCGCCGCCTTCGCGTTCGAGTCGGGAATTGGATTACCAACGTCCGAGATGTCGCTCATTCATCTCCGAGAGTAGACGGCCTGGGTGACGAAGTTGAAGCCGGTCGTCAGTGCAACCGATGCCGGGCGATTCGCGTTCGGGATCACGACGCTCACGTCAACCGGCACGAAAACGCCGCTGAAGCTGATGGTGTAACCGGCAGCGACGATGACGCCGATGCCGGCGAACGAGAGGTTGGGGCCGACTCCGAACTCGAATCCCGAAGCGTCCCGGTAGCCCACGAGCACACTCGCGACCGGAAGCGCGATCGACTGCTCGAGTCCGCCCACGAGCAGCACTTCCTGAAACGCGAAGTGGTTGTTCGTCTCGCCGAGCAAGATGCGCTGCTCCGCGATGATCCCGAACAGCGACGTCACCGGGACGTAGGTGCCGTCCGGATAGCGGGTGCGGACGGCGTCCGTGAACTCCTCGGTGCTCGTGAAGTCGTACGCCACGCCGATCCGGGGACCGAGGATGAACTGGAAGTCGGGCGGACGTTCGCGCTCCTGGCCGAACAACGCGCCTGCGCAAAGCACGAGCGCGAGGAAACCAGCGGCAACTACTCTATTCGTGCTCATCGGGAAGAGCATCCGCCGAGGAGAAGCGTTTGTCAACGGGGCGGCCACCGCGCGAGTGATCTTTCCTGCGAGCGTCCCGGTTGCACCCACCCCATCTCCTCACCAGCGGAAGAGCGGATAACCCTCGGCGAGTTTCTTCACTTCCTCTCGAATACGCAGCAGCTCCGGATGCTCCGCGTAGCGTTCCCTGAACGCGCGTACGAAGCCGGAGCGCTCCGTGCGTTCGGCCGGCAGTCGTTCGCCCTTCACGATCTCCACCACGCGCGCAATCCACTCGCCGATCCGGTCCATGTCCGGCTCCGTCATCCCGCGCGTAGTGACGAGTGGTGTCCCGATGCGGACTCCGGAGGGATAGAAGGCCGACGCCGGTTCGTCGGGGATCGTGTTCCGGTTCGCGTACATCCCGGCGACGTCCATCGCGAAGGCGACCTGCGTTCCCAGGCCCGGCGAGATTCCCGAGAGGTCGATCACCGCGAGGTGGTTCTCCGTGCCGCCGCCCACGAGTGTGAGCCCGCGGTCTACGAGCGCGCCGGCGAGCGCCGTCGCGTTCCGCTTGACGCGCCGGGCGTAGTCGGTGAACTCAGGCCGCGCCGCCTCCTCCGCAGCGAGCGCGATGCCGGCGGTCGTCGCGTTGTGCGGTCCGCCCTGGAGTCCCGGGATGATCGCGGCGTCGATCGCCTTGCCGAGCTTCTCGTCGCGCGCGAGTCCCCGCTCGGTGACGAGGATCGTCGCGCCGCGGGGGCCGCGAAGCGTCTTGTGCGTCGTTGTCATGACGACGTCGCAGTGGGGCACCGGCGATTGGTGCTCTCCGGCCGCGACGAGGCCGGCGATGTGCGAGATGTCGGCGATGAGCCACGCGCCCACGCCGTTCGCGATCTCGCGGAAGCGGGCGAAGTCGAGTTCGAAGGGGTAGGCGGTCGTCCCGGCGATGATCGCCTTCGGGCGATGCTCGGCCGCGAGCCGGGCCATCTCGTCGAAGTTGATCCGTGCATTCTCGTCCAGACCGTACTGGACGGAGGTGAAGTAGCGGCCGGAGAAGGTCACGTTCGGATGGCCGTGCGTGAGGTGGCCGCCCGACCCGAGCCGAAGTCCCATGATCGTGTCGCCGGGATCGAGGGTGGCGAAGAGGATTGCCGAGTTCGCCGGCGAGCCGGAGTAAGGCTGCACGTTCGCGTACGGAACGCCGAAGAGCGAGCGCAATCGGTTGCACGCGAGGCGTTCAAGCTCGTCCACGATCTGGTTCCCCTCGTAGTAGCGTCGGCCCGGATACCCTTCCGAGTACTTGCTCGAGAGGCACGATGAGAGCACGGACAACACCTCCGGAGAGATGTGATTCTCGGACGGGATCAGTCCGATCATCTCGCGCTGTCTGCGCTCTTCCTGATCAATGAGGGTGAATACGACGTTGGCCATGGCGGCTCCCCCTTGGGGACGATGTCCCGGATGATGGAGTGCCCGGCCCAGACGAACGGCCGCGGTGGGCTGCGCCAGGCTTCCCGGTGGTCGATTCCACCTTGCCTCGTCAGTCGCCTGGTGCAGACAGATAGTATCGTGGGCGGAGCGGAATGTGCAAGCGGTCGCGCGTCCCTATTCGCGATAGGAAAAAAGGTTTATCGCCAATAGTTCCAGTGTAGTGTTCGGAAAATCCGTTCTGGAGGCAGAAATGAAGAGAGCTGCGATTGTGGCGGTGCTCGTCCTGGTGGTCACGGCGGGCGCGTTCGCGCTCGATGGTGGATTCGACGTAGGGCTTGGCGGAACGTTCGAGTACGGAGACAACATCGTTTCCGGGCCGCTGTCGGTCGGCGCGGAAGCAGGGGTGTTCCTGTTCATGGGGAGCAACGAGGAAGGGGATGCGGTCCTCACGCCGCTCGTGGACGTTCCACTCCGCGGCTTCGCACGCGCAACCTTTGGCGGGTTGATCGTTCAAGGGCACGTGGGCTACAACTTCGCGACCTTCGTGGACCTCGCGGTGGACTCGGGGATCGGGATCGCGCACAAACTGGATCTCGGTGCACGCGTCGTGTTCGATGTCCTGTATATCGAGGCGGATTGGCTGTATTGGGCCCCGGAGCGATCGTCGACCCGGGTTGGAGTCGGCATCCAGCTCACAAACCTGTTCTGAGAATAAGGAGAAGTAGATGATCAAACGTACCGTCGTCATCCTCGCCGTCGCTGTCGCGATCGCCGGATGCGTTTCCATGGAAATGGTCACCAGAACCGAGGATCCTGCGGTTCCAGCCGTCAACGAACTCGAATCGATTGGAGTCACGAAGCCCCGCATCGCCGCCGGCGGACTGCTGGACGTAGCGATGCGCATCGGCGAGCAGCGATACTGGGCTCAACGGAACGAGCCCTCGATCGGCGACTACGG
>JBKHII010000061.1:0-16374 GCA_046538735.1 Spirochaetales bacterium
CTAGTCGAAAAGCTTGGCTATCCGATCGCGGGCTCCGTTGAACCGGCGCTCGAGATTCGATCTGATGGCGCTCCGAGTATCGGGAGAAAGCGATAGTCCGAGTTCCCGGAGTGCGACAACGAAGTGCTCGGTATCTGCGAGGCTTTGCACCGAGCTGAGAAACACCATTGGATTCCACGGTCTCTCATCCGGTGATACGGGTGACGCGAGCTTCGCGGTCGTCTCCAGCATTCGCGACGCATCGTCTTCCGAAAGCTCCAGCTCCCGCATCGTGCGAGCGAGTAGACGAATCCGCACATCTACAGTCGCGTTCGCCAAAACAGCAGCGGATATCGGATTGATGCCGTCCAGCACAGCCGCTCGCCCTGCGGCCGGGTCGCGTCCCACGGCTTCGTAGAACCGGTCGAAACCGGCCTCCGTCAGCAGGATCTCTATTGCCTTCGCGCCGTCCAAGTTCGTCTCTCCTCGTGTCTCTGCCGGGCTGATGCAGTATGTAGCCTACCCGTTCAGGGCGCCCGGCGCCACCCGATTCCCCGCCCTTGACGCAATCCCGCGACTCCCTCACTATACCTTAGTATTCTACTAACCTATTCGGAGGTCACGATGCCGGTGACTGAGACCATACGGGGGCCGCCCGTGCGCAAGCCCGTCGCCGAGGACACGGTGACCTCGATCGAGATCTACACGGCAGCCGGCGACCTTGCGCTCCAGCTCTTTGGCGTGCGGGACGAGGCCGGCAAGGAGGACCCGCGCTGGCACTCGCTCGCCGAGTCGTGCGCCGCGAAGCTACCTTGAGCACATGATCCTCCACTATCCCGAGAGCATCGACCTCTCCAAGTACGGGATCCGGATTCCCGTCGCGGTGGACCGCGCGGAGGCGGTGCTGGGCGACGTGCTCGCCGATCCCACGATCGGCGGCGACTCCGCGTCGTGGCTGCTCGGTCCCGACGGGACCGAGATCGGCCGCGAAGACGTGCTCCGCGTCCACGCGCCCGCGTACGTTGAGCGGGCGTTCGGGGCGAGCGTGGAGGAGCTCCTGCTCGAGGTGTTCGAGCTCGTGAACGAAGACGGGAGCTACCACCGCTACGACCCGGCGAGCGCGCGTCGGCCTCTCGCAGAGCTCTTCACGGAGTGGCTCCGCTGGATGAGCGGGACCCATCAGGCGGCGCGGGTCGCGCTCGAGCACGGGTTCTGCTTCTACCTGGGCGGCGGGACGCACCACGGGCACTACGACTTCGGGCACGGTTTCTGCATTTTCAATGACATCGTCGTCTCGCTCAGGAAGCTGCAGGCACAGGGGCGAATCGAGCGCGCCTGGGTCGTGGATATCGACGCGCACAAGGGCGACGGGACCGCCGCGCTCACCGCGGACGATCCCACGGTCTCGACGCTCTCCGTTCACATGGCGAACGCCTGGCCCCTCGACCTGCCGGATCGCCTCCCGGACGGCACCACCGCCCCGTGGCGCGTTCCGAGCACGATCGACGTTCCGGTCGCGCCCGGCGAGGAAGAGGAGTACCTTCCGCGACTGCGCGCCGCGCTCGAGCAGCTCGCGTCGACCGATGCGGACCGGCCGGACGTCGCGTACGTGGTGGACGGAGCCGATCCGTACGAGCTGGACGAGCTACCGTCGACCCAGGACCTGAGGCTCTCGCTCGAGCAGCTCGGCGAGCGCGACCGCATGGTCTACCGCTTTCTCGAGGAGCGCGGAATACCGCAGGCGTGGCTCATGTCGGGTGGGTACGGCGCGCGCGCGTGGGAGCCGTTCTCGCAGTTCCTCAAGTGGGTGCTTCGAGAGCGCCGAAGATCCGCGCCGCAGAGGTCCACGTAACGTCGAACTCGTGGTAGAGTGGGACTCCGAGGCGCGCATGACGGCAGACGACCGTACCCCAGAAATCCCCGCGCACGCGATCCGTCCGTGGCGGGAGGAGCTTCTCGAGCATACGCTTCGAATTGCCGCGATCGCGGGATTCGTCGCTCTGGTTCCGAGCGTGATCGCGTCGTTTCGCGGTGGACTCCCGTTCGTTGCGTACTCGGATATCGCGGCGTACGCGGCGATCGTGCTGCTGCTCGGGTGGAGGCGGCTCAGGTACGAGGTGCGCGCCGCCGCGCTCGTGGCGGTCGTGCTCTTCCTGGGCGTGATGCTTCTTTTCACCGTCGGGCTCGGCGGCGCATCGTTTCTCTGGCTCGGCGCGCCGATCTTCGTCTCGATCCTCTTCATTCCGATCGTCGGTACGCTCGTCGTGGCGGCGATCGTCGCTATCACGCTCGGTGTCTGCACGGCGTTGCTCTTCGCCGGATCGCTTCCGTGGACGCTCAGTCCGGAGGCGTGGTTCACCGTCGTGGGGAACTACGTCGCGGTGACCGCGTTCGTTTCGGCCGGGATGGGTTCTCTGCTCGACCGCGTCGTACGAGCTCTCGCAGACGAGCGGCGCCGGAGCGCCGAGCGCGCGCACCTCATCTCCGAGATCCATCATCGGGTCAAGAACAACCTTCAGACGATGGTGAGCCTGCTCCGGCTTCATCGCGGCGACGTGGGGAAGCCCACGGCGGACGAGCTCGCGTACGCGGAGGCTCGCGTGCTCGCGATGGCGGCGGCACACGAAGCCACGTACCGCGGCGAGAACGTGCGCTCTGTGGGCCTTGCCGAGCTCGCGCGTCAGAGTGCGCACGAGGTTGGCCGGCATCTCTTCCAATCGGTCGAGCTCAGCATCCGGGGCGATGCGGTTTCGATCCCAACCGGTGATTCCGTGGCGGTCAGTCTGATCATTGCCGAGCTTCTGATCGGATTCCACCGGGAGGCCGAAGTCCGGAAGAGCGACGTGACTATTCGCGTGCAGACGCGTCTGGACGGCGCAGCGGCGGTGTTGGTTCTCGAGTTGCCGAACGGCGTGCTCGACGAACGGTCTCAGACCACGAAAGACGTGATCGCCGCCCTCGTATCGCAAATCCACGGTCGAATCGAGACCGCGACGGCCGGCGACCTGTTGCGTCACCGGATTGCCTTTCCGATTCCGCCGGAGACGTAGGGTCAGACCGGCTCGCTCGTCTCTCGTCGTCTCTCATTGCGGAACACGAGGCCCACGACCTTGTCGCGCGTGGCCGGTCTCAGGTCTTCGAAGCTCACGTGCACAACCTTCCCGCCCTTCGATTCCCGTTCGATCCGTCCCGGAAGGTGGAGCGCCTTCGTGCTGTCCGGATGGAACGTCAGTTCCACGTGTTCCCCGCGCTGGTAGCGACCGTCCGGAGCGAAGAAGCTCGCGCCGCCGCCGCCGATGTCGATCAGCTCGGTCTGCGCGGGCCGCTCGGACTCGCTCGCGAGCTTGACGTATACGGGAAGGCGCACGTTTCCGCGGTAGTACCTGCGGCGTTGCACGCGGCGGAGCCCTTCGGCATGCGAGAGCGTCATCTCGCCCGGTGGGTTCGAGAGGACTGCCGAGCCGAACTGGTAGATCCCGGAGCCGTTCTGGTGGACGACCTCCACGAACGTACCGGTCGTAACACGCGGCGCGTCGCGATCGGTATCGATCCGAAACGCGGACGGGGTGGGCTCGCGCACGCGGCCTGAGATCATTCGATCGTGGTTGTCGATCACGATCACACCCGATCCGGCCGGGATCTCCGTGCTCGATTCGGGTTGAGCTCCAGCGGGTGACCCGCCGAATCCGAGACGGACGCGGAGCGCCGCGACTTCTCCGCTGCCCGCCGTGTCGTCCGCGAGCGCCCGTTCGGCGCAGTCGTTGAATACCGTGTGATTCTGAAGAAGTAAGGGTTTCTGTTCCGGCTTTCTCAGGTAATGCGAGAGCCGTTCGAGCGCCTCCGCGTCTGTATTCGACAGGGCGAGCTCGCCTCGCATCTCTTCGTACCTCCGGTTCGCGATCGCCACGCGGCGTCTGCGCTCCCGTCGTCGTGTCCGCGAGGCGTACCAGATCAGGAAGGAGATCAGGACGGCGATGACAAGCACGAATGCGACGATCTCGACCGGAGAAGCGGAGAAGCCGCTCAGAAAATCAATGATCACGGTACACCTCTCCAGTTAAGGTATCCCGCGACGCGGTCGCGTGTGATAGCCCTCCTGGACTACGGCCGGCGCAGACGGTACGGAACGTCCGGTGCCGGCTGCTGATTCCGATAGGTGTAGAGGACGCGAAGATTGATCATGTCACCGTCGTATTCAACGTAGATATGGTCCCAATCGATCGGCTCGTCGTTGAGCTCGATGTCGTACCGGTTGCGATGACCCTCGTACGCGTTCGGGTTGTAGTCGACCCACACGCTCCGTACGCGTTCCACGGCGATCGTCTCCGGCTTGTTCTCGTAGTCCCACCATTGGACGAATCGGACGCGCCGAAGCAGCCACACGGCGTCGATCACATCGTAGCTGTTGAGCGTGAAGGGCCGTGGCGCCGGCACGATCGGCGCGGTCCATCTACCCTCGTTCGTGAGCGTTTGCGCGGCAGCGCCGCCGACCCCGCCGACGGCGAGCAGGAGAGCCGCGTAGAAAGACACCACCGTTCCGGACGAGAACCTCACGATGTGAGTATCGGCAGGAGCCTACTTCTTCTTGCTCGTCGCCTTTCTGGTCGACGTGCTCTTCGCGGTCGAGGAGGTCTTCTTCGCTGTAGACGTTTTCTTGGAAGAGGCCTTTGCGGACGACGCACCCTTCTTCGAGGAAGCCGGGCTCTTTCGCGTTGACGGGCTCTTCTTTCGCTTGCGGCTCGGGTGCTTCTCCTCCCACTCCTTGAAGAACCGCTTCACGCCGTTGACTCCGTCCTGCTCGAATGCGTCCACCCATCCCGTGCGGAACTCGACCGCGAGCGCGCGCGCTTCGTCTTCCGTTCGCTTCGTGCCGAAGTAGAATCGCTTGGAGCGATGCGTTCGCCGACCGTTCGGCCCGATCGAATAGTGCGCCGCCCAGTACCGTGACACGTTCCCGTTCCGGGTGAGCTGGCTCTGGTGGACGCCCGGCGTTCCGCTCATGTTGTTGACCTGAATGCCCTTCTTCGGGCCGAATCGACGGGGCGCGTACCGATCGCCGCGCTCTTCGAGCCACGCGATCGCGGCGGCCTTCGCCTTTCGTTTTCCGCCCCATTTCTTGTCGCTGAACAGCTTGGACTCGTACCCAACGCTTCCGCCGATGCGAGCCTGATAACCATGGGTGCCACCCGTGTCGATACGTACAACTGCTGGCATAACTACTCCTAACCGGTGGGTCGCCTACAGCTTACGGATGCGTCCCGCCGCTTGTCAATGTTAGAGGGCCGTTCATTTCCCGGAATTCGTTGCATTCACGTAACTTGCAAGCTCGCGTGAAGGTCTCTCACACAAATTGGAGTTGTGCGTCGGCATACTCGCGTGAAGGGCGCCTCGCGTTTCGCGTCTACTCCACGATCGAGTTCGCCGCCGCAACGCGAGCGTACCATCGACCGCTGTCCTTGAGCGTCCGTTCCTGTGTTTCGAAGTCGGTGTACGCGAGGCCGAATCGGCTGTCGTAGCCGCACGCCCACTCGAAGTTGTCCATCAGCGTCCAAATGAAGTAGCCCTTGAGCGGTACGCCCGCCTCGATCGCATCGAGCGCGGCGTTGAAGTGACTTCTCAAGTAGTCGATCCGCTCCGAATCTCGGATCCGCGAGCCGTCCGGCACGTCCCGCCGCGACATGCCGTTTTCGCTCACGTAGAACTCCGGAATCTCCGGATGCCGCTCGTGCACGCGGATCAGAAGGTCGGACAGCCCTTCCGGGAAGATCTCCCAGTCTCGATCACTCACGTTCTCGTCGTCTCGCCGATTGAGAAGCTCGCCGTCTCCGCCGGCCGGATCGTGCATCACCTTTCGCGTGTAGTAGTTGAGCGCGAAGTAGTCGACCGGTTGGTGAATCCGCTCCATGTCACCGGCCTGTATCTCGGGAACGTCCGCGCCGTAGTGCTCCCACGCGTCGAGCGGGTACGGAAGGCCCATCACCGGGTTCATGAACCACCAGTTGAAGGTGGACTCCTGCAGCGCTGCGAGTCTTCTGTCCGCCTCGGTATCCATCGCCGGGTAGGCGGGCTCCATGTTCAGGACGATGCCGGCCTTGCAGCCCGGGCTGTTCGCCCGGATGATCGGCATGCCCTCGCCGTGGGCGAGGAGCACGTTGTGCGCGGCGCGGAGCGCGGTCCTGCGATCACGGATGCCCGGTGCGTGCGCGCCTATCTCGTGACTCAGGATCGAGATGCACCACGGCTCGTTGAAGGTGGCCCACATCTTGACCCGATCCCCGAGCACGCGCGTGACCGTATCGGCGTAGCCCGCAAACGCCTTGATCGTCTCACGGCTTGCCCACCCGCCGCGATCCTGAAGCGCTTGCGGAAGATCCCAATGGTAGAGCGTGACGAACGGCGCGATTCCGGCCTCGAGCAGCTCGTCGGTCAGGCGGTCGTAGTAGTCGAGACCCGGACGTGCGACGCGACCGGTTCCTTCGGGGTAGACGCGCGGCCAGGCGACCGAGAAGCGGTATGCGTTGTTGTTCATCGCCGTCATGAGCGCGATGTCGTCGCCGGAGCGATGGTACGAGTCGCACGCCGGCTCGCCCGTGTGGCCGCCGAACACCTTGCCCGGCGTCGCGGAGAATCGGTCCCAGATCGACTCACCGCGGCCGTCTTCCCGTGTCGCGCCTTCGATCTGATACGCCGCTGTCGCGGTACCCCAGAGAAACCCGTCCGGAAACGCCCTGCTCATGATTTCCTCCCGCACCGGGACCGGGGTCCGCACGGTCTCAGTGCCTCCGCCGGCGGTTTTCGCCGCCTCATGCCTTGACATATCATGATTTTCGAGTAGAATCAAGAACACGCGTTCCCAATTGCGGGAGCGCGAATGCCGTCGCGCGTTCGAGCAGCGGATGCGGTTCGCGATAGCGAGCCGTCCGCGGCGCGTCTGAGAGACCAAAATTTCAACATCGGTGGGTCAAACTGGTGCTCGAGGACGTCCTGAGCGCGTGTCGGCGGCGAGAGGGGGGTCATGCGACCCCTCTGTCGCCACATAGGTTTCAGACGATTGGGAACGCGTGTTCGCATCGGCCGGAGCGGGAGGTAGCAACCGTATGGCTCTCCGAGACATCAACAGCACCCGGATCGCCAAGATAGCGGGGGTCTCGAGGAGCACGGTAAGCAAGGTCATCAACGACTATCCGAGCATCTCGGAGACGACGAGGGAGCGGGTGCTCGCCGCGGTTCGGCGGTACCACTACTATCCCGACTACTCGGCGCGAATCCTCGCCGGCAAAAAGACGCACACCCTCGGACTCTTCTTCGCGAACGAAGGACACTGGTCGGAAGACCTGCACGCCAGCCGGATGATCTCTGCCATCATCGAGCACGCGGCGCTCTGCGGGTACCACATTCTGACGAACATCATACGCACCCGCTCGGACGACCGATCGGCGGAGGTGATCAAGGAAGCGTACTACCAGCGGCGGATCGACGGTGGGCTCTTCGTCGGGTTCCGCAACCACGAATCCGTCGTTGAGGAGCTTATCGCCGAGGGCTTCGTGGTGGGCGCCTTTGACCAGGATCTCCCCGGCCGAGAAGAACCGAACCGAATCGTCGTCAACTTCGACGATCGCAACTCCGCCGCCGCCGCCATCGACTACCTCGCGGGTCTCGGCCACCGCGCCATCGCCGTCGTCAACGGTGACCGGAGTCGCAACGCCGGCCGCGCGAAGTACGAAGGGTACCTGCTCGGGCTCGAACGCAACGGACTGGAAGTCCGGGACGACTGGATGCTCTTCGCCGATTTCAGCCGGCCGAGCGGGTTCGATACGATGCAGCACTTCCTCAGCCGCGAGCCGGAGCTACCCACCGCCGTCGCCGCCGTGAACGACAGCGTCGCCTTCGGCGTCATCGAGGCGCTCACCCGAGCGGGGCTGCGTGTGCCGCAGGACGTCTCCGTCGTGGGAATGGACGGCCACGTCCTCGGCAGCTACTTTCGGCCGCCGCTCACTACCTTTGCGTTCGATTTCGGCACCATGCTCGAGGCGCTTGTTGGCGCGGTCGTGAACGCGATCGAGCATCCGGAGCGTGCGACGCACTATCGGGGTATCTATCCCGCGCGGCTGATCGAGCGGGAGTCGTGCGCGGCGCCATCTTCTTCATCAACAATTTCGGCACCAGTCCACAAGGAGTAACAATGGGACACGGATTACTGGGCAACAACACCATGGTTCAAGTCGGAATCATCGTGCGCGATATCGACAAGACGGCCGCCGACTACGCCGAGTTCTTCGGCATCGAGAAGCCGGAGCCGGTGCTCACCGGCGACTACCGGTCGGCGCAAACCGAGTACAAGGGCGAGCCGTCGGAGGCGCGAGCCAGGCTCGCGTTCATGGACTTCGGCTCGCTGCAGGTCGAGCTCATCGAGCCGGACGAGCACCCGAGCACGTGGCGCGAGTTCCTCGAGGAGCACGGGGAGGGCATCCACCACGTCGCGTTCTTCATCAACGGGATGAAGGAGAAGGTGGCAACGCTCACCTCGCGCGGCTTCGCGCTCGACCAGAAGGGCGAGTATGAGGGCGGACGCTACGCCTACGTCAACACGCGCGACACGCTGAAGACGATGATCGAGCTGCTGGAGAACGACTGACCCATGACGCGCTCGAACTTCGGGCTCGGATGCTGGTCGTACGGGTCTGCCGAGCCCGGATCGGACGCGGAACGGACCGCGGTCCGCGTGATTCGGGCCGCATACGAGCAGGGCGTGCGCCACTTTGACACGGCGCAGGACTACGGTGACGGTCGCTCGGAGGAGATCGTCGGTCCGGCTCTGGAGGGGAAGGCGGACGCGGAGCTCGCGACGAAGAGCCACCTTGTTCCCGCAGCCGAGACCGCCTCGGTCGTGCGGACGAGCCTGTCACGGCTGCGCCGAGACAGCGTCGATCTGTTCTACATTCACTGGCCGCGGACCGGAGTAGATTTTCGCCCCATGCTCGAAGCGCTCGAGACCGAGCGGAGCCGCGGAACGATCAAGCGCATCGGCGTGAGCAACTTCTCGGCCGAGCAGCTCGAGCGCGCGAGCGAGGTCGCGCGGATCGGCGTCCACCAGGTCGGCTACAGCCTGCTCTGGCGTTACCCGGAGCGGGAGGTCGTTCCGTACTGCCGGGCGCACGGCATAGAGACCTACAGCTACAGCTCGCTCGCGCAGGGGCTGCTCACCGGTAAGATGCCGCGGCTGCCGAGTTTCGCGCCCGGCGATCCTCGGCCCAACACCGTCTTCTACCAGGATGACGTCTGGCCGCACGTACACGAGGGCCTCACGCGGATGACCGAGGTTGCGCGCGAGGCGGGAGCGTCGCTGCACCATCTGGCGCTGCGGTGGCTCGTGGACCGGGCGGGTGCGGCGCGCGTGCTCGTGGGCGCGAAGAGCGAGCCCCAGCTCGCCGACAACCTCGCGGCCTTCGGATCGGAAGCGCTTCCGCAAGCGCTCGAAGAGCTCGAGCGTATCTCGGACGAGGTGCACGAGCACATCCCGGACGTTGGGAACATATTCAAGTACTATCCCTGAGGGGGTAGCATGAATCACGAACTACGCCGCGACGAGCGGCGCATGCCGGACGACGATGCCCGACAGCTGCTCGAGCGTGCCGACTACGGCGTGCTCGGGCTCTGTGGGAGCGACGGCGAGCCGTACACCGTTCCGCGCTCCTTCTGCTCGCCACAAATCCGGTAACCGCACGGACTGGCCGCTGCGCGGCCCCGCTTGCGGAGTGCGTGCAAGATCTGTAAGGATGTGCTAACGTACAGCCCGGACGAACCGAAGCATGAAGCCGAAGAGCGTTACTATCAAAGAAGTTGCGAAGCGAGCGGGTGTGTCCATCGCGACGGTGTCGCGCGTCGTGAACGGCAACTACTACGTGGGTCCCGAGATGACGAAGCGCGTGAACGACGCGATCGCCGAGCTCGACTATCAGCCCAATTTCTTCGCCCGCAGTCTCAAGGGAGCGTCCACGCTCACGATCGCCGTGGTCGTCTCCGACATCTCGAACCCCTACTTCAACTTCGTCACTCGAGCGATCGAGGACGTCGTCTGGCCACGCGAGTACAATCTCATTTTCAGCAGCACGCAGGGCAGCGCGGAACGCGAGCTCACGACGTTGAACACGCTGCTCAGCAAGAAGATCGACGGTTTGATCCTCAACACCACCGGCCACAACGACCGCTTCGTCGCCTCAATGAGCTCCTCCGTGCCCGTCGTGCTGCTCCATCGCCGTCTCGCCGCACGCGGGTTCTCCGGCGACTTCGTGGACAGCGATAATCGGGCCGGCGCGGCTGAGCTGACGCGCCACCTCCAGGATGCCGGTCACACGCGGATCGGTGCGATCAACGGGCTCCTCGAGCTCTCCTCCGGTCGCGAGCGCTTTGACGGCTTCTGCATCGCGCGCGAGGAATCGGGCGTCACCGTGGACGGCTCCTCGTACGACGTCTACAACGGTGACTTCACCGCCGAGTCCGGTTACGCCGGCACGGAGTACTTCCACACCCAGCGGCCGGATATCACCGGCCTCGTCGTGATGAACAACGCGATGACCTTGGGCGCGCTGCGCTATCTCCACGAGCATCGCGTGCGAGTGCCCGAAGAGATGTCGATCGTCTGCTACGGCAATATCATGAATCGCGACTTGCTTTACGTGAGACCGACCATCGTTTCGTTGGATCCGCAGACGATCGGGCGGACCGCCGCGGAGTACCTGATCTCACGCATCGAGAAGCCGGCACTCAAGAAGCGGAAGTACATCTTCCAGCCGGAGCTCGACCCGGGCGAGAGCGTCGCCGCGCCCGCGAAGCCCCTGCACGCGTAGGCCGTCGGGTGCTGCGACAACGAGACCTGCAACCTTACCGACACCTTTGACACGGATCATCTCTCCTGTTACGATCCTCCATTGGAAAACGTTTACTGATCTCTGTATCGCCGAACAGGAGGCAAAGATGAGCATACCCGGCAGAGCCGAGCTTCTCGAGCTCTACAACGACCTGCGTCTCACGGACGTGCGCGACGGAATGGATACCGTCCTCTTGCACCACATCGGGTCCATGCAGCCGCACATCCGGCCGCTCGAGCGCAAGCGCGCCGTCGGCATCGCGCGGACCGCCCGCTACCTGCCGTTCGTGGGGCGCGTTCCCGAGAAGGACGCCGCCGGCTACTGGGAGTGGTCGGGGATGTACTACAACGAGATCTGCCCGTATCCCTGGGTAGATCAGATTGAAGACGGCGACTTCGTCGTCATCGATCAGTCCGGGGTCGACGCCGGACTCATGGGCTCCGAGAACACGCTCAACTGCCTCCGCCGAGGCGTTCGGGGCTTCGTCACGAACGGCGGCGTCCGCGACACGGACGAGATCATCCTCCAGGGCATCCCGTTCTGGAGCGCGATGATCAGCAAGTCGATGGTGCAGTCCCGCCTCCAGTTCGACGCGATGGACGTCCCGGTTGCGGTGGGCGGCGTCACGGTCCGGCCCGGCGACGTCGTGGTCGCGGACGGCGACGGCGTCGTCGTCGTTCCGCAGGAGTACGCGCTGGACGTGGCCAAGGCCGCCCGCGACGAGCACGAGCGCGACAAGGTCTCCCGGCGCAAGCACTACGAGGCGCTCGGCTGGAAGCCGGACGAGACGATGTGAGGAGGCTCTGAGTGAAGGTCGGATTCATCGGACTCGGCGCGATGGGCCTCCCCATGGCAAAGAACGTCATCCGGGGAGGGCACGAGCTCTTCACGATGGCGCACCGCAGGAAAGAGCCCGCCGCAGAGCTCGAGGCAATGGGCGCGCGCGTGCTCGACTCGCCGCTCGCGATTGCCCGCGAGTGCGAAGCGATCGTGACGATCGTTCCGGCGGACGCGCAACTCGAGGAGGTCGTCTTCGGCGAGAACGGACTGAAGCCGGAACTGTCCAGTGAGAAGGTTCTCGTTGAGATGACGACCGCCACGAGCGCGACGATCGAGCGTGTCGCCGCCGAGCTCGCCGGGACCGGCGTATCGATCATCGACGCGCCGGTCAGCGGCGGCACCCCGAAGGCCGCGAGCGGCGAGCTCACGATCATCGCCGGGTGCGAGAAGGCGGTGCTCGAGAGGTACCGGCCGCTCCTCGAGTGCATGGGGACGACCATCTTCCATGTGGGCCCGGTCGGCGCCGGCAAGGTAGCGAAGATGGTCAACCAGGTTCTCTCCGCTGTTCACATGGCGATCATCGGCGAGGCGTTCGCGCTCGGGAAGAAGGCAGGCGCCGATCCGGAGACGCTGGCGGACGTCATCAGGCAATCGTCGGGCTACTCACGCATGCTCGACCTCCGTCTCCACGAGTTCGTGCTCGCCGATTCCTTCGAGCCGGGGTTTCGGCTCGATCTCATGAAGAAAGACGTCGACCTCGCCGTGGACACGGCGCAGAAGCTGAACGTCCCCATGCCGGTCGCGAGCGCCGCAGCGCAGCTTTTCACCGCGGCCATGGCCGGTGGGAAGGGCGGGCTCGACTTCTCGTCCGTCGCGCGCCACATCGCCTCGCTTGCCGATGTCGACTTCACCGCGTAATACTGGGATGGTGCGCGAGAGCGTGCAGGAGGAGTCGCCATGCCGCGGTTGAGATGGGGCATTCTCGCCCCGGGCGCGATCGCCCACAAGTTTGCGAAGGGCCTCGAGGGGCTGCCGGATGCCGAGCTCGTCGCCGTCGGTTCTCGTTCGATCGACCGCGCGCGGGAGTTCGCCGATCAGTACCGTGTGCCGAACGCGCACGGCTCGTACGAGGAGCTCGCCCGCGATCCGGAGGTGGACGCGATCTACGTTGCCACGCCGCATAACTACCATCGTGACGCGGCAATTCTGTGTCTGGACTCCGGCAAGGCGGTTCTCTGCGAGAAGCCGCTCGCCGCGAACGCGGCGCAGGCGAAGGAGATGGTGTCCGCCGCGCGGCGCAACGACGTCTTCTTCATGGAGGCGATGTGGACGCGCTTCCTCCCCGCCTGGCAACAGGTCCGCGCGTGGATCCGCGCCGGAGAGGTCGGAGACGTCCGCCTCGTCAACGGCACCTTCGCATTCCGGACCGGATGGGATCCCGAGAGCCGACTGCTCAACCCCGATCTCGCCGGCGGCGGTCTCCTGGACGTGGGCATCTACCTCGTCTCAGCCGCGTACTGGGTGACCGGCCACGCACCGGAGGAGGTCATCGGCCGGGCGCACATCGGTGAGACCGGCGTGGACGAGCAGGCCGCCTTCATTCTTGAGTATGCCGACGGTTCACTCGCGATGCTGGGATGCGGTGTTCGCACGAACGCGCAGCACGTCTTCACGGTCTATGGAACGGAGGGCTGGATCGAAGTTCCCCACATGTTCTGGGGCACCACGTCCGCAATCCTCCACCGCGGCGAGACGGAGACTCGGTTCGAGGAACCGCACCTCTCGAACGGCTACGAGTACGAGGCGCGCGAGGTTGCCGAGTGCGTGGCGGCCGGCAAGTCGGAGAGCGACATCCTTCCGCTTGACGAGTCGTTGCGCATCATGGAGACGCTCGACCGAATCCGCGCGCAGTGGGGCCTCGTCTACCCGTTCGAGCGATGACTGCTCCCATGGTGTCCGCGACGCTCTCGTGCTAAGCTGAATGGTGGTTCTCACTCTCGACATCGGGACTCTCTACGTGGCCGCTTCCGTGGTCGCGGGGTTCCTCGGCGTAGCCTTCCTGGCCTTCCATGCCATAGGTATCACGATTCGCGGAGTACTCCAGTGGGCGATCGGCTACCTCCTGATCGCCGCGGGGCTTACGGTGGTGCTCTTCCGCGGGCCCGTGCCGCTCTGGCTCTACGGTCCGGCGTCGAACTTCTTCTTCATCCTGGGCGCCCTGATGATGCACGGCAGCACGAGGACCGAGGACGAGACCGTCTTCGACCGGTGGAACGTCGCGATTCTCGCCGTCTCGCTCGGGCTGCTGCTCGCGTTCACGTATGTCGTGCCGAACGCGTCCGCCCGGCTGGAGGTTCTCTTCGTCGCCGTGGCGTTCTCGGCGACGCGTACCTCCGTCCAGCTCATCCGCGAGTCGGTCTCCGGTGAGGAAGGACTGCGAACCGCGCTCGGTATCTTCGCGACGTTCTACGTCGTCCTCGCGGTGACGTTCGTCGCGCTCGCGATCGTCGCAGTCTTCGGACTGCCCATTCACGACATTCTCGATCGGCATCCGATGCACGCGATCCTGCTCCCCGGGCTCATGCTCTTCTTCATCGGCGCCGGCATGAGCAAGCTCTGGGTCCACTACATGCGCGCCTACGCCGAAGCGCATCGCGCCGCGACGATCGATCCCCTGACCAACGTTCGCAACCGTCGCTATCTGATGCCCGAGTTCGAGCGGCTCTTCCAACGAGCGCTTCGCGAGAACGAACGGCTCGCCTGTCTCATGCTGGACGCGGACACCTTCAAGTCGGTCAACGACACGTACGGCCATCGAAAGGGCGACGACGTTCTGCAGGAGCTCGCCCGGCGAATCACCGCCGTCGTTCGCGACTACGACCTGGTTGGACGTTACGGCGGCGAGGAGTTCATCGTGATCGTCCCCGAGCGCGAGGCGGACGAGGTGATCCGGATGGCGAAGCGCATTCACGATTCCATTCGCACGCGGCCCCTGGCGGGCGTGGAGCTGACCGTCAGCCTCGGAGTCGCCTTTCTGTCGGACACGGACGAAGGGACCGACGATCTGATCCAACGAGCCGATCGCGCGCTCTACCGGGCGAAGCGCGAAGGCAGAGACCGAATCGCAGTGGAGGACACCAGTGACTAACCCGATCTACACCGACCCACGAGCCGCGACCGAGGAGCGCGTTGCCGACCTGCTCTCGCGGATGACAACCGAAGAGAAGGTCGGCCAGATGATGCAGCTGCCGGCAAACCGTTCAGGCATGATGGAGCTCCTCGAGGAGCAGCACATCGGAAGCTACCTCCACTGCACCGGTACGATGATGCGCGAGCTCCAGGAGCGCGCGGAGCGGACCCGTCTCGGCATCCCCCTCATCTTCGGCATCGATGCGATCCACGGCCACTGCTTCGAGCCCGAAGGCACCGTGTTCCCCACGCAACTCGCCGCATCGTGCTCGTGGGACCGCGCGCTCATCCACGAGATGGGCCGCATCACCGCGCGCGAGGTCCGCGCCTCCGGCATTCACTGGACTTTCTCGCCCGTCTTCTGCGTTGCCCGCGACCCGCGATGGGGTAGGGTAGACGAGACGTTCGGCGAAGATCCGTGGCTCATCGGCGAGCTCGGCAGCGACCTCGTCGCCGGCTACCAGGGCATGCCGATCCCGCCGCGTCCCGGCTTCGAGCCCGCTGCCGGGGCCGCCGCCGAGCCCCTCTCTTTCGCCCGCGAAGACGCGATCCTCGCGTGCGCGAAGCACTACGCCGCCTACGGCGAGTCCACCGGCGGCCGCGACGCGTACGAGGCCGAGGTCTCCAGGCGCAAGATGCTCGCGCTCTTCCTGCCCGCCTTCGAGAAGGCCGTCCGCCGCGCGCGCTGCGCCACGCTCATGACCGGCTACCAGTCGATCGACGGCGTCCCGTGCACCGCCGATCCGTGGCTCCTGCGCGAGGTGCCGAAGGACGGCTGGGGCATGGACGGCTTCATCGTGACCGACTGGAACAACGTGGGCTCGCTCTACGACAAGCAGAACGCCGCCGAGTCCACGAAGGACGCGGCATACCTCGCGCTCATCGCCGGCAACGACATGATCATGAGCACCCCGTCGTTCTATGCCGACGTCCTCTCGCTGCTCGAGGAGGGGCTCGTCCACATCAGTCTCGTGGAGGACGCCGTCGCCCGCATCCTCCGCGCGAAGTTCCGGCTCGGCCTCTTTGACGAGATGCGCCACACCGACCAGTCGCGCCGCGCCCACGTCGTGGGCGCCCCCGACCACCACGACGCCGCGCTCGAGATCGCCCGCGAGACGCCGGTGCTCCTGAAGAACGTCGCACCGACCGACCCCGGCGCCGAGCGTCCCGTTCTCCCGATCGACCCCGCGCGCGTGAAGCGCATCCTCGTCACCGGCCCCAACGCGGACGACGTGGTCGCACAGCTCGGCGACTGGTCGTTCGGCAGCATGCAGGCCGGCGCAGCGAACGAGAGCTTTCACCGCGCCCAGACGACCACCGTGCTCCACGGGCTGCGCGCGCGTGCGGAGGCGGCCGGGGTTCGCGTGGACTACCTGCCCGGCGTCCCGACCACCGGCCGCCGCCCCGACGATCCGCTCCCGACCGAGGCCGAGGAGATCGTGCGGCCGTCGCTGACCGAGCAGGAGGCGCAGGAGATCGAGCACGCCGTAGCGGGCGCGGCCGAGGCAGATCTCGTCGTGGCCGTCGTTGGCGACACGCTCCGGCAGCACGGGGAGTT
>JBKHII010000116.1:0-3803 GCA_046538735.1 Spirochaetales bacterium
CTAGGCTATCGACTCGCACGCTCTCAACGTCTCTCAACTCGAAGCTCGTTCCATTCTCGCTTTGTCGCAACAGATCGAGACTCGCAAGTAATGAGCCGCGGATCCGAAGAGTGTTGATCGTACCGTCGGTCCGAAGCGGAGCACCGTCATTGAGGAACTCCGAGAGCAGTCCCGCGGCAAACACGGTCGGTTCGATCTCGGCCACGATACCGTCGGACCCGGATAGCGTGACGTTCACGAACGCGGCCCGTTCGTCTGCCACCCGGAACGTCACAACGAGCTCGTCGTTCTCACCCAGGTAGTCTGCCGAGGAAATCGTGGGACGCGCCAGCGCCGGTACATGGTACGGACCAACGGGGCCATCGTACGAGTCATCGTAGAGAATCGCAAAACGACGAGGTTCGCGCTCTCCGGGCAACGGGATCGGTACCTCCTGCCCCACGATACGGTCCTCAACGAGGTAGACGCGCATCCAGACGCTCGAGCAGGCGAGCGCGCTTCCGTTCACGGAGGCCTTGGATGACCAGAAGTGCTGCAAGCCCCCTCCGAAGCGAAAGTCCGGGCTCCTGTCCCACTGAGCGACCTGAATGCGCCAGAGGTCGCCGAAGAGGTCGGTAACGAACGCACCGCCGAGTTCCTGAGATACGTCGCGGCTCGGGGCGTTCGGGTAACCGGCGCTCACATCAAAGACGTAGAAGAGCGTTTCGGAGTGCAGGAGCACCTCGCGATCACCGTGATCCACGTGCGCCGACTGTGTACCGGGAGGAGTACTGATGACCCTCACAGCTACCTCCACATCGGGGAACACGGCGTCGGCGTCCGTCTCAGACCACGATCTACGGCCGCCTGTCGGCAACGACTCCAGCCACTCGATGAGCATCTGTTCCTGCAGGTTAGGAGAGCGGAGCCTCTCCAGCTCCTGCAGAGCCCGCTCGTAGGCTCCACCGGCCGCCAGAATCCGCGCGAGCCTGGACCGAATTGCGTAATCGCGTTCGCCCAGGCCAAGTGCCGTCTCCATGCTGGACCGGGCTTCTTCCAGAAGCCCGGTATGGTAGTACAGACGGCCCAGATTTCGGTGTGCGTAGACGAAGCGGTAGTCCGCGGCTCGTGCTGCCTGGAACCGTTCGATCGCCGCGCCGTAGTCGCCCAGTTTCTCCAAGACGAGACCGCGCATGTTCATGTACATGGGAGCTTCAGGATTGACGCGAAGGGCTTCGCGACTATGGAAATCGGCCTCCTCGAGCGTCGCTTCGTCCTCCATCAGGAGCCGAGCGAGATTGCTGTGCGCGTTGCCGTAGTCGGGGTCGAGCCGAATCGCCTCTCGATAGGAGGCAACCGCGGCTTCGAGATCGCCGGTACTCTCGAGCGCGATCGCGAGGTTGTTCCTCGGAAGGCTCCACTCGGGATCCAGGTCCACCGCCCGCTGCAGATATGGCAACGCCTCATCGTGCCGCTCGAGCTCGTTGAGCACGTATCCGGCGTTGTTGTGCGGGAGCGCCCAGTTCGGCGCAAGCGCCGCGGCTCGCTGATAGTCGGCGAGCGCCCGCCGGAAATCCCTTCGACCAACAAAGTGCCCGCGGGCCTGATAGAACGTTGCGTTTTGCGGCTCCAGCTCAATCGCCGACGCGTAGTCGTCCTGCGCGAGCTCCCGCTCGCCCGCGGCGGCGTATGAATCGGCACGTCGACGATAAGCCTCCCCTCCTGGATACCCGTTCCGGATAGCCGCCGAATAGGCCGAGGCCGCCTCCTCGTAGCGACGAAGGTGGTCGAGTACGCGTCCCCAACTGAAGCTCACCTGAGCATCGCCAGGCCACTGGGCGGCGGCATCCCGCAGGATCTCTTCCGCACGCGCCAAATCTCCGGCCGCGGCATGAAGCTGAGCGAGAACCGTGTGAGTGGCGGGAACGTTGAGACCGTGCTCGATCGATTCTTCAACGTCCGCGACCGCGTCGCCCACCATCCCGAGTGCGGCGCGAGCAACTCCCCGCCAGAACAGGGCCTGTGCGTCCGGGCCACGCTTCAGCAATTCGGTGAGTGTCTCGTCCGCGCGGACGTAGTCGCCCTGCTGCACCGCAACAATTGCGCTTTGGAGATCGCCGGTAGGTAGGCTCCCGAGCGAGGCGGTCAGCACCACCGTTAGCAGCACGGCGATGACGGGCCGCCTGGCACGCGGCGAGCCTGGAATCCCGAATAGTGCCATGGAGCTACCATACCACGCTTCGGACGCTACGCAACTCTACGGAAGTAGGCACTGCGCGACTGCCCGATCGGGCCGACTGATCGGCATCGCCTCCAGGTCGGCGAGCATCGCGCGGTACGCCTCGTCCGTCTTCTGCGCGGGCAGCGACGGCCAACCGCTCTCGTCGTACGCGTGCGCCGGCATCGAGGCGCCGTGGAACTCGGCGTCCGCAAGCCACAGGAGAGAGTCTCGGAGCGTGTCCATGCCGAGAGGATACTGCCGCCACGGGCATGCCGCAGGTGGCCGCGCGGCAGTAACCTTGACCGTGGGAACACGTGCGTGAGAGGGAGGCCCCATGAGCAAGATCACCATCGCAGTCACCGGATCGACCGGCGGGGTGGGCGGCCGCGTCGCGACGCGACTGGCGGACGCCGGAGTAGGACAACGGCTGATCGTTCGCGACCGCTCCCGCGCACCGGAGCTCCCGGACAGCGAGATCGTCGTCGCCGACTATGAGGATACCGACGCGATGGTCCGGGCGTGCCGGGGGATCTCCACGCTCCTTTTTGTCTCGGGCTCCGAGATCGAGGGCCGCATGGCCCGCCACCGCTCGGCGATCGACGCGTTGGCAGCGGCGGGCGTGAAGCGCGTCGTATACACCTCGTTCCTGAACGCCTCGCCGGTGGCAACGTTCACCTTCGCCCGCCATCACTTCGAGACCGAGGAGTACCTCGGGCAGTCGGGCCTGGACTTCGTCCCGCTGCGCGACGGGATGTATATGGACTACCTGCCGCTCATGGCGGCCAACGGAACGATTCGCGGCCCGGCCGGGGACGGCCGTTTCGCGCCCGTATCGCGCGACGACATCGCGGACGTTGCGGTCGCCGCGCTCACGGACAGCTCGGTCTCGGGCCCGATCGACATCACGGGCCCGGAGCTCGTCACGATGGCCGATGTGGCCCGGCTCATCTCCGAGATCGGCGGTAAGCCCGTCGACTTTGTCAACGAGTCGGTAGACGAGGCGTACGAGTCGCGCAAGCAGTACGATCCGTCGCCGGTCGAGCTCGAGGGCTGGGTGACCAACTACCTCGCGATCGCCGCCGGTGAGCTCGCCGTCGTCTCGGACGCGGTCGAGCGCTACGCGGGGCACGCGGCCACGTCGCTCAGAGAGTACCTCGAAGAGGCGCTGTGAGCCGGGCGGGTCCGAGCGGCCGCCGCCCTACTCGACCGAAACGACCGCGCTCCGGACGATCTCGAGCGCCGTTGTGAGCGTGGTGAGATCCGGATAGATCGTCCCGTTGCCCCGACCTCCCGACTCGCTGTGACCGACGAGCTCGAGCGGGGTCTCCGAGCCGGTCGCTGTGAGATCGACGTCGGCCCGGTACACCAGAGCCGGCTGTCCGCTTCCTCCTGCGCCGCCCGAGTAGCCGCGGGCGGGCGTGCTACTCACGCCCTCAGGCCACGCACGGTTGTAGTCGACCGAATGGTTGATCTCCAGCCAAACGAGCACGCGTTCGGGCAGGTCCTCGTTGCCGAACCGAAACACCGACGATGCACCCGGAGTGGCCGCCGTCACGGCGTCCGCAACCGGATTGCGCGCAGTCGGCTGCCCACCGGGACGCGC
>JBKHII010000016.1:0-48650 GCA_046538735.1 Spirochaetales bacterium
CCCCTTCCCCCTCCCCTCCTCCTCGGCTACGCTCTCCGGCATGGAGATCCGCGAGATCACGAGGGACGAGGTCGCCGACTACATCGGCCTGGCGCAGTACGCGTTCGGGAAGTACTCGGGCGATCCGCCCGATCCCAAGACGGTCGAGGCGTTTCCGCTCGAAGGTTCGCTCGCTGCGTTCGTAGACGGGGAGGTCGCGTCACGCGTTCGCGTGAGGCCGTTCACGCAGTCGGTGCGAGGGACGGTGAAGCGAATGGGCGGCATATCCGGGGTCGCCACGGCGCCGGAGTTCCGCGGGCGCGGGCTGGTGCGCTCGCTCATGATCGAGTCGCTGCGCTGGATGCGAGAGCACGGTCGGCCGGTGACGATGCTGCGGCCGTTTCGCGAACAGTTCTACGAGCGGTTCGGCTACGTGCGGACGGCGTGCTCGCTCGCCTACTCGATCTCCACCGACTCGTTCGCGGAGTACCTTCACCGGCCGCCGAAGAGCGACCTCACGTTCGAACGCGTGCCGGCGGCGAGCGCGCAGACACGGTACGCAGAGTGGATGAAGGCGTTGGCAGCCCACGCTCACGGGCACGTCCTGTCGGAGGAACTAACGGCGGCTCAATGGGTGCATGCCTTCAAGGATCGGCTCTACGTCTTCGTCGCTCGCGACGGTGCTCCGGCGGCGCTCGCCTCCTACACGAAGGAGGGCTTCCTGCAGGAAGGCCGGCTCACGGTGAACGACTTCGTTTGGAGCGACTTCGACTCGCTGGACGCGTTGAAGCACTACTTCGCGCTGCATCGGGATCAGACGTCCACGATCCATGTGACGCTCCCGGCCGGCGCGAATCTCGCGTCGATCTTTCCCCGCATGGTCGGTGCGAAGAGCGCCCAGCTGCACGGATCGCCGTGGATGGTGCGGATCGTTGACGTGGAGCAGGCGCTCGACGGGATCGGGGTGTCCGAAGACGGCCTGTGCCGGGTCGCCGTTCGCGACGAGCAGTGCCCGTGGAACGAAGGGGTCTACGAGATCGCCTCGCGTGGTGGTCGACTGAGCGCGAAGCGCACGGACGCCGCGCCGGATGTGGAGCTGTCGATCGCCGCGCTCAGCGCGCTTCTCTACGGCAGCTTCCGGATGTCGCAGGTTGCGCGTGAGTTCGAGCCTGCCGTGCGGAACCCGGACGCTCTTGCCCTGCTCGGGCGCTGGTTGCCGGAGCAACCGGTATTCAACGACTACTGGTTCTGATGATCGCGGTCGGCCCTACGTCTCGCTCGCCCGCGGATCGTCGCCTCGCCTCATGAGATCGCCCGGATGCGTGGAAATCTCCTCGAGCTCTGCCTTCCTCGCCTCGACCTCCTCGTGGAGGCGCCGCAGCAGATCGCGATCCCATGCTCGATGATACACGTGTTGGAGTATCTGCGCGTTCAGGCTCGCGATCTCCGACATGAGTCGGCTGATCTCCTTCAGCGGGTCCTTCGAAACCATCCCCGTCTTGTAGCGTATTTCGCTCGCGTAGTCCACCGAAAGGCACGATTCATGACGTTCGGGTTGCATTTTTTGTGCAATAGCGTTAGCATCTCCAATTATATCATGCCGGTTCAAAGCATCCAGATAGCACAATCCGCGTTGAGTGTGGGCATCCTCCTCGCGACAACCATATACCTTCATCGTACGTACCGAAGCCGTTGTCTGCGCGACTGGGTCGTCGCATGGGCGCTCTACACGCTCCGTTTCGGCCTGATGGCGCTCCGGCCGGCGGCTCCCGGGGCCGTCATCATCGTCACGTTTGCCGAGATCGCCCACCTCGCAACGGCCTACTTCCTGCTACGCGGGAGTCTCGAGCTCGAGGGACGGGCGGTTCCTTCCTGGATCGCCTCGGTGCTCGTGCTCTCGGCGCTCTGGGCGACGAGCGCCACGGCGATGGGGCTGTCGCAGCTCCTCGTGACCTCCCCAACGTCGCTCGCCGCAGGAGCGATCATGATCTACGTGGGCAGCAGGTACCTCTTCCGCGGCCCCGAGCAGGACGACGCCTCGTTCGGACGAATCATGGCGGGCGGCGGCTTGCTCGCGTGGGGTATTCACAAGCTCAACTATCCGTTTCTGGGAGCCTCGCCCACGATCGCCCCGGTCGGGTTCGCTCTCGCCGGCTGGCTCGCGCTGCTCGTGGGAGCCGGACTCCTGATGGTTCACCTCGACCGTCTTCGAGCGGCCAAGCGTCGAAGCGAGCGGCACTTCAAGGCGGTCGTTCATTCAGTGAACGAACTGATCCTCACCGTGGACGCGAACGGGACCGTCGTGAGCGCGTACGGGGGGTGGCTCGAACGGCATGGAATCGCTCGCTCGCAGGTGGAACGGAAGTCGATCACGGGCATCCTCGGCACGGCGCGGCATGACGTTGCGACCCGGGCGTTCCGTGAGGCCGTTCGCGGCGGCGGCGGTCGCGCGCACGTGCAGATCGATCTGGGGCTCGGACCGCGATGGATCGACTTCACCGCGAGCCCGCTCTCGGACGAGGGACAAGCGACCGCACACATCGTCGTCGCAGGCAGAGACATCACCGAGTACATGGAGATCCGGGAGGCGCTCGAGACCGAGCTCACGGAGAACAAGAGCCTGATGATGGAGATCCATCATCGGGTGAAGAACAACATGCAAGTTATGTCCAGCCTCCTCAACCTCCAGAGCCTGCGGATGAGGGATGCCGACGACAGACTCCTTGTGGAGGAGAGCGCGCGCAGGATCAGCACGATGGCGGACGTCCACGAGCAACTCTACGCCTCGAGAAGCCTCTCGCACGTTGCGATGCAACCGTACGTCACCGACCTCGCCGAGCGCCTGACGCAGACGTACGCGACGCACGGCAAACCCGTCGGTCTGCGCCTGGCGATCGAGGACATCTTCCTCGACATTGAACGCGCGCTGCCGTGCGCGCAGATCCTTCACGAGCTGATCTCCAACTCGCTCAAACACGCATTCTGCGACCGCGCGGACGGCACGCTCACGGTTGTCTTGCGAGAAGCCGACGAACAGACGCTCGTGCTGGAAGTCACGGACGACGGAATCGGACTCGACCAGGACACCCGCGAGACATCCGAGGACACGCTCGGGCTCAACCTCATCGAGCTTCTCGGTCGCCAGCTCAACGGCGTATCCGAGTGGTCCCATCCACTCGAGGAAGCTCGGGTGGCATCAACGAGCCACGCGATCCATGCGCTCACGAGCGGCCACCTCGGCACGACATTCCGGCTCCGATTCCCGAAGGAGCGCACCAATGCGTAGGTACGTATTCCTGCTTCCGCTCTTCGTGGCGCTCGCGCTGCCGGTACCCGCGAACGAGCAACGAGACTCCGTCTCGATCGCCGTCGTCCGAGACGCACGCCCGGCCGTCTTCGTCGGAGACGACGGCCGCCCGGCCGGCATCTTCCCGGATCTGCTCCGACGACTCCTCGCCGATATCGGCCGCGACCCCGAGTTCGTCACCGGCCACACGCTGAGCACGGCCTTCGAGGCGGTGCAACGAGGCGAAGTCGATCTCCTGCTCGCGGTTCTCAAGAACCCGGAACGGGAACGGGTCCTCGACTTCAACACGGAGCCGGTCATGCTCTCCTGGGGCCAGGTCTTCGTACGCGCAGACGATCGGATCGAGAGCATCTACGGTCTTGCCGACGCGCGCGTTGCACTGCTCCGAGACGACGCGAACGGCCGCGCCTTCGCCGAGCTCATGGATTCACTCGGCGCCACCTTCGAGCCGGTGAACGTCTCGAGCTACGAGGAAGCCGGCCGAGCGCTCCGAGACCGCGAGGTGGACGCGATGGTCGCGTACAACACCTACCGTCCCCCTTCCTCGGAGATCCATCCCACCAGCATGGTGTTCGCACCCGCGGCTGCCTATGTCGCGACCGCGGCCGGCACGAACGAAAGACTGCTGGAGGAGATCGACGTTCGACTCGCGGCGCTGAAGGCGAATCCCTCAAGCTACTACCACGATATCATCGCACGCTGGCTGCTGCCCGAACAGCGCCCGGAGCTGCCTTCCTGGGCAGCCACGGCGCTCATCGCCGTTGCGGTCGCGTTTGTCGTCAGCGCAGCCGCCGCGCTCTGGTACCGCGTTCGCGTGAAGAAGACGACGCGCCGGCTCGAGCAAAGCCAGCTTCGTTTCCGCGCGCTCTTCGATCTCACGGCCGACTCGATTCTCGTGTTCCGTTCGCCGGGAGGCACGCTCGGCGACATCGTGGAGGCGAACGACGCGATCTGCGAGCGCCTGGGCTATTCGCGCAGCGAGCTCTTCACAATGACGCCGGATCGCCTGATCGGAATCGACGACGCGGCGAGGTGCGCCGCCACGTACGCCGCGAGCGACCACACGACGCCCCAAATCATCCGAGTCACGGGACGAACGCGTGCCAACGATCCGGTCCCATACGAGGTCAACGTCCGAAGATTCACGACGTCCGAAGGTGAGTTCGTCATCGCCTCCGGCCGCGACATCGGAGACCGACTGCAGACTGAGGAACAGCTCAAGAAATCGCTGGAGACGAAGGAGACGCTTCTTCGCGAGATACACCACCGCGTCAAGAACAACCTTCAGACGATCTCCTCGCTCCTCAACATCCGTATGATGTCCACCGGCGACGAGGATCTCCGGCGCTCGCTGCAGGAGATCGCGAACCGGGTCTTCGCGATGGGCCTGCTGCACCGGATGCTCTACGAGCACGACGACCTGGATGCGATCAACGTCCGCGAATACACGCACGCGCTGGCCCGCCAGATCTGGTCGTCGCACTCGGCGGGCTCCAGGCACATCGAGCTCGATGTGGACTGCGACGATCTCATGATCGACCTGGACACGGCGCTTCCGTTCGGACTCATCGTAAACGAGGCAATCACGAACGCGCTCAAGCACGCCTTCGCGGGTCGATCGAACGGAAGGATTTGTGTGAGCGTCCGTGGCTCCGAGGAAGAGGTGATACTGCGCGTTCAGGACGACGGAGTGGGTCTGCTCGGGTCGAAAGCATGCAACGGCGGAATCGGATCGAAGCTGATCTCGCTCCTCGCCCGGCAGCTGGACGGAACGGCTGAGTTGCACTCGGACGGGGGAACGACGGTTGCCGTCCGATTTCCATGTACGTGCCGAATGGTCGCCGAATGACGCCGAGAGTCGTAATCGTGGAAGATGAGGCGATTCCCGCGCTCGAGCTTACGATGCGGCTCGAGCGGTGGGGGTACGAGGTGGTGTCGCCCGAGGCGAACGGGTCGGACGCCGTGCACGCAGTCCGGCTTCATCGCCCCGATCTCGTCATCATGGACGTCGTCATGCCGGGCCCGCTGGACGGCATCGCAGCCGCCGAGGTGATCCAGCTCGAGTTCGGTCTCCCGGTGCTCTTCCTGACGGCCGTTGCAGAGCGTGTGCCGCCCTCTCGCGGCGCGTCCTTCCCCAGGCTCGTCGTGACGAAGCCGTACAATCCGGACGATCTCTACCAGGCCATCGGAAGGCTACTGCGGCATCCGTGACGTTCTGAGCAGTTTCGAGGTTCCGCAAGGTCGCCCCGGGATGGTATACTCGAACCCAGTGACAGATACATCGGAAAAGGGCCACATCCTCATCGTTGAGGACGAGCTGATCGTCGCGCACAGCATCCAGATGCGCCTTGAGCTGCACGGCTACGTGATCGAGGGGATCGCGAAGAGCGGAGAGGAGGCGCTGTCCACGCTGCAGTCGGTTCGGCCCGATCTCATTCTCATGGATATCCGGTTGTCCGGCGAGATCGACGGCATCGCCGCCGCGGAACGTATCGGACGCGAGTATCAGATCCCGGTGATTTTCCTCACCGCCTACTCGGACGACGAGACGCTCGCGCGCGCCAAAATCACCGAGCCGTTCGGCTACATCATCAAACCGTTCGAGACGCGCGAGCTCGTGAACAACATCGAGATTGCGCTCTACCGCCGCAAGATGAACGCGGCTCTCCAGACGAGCGAAGCTCGCTTCCGGGGCCTCTTCGAGAACGCGGTCGTCGGGCTCGTCCTGGTCGATCAAAACGGCGAAGGCGTGGAGGTGAACCGCGCGATGCTCGACCTCCTGGGCCTGGATCGCCACGAGGACCTGAAGAATACCGACGCGCTCTCGCCGGTACTGGACGCGGCGCACGCGGCTCCACGGGCGGAACGTTCGGTCGTCCGTCCGGACGGCACCGAGCGTCTCCTCCAGGTCACGACGACCGAGATCCCCAAGGCGCCGAGCTCCCCTCCCTACACCGCCCTCTTCGTGGAGGACGTGACCGAACTCCGTACGTATCAGCGCGATCTCGAAGACCGGCAGCGCGCGCTCCGTGCGCTCTTCGTGAACGAGGAGACGATCCGCGAGCACGAGCGAACCGCGCTCTCTCGGGACATCCACGACGTGCTCGGCCAGATGCTCACCGCGCACAAGATGGACCTGCACTGGCTCAAGTCGAAAGGCACGAGCGGAGATACCGAGTCGAACCTCAACGAGATGCTCGAGCACCTGGACGAGATGATCGCGTTCGTGAAGCAGGTGTGCTCACAGCTGCGCGACAGCGTACTGGACGACTTCGGGTTCCGCGTGGCGCTGGACGAGCATATCAAGCAGTTTCAGGAGCGTTCCGGCATCAGCGTGGAGCTCCGCAACGGATGCGGCGAGCTCGATCTGGACCGGGAGCTGGCCGTCTCTCTGCTGAGGATCGTCCAGGAGGCGCTGACGAACGTGATGCGGCACGCAAGCGCCTCCGAAGTCGAGATCACCTGCGATCGCTCGGGAGACAACCTCGAGTGGACGATTCGGGACGACGGGCAAGGGTTCGACGTAGCGCACGTGGACACGAGCACATCGCTCGGATTGGTCGGCATGAACGAACGGGCGGCCTCCTGGGGAGGAACCGTCGATATCCTGAGCACTCCCGGTGAAGGGACGGCGGTGCACGTGCGAGTCCCGGTCGCGCCTCCACCGAAGGCGGAAGCCCGAACGCCGGAGGACGAGTCGGTATGATCCGTGTTGCAGTGGCGGACGATCACGCGGTCGTCCGCGCGGGGCTGATCCGCATCATCCGCGACCAGGCGCACATGGAAGTCTGCGGCGAGGCGTCGAGCATAGAAGATGTGCTCTCGCTCGTCCGCGCGATCGATTGCGACGTGCTGCTTCTGGACGTGAACCTCCACGGCAAGACAAGCCTGGAGGCGATGAAGGCGATTCGCGCCGAGCACCCGGAGATCGTTATCCTCGTTCTCTCCATGTACCCGGAGGAGCAGTACGCGATCCGCTTCATCAAGGCCGGAGCCGCGGGATATCTTACGAAAGACACGGCTCCCGACCAACTCGTGGACGCGATTACCCGGGTCGCTTCCGGCGGTCACTACGTCACGCCGCAACTGGCGGAGATGGCGGTCTTTGGGATGTCGGGCGACCCCGAAGACGCGGCTCACGAGGCGCTCTCCGACCGGGAGTACGAGGTCATGCTCGGCATCGCCCGCGGGAAGCGCATCCGCGAGCTCGCCTCGGAGCTCACGCTGAGCGAAAAGACGGTGAGCACCTATCGCACGAGGGTCCTGCGCAAGCTCGGCTGTGCGAGCAACGCGGAGATCGTTGAGTACGCGCTCAACCACGATCTCCTGACCTGAACGCCGTGTAGGCATTCTTCCTACAGAAACTGTAGCACTCCTCTGATCGATCGCGCCCGGCGATGCGGGTAGCATCCGGTTGTAGACGGGCAAGGAGGCGATGCGCCACACCGACCCGGAACGCAGTCGAAAGGAGTCATGAGATGGCGAAGATGAAGATGAGAACCAAGATCATGCTTGGTTTTGCATCCGTGCTGGTTCTGCTCGCAGTCGTTGGCGTCGTGGCGGTGTCGTTCCTCCAACAGGCAACGAACGGCTTCACCGAGTATCGCAACTGGGCACGCAACTCGAATCTGGTCGCAGATCTGCAGGAAAACATGTTGATGGCCCGGATGCAGGTGAAGGACTTCATCATCAGCGGGGATCAGCTGGAAGAACGGCAGTTCCGCGAGTACTTCGACCAGGTCGCCACGCTCGTGGAGGAGGCGAAGTCGGAGATCACAGCCGGGAGTCGCGCACCTCTGGTAGCCGAGATCGACGAGAAGATCGGAGACTACGGCGACTCCTTCGACCGGGTGGTCCAGCACCAGGCGCAACGCGATACCGTTGTGAACGACACCATTCAGGTTGTCGCCCCCAGGATTGAGCAGGACCTCACGGACATGCTCGAAGACGCGGAGACGGACGGCGAGTACGAAACCGTCTACGAGATCGCGCTCGCGCTGCGCAACCATCTTCTCGCGGAAAACTCCATGAACCGGTACCTCTCCACGAACGCGGAGGAGGACGAACAGAGTACCATTGCTGAGCTGTCGAGCCTGCAGGCGCGACTCGCGGAGCTCGCTCGCATGGAGACCGATCCGGAGCGACGAGCCCTCGTTGAGGACGCCATCACCCAGGCAGAACGATTCGAAACGGCATTCGCGTCGGTCGTCCAGATCATCTACGACCGCAACGACACGATTGACAATCAACTGGACGTGATCGGACCGGACATTGCGGAAACCGGACACCGCATTCTCGCATCCGTGGTGGCGGACCAGAATGCCCTCGGTCCTCAGCTCCAGGCGAGCATGCGCCTTGCGAGCGTCATCGTGATCGGGACCGCGATCGCCGCGGTCGTTGGCGGCATCTTCCTGGCGCTTCTCATCACGCGCGGAATCCTGCGCCAGCTCGGCGAAGACCCGATGGTGATCGAGGAAATCGCTCAGCGCGTTGCGAAAGGCGACCTCGAGATAAACACGGACGACGAGGGGATCGGCGTCTACAAGTCGGTCCAGGAGATGGTCGAGGCGCTTCGGTACAAGGCGGACGTCGTGGAACAGATCGCTCAACGCGACCTGACGGTCTCGATCAAGAAAGCATCCGACAAGGATGCGCTCGGAGAGTCGCTCATCACGATGCGCGACGCGCTGCACGACCTCCTGTCGCAGACGCGGGTCGCGATCGAGCAGGTTGCCGCGGGTTCAGGTCAGGTGTCGAGCGCGAGCCAGGAGCTCTCGCAAGGTGCAACCGAGCAGGCAAGCTCGCTCGAAGAGATCAGCTCCTCGGTCAACGAGATCAACGGGCAGTCGCGGCAGAACGCGGACAATTCCGTCGAGGCGAACAACATCGCCCGTCAGGCTGCGGACAACGCGCGCTCGGGAAACGAGCAGATGAGCAAACTCAAGGACGCGATGGCGAACATTTCCAACTCGTCCGGGGAGATCAAGAAGGTCGTCAAGGTGATAGACGACATTGCCTTCCAGATCAATCTCCTCGCGCTCAACGCGAACGTTGAGGCCGCGCGCGCCGGCAAGTATGGAAAGGGATTCGCGGTCGTCGCAGAAGAGGTCCGGAACCTCGCAGTTCGCAGCGCGGAAGCGGTCCAAGAGACCACGGCAATGGTCGAGGAATCGGTCCGCAACATCGAGAACGGCAACGAGCTGACCGACCTCACGGCGACGCAGCTCGCGGAGATCGTGACGGGTGCAGACCGGGTTGCAGAGTTTCTCGAAGAGATCGCGGCCGCGAGCAAAGAACAGGCACAGGCCGTCGAGCAGATTACCGAGGGCCTCGGTCAGATCGATCAGGTGACGCAGTCCAACACCGCAAGCGCGGAAGAGAGCGCATCCGCAGCGGAGGAGCTCGCAAGCCAGGCCGAACAGCTTCGTGCGAGCATTGCAGACTTCAGGCTGCACGAGAGCGCAAACGGGCGGTATCTCGGTGCGCCGGCACAGGGTGCCGCGGCTACCCGACGCGTCGCAGAGAACGGTCATGACGCGAGCGCCAAGGCTGCGCAAAGCCGGACACAACCGCGCGAGAAGGTCGCACACGGAGCCCGCGCCGCCGCGAAGCCGGCGCCCGAGCAGAGTCACGCTTCCGGCGACAACGGACGCCACGCAAGCGAACGACCCGAAGACGTGATCCGGCTCGACGACGACGAGTTCGACCGTTTCTAGTACAGCGTGCGACCGGCCGACGAGGGTCTGCCGGTCGCCAAGGGGACCCATGTGATGGAGGCACTTCACAATGCCGGCACAAAACGCCTCTCGGTCGCGATCGTGGACGACTCGTTGCCCTTGCAGAAACGATTGGCCGCGCTCATCCCGCAGGACGGTTCGGCCGAGGTCATCGCGTTTGCATCCACGGTCTTTGACGCCGTCCAGTTGGTCTGGGACCGATCACCGGACGTGGTCGTGCTCGACTTCCAGCTACAGGAAGGAACGGCGCTGGACGTGCTCGAGGGGATTGAGGAGAAGGTGCCCCGACCGTGCGTGATCGTGCTTACGAACTACCCGGAGCCGATCTATCGATCGAAGTGCCTGGAGGCAGGCGCTTGCCGGTTTTTGGACAAGTCAACGGAGTTCGACAAACTGACGGAGACCATCCGAGAGATCTCGGGTAGGCCCGACATAGGAGGATGAATATGCCGCAAGACCAGAATGTACAAGAGGACGACCTCTTCTTGGTCGACGATGAGGGCGATAGCGAATCGGAGGACAAGCATCTGCTCTTCCGCCTGGGCGAGGAGGAGTACGGGGTCCCGATCGACCGGGTGCAGTCGATTGAGGAGCTGCAGAAGATCGTCGCGGTTCCGGACATGCCGCACTACGTGCGTGGGGTAATCAACCTCCGCGGAACGGTCATTCCCGTCGTGGATCTCCGTCTGCGTTTCGGGATGCCGTTCCGTGACTACGACGACCGGACGTGCATCATTATTATCGAAGCGCAGTCGCGCGTGGTTGGATTCATCGTAGACACGGTCAGCGAGGTGCACCAGATTCCGGCGAAGAACATCCAGCCCGCTCCGGAGTTCAAGACCGGCAACGGCTCCGAGCAGTTCGTGACCGGCCTCGGCACTGTGGAAGGAGAGGTCAAGATCCTCCTCGAGATCGACCGCCTGATGCGACCGGAGGAAGTGCCCGAACAGGCGCTCACGCTCGGCAAGGCGCAGATGCAGGGCGCCGGCGTACCCGACGCGTAGGACTCCAATCAGGGCGGGAGGAAGCATGAGAAAAAGTACCGTAGTGGCTCACGGAGTTACGATCCTGCTGACTCTCGGCGCCGCGGCACTCGCATGGCAGGGACCGTCGCTCGGCATGCCGTCCGTGCTCGCGCCTGCGACCTCCGTCGCAGCGGCGATCGCGGCGATCGCGGCGCTTGGCCTCTCGGTCCGAGCCGGACGGGAGGCGGAGCGCGCCGCCCGGCGGAGTCTCGACGCCGCCGAAGAGCGCCGGGCCGAGCGCGACGCACTATGGGAGCGCAACGTGGCCGACCTGGAGCGGGAGATCGAGCGGTTGCGGGCGGACTCGGCGTCCGATCTGGTTTCCAAACGGCGACTCGCGCACGCGATCGGGCTGGTTCGAGAGACGCAGCCGATCATCGCGGGTCTTGCCCACAAGGCGATCGAGAAGAGCGAGCTCGGTTCAACCTCGCTCACCGAGGACATCTACGAGCTGGGAAAACAGAGCACGGGTCTCAGCGAGTCGATCTCCGGCTTCCTGACCGAGCTCTGCACGGGCGACGAGTCGCTCGCGGACAGCGTTGAAGACCTGATGGCCGACATGGAGCGGCTCGGCGAGACCGCGAAGCTCTGCGACGAAGCGAACACGTCGCTCGACTCGTCAATCACCAAGGTATCAAAATCGGTCTCCGAGACCTCGGAGCTGCTCGGCCAGGTTTCCGACATCGCCGAGCAGACGAGCATCCTCGCGATCAATGCGGCGATCTACGCGGCGAAGGCCGGCGAGTACGGACCGGGCTTCAGCGTCATCGCCGGGGAGATCCAGGCGCTGGCGCGCACGGCAAAAGAGGTCGCGGAGACGATCGGCACGAACACGAGTCTCATCGAGCGACAGGTCGGCGACTTCGGCAGGACGCACCGCGATCTCATGGGCGCTTCCCAGCAGAGCCTGAAGCGGACGATCGACTCGCTCCGGAGAACCGCGGACGGCCTTCGTCCGAAGGTCGAGCGGATCAGCAGCTCGATTCAGGACGCGGCACGCGTGAGCGAGTGGGTCGCCGAGCACCTGAACGGCATCAACATGGCGATGCAGGAGCAGGACGCTATCCAGCAGATCGTCTCGCACATCTCGCTCATCGTCCGCGACGCCCTCGAGCAGGTACCCGAGGCATGGTTCGCCGAGGCGCTCGAACAGGGAAGCGAGGAGGCGAGGCAACTCGCGCGGGACCTGGCGGCCAGGCATTTCACGATGAGAGACGAGTTCGTAGCGACCGGACACGACGGCTACCGCGAGACCGGACGAGGAACAGCGGTATTGAAGGACGGTACTCGCCTCGGCGGCGACGTAACGCTCTTCTAGGAGCAGGAGGACTACCATGGCAAAACGAATACTGTGCATCGACGACTCGCCCACGATCTGCAAGCTTGTTCACAAGGCACTCGACCCGGCAGGGTACGAGGTGGACGAGGCCGAAAACGGGAGAGTCGCGCTGGAGAAGGCGCGCGCCGGTTACGACGTATTCATCGTAGACGTGAACATGCCGGAGATGAACGGATTCGAGTTCGTGGAGGCGCTCAAATCGAACGCCGAGTTCGCGAGCAAACCGATCGTCTTCCTCACGACCGAGAGCAGCGACGACAAGAAAGCACGGGGCAAACAACTGGGAGTAAACGGCTGGATCGTGAAGCCGTTCGAACCGGAGGCGCTCACGAAAGTCGTCTCCATGCTTGCGAGCTGAAGTATGAACGAGAAACTCATCGAGCTATTGACATCGTTTGAAGACGGCGACCTCGTGACCGCCGCGGAGATCGTCGAGAAGGCCGACGCGCTGCTCGAGTCCGATCCCTCGGATCCGGCGGTGGCTTCGGTAGCCGAGGAGATCTCTGCCCGTTTCCGCTCGGTCGCCCGCACGGGAGACACCGAAGGCCTGGACGACGATCGCGAGCGCTGGATCGCGATTCTGAGGCCCACGAACGAGTCGGCGCTCCCCTTCATCGAGAGCGCCGTGGGGCATCTCTCGGCTATCGTAGATATGTTGAAGCGATACCGGGACGGAGACCTCACCCTCGCGACCGAAATCCTCGCGGAGACGCAGCAGCTCGCGAACAACCCGAATACTCCGTCGGACGCGATGCCGTTTATCCGCAACGTTCGTGACACCTTCTTCGAGCACGTCCGGGCAGGAACGGTCGTGGATCTGGACGAGATGGAGCACGAGAGCGCGGAGCCGACTGAGCCTGTGCAGCAGCGACTCCCGGACGCGGAGCCGTCGGAGGCCGCGCCGCAGCGAGTCCCGACCGCCGAGTCGCACGACGTACCGGTGGACGATTTGGATGTCGTGACATCGTTCATCCAGGAAGCTGTGGACCATCTGGACGACATCGAACACCGCGTCCTCAACCTCGAGAACGACTACGACGACGAGCTGGTCAACAGCATCTTCCGCTCGGTTCATACGATCAAAGGCGTTGCCTCCTTCGTTGGCTTCTCCTACGTCAGTGAAACGAGCCACGAGCTCGAGACGCTTCTGGACGACATCCGAAACGACGCGCTGCGCGTCAACGACGACGTCGTCACCGTACTCCTGGACGGGACGGACGTCCTCTGCAGAATCGTCCACGGGATGGAGGCGCAGCTTGCCTCCGAGGGACGGTCGAATCGCGACTCGATCACCGAGCAGTCATTCGGCCACCTGCAGATCGTCGCCCGCGTGCGTGAAATCAGGGCGCGCGACGCACAGGCCCCGGACCAGGCCGAGACCGCCCGCGTCCCGCAGACTCCTGCGGCCCCTGCGACGGAGTCCTCCGCTTGGCCCACCTTGCGAGAGACGGAGCAGGCACCGGTTGAGAATGCTCCAATCGTCAGCAAAGAAATGATAGACGCCTTCATCGAGGAGTCTACCGACCTCCTGGACGAGGTTGAGCAGCAGCTGCTCTCGGCCGAGACGAAGCCGGTCCCGCACGAGACCGTGGACCGGATCTTCCGCTCGATCCACACGGTGAAGGGAAACGCAGGCTTCTTCTGGTTCTCCCAGGTCGAGGAGCGGTGCATGCACATGGAGGGCGCGCTCGACGAATACCGCAAACGGGGCGCGTCTCTCGACAAAGAGGCCGCCGGCCGGTTCATCGACATGCTCGACGGCGTGCGACGAAGCGTCGCCCAGGTCGCCGAGGCAGCTGCGACTACTGGCGAGAAGGCCGAGAGCGCGGACGCGGCCGGTTCGACCCACGGCAACACCGGCTCCAACCCGCTCGGAGAGATCCTCTTGGAGATGGGCGAGATTACCGAGGAAGCGCTCCAGCAGGCGCTCACCAGGCAGCAGCGAAGACTCGGCGAGATTCTCGTGGAGGAGAACCACGTCAAGCCGGAGAGCGTGGAACGCGCGCTCGCCGAGCAAGCGGATCGCAGAACGGACGCGCCGGGCGCCACTCCCGAGTACTCGGTCACGCGGAAGGACATCCGTGTAGACACGAACAAGCTGGACAAACTCTTCGATCTCGTGGGAGAACTCATCACCGCCGAGTCGATGGTACTCGGCGGGCTCCAGGAGAGTACCGCGTCGGCCTCCAGAAACCGAACGAACGGACAGCTCTCGTCGTCCGGAACGGAGGCGGGCTCGAACGGGAACGGAGGCGAGTCGAACGGCACGGAGGCGCTCGCGCACGAGAACGGCGCGTCGATCCAGAAAGCGGCGTCCTATCTCCAGAAGATCACGCGCGAGATGCAGGAGATCACGCTGAGTATCCGGATGATTCCGCTCGAAGCGACGTTTGGGAAGATGCGACGACTCGTTCGCGATCTCGCCCGCAGGTTCGAGAAGGACGTCGCGATCCAGATCTCCGGCGAACAGACGGAAATGGACAAGAACGTGATCGAGGAGATCTCCGACCCGCTCGTGCACGTGATCAGAAACGCGATCGACCATGGGATCGAGACCGCGACCGAGCGGCTCGCGGTAGGCAAGCCGGCGGGCGGCACGATCCGGCTCTCGGCGAAACACGAGGGCAACGAGATCTGGATCACCGTGCAGGACGACGGACGGGGTCTCAACCGGGACAGGATCCTCAAGAAGGCGATCGAGCGCGGGCTCGTACGCGAGAATGAGGCCGATCTGACGGACGAGCAAATCTATCGGTTCATCTTCGAGCCGGCGTTCTCCACGGCGGACAGGGTCTCCGAGATCTCGGGCCGCGGCGTTGGTATGGACGTGGTCCGACAGAACATCGAGAAGCTGCGCGGCAAGATCGACCTCAAGAGCGAAGAGGGGCAGGGAACGACCTTCGTCCTGCGGATCCCGCTCACGCTCGCGATCCTGGACGGCGTCACGTTCGACATCGGCGGAACGCACTACTCGGTTCCCACGACCGATCTCGTGACGTTCCAGAGCTACGATCCTGCATCGATCACGCGCACGAGCGCCGACCACCACGGGTTTCAACTCCGCGACGAAGTCATCCCGATCGTCCAGTACGAGCATCGCGACGAGATCCCGGAGCACGGTGTGGTCATCGTGCTGCAATCGAACGGCCGCCGAGCCGCGCTCGTCGTGGACAGGATCGTCGGCTATAGGCAGTTCGTCGTCCGCGCGGTTCCCGCCTACATCCAGAAGATGCGCGCCGTGTCCGGCTGCAGTATTCAGGGTGACGGAGGCATCTCCTTCATCATCGACGTTGCCGAGCTGGTCTCGGAGGAGCTGGAAAGTGTCGGAGCTCGTTGACATCACCGACGAGGAGTTCGCGCGCATCACGACTCTGGTCCATACGCGCTTCGGCATCGACCTGTCCAAGAAACGAACGTTGATCCGCGGCAGGCTGAACGGAACACTTCGGTCGCTCGGGTATCGTTCGTTCGCAGACTACATGGAAGAGGTGGATCGGGACGCAACCGGCGGTCACCTCCTGGACATGATCGATCGGCTCTCTACGAACCATACCTTCTTCTTTCGCGAAGCCGATCACCTCGACTACCTCACGACGACCGCATTGCCCGCTCTCTGGAATGGGGACGCGGAACGGGGCCTGCGCGACGGGCGAATCTGGTGCGCCGGCTGCGCAACCGGAGAAGAGCCCTACTCGATCCTGATCGCCCTCGCCGACCACTACGGCCTCGAGTCGCTCCCGGCGCACCCGCTCATCCTTGCAACGGACATCTCGTCCACAGCGCTCGCGATCGCGCAGCGTGCCGTGTATCCGGTTGCCCGCGTCCGCGAGGCCGGCGACATCGTGAAGCGAGGCTACGCCGTTCAGGAGACGCCTACCGAGATCCGGATCAAGGAGTCGATTCGAAGGCGCGTGCTCTTCAAGCGGCTCAACCTCATGCGGCACGACTTCCCCTTTCGCAACAAGTTCGACGTCGTTTTCTGCCGCAACGTCATGATCTACTTCGATCAACCCACACGCCGGGCGCTCGTTGAAGCGTTCCGTCGGCACCTCCTGCCGGGAGGATACCTCTTCCTCGGGCACTCCGAGTCGATGGGTCGCAACGTGAACGGATACGAGTACCTGAGACCGGCGGTCTACCGGAGAAGCATGTGAACAACCCCGTTCGAGTCCTCGTCGTGGACGACTCGGCGCTCGCGCGCCAGATCATCACCTCCGCCCTCAGCCGCGACTCCCGGATCGAAGTCGTGGGCACGGCACCGGACGTCTACGTCGCCCGCGACAAGATCGTGGAGCTCAAGCCGGATGTTCTCACGCTGGACGTGGAGATGCCGCGGATGGACGGCGTTCAGTTCCTGAAACGGCTGATGCCGCAGCACCCGATGCCGGTCGTTGTCGTCTCCGCGCTGACGAAGGCCGGCGCCGCGATCACGCTGGACGCGCTCGCGAGCGGCGCGGTCGATTTCGTGCCGAAGCCGTCTTCGAGTTTCGGACAGAAGCTCGACTCGATGGTGGACGACCTCGTAGAGAAAGTCCTCGTAGCGGCGTCCACCGACGTCTCGCGATGGAAAGACCGGACCTTCTCGATTACGAAGGTGAAGAAGACGCAGGCGTCGCTCCAGGAGAGCTCCTCGAAGGTGATCGCGGTCGGAGCTTCCACCGGAGGCACCGTCGCGCTCACGGGCGTCATCAGCGCGCTCCCGCCGACGATCCCGGGCGTGGTCGTGGTGCAGCACATGCCGCCGGTATTCACCGGCATGTTCGCGGACAAGCTGAACCAGATCTCCACCGTGCAGGTCAAGGAAGCGGTGGACGGCGATCGTGTCCTGACAGGACAGGTACTCATCGCGCCGGGTGGTGTCCACACGCGTGTGGAGCGCCAGGGCGGACGCTACGTCGTGAGGTGCGAAGCCGGCGCACCGGTCAGCGGACACAGCCCCTCCGTAGACGTGTTGATGCACTCCGTCGCTGAAAGTGTGGGCCGCAACGCGATCGGCGCGGTGCTCACCGGGATGGGATCGGACGGCGCGCGAGGCCTGCGCGCGATGAAGGACGCCGGAGCGCGGACCTTCGCGCAGGACGAACAGACGTCGGTTGTCTTCGGCATGCCCAAACAGGCGTACGAGTGCGGAGGAGCGGAACGCCTCGTGCCGATCGACCGGGTTGCGGACCAACTCGTCACGCTGAGCCAGGAGATGACAACATGAGAATCGACGTGGGCATCGGCGAGTTCAAGTACTCCCACGACCCGAGCGACGTCCTGAAGACGTACGGTCTGGGATCCTGCGTCGCGCTCGCCGTCTACAATCAGAAGCGCAGGATCGCCGGACTCGTCCACATCGCGCTGCCGGAAGCCGCAGTGAACCCGGCCAAGGCGGCGCAGCTCCCGGGGTACTTCGCGGACACCGGCATTGCCATGGTCATCGACTGGATCGACAAGGTGGCTCAGGGGCAGCGGAAGAGCTTCACCTACAAGCTCTACGGCGGGGCAAGTATCCTGGACGAGAACAACCGCTTTGACATCGGTAGAAGGAACTCACTCGCGATCAAGAGGTTGTTGTGGCGCTACGGCTGCGGCGTGATCAAGGAAGACATCGGAGGAACCTCGTCCCGCACGGTAACGATCGCGGTCGAGACCGGGGAAGTGCACGTCAACTACGTCCAGAAGCGGACGGACAGAGAGGTTGCAGGATATGGAACAGATCGCAGAAACTCGTAAGATCCTCGTCGTGGACGACTCGTCCACCTCACGCATGATCACGAAAAGATGTTTCGAGACGGCAGCCGGTCGCGAGCTCACGTTTCTCGAAGCGTGCGACGGGGCGGAGGCGCTCTCTATTCTCCACTCCGAGCCGGTGGATCTCATCGTGACCGACATCAACATGCCCAAGATGGACGGCATGACCTTCGTCTGGAAGGTGAAGATGAGCAAGCGACTGGAGGCCACTCCGATCATCGTGCTTTCGTCGATGAAGAACGAACGAATCGAGAGCGCGCTCACCGGATTGGGCGTGGGCACGATCATCCAGAAGCCGATTTCCCCGGCGAAGATCGCAGAGTACACAGGAGCACCGGCATGAATCAGACGGAGCTGACGATACGGCAGGCACTCGAACAGGCCGTTGCCGAGACGTTCATGGGGATGGCCTTCCTGGACGCGATTCCCGCGGAGGCGCCGCACGAGAACAACGAAGCGCAGGTTTTCGCGATCCAGGTGAGAGGTGAGCAGGTCCACCGGCTCGTCCTCGACCTCTCGCTCGAAACGAAGCGTACGATCGTGGAGAACATCCACGGAACGAGCTGGGACGAGCTCGCCTCAAACGATGTCGACGACTGTCTCCTCGAGTTCCTCAACGTCCTCGGAGGAGCGTTCGGTCGGCTCTACTGGGGCGACGAGTCACGGTACAAACTCTCGTTTCCGGAAATCCGCATCGGCATCCCGGACGAGCTCGACACCTCGCCGATCGAAACCTACTGGTTCAACGCGTACGAGCAGTTCTTCGCCGTCCACGTGATCACCGAAGAGTGACGGCGGCGGCCCACGCCGCGAGCCGTCAACAATTTCGGCACCACGCGCTCAGGACCACAGTCGGTCGTTCGGCCACTCCCGGTTCCAGGCATCGGTGGCGGCCCACATCTCCGGAAAGTCGGGATGCAGGTGCTCGGCGAGGACGTCGTCGTTCAGCGCCTCGATTCCAAACCCGGGCGTGTCTGGAACTCGAATGAAGCCGCGCTCAACGACGGGATCGGGGAGCCCCGCGGCGATCTGATTCCACCATACGTGGTCCACGGAATGGTACTCGAGCGCGGTGAAGTTCTCGGTCGCCGCGCACGCGTGCACCGCGGCCATGCACGCGATCGGGCTCTCCGCCATGTGAACGCTCATCGCCACGCCGTGGTCCTGCGCGAGATCGCCGATTTTCTTCAGCTCCAGCACGCCACCGCAGCTCAGGATATCCGGATGGATCATCGAAACCGCCTTGCGCTCAAGAAGCGGACGGACGTTCTCCTTCAGGTAGATGTCCTCACCGGTACAGAGCGGGGTCGTCGTCGCGCGCGAGAGCTGCTCGTACTGATCGGTGAGCTGCCACGGGATCATGTCCTCGACCCAGGCGAGGTTGTACTTCTCGAGCCTGCGCGCCAGCTTCACGCAGTCCTCGAGGGGAATGTGGCCCACGTGATCCACCGCGAGAGGGATCTCGTAGCCGATTTCGTCACGAACCTGCGCCGCGTACTCCTCGAGGAGATCGAGCCCCTTCTCGGTGATGTGGATGCCCGTGAACGGGTGTGCGATGTTCGCGATGTCATAGCGGCGGTTTCTCTTGAGGCGAAGCGCGAGCGCCTCGTCCGAGGCATCCGCCGGGTTGGAGCGCGGCGAGTCCGGGTCCATGCGCATCACATCGAGCAGCCCGAGCGGCGCGCTGAGCGCCCCCGGCTTGTCGAGCAGGTAGTGAATGCCCAGGTCCATCTTCAGGAAGGTGTAGCCGAGCTCCATCCGCTCGCGAAGCGCCTTGCCCATGTCCGTCCCCGTGTGCTTTCCGTCAACGTCCGTATCGCAATACATGCGAATCGTGTCACGGAACTTCCCACCAAGGAGCTGGTAGACCGGAAGGTTGTACGCCTTGCCGGCCAAGTCCCAGAGCGCGAGCTCGATACCGCAAACGCCGCCCGCCTGCCGCGCGTGACCGCCGAACTGCTTGATACGCCGGAAAATCTTGTCCACGTTGCACGGGTTCTCGCCCAGGATGCGATCCTTGAGCAGGAGCGCGTAGCTCCGACTCGAGCCGTCGCGGATCTCCCCGTAGCCCTCGATACCCTGATTCGTGGAGATCTTCATCAACGTGCAGTGCATCGGCGCGTCAACGATGTCCACGAATCGCATGTCCGTGATCTTCAGATCGCTCGGTGAGCCGTAGGTACTGATGCTGCTCAGGGTGGTCTCAGCGAGTCGTCCCCGAGCTCCGGTCTGTTCCTCTCGTGCTGCCATCTCGTCTCCTTTCCGGTGCCCTACAACAGGGTTTCCTCGTCCGCCTGCTGTCGCTCGGTCTCGGTCTCTTCGTCCCAGTCGAGGTGCTCGAACTCCGGCGGCGTGTTCGTTGTGCGCCATTCGGCGAAGTCCGCCTCGATTTCGTCCGTCCACTTCGTGTCCATCTGCGCCGAGGTGTACACCCCCTCGCGCAGCCGCTGCAGACCGAAGATCTCCCGGAGCCTCGTGCGCTCCGAGTGGACGACGATCTCCTCCGCATACTGCGGTGGGATGAACAGGACTCCGCTCGGCGTCCCGAGCACGACGTCACCGGGCATACACACCGCCCCGCCGATCCGGCAGGGAACGTTCATCCCGACCATGGTTACCTCGCGGATACCGGTGGGGTCGCAGTCGAGGAAGAAGGTCTGAAGGTTCTCGATGCCGCAGATCTGCTGGTAGTCGCGAATGCCTCCGTAGATCACCTGTCCGCGACCCGTGCGGGCGGCGATGGCGGTGGAGAGGTTGCCGCCCGAGAAGGTTCCCTGGAAGATCTTCCCGAACAGGTCCACAACGAGCACGTCGTTCTTCACGAGCGTTTCGATCACCCAGCTGTTCATCATGCCGATGCGGCCTTCCTGCTCGTGACCGTACGTCATGAGCGTCTCGTGGAGATCGGGCCGCTCGGGCATGAAGACCGCGGTGACCGCGCGTCCAACGAGAATCGTGTCCCCGTGCGTCGTCTTCCATCCACCCTGGAACTGGAACTTATACCCCTTGTTCCAGATGACTGCCCATGCCTCTTCGGTCGTACACCTCTCCATCCGATCGAGGATGTCGTCCGCTACCCGTGGTCTCCCGTCGTCAAACCGCTCGCCGGTCCACTCCGGAGTCAACTGGATGATGTCTTCTCTGCTGCCGAACTCCATACACGCTCCTCCGCGTTCGTCGCGAAAGCACCACTCTACCGCAGGAATGGAAGATGTGGAATCGTTTTCTCGAGCGAATTGCTCTTCGCAGGCGATGCGTCACATTCACGTCACATTCTTGGTGCACACTTCCTCCACGATTCTGCCGAGGATATACACCAGGGAGGCTTCATGAGAATCGCGATCCTGTCCGACCTTCACGCAAACCTACCGTTCGCCGAGACGGCAGTACGACGCGCCAGGTTCCACGCGTGCGACCGGATCGTCCATCTCGGCGACGCGATCGACCTCGGTCCCTGGCCGGCCGAGACGCTCGATTTCCTCGTGAGCGAAGGCGTAGAGATGGTTCGCGGCAACCACGACGAGTACCCGATCCTCGGCCTGACCCCGGAGCTCGGTAAGCGGCTCGAGTCCGATATCCGAGTCCACATGGAATGGACCGCATCCCAGCTCCGCCCCGACCACCTGGCCCTGCTCGCCGGGCTCCCTGCCCGCGTGGACGAGCACATCGACGAATGGCGCGTCCGCTTCCAGCACTACCTGATCGCGAACGACCGCGTCAGCGACGAGTACCTCGGCGAGTCCCCGGACGGGATGCTCCGGCGGTTCGGCGTCGCTCCGGGCGAGATCGTCTCGTTCGGCCACATCCACTCGCGCCTCTGGCACTTCACCGGCGAGCGCGGTGTGCTCAATCCGGGTGCGACCGGCTTCCACGGCACCGACGGCGCGTGGTTCGCGGTGCTCGTCATCCGTGAGATGAGCGCATGGGTCGAATGGCACCCGGTCGAGTGCTCGTCGCACGCCGTCGTCTCCGAGCTCGAGCGGCGCGCGGTTCCTGCGTGGCAGTCGTCCGTGCACTACATGTTCGAGGCCGCGGTAGGGTAATTTCCCCGACGGTATGGTACGATTGCCGGAAGGAGCCCTCTCATGAAAGTCCTCTTCATCGGCGGTACCGGCAACATTTCCACTTCGTGCACGCACGACGCGATCGAGCGCGGCATCGAGCTCTACCATCTCAACCGCGGAAGCGCAAAGGCGCGCGTCCCAAGCGAGGTTCAGACGATCCTCGGCGACATCCGCAAGCCTGACGAGATCCGCAAACTGCTGGACGGCATGAAGTTCGACGCCGTCGTGGATTGGATCGCCTTCACCACCGACCACGTTCGCGTGGACCTCGACCTCTTCCGGAACAATACCGATCAGTTCGTCTTCATCAGCTCCGCAAGCGTCTACCACAAGCCCGTCCGCCACCACGTCATCACCGAGAGCACGCCGGCGCACAACCCGTACTGGCCGTACTCGCAGAACAAGATCGCGTGCGAGCGGCTGCTCTGGGACGAGTACGCGCAGAACGGCTTCCCGATGACGATCGTGCGCCCGAGCCACACCTATTCGGACGGCTGGTTCCCCACCAGCTTCGGCTCGAGCGACTACACCTACCCGCAGCGCATGCTGGACGGGAAGCCCGTCGTCGTGCACGGCGACGGCACCTCGCTCTGGACGATCACCCACACGGACGACTTCGCGAAGGGCTTCAACGGCCTGCTCGGCAATCCGGCAGCGATCGGCGAGACCTTCCACATCACCGGAGACGAGCAACTCACGTGGAACGAGATCCACCGCGCGATCGGCCGCGCCGTGGGCGCCGAGCCCGAGATCGTTCACGTCCCGAGCGAGATCATCGCCCGGTTCAGCGAAGACATCGGCGCGGGCCTCCTCGGCGACAAACAGCACAGCGTCGTCTTCGACAACTCCAAGATCAAGCGCTACGTCCCCGGATACCAGGCGACGATTCCCTTCTGGGAAGGAATGCGCCGAAGCGCTCGCTGGATCGAGGAGCATCCGGAGGAGAAGGTGATCGACGACGAGACGAATCGGCTCGTGGACCGCCTCATCGCGGCGATGCGCGCGGTCAAACCGTAGGGGGGTCCGACGCCATGTCTTCACGATCGCGCATCGTCATCATCGGAGCCGGGTTCGGCGGCATCTCCGCCGCGGCGTACCTGGCTCAGGCCGGCCACGACGTGACCGTCTACGAGAAGAACTCGTGGGTCGGCGGCCGTGCGCGCGTGCTCGCCCGCGACGGCTTCCGGTTCGACATGGGACCGAGCTGGTACTGGATGCCGGGCGAGCACGATCGGTGGTTCACGGACATGGGCGTGCGCCGCGAGGACTACTACCCGATCCGCCGCGTGGCTCCGAGCTACAAAGTCTACTTCGGCGAGAGCCTCCCGAGCGAGCCGCGGAACGAAGTCACCGTACCCGCCGACTTCGAGGCCGCGAAGGCGCTCTTCGAGTCGTTCGAGCCGGGTGCCGGCGCGAAACTCGAGGCGTTCATCGCGCAGGCGAAGCGCAAGTACGACTTCGCGATGACCGGCTTCATCTACCGCAACTTCGACTCGATCTGGGACATGCTCAACGGCGCCTTCCTGAAGAACCTCACGAAGCTTAACCTGCTCACGAGCTACCGGTCGCTCATCGAGCGCTTCTTCAAGCACCCCTACCTCCGGAAGATCCTCGAGTTCCCGGTCGTCTTCCTCGGCAGCTTCGCGCGCAAGACACCCGCGGTCTACACGCTCATGAACTACATCGACTTCGGACTCGGCACGTGGTACCCGGAGGGCGGCTTCGGCAAGGTGGTCCGCTCCATGCAGCACGTCGCCGAGAGCAAGGGCGCGAGGTTCGTTTTCAACGCCCCGGTCACGAAAATCCTCAACGACGGCCAACGAGCGACCGGAGTCATGGTACAGATCGACGGTTCACACGAGGAGATCAAGGCCGACGCGGTCATCGCCAACGCGGACTACGTCCACGTTGAGAACGATCTCCTCCCGCCCGAGCAGCGCTCGCTTCCGCTCGAGAAGTGGCGCAAGAAGACCTTCGCGCCGGCCGTGCTCAATTACTACGTAGGGTTCAACAAGAAGCTTCCATTCTTCGCACACCACACGTTCTTCTTCGATACCGACTGGAACGACCACTTTGACGCGGTCTACGGCACGCCGCGATGGCCGGCGGACCCGCTCTTCTACCTCCACATCCCGTCGATCACCGACCCGAGCTGCGCCCCCAAAGACCACGAGGCGATGTTCATCCTCGTGCCCTCGGCGCTCGGACTGGACGACCCGGACGAGCTCCGCGAACGGTACTTCAGCCGCGTCATGGACCGGATGGAGGCGCTCACCGGCGAATCGCTCCGCGACTCGATCGTCTTCCGCGAGACCGTGTCCATTCGCGAGTTCCGATCGGACTACAACGCCTACGAGGGAACCGCGTTCGGGTTAGGCCAGACGCTCTTCCAGACCGCATCGTTCCGCCCCCGAAACAGGTCGAAGAAGCTCGCGAACCTCTACTACGCGGGCCAGTTCACGGTTCCCGGCACCGGCACCACGATGAGCATGATCAGCGGCAAGCTCGCGGCGATGCGCATCGAGGAGGACACTCCTACTCCTCGCCGACGTACCCGGGCTCGTCGGCGAGCGTGACGAAGAGCGGCTGCGGTCCGTTCGGGAAGCTCATGATCTGCGAGGGGACGCCGACCCGGCCGTCCTCCTCGAAGAGCCGGCGGAGCGCAGAAACGTCGTCCGCCTCCACGAGCACCGCGAGCTCGTCCAGGTACTCCAGATCCCCGGGCGTGAACTGATCGTCCGGCCTCATGATGCCCCAAACGTCCCACGGCAGGAGCTCTACCTTGTTGAGCGCGCCCACGTCGCGAATGAAGTCGCCTGCGATGAAGCCGAGCCCGTGCATATCGAAGATGCCGAAGTCCGCCGGATCCGCCCCCTCGTTGCGAACGAGCTTCCACGCGCGGGCGCCGGTGACGAAGCCGGCTACGTGGGGACCGCCTCGCGGTACGTCGAAGGGATCGAAGGCGATGCCGAGCTCGGAAACGTGGAACGCATCGAGCTCCGCGTCGACGCTGATCCAACGTGCCTCGGCCGCGTGCCAGTATTCAACGACCCAGTGGTCGACATACTCGCCCGGCATGAGGTAGGTCGCAAACCCGCATCGGGCGCGCGCAGGAATGCCGGCGCTCCGCAAGAGCGCGACCGCGAGCACGGTGAAGTCGCGGCAGTTCCCCACGAGACGCGCCTCCGGGGCGCGAGCGACAGTCAACGGCCTGGAGTCGGCGGCGAGAATCGTCTCGAGCATCGCCGGGGCAGTTCTGATCCGTACTTCGGCCTTGCGCTCCTCCGAGAGGCTGACGCCGTACCGTTCCGCCCAGAAGATGTGCAGCAGCGATCCCTGCACGGCGCGCGCGATGCGCTCCACGAGCTCCCGCGGGTCGCCTCCTGCTACTGTTGGGGCTCGGCCGCCCACGACGTCACCGCCGGGAGGCAGGTCTCCGACGGTGATCGCTTCGTCCGGTGAGGACAGCAGCTCCGCTGCGGCGTGACCGGGCGCGAGCGTCGTGAGCGGCCCCGGCTCTCGATAGAATGCGAGCGTCTCGTCGTATGGAAGCACCGAGGCCCTCCTACTGCTTCTTCTCGACGGGGATGCAGATGTCGCACTCGGCAACGTCCGCGTTCATCCGGCTGTCGTCGTAGAGCTCGAAGTCGTCGCCTTCGGCCCGCTCCCACTCAGTGCTGTTGGGAAACCACTCGCCGTACGCATAGCCCCACGCCTGCTGGATAGCCTGCGTGTACTCGCCCTCCGCGACGCGTCCTCGTGCAGTGAACACCGCATACGTCGCGGCCGCTACATCGAAGACGCTCAGCCCGGCCGGCGGCGCTGCGCTCTCGCTCACTTCGGTCCCGATTACGTAGCTGAAGTCACCCGTTTCCTCGTCCATCTTCGTGCAGAGCCCGTAGCTCACGCCCGATCGCGTCGTCCCCGGGATTCGCTCGAACGTCCGCTCGGTGAGAAACCGCTGCCAGAACTGCGGGATCTGCTCTCTGTTGCTCCCGTCGCCGTTCGTCCGAAGCTCGGCTCCCATGATGTGGAGCGGGCCGATCTGCTTGATTGTGGGTTCCATCTCTCGTCCTCCTCGCTTGTCTGCTCGAAACAGCTCGAGTCGTCGCACGACCTCCAGCCGGGCACGCCGCATCCGGTACGCGCCGACCGCACGGTAGCGTCCCGGGCTCGAGCCGTAGCTTCGCTTGAACGCGCGGGTGAAAGCCTCCTGCGTCTCGTAGCCCACGTCCATCGCGACGTCCAGGATCCGCTCGCCGCCGAACACGAGTCGGTACGCCGCGAGGTCCATCCTGCGCTCACGGACGTATTCGGCCACGGTGCATCCGGTGATCGCGTGAAACGTCCGCATGAAGTGGTACGGACTCCAGCAGGCCGCGGCCGCAGCACTGCCGAGCGAAACGTCGTTCGTGAGGTTCCGCTCGATGTAGTCGATCGCGCGCTGGATCCGTTGCTTGCAGGTCGCTTCCGCCACTGCGTTCATGCTCCAGAGGATACGCCACCGGATGATAGCGGGTTTGATCGATCGTGCTAAGGTGGAAAAACGAGACCCTCAAGCGGTGAACCTCGACGACCGAAGGCGTGTCTAAGGTATGAGCGCGATGAACGAGAACGAACCGCAACAGACTATTCGTCTCTGGATGTCGGAACACGGCGATATGGTCCGTCGGACCATCTACGTGATTACGCAGGATCTGGAGACAAGCGAGGACCTCGCGCAAGAGACGTTCGTGAAAGCGTTCCGAAAACTGCACCAGTTCAACGCCCGCAGTCGGCCTCAGACGTGGCTGTACCGCATCGCGGTGAACACCGCACGCAACCACCTCAGGCGCGTTCGCCCAAAGAACGTCCCACTCGACGCTGTAGCGCACACTCTCCACTCCGACGACAGGTGGTGCGCCGTGCAACGGCTCGAACGCGAGCACGATGCAGCCGAGATCCGAAGGACGGTTGCGACCCTTCCGAGCGAGCTGCGAACGGTGGTCGCGCTCTACTACGTAGACGGTTTCGGCGTGAGCGAAGTTGCGGAGATCACAGGCGTCCCGCTCGGCACGGTCAAGAGCCGCCTATCGCGGGCACGGGACCATCTGCGGGTCTCGTTGTCGCGGATTACCCGGAACTGAGGAGGAATGCATGAATAGCACTCATACGGACGACGACATCGCTCGCGTGTTGCAGGAAGAGCTGGCGAATGTGACGTTGAGCGACCGTTCGAGACGTCTCGTGTGCGAGCAAACGGCCCGGGCGTGGCGGTCCGAGCAGCGCCTCCTTCGGGGACTCGGGATTGCCGCGGTGGCTGCCGGCGCGGTAATCGTGCTCAACCTCGCGGTGCTGTTCACTCCCGCCGCGACCCGGACGCAGCGCCACCACCTCGTTACCGAATCGCCGGCCGCTCTGCTCCAGCATCGCATGGAGCAGACCGGGTCGAGGAGGTCAATGTGAAACGCCGCCCCAAGACGATCGGAGTTGCCGTGCTCGTGCTCGTGCTCCTGGCGATCGCCGGTCTCCTCATCGCACACCTTCCTGCAGCCCTCAGGGCACGCATCACGTCATTCAGCAACGACGGCCGCATCGCCGAGGCGATTCGAATTCAAGCACGCCTCGTGAGGGTCTTCCCGCGGGACAACGAGACGTACTGGAGTCTGAACACGACCACGGAGACACTGCTGCACTCGACCCCGGTCGTCGTGATCGGCTCGGCGGGCCACGCTGTCGCGCACAGCGGCGAAACGGCCGTGGCCGGGAGCGAGGATCTCGTGGCCGAACTGATCGATCAGATAGATGCCGTCGTCAAGCGCGACCCGCCTGAAGTCTGGGCCACGAGATTCCTCGAGCGAAAGGCGCGGCTACTCGAAACCATCGGCCGCACGTCCGACGCGATCGCGATCATGCGCCATGTCGCGGATCGCCGGCGGGAAGGGGCGGCTGATTGCGAGACGCTCCGGGCGGATCTGTGGCTCCTCGACCGTATCGGCGAGGCGGGCGAGCGTCTCGAACGGGCGAGGCGACTCGTAGATTGCTACGTGCCCGAGAGAGGGCACGAGCCGGGGCTCAGCGCCTATTCGGAGTCGGAGCTCCACGTAGCATACGGCGACGCCGCGGCGGCGGCGCAAGCGTGGATCGAGGCCGAGGAGGCCTACGAGCGTGCCGCGGACGCCGCAGGACGCGCCTTCGACCGTGCGTGGGAAGAAGAGTACGCAGAGATGGATCCGGACGTGGCCCCGAAACTCGAAGAAGAGCCCCACTACGTCGCCGCGCAACTCGGCCTGCGTCTCGCCCGGTTCGCGCAGCGTGAAGACGCAGCGCAGCACGCAGCGCGAGTCTATGGGAGCATCCTGCCCGCGGAGCCTGAGTTCGAAGACAGCGCCGTATGGCTGCAGCCTATTACCGCCGATCGAGATCCCATGCTGGTCGGCGTGCGCACGATGTACACGAACGGATCTATGTCGACTGAAGGCTATCGTGCGCGAGTCCAAGCGGACGGGAGCTTCGCCTTCGATCTGCTGCCACCGGGATCGTACCGTTTTCACTTGACAACGTCGGTCGACCGATTGGTCGGGTTCGGGAGACCCGAAGTCCCGGACGTTCTCCGTCTCGAAGGGGGCGAGACGCGAGAGATCGTCGTTCGTTTTGCGCCACGAGTCGCGCTTCACGCGACCTCTCCCGGACAGGACTCGCAGCAGACCTTCCCTATTCGCGTGGGCGTCCGGTGGGACCCGGTACCGGACGCGGCGTACTACGATGTATGGATGCACGTCGGTGACGGCGGCACGCAGGTACTCGAGAGGACGGAGGAGAGGAGCTACGAGACGACGTACGATAGGCTGGACCTGTGGGTCTCGTCCGGCCCGAGCACTGATCCGGACGGACTCAAACCCGCGTCGATCCTCGGAAGGGGGGTGCCGGGCACCGTAATCGCCCCGGTGGTCCAGGCGCGCAACGCGGATGGGCGGCTCTTGACCGACAGTGACGGATACGTGCTGTCGAACACGGTGTATCCGTACTGGATCGTCCCGGACGACTTCGGCGTACGATACGGACCGCTCGCCGACCCGGCCCGGAAGACGGCCGAGCGTGAGTATGCGGAAGCCGCGGCAATGTGGAACGAGCTTGTACGCCCCGTGGACTCATCCGATTCGGAGCCGTGGAACGGGGAGAGCGCGCTCACCGGCCCGGAAAATCAGATCAAGATTCACCTCGCCCTTGCCCGGCTGCACGCGAACGTGAGCGATCCGTCGGTGCGCAACGCGGCTCTTGCCGAGCAACACTATGAGGAGGTGCTCCGCATCGCAAACGAGTTCGGGATCCGACTCCCGAGCACCATCGCGAGTGAGTCCGAGATGATGTGGGGCGTCCGGCAACCCTGAGCTGCAGGATCAACTCCCGCGGCGTGGAGGACGGCGGAGGCTGAAACCATCGCGTCAAGACGGCGCCGGAGCGCACGAATCCCGAACGATGAGCCGGGGCTCGAGCAGCGGGTGGACGAACTGCGAAAGCCGGATGTTGTCCACACCGGCGATGGAGAGATCCCTCGGCAGATCGAGCCCGGCGCGATGCGCGGCGAAGATCGCACCGATCGCGGTGAGATCGTTGAAGCAGACGATCGCGGTCGGCTTGTGCCGAAGCTGCAGAAGCGCCTCCATCGCGGCGCGCCCGTCTTCGATATCGAATCCGCCGGCCAGATGCCGCGGATACCTCCGCTTCGGGCACAATCTGGTAGATCGTGATCCGGTCTTTCCGTACGTCGCCCATGCTCCTACACCGGCACCCGGGCAGGAATCCCATGTCCGCGCCCGGTCCTACCACGCGAGCCGATCGCGCAACCGACTCCCACTCGATGTATACGACTCCGCTGAAGGAGCGCCCTACTGCCGCGCCTCGCGCCGCTCCGCCTGCCTGCGAAGATCCTCGCGGTAGACGTCGCTCACGTAGAGCACTTGCGTCTCCTTGAAGTCGTGCTCCGGGATCCGAGGGCCCAGGACGTTGTACTGGTAACTCAGACCGATCATCGGTATGAGGAGGCCGGAAGCGGCATCGGTGACGTTCAGGTAGGCGCCCACGCGAACCACGAGCGCGTTCACCCCGTAGTTGTACGGCCGGGGATCGGTCCGGATGTCGCGCCGGAGCGACCCCTCGTCGAAGAGGACTCGCTCCACGTCCAGGAAGACGCCGGGAACGAGCACGCCGCCCTCGGGTGCAGCCTCCGGGTCGGGATCGCCCACTCCCACGAGCAACTCGGCTCCCACGGTCCAGTTGTTCTCGCCGAGGAGATCCGGGAGCGCACCGGGGAAGCGGTAGCCGCCGCCGAGGTGGATCGGGACCACGTACCTGCTCAACAGGCTCGCCGGATCGGAGCTCGCAGAGGGATTGAATCCGGCCGCGAGGTAACCCACGTAGCGGCCCGTATGGACGTACCGCGCGACCGCGGTCGGCCCGGTGAGGCTGAAACCGGCCCCCAGGTAGAAATCGGTGAGCGGAAACTGCACGTACTCCTTCTCGTTGTCGCTGAAGTGCGGGACGAGGAGGCTCTCCACGATGGAAACGTAGACGGTGTTGAAGCGCACGGCGCCGTAGCCGTACGGGATCTCCACGCTCGCGCCGCTCGGAAGGACGTCGTTCACGGTCCCGGTTCGCGCGAGGATGACGGCATCTCGCTGCCGGTTGACGTACTGGGCGTAGAGCAGGTAGGGAACGGGGTCGTGCTCCATGGTGAGGATCGGTCCGTCTTCGTGGCTCTCGAGAACGAGCCGGCCGGCCGCGTCCTCCGGATAGCCGCGATCGTCGTAACGGCTGCGACGGTTCCCAACGAGCAACGCGTCGACCCCCAATCCCTCGGACTCGAGAAGCATCCGCTCGCTCGGCGTCTCAGGGCCCGCCGCCCCGACTTCGCCACGCTGCGGGGTCTGAGACCAGACGCACGCTGCGACTCCAAACACCACCACCGCGCAGATCGCACGCACTCGCATCGGTAGCCCTCCGGCTGCGGAGCGTATCACGGCCGGACGCAGCGAACCATTGCTGCGAGCTCGCCACTTCCGTACACTAATCTCATGGCATACTACCTCTCCCGCGATCCGCGGCACACCGTGATCGGGGGGCTGCGGGGCCTCTTCCGGCTCCTCTACTTCACATCCGTGTTCGTTCTGGGAAGCACGCTCGCACTCGCGATCCGCGCGCTGCTTCCGGTTCGCACGTATCACCGTATCCGACCCGAGCTCACGCGCAAGCTCGGACGCGTGCTCATCTACGCGTCCAATATCCGAATCCGCCACGACGGCACGAAGCCGCCGGAGGGCAGCTTCATCGTCGCGAATCACCTCAGTTGGGCCGACTCGTTCACCTTCCTCGGCGAGCTCGGCTGCAGGTTCATGGCCAACCACCTCTACGGCGAGATCATGGGCTTCCGCTCGGTTCTGCGCACTGTGGGGGTCGAGTTCATCAACCGCATGAGCCTCAAGGCGGTCGGGCCGGCGAAGAAGCTCATGGAGCGCATCCTCGAACGCGGCGAGTCGCTCATGGTCTTCCCCGAAGGCCGAACGAGCCGCGGAGAGCGCGTGCGGCCGTTCCGCGCGGCGCTCCTGCAAGTCGCCGTGGACCTGGGGATTCCCGTCTCGTGGGCGAGCGTCTCGTACGAGACGCCGGCCGGATGGCCGCCGGCGAGCGTCGTCATCGGATGGGAGGAGTGGCCGCCGCTCATCACGCACATCTACCGTGCCTTCCACGCGCCGCGGATCATCTGCCGCATCTCGTACGGCGACGGGAGCATCGCGATGGACAACCGACGCACGCTCGCGCAGGCGCTCCACGAAGCGGTGAGCAGCCGCTACCGCCCGATGCCGCAGCTCTCGAAGCGGGCGCTCGAGAAGATCGACGTCGTCAAGCGCGTCGCCCGAAAGATCGTCTTCGGCGAACGCGATGAGTAGCGCGCGGCGACCCAACTTCCTCTGGATCTCCTTCGAAGACACGAACCCGTTCTACGGCTGCTACGGCGATCCCACGGCGAAGACGCCGAGCCTCGACCGCCTCGCGACCGAGGGGTGCGTCTTCACGAACTGCTACTCGACCGCGGGTGTCTGCGCACCGGCGCGGAGCGCGATCATCACCGGTATGTACCCGATCTCGATCGGCACGCATCACATGCGGACCACGCACACCGATCCGGCCGCACCCGACCTGCCGACGCCCTACTCCGCCGTGGTCCCGCACTACGTCCGCTGCTTCACCGAATACCTGCGCGCGGCCGGCTACTACTGCACGAACAACGCAAAGACCGACTACCAGTTCGACCCGCCGATCACCGCGTGGGACGAGCTCTCGGAGACCGCGCACTGGCGCAACCGTCCCAATCCCGAACAGCCCTTCTTCGCCGTCTTCAACCCGATGCGCACGCACGAGAGCGGCATGTGGAAGGAGCGCAGGCCGGAGGTCGAGATCGACCCGGCGACCGTCCGCGTGCCGCCCTACTTCCCCGATACGCCGCGCGTGCGCGAATCGCTCGCGAAGATGCACGGCAACATCGCGCGAAGCGACGCCGAGCTCGGCGAGCTCCTCGCGCAACTCGAGGAGGACGGTCTCGCGGAGAACACGATCGTCATGCACTGGAGCGACCACGGCCCGCTGCCGCGCGGCAAGCGGTGGCCGTACGACTCGGGCATCCGCGTCCCGCTCATCGTCCGCTGGCCCCGCGCCGCCGGTAATCCGGGACGCGCGTCCACGATGGATGCACTCGGTGGGACAGCGACCGTGAACGCCGCCGGGGGTCACCTGCCTGTTTCAGAACACGCCGACGGTGCACTCCCCGGCCCGCGAGCGGGCCGTTCCGCCGGCGAGCGCCCGCTCGGGGGCTCCGCGACGGGGCCGCTGCGCGGCTTCGACCCCGGTGACGTCGCAGACACCCTCGTGAGTACCGTCGACCTTGGCCCCACGCTCCTCTCGCTCGCCGGGCCGGCGCTCCCGCGACACCTGCAGGGCCGCGTCTTCCTCGGTCCGGACGCCGAGCGCGGGCGCGACTACGTCTTCGCCTCGCGCGACCGGTACGACACCTCGTACGACCGGATCCGCGCCTGCCGAGACAGGCGCTACAAGTACATCCGCCACTACTATCGGCACGAGCCGTACCTGCAATGGATCCCCTACCGGAACGAGCATCCGATCGTGCGCGAGCTCCTGGACGCGTACCGGAACGGCCGCCTCGAGGGCGCGCACCTCGCGCTCTTCCGCGACCGCCCCGCCGAGGAGCTCTACGATACGGCGGTCGACCCGTACGAGCTCGCGAACCTCGCGGACGACCCCGATCACCGCGAGACGCTCGAGCGCATGCGCGCGGCAACGGACCAATGGATCGCCGAGGTCGGCGACTACGGCGAGATGAGCGAGCGCGAGATGGTCGCCCGCTGGTATCCGAACGGCGAGCAACCGGTCACCGCCGCCCCGATCTTCCTCCCGATCGCAGACGGCGCCTTCGCGCAGGAGGCGATCACCACGGCATCGCTCACCGGCCCCGCGCTCGTGCAGCTCCACTGCTCCACGCAGGGCGCGTCGATCGCGTACCGGTTCGCGGACGACCCGACCGAGCGGTGGCGCCTCTACTCGAGCCCGTTCCGACTCGAACCCGGGCGCACGACGATCTCCGCTCGGGCGCAGCGCATCGGATACGCGCCGAGCGAGACGGTTCGGGCGGAGATCACGGTCGAGTAGCGGGACGGATCCGTCTTCGCGCTACGGGTACTCGTACGCCCCAACATCCCAGCTCCCGTCCTGTCCGCGGATCGTCCCGTCGGGGTCTCGCGCCGAGTCGTAGCGAGGATCCCACCAGGTCTGCGTGGACAGGTCCAGCCCCGGACCCGTGGGACCGGCAAGGTGGAAGTCGTAACCCGCGGAGTCGACGAACGGATCGGTCGTGGTGAGCTTGGTGGTGTCTGCCGGCTCATACGTCCAGAGCAGGCTCGATCGACTGACGAAGTTGTGGCCGTGATGCGTGAACTCTTCGGTGTCCACACCGGCCGCGTTGCTCTCCCGGAAGCACTTGAACCAGATGTTGTTGACGCAGTAGTGGTCCGTTCCGACCCTGTCACCGGTCATGCTGAAGTACATCTTGGTTGGACTGTTGGCCATCGTGTTGTTGTAGACGTAGAGCGCGCCAACATCGCCGTCGTACGGCGAAGCGATCCCGTTTCCGACCCCGCCCTCGTCGTAGTCGGACGTGTAGGAGCAGGTGTTGCCGTAGATGCGGATGTTCTCAACATCCCACGCGAGATTGATGACGGCCGTGCCCTCGATATCCTGGAACTCGTTGAAACGGATCACCGAGTTCTCCGAGTTCCACAGCTGGATGGCGTCTCCGTGAGGTCCGTCGGGGTACGACCGATTGTCACGGTAGTAGTTGTGCTCGTAGACGGCCCGGTTCTGACCGCGCGTTCGCTGCATCGGTCCCATGAAGTGGTGGAAGTAGCAGTACCCCACGTAGAGGTCGTCGCCTCCGTTCGTGTGCTCGTAGCCGTTCACCGTCGGCGCGGAGTCTCCCGAAGGGTACGCCCCGAAAACCCCCTCGAACTCCACGTACTCGATCCTGATACCGTCTACCCGCACTCCCGTACCGGCGTTCACGACGATTCCATGATTATCGGACACGCCCGGATCCGGATCGATCGAGACCTCGAGCTTGATTCCGTGCCCGGAGTCTTTGCTCGTTCGTCGACTGCCGTCGATGGTCCAGTAACCGGATCGAACGCACATCGAACCGAAAATCGCCCGGCCGTCGCCGTAGGAGTCGCTCCATCCGCGGTCCGTACCGTGGTCCTCGGGAGTCGCCTTCCGGATCGTGATACGTTGCACGCCCGCTTCCGGGTCGTCCAGCGTGCAGTCGGCGTAGGTGCCGTCCGCCAGGTAGTAGACGGCTCCGCGCTCGAGCGTCTCCGGGATCTCGGTCCACGCGTTCTCCCAATCGGAGCCGTCTGCGGCCCCGCGGGCTCCCGGGCGAACGCAGTACTCGACGGCCGCGGGCCGGACGGCGGCGTTCGGGTCGAGGCAGCCTAGGATAATCAGAACGACGACTCCAATCACCTGGAGCGGCACTTTTCTCATTCGTACCTCACTTCGACTTCGGGATCGGCGGGACCCCGGAGATGAACATAGCGCGGATGCTCATGAATTGTCATTGTGCTTGCATATGGAACCGCCGCAATTTGACCTGTCGGCTCGACTTGTCGGAATCCGTTCCGCGATATGCAACGGCCATCCGGCATCGTACGCCGCCACAATGAGTTGGAGCCCCCCAGTCTGCACGGTCGATGACGGTTCTCGGACATCGCGGCCCGCTCGCAACGCACTCGAACCAAGGCAACCTTCACTCGTCGCTCCTCACAGAAACCTGCGTGTCGTCTCGCTGCGGATGGGATCGGCCTGAAGTTGCACCGGAAGTCTTGGTCGAGGGTCGATCCGTCGCAGCCGAGGACCCCATGAGGGCAATTCCGATTGGTCCGGCGAATAGCGCGTCGGGGACCCATTGTCGGCCCGAACGCCTCTGGCGCCGCGGAATCGATGTCTGAAGACGGATTTGGAGAGCACCGGGTTGCATGATCGCGACTCGGTGTGGCTCAGCCGGCTATAATCGCGCTATGGCTGACAAAGTACGCCGGCACATCCCACTGCAACTGAGCGTGCCACGGCTTCTCGGCATCCATGCACCCCGGCGCACGGTCGGACGAGGAGCACCACGATGACCGGCGAAGCGGTACGTCGCGTAGCACCCGCTCTTCTCAAGACCTTCACGATTCTCCTCATCGTGTTCGGCATGGTCATCGCCACAGTCGCGCAGGGTTTCGCAGATCGTCTGACCCCGCAGGCGGCGGACCTCATGCACGATATCTACATGTGGTACGAGCACTACTTCCGCGCACTGACGGTCATCCTCGGGGCCTTCCTGACGTACGCGCTCGTCAAAGCCTCGCGGAGAGACGTTTCGCCGCTCAGACGGAACAGCCTCATCTCGCTCTCCGTAGTGAGCTTCCTGTCTCTGATCGTCTTCCCGCTCGCCACCGGCTACTACGAGCTTTACAACGCGCTGATGCCGTTCCCGTGGTCCACGCTCCCGCTCCAGCTCGTGGACTCGGGAACCTTCTTCGAGAACCGCTTCGCCGATTTCGGCGGCGTGGACGGGGCGAGCTTCCTTCTGTGGGCGTACGTCGCGTACCAGGCGGTCGTTCTCGGCGGAACGCTCGTGCTCGGTCGCCGGTGGCAGTGCAGCATGCTCTGCATCATGAACGGTATCCACGCCGAGACCCTTGGAGAAGCGCTGCCGTTCATCGCGCACGACAGACGCAGGCCGCGGTCGAAACGGATTCATCCTCGCGTTCGGTGGGTGTTGCGGAAGCTCCAGATCGTTGTCTTCTCGGTCAACCTCGTGTTGATCGCGGCCTGGGTGCTCGTCCTGACGGCCGAGCCGGCGTTCCTCGACCGAACGAGCCTGATCTCTGCGGAGCGGATCAAGTACCTCTCCGTGGAGCTGACCTTGCTGATGCTCCTCTGGGTCTTCATCGGCGGCCGCGGCTACTGCTACTACTGCCCAGCCGGCTTCTTTCTCGGCATCGTAGGGAACGCAGTCGGACAGAAGATCGAGACGGGCCTGACGCGGTGCACCGGGTGCGGCGCCTGCGATGACGCGTGCAAGCTCTCGATCGACATCAGCGTCCACGCGCGGCAAGGAAGGCCGGTGACGGCGTTCCAGTGCGTGGGGTGCGGGCTCTGCGTTGAGGCGTGTCCGACCGGCAACCTCCGGTATACCACTCGCATCCTTGCACGATCGCGGGGACCGAACCGGCAGGTAGCCCGGAGTTGAATCGGAGCAACTGCTTCAGTATCCTCACGGCAAGAGTCACCATGCCTATCGATGAGCTCGCGGATCCAATTCGGAGAGATGTTGACAAAGCGATCGAAATACTGACCCGGTTCGGTGCAGCCGAGGTGTACCTGTTCGGATCGGTCCTGACCGGTTCCGCGGACAGCGGGACCGGCGACATCGACATCGACATCGACATCGCGGTCACGGGACTGAGTCCGCGCAAGTTCTTCGCTGCGCGCGGACAACTCGCCATGCAGCTGATCCACGAGTTCGACCTCGTGGATCTGGACGACGCCTCCGTCTTCGTCGAGACGCTCCGGCGCAGCGGCCGACTCGAACGAGTCGCCTAACCGCTGCTCGGCGGAGAATCCAGGATGTCCTGATTCAGCCTCCGCTTCACGGAGTGGAGGGTGGGCGTGAAGTGCTTCGGCCAGAATGCTCCGGCTTCGAGGTTGGCGGACTCGAAGTCCACGTGGACCTGCAAGACGCCGCGTTCACGACACCACCGAAGCGCCTCGTGAACGAGCGCCGCGCCCACGCCGCGCCGGCGGTACTCGGGACGGATGTAGGCACCGAGCGGCTCGATGAGTCCCATACCCTCGCGGACGAGCGTGATCGGACTCGACTCGTCGGCGAGCTGCACGTTGATGAAGCCCGCGATTCGCCCGTCGGTTTCGGCAAGGAACACCGCTCCGGTCCCGGAACGGACGATTTCGGCGATCTCTTCTACCGATTCACGGTCCCGGCAGAGAAAGAGAGGCGATCCCCGGTAGTGACCGTCGAACTCCACGATGAGGCGGTGCAGCTCGTCCACGTCCGTGGGGCCGGCGCGCCTGATCGAGAGCGGACCCGGGACGCCGGCACGGGGCTCCGGCACGTCGGTCGCAACGAATGCGTCAACGACGTAGAGACCGAAACCCAGCTCGAATGCCACCTTCTGTAGCTCTACGTCGTCCGCCGGATACGTGAGGATGTGGTTCAGGCACCCGTCGGCGACCAGTACATCGGCCAGAACCCGATACATCGCCTGATAGATGCGAGCCGAGACTCCCGGGCCCCGGGCGTGTCCCACGATCGGCACGACGGCGGTGTCTTCGCCGTGAAAGGGGAATCGATCGTACGCGAGGAACGCGACCACGGTGCCGGCTTCCCGCGCCACGACCCCGGCACCCGATCGGCCGTGTCCCTCGATGAACCCTCGGACGATCTCGCTCCCCTTCCACAGCGCGCCGATCTCGGCGGTGGAGCCGCCGAGCCGCCGGACGGAGTGGGACCAGAGGTCGCAGGCGTCGTCTGCGTCCGTCTGCGAGAGCGACACGATCTCGTACGATACTGAACGAGTGGAACTCACGCGATACCTCCCGATGCACTGCCTCCCTACGGCTGAGGGAGGTCTATCGACTCGTGATACTCCTGAAGAGAACGTGGCTCGGCGATTCCGTTCCGCGTCTCGGCGATACCTTCGGCAGCGGCGGCCGCCGCGTTGACCGTGGTTATGTAGGGAATGCGGTACTTGATGGCGTTCTTGCGGATATAGGAATCGTCGTACTCGCTTTCCCTCCCGGCGGGGGTGTTGATGATCAGGTGGATCTTGGCGTTCTTCAGGGAGTCGAGGATGTTCGGACGTCCTTCGTGGAGCTTCTTGATGTGATCGGAAGGGATATCATGCTCGCTCAGGTAGTTATGGGTGCCCTCGGTCGCGAAGATGCGGAAGCCCAAGCGGTAGAACGAGGCGGCGACGTCCGCCAGCGGCGCGCGATCGCGCTCGGCCACGCTGATGAGGACCGTGCCCTCGGACGGCAGGCGCTGTCCGGCCGCCTCCTGGGCCCGGGCGAAGGCGAGACCGTAGTTGGCGGCGAGCCCGAGCACTTCTCCGGTCGAGCGCATCTCCGGACCGAGCAGGGGATCGACTTCCGGCAGCATATTGAACGGAAAGACCGCTTCCTTGACGCCGAAGTGAGGTATCCGTCGCTCGCCGAAGACCGATCGTTCGAGCCGGCGTCCCATCATCACGTCGGTCGCGAGACGAGCCATCTGAATATTGCACACCTTGGACACGATCGGGACCGTCCGCGAGGCCCGAGGGTTCGCCTCGAGGACGTACACCGTGTCGTCCGCGATGGCGTACTGGACGTTCATGAGTCCCACGACGCTGAGCTCCTGCGCGATGCGTGTCGTGTACGACCGAATCGTCTCCAGGTGGGACTCGGGAATGCTCACGGTTGGGATCACGCAGGCGGAGTCGCCGGAGTGAACCCCGGCGTACTCGATGTGCTGCATGATGGCGGGTATGTAGACGTCGGTGCCGTCGGAGATGGCGTCGGTCTCCACCTCGGTTGCGTTTGCGAGGAACTTGTCGATGAGCAGCGGACGCTCAGGCGATACTTCGGCGGCGCTTCGAACGTACGACTCGAGCATCGCCTCCTCGTGAACGATCTCCATGCCTCGACCGCCGAGCACGAAGGAGGGCCTGACGATGACCGGATAGCCGATCCCGGCGGCAACGCGTTTGGCTTCCTCCATGGTTCGAGCCATGCCGGCGGGCGGCATGGGAATGGCAAGGCGCGTCATCACCTCGCCGAATCGTTCGCGGTCCTCGGCGAGCTCGATCGTGCCCGGGCTGGTGCCGAGGATGCGGGCGCCTTCGGCCTCGAGCTCCGCAGCGATGTTGAGCGGCGTCTGCCCGCCGAACTGCACGATGACGCCTTCCGGCCGCTCTTTCCGATAGATGCTCAGCACATCCTCGAGGGTAAGCGGTTCGAAGTAGAGCTTGTCGGATGTGTCGTAGTCGGTGGAGACCGTCTCGGGATTGCAGTTGACCATGATCGTCTCGTAGCCGAGCTCGCGCAGCTCGAATGCGGCGTGAACGCAGCAGTAGTCGAACTCGATCCCTTGTCCGATGCGGTTGGGTCCACCGCCGAGAATCATGACCTTCTTCTTGTCGGAGACGGAAACCGTGTCGGAGCCGTTGTAGGTCGAGTAGTAGTAATAGGCGTCCTCCGCCCCGCTGACGGGCACGCGATCCCACGCCTGAACGATGCCCGCTGCCACGCGTCTTGTTCGGACGTCGGTCTCGGTGACATCGAGGATCTCGGCCAGGTAGCGATCGGAGAAGCCGTCGCGCTTCGCCCGGGCAAGCAGCTCAACCGGCGGAACGGTGCCGCGGTGCTGCACGAGCTCTTCTTCCAGCTCCACGAGTTCCTTCATCTGCTCCAGGAACCATCGCTTGATCTTCGTGAGCCGGCAGAGCTCGTCGATGTCCGCGCCGTTCCGGATCGCTTCGTAGAGGAGAAACTGCCGTTCGCTCGTCGGCTCGGCCAACCGGTGCAGGAGATCGGCCGGCGAGAGCTCGGCGAAGTCCTTTGCGCCGCCGAGACCGTATCGTCCGATCTCGAGCGAGCGAATCGCCTTACCGAACGCCTCCTTGTACGTCTTGCCGATGCTCATGACCTCGCCTACGGCGCGCATCTGCGTGCCAAGCTTGTCCTCGGCGTTGCGGAACTTCTCGAACGCCCAGCGCGCGAACTTCACGACCACGTAGTCACCGGACGGCGTGTACCTATCCAGGGTGCCGTCGCGCCAGTAGGGAATCTCCGCAAGCGTGAGACCGGCGGCGAGCTTGGCGGAGATGAGCGCGATGGGAAACCCGGTCGCCTTGGACGCGAGCGCGGACGATCGCGAGGTCCGCGGGTTGATCTCAATGACCACGATTCTGTCGGTCTCCGGATCGTGGGCAAACTGGACGTTCGTGCCGCCGATGACCTGGATTGCTTCCACGATCTTGTACGCCGCGTCCTGAAGACGGCGCTGAAGCGGTTCGTCTATGGTGAGCATGGGCGCAGTGCAGCACGAGTCCCCCGTGTGCACACCCATCGCGTCCACGTTCTCGATGAAGCACACGGTAATCATGTTGTTGTCACGGTCGCGCACGACTTCGAGCTCGAGCTCCTCCCACCCGAGCACGGATTCCTCGATGAGCACCTGACCAACCATACTCGCCGACAGCCCGCGGGCGGCCACCGTCCGCAACTCCTCCACGTTGTAGACCAACCCACCCCCGGTCCCGCCGAGCGTGTAGGCCGGTCGGACCACGACCGGATAGCCCAAATCGTTCGCGACGGTTTCGGCCTCGTCAACCGAGTGAACCGCCTTGCTGATCGGCGTCTCGATGCCGAGCGAGTCCATGGTCTCCTTGAAGGCGGTTCGGTCCTCGCCTCGTTCAATCGCATCCAGGTCCACGCCGATGACCGTGACGCCGTACTCGTCCAGCACCCCTTTTTTCGCGAGCTCGGATGAGAGATTGAGACCGGTCTGACCACCGAGGTTCGGCAGGAGCGCGTCCGGGCGCTCCTTTGCGATGATGCGCGTCAGCGATTCAAGGTTGAGCGGTTCTATGTACGTGCGATCGGCCATCCCGGGATCGGTCATGATGGTCGCCGGGTTGGAGTTCACCAGTACGATCTCATACCCGAGAGCCCGGAGCGCCTTGCACGCCTGAGTGCCCGAGTAATCGAACTCGCAGGCCTGCCCGATCACGATCGGACCGGAGCCTATGATGAGAACCTTCTCAACGTCGCTTCGCTGTGCCATGCGTGGCTTCCTTTGCTGTCTGATAGTACCGGTCGGACCCGAGCCCGCCCGTCTTGGTCGGACCATAGCATATCGGCGACGCGGCTTGAAGGGACCACGCGGCAGGAGGGCGTCGATGATGTACACCGAGACGCGGCTTGACAGAACGCCGGAGATCGTGCACCTTCGGATTCACCATGACGTCTCCTGCAGCATCTGCACTGCACATCGTTGCACTCTCGAGCGTCCGCACCACGGGAGCACCCTCCCTTCACGGGAGAGGTGTGCCCTCAGCTCGAGACTGACGTCATCGTACGGAATGTCCGGCCGCAGGGTTCGCCCTGCGGCTTTTTTTGTGCGCGGGCAAATCCCATTGCGCCCGCGCCGAGTCCGCAGGGTTCGTGAAGGGAGGATACCATGCGGATTCAGATCAACAACGTCTCGCACGACTATGCGGGCACGGTCGTTCTCACCGGCGTTCAGGCCGCGATCGGGCCGGGGGCTCGAATAGGGATCGTGGGAGCGAACGGGTGCGGGAAGTCGACGCTCGTTCGCATCATGACCGGCGATCTCGAGCCCACGACCGGCACCGTGACGAGCGAGCCGGGAACACGGACTGGATACGTCCCGCAGTCGATGGAAACCCACGACGCCGAGACGGTGGGCGACTGCCTGCTCGCCGACGTCCTCTCGCTCCGCGAGCAACTTCGGTCGCTCGAGCACGAGATGGCGGAGCCGACCGACCGGCTCGAGACGATCCTCCGCGAGTACGAGGCGGCACGCGAGCAGTACGACGCCGCGGCGGGTGACACCGCCGAGGAGCGAGCCGAGCGGCTCTTGTCCGAGCTCGGGCCGGCGGCCGACCTGTCCCAGCGCCTCGCAACGCTCTCCGGCGGCGAACAGAACGTCCTCGCTCTCGCCCGCGCGGTGATCTCGCGCCCCGACCTGCTCATCCTGGACGAGCCGGGGAACCATCTCGACTTCGCGGGGCTCGCGTGGCTCGAGGCGTACCTGCGACGCTATCCGGGCGCGGTCTGCATCGTGTCGCACAACCGCTACCTGCTCGACCGCGTGGTGGAGACGATCTGGGAGATCGAAGGCGGGCGGCTCACCGAGTTCACCGGCAACTACTCCGACTACCGCTTCTCGCGCCTCGCGCAGGCGTTGAGCGACCAGGCGACCCACGCGGTCGAGCAACGCAAGCTCGCGCGCCTGGAGGCGCTCGTGCAGACCTTCGAACTGCGAGCCCGCGCGACGGGTGATCCGAAGTGGGGCAAGCGCCTGCGAGCGCGGAGGACGCAGCTGGAGAAGGCACGCGAGGCGGCGATCGACGCGCCGACCCTCGGTGAGGAGCAGATCGACGTCTCCTTCCACCGGTCGAGCGTGAAATCGGACATCGCGCTCCGCATTCAGGGATACGCAAAGCGCTTCGCCCATCGCGTGCTCTTCGAGAACGCGGACCTCACGGTCCACGTGGGCGACCGCGTGGGCATCGTTGGGCCGAACGGGTGCGGCAAGACCACGCTCCTGGGCGAGCTCGTGACGACCGGGAACTGGGAACACCCGGTGCTTCGCGTTGGACCGAGCATGCGAGTCGGCTACTGCGCGCAGAAACGCGACCGGTTCCCTGCGCACACGACCGTGCTGGATGCGACGCTCAGCATCGGCCCTTTCACGCGCAAGGAAGCCTTCTCGGCGCTGTCACGCCTGCGTTTTGAATGGGACGATCTCGATCGCCCGGTCGGCTCGCTCTCCGGCGGCGAGTGGAATCGCCTGCAGCTCGCGCTCGCGATCCTTGGGAGAGCGAACCTCCTCGTCCTGGACGAGCCGACCAATCACCTCGACATCCCGAGCCGGGAGGCGGTCGAGGAGGCGCTCGCGGACTTCACGGGGACGATCGTCACCGTGTCGCACGACCGGTACTTCCTGGACGCGGTCGCGACGACGATCGTGGAGATCACCGAGCGTCGTCTCCGCGTCTACGAGGGCAGCTTCAGCGAGTTCTGGCGCGACCGGGCCCCGCGAGTCGGGAAGGCGGCGCGAACGGGTAATCTGGCTCGTCGACGGGACGCGGTCGCCGGCTCGGCGTCCGGCGCCGGGGTTCGGTCGGGCCGCGACGCCCGCGACACCGTACCCGTCGGCGGGACGGGTGCCACGGCACCGGACGGTGCGTCGATTGAGCGGCGGATCATGGAGCTCGAAGCGGAGCAGCAGAGGTTGGAAGCCGGAATGGCCGGCGCCTTCGCGGCCGGGGACTACCGGAAGGGGCGGAAGGTCGGCGACGATCTCGCCAAAGTACGCAGCCGAATCGACGAGCTCTACGCGCGGTGGGGCACGTGACCGGTGTCACGCACCGTGCGGCTCCGCCGGGCTATCGCCGGAACTCCGTGCAGGAGGGCTCCACGACGTGCACGCTCTTCCCGCTCCACCGACCCATCCCGGTCTTCGGATCGATGCGGAACGACACCACGTGATCGCTGAACTGATTGGAGACGAGACACCAGGCGCCGGACGGATCGATCTGGAAGTGACGTGGACCGTTTCCGGTGGTGTCGAAGTGACCGGCCGGCTCGAGCAGCCCGCTCTGCTCGTCGCGGGCGAAGACGGCGATCGTATCGTGCCCGCGGTTGGACGCGTAGACGAAACGCCCGTTCGGATGAATCTGGACCTCGCCGGCGGTGTTCTCCCCGTCGAAGAGCTCGGGAAGCGTGGAGAGCTCCTGGAGCTGTTCGAAGTCGCCGGTCCCGGGATGAACGCGGTAGACGACCATCGTGTTGGCGAGCTCGGTCACCAGGTACGCGAAGCCGCCGTCAGCTGAGTACGAGAGATGGCGCGGACCGGATCCCGGCGTCACCGAGGCGGCCGGTTCGCCCGCCTCCGATCCAACCCCGGCGAGCAGCGCGTCGATCTGATAACGCATGATCTTGTCGGTTCCGAGATCGCAGACGGAGAGATGCTTGCCGTCGGGAGAGAAGTAGACCCCGTGGGGATGCGGCTCGGCCTGCCGGCTCGCGTTCACGCTGTGGCCGCGGTGCTTGACGCAGGCCGCCGGTTCGGCAAATCCGCCCGACTCGGTGAGCCGTGCGACCATGAAATTGGCGCCGCCGTAGTTCGCGGCCGCGAGCAGGCACCGATCCGGATCCACGTCCAGGTGGCACGGCGAGGAACCGCAGCTCTCGATCGAGCCGATCGCGGTCAGCTCCCCCGATTCGTCCACGCGGTAGGCAGCGATCTTGCCGGACTCGCCGGTGTGATAGCCGGATTCCACGGTCGCGTAAACCACGGAGTACTCGGGTACGTAACGGAGATACGACGCGTTTGCCGGAGTGGTGACCTTCGCGATGATCTCGAGCGATCCGTCGTCCGTGTTGAGCCACGCGACGTGCAGGTCGGGGCTGTAGCCCCCCAGGAAAAACCTCATCTGTGCTCCCTTCTCCGATGGGGTATCTGGCCGACGATTCTATCACAACTCGTCTGCCGCCGTCTCCAACCGACGGCAGACCTCCTCGGAGATCGCCACGTTGACCGCGCCGATCGTGATTCCATGCTGCGCGAAGAGCCCGCGCACTTCGTCGTCAATCGCACCGCGCTCGAGCACGGCATCCTGCGCGTCGTTGAGCCCTGCGATCGACTTGGTCATGGGAATGGCGTCCTTCAGGACGGCGTGCCGCAGGCTGTGGCTCCGCCACACCTTCCAGAGCGTCGGTCAGCCGGGCGTAGGAAGACCCTGGCCGCGTGACTCACAACTCAACGTCCCACGCTCCATCACGCTCACGCCGAACGAGTTTCCGCGATGGCCGGGACGAGAACCGGTCGCTGGACCGTTTCTCACGCAATCCCAACGAAACGCTAACGGAGCCCTAACGTCCCGGATGCCAATCTCTCATCGAACAAAGACACCCAGGAGGAGTATGTATGAAAGTCAAAACGCTCATGCTTGCGTCGGCGATGTTTCTCATCGCAGGTGCGCTGGCGTTCGCAAACGGCCAGAGCGAGGAAGCCGAGGTTCCAGAAGGCCCGGTCCAGATCACGTGGTGGCACGCGATGGGCGGCGCGCTCGGCGAGAAGCTGGACGAGATCGCGGCCGGCTTCAACGCGGCGCAGGACGAGTACGAAGTCGTGCCGGTCAACAAGGGAAGCTACGCCGAGACGATGACCGCGGGTATCGCGGCGTACCGTTCGGGCGAGCAGCCGCACATCATGCAGGTCTTCGAGGTCGGAACCGGCACCATGATGGCCGCCCGCGGCGCAATCATGCCCGTATACGAGCTCATGGAGGAGTACGGTGAATCGTTCGACCCCGAGGGCTACCTCTCGACCGTGACCGGCTACTACACCGATCCGGACGGAAACATGCTCTCCATGCCGTTCAACAGCTCCACGCCGGTCCTCTATTACAACCAGGACGCCTTCGAAGAGGCCGGTCTCGATCCTGATCAGCCCCCGCGCACCTGGGAAGAAGTCGAGGAGGCGAGTCGTCGGCTCATGGACGCCGGTGTCGTGAAAGCAGGATTCTCCACGACCTGGCCCTCCTGGATTATGGTCGAGAACCTTTCGGCATGGCACGATGTCCCGATCGGTACGATGGCCAACGGCTTCGAGGGGCTCGGGACGGAGTTCACCTTCAATAACGAACTCGTCGTGCGCCACCACGCGCAGCTTGCCGAGTGGCACGAGGAAGGCATTTTCCGCTACGGAGGCCGGCAGTCGCAGGCCAACGCGCTCTTCTCGAGCGGTGAGGTAGGCATGTTCTTGGAGTCGTCCGCCGGATACGCCGGTTTCGTCTCGAGCTGCGACTTTGCGTTCAACACCGGCATGCTTCCCTACTGGCCGCAGGCCGAAGGTGCACCGCAGAATTCAATCATCGGAGGCGCCTCGCTCTGGGTCATGTCCGGCCACAGCGACGCCGAGTATGATGGCGTCGCTCGATTCCTCTCGTACCTCTCCTCACCGGAAGTTCAGGCGGACTGGCACCAGTTCACCGGCTACCTGCCGATCACGTACGAAGCGTACGAGCTGACCAGATCACAGGGATTCTACGAGGAAAACCCCGGCACGGAGACGGCGTTGCTCCAGATGACGCTCAACTCTCCGACCGAGAACTCGAAGGGTCTTCGCTTCGGCAACTTCGTTCAGATTCGAGACATCATCAACGACGCTCAAGAGGCGATCTTCGCCGGCGATGTGGGCGCGCAGGCCGGTCTCGACGAGGCGGTTGCACGCGGAAACGCGCTTCTGCGCGAGTTCGAGGCGGCGAACAACTAGGCTCGTCACAATCCTGAACCACCGACCGGGCACCGTTCGCGGTGTCCGGTTTGGTATACGCACATGAAGACAAAACAGATCACGTTCAAACGCAAAGACCTTCCGTACCTCTTCATCCTTCCCGAAGCCGTTATCATCCTCGTCTTCTTCTTCTACCCTGCAGTGCAGGCGATCTATCAGTCGTTCCTTCGCGAGGATCCGTTCGGGCTCTCCCGGACCTTCGTGGGCCTGGCGAACTACCAGGCGATCTTCTCGAACTCGCTCTACCTCAAGTCGGTCGTGACGACGATCCAGATCTCACTGTTCACCACGGCAAGCACGATGCTCGTTGGATTGCTCCTTGCGTGGCTGGTTCACAATCTTCCCAGATCGCGTGGTTACCAGACGATGATCATCTGGCCGTATGCGCTCGCGCCGGCGGTGGCCGGCGTCGTCTGGTACTTCCTGTTCAATCCGACGGTTGGTGTCGTAGCGTACGTCCTCTCTTCGCTTGGAGTCGAGTGGGACCACCTGCTCAACGGCCGGCACGCGTTGCTGCTCGTCGTCATCGCCGTGTCTTGGAAACAGGTCTCCTACAACTTCCTTTTCTACCTCGCCGGTCTGAAGAGCATTCCTCGATCGCTGATCGAGTCTGCAACCGTCGACGGAGCGAGCCGCATCACGACGCTGCGTGCCGTCGTCGTGCCGATGCTTGCGCCAACGACCGCCTTTCTCCTCACGATGAACATTCTCTACTCGCTGTTCGAATCGTTCGGGACGATCCATCAGCTCACGCGTGGGGGTCCGAACCACGCGACCGAGACGCTCGTCTACAAAGTGTATTCCGACGGTTTCCTCGGACTCAACTTGGGCGGATCGTCGGCCCAGTCGGTGGTCATCATGGTCTGCGCGATACTACTGACGGTCTTCCAGTTCACTGCAACAGACAAGAAGGTTCGATAGATGGCAGTAGAAAGCAAACCCGCGATCGCCCTCATTCACGTCCTCTGCATTCTCGCCGTTGTTGTCATGGCGTTCCCCGTCTACATGGTGTTCACGGCGTCGACTCACTCGCTCCAGGCGATCATGCAGAAACCGATGCCGCTCGTTCCGGGGAACGGGCTCTTCGCGAACTACGGCGAGGCGATTGCGAAAGGAGCCGAGTCGGCCGGAGCGTCTTCCGCGAGCGCGGCGACGATGCTCAAGAACAGCACAATCATGGCGGTGGGCATCACGGCCGGAAAGATCGTCATCTCGTTCCTCGCCGCCTACGCGCTCGTCTACTTCCACTTCCCCGGGCGCGTGACCTTCTTCTGGCTCGTCATGATCACGCTCATGTTGCCCGTAGAGGTCCGGATACTGCCCACGTACAAGACGATGGCCGATCTCGGTCTTCTGAATACCTATCCCGGCCTGATCCTGCCGCTCATCGCATCCGCAACGGCGACCTTCCTCTACCGGCAGACCTTCATCGCGCTTCCTGAGGAGCTGACCGAGGCGGCGATGATCGACGGTGCCGGTCCGTGGCGTTTCATGACGCAGATCCTTGCGCCGATCACAAAGACGACGACCGCCGCGCTCATCGTCATTCAATTCATCTACGGCTGGAATCAGTACCTGTGGCCGCTCTTGATGGCCTCGTCGCCGCGCCTGCACACGGTTCTCGTGGGCATCAACAGCATGCTTTCGGTCGGCGACCAGCAAGCCGAGTGGCACGTGATCATGGCCGTGGCAATCCTGGCGATGCTGCCGCCGGTCGTGATCATCATCGCGATGCAGCACCAGTTCGTGGAAGGCATGACCGAGAA
>JBKHII010000117.1:0-3787 GCA_046538735.1 Spirochaetales bacterium
GGCACTCTTGGAACGGGAAGCGGGAACACTACAGGGGGACTCATGAAAGGCATCATCCTTGCCGGAGGCGCCGGCACGCGGCTCTATCCGATCACGCAGGTCGTCTGCAAGCAGCTTCTGCCGGTCTACGACAAGCCGATGATCCACTATCCGCTCTCGGTGCTCATGCTCGCCGGAATTCGCGAAATTCTCATCATCTCCACGCCGGAGGACACACCCCGCTTCCGGGAGCTCATGGGCGACGGAAGCCGCCTGGGCTTGAAGCTCAGCTACGCCGTTCAGGACGCTCCCCGCGGTCTCGCGGACGCCTTCCGCGTGGGCAGGGAGTTCATCGGCGACGACTCCGTATGTCTCGTCCTGGGCGACAACATCTTCTACGGTCACGGTCTGCCTGAGATGCTGCGCGAGGCGGCCTCCCGCAAAGAGGGCGCCACCGTCTTCGGCTACTACGTGAGCGATCCCGAGCGCTACGGCGTCGTGGAGTTCAACGACGACCGGAAGGTCGTCTCGATCGAAGAGAAGCCGAAGCAGCCGAAGTCGAATTACGCGGTCGTGGGCCTTTACTTCTACGACAACTCGGTCGTTCAGATCGCGCACGACATCAAACCCTCTGCGCGTGGTGAGATCGAGATCACGGACGTGAACAAGACCTACCTTGAACGAAACCAGCTTCACGTGCAGCTCATGGGCCGGGGATTCGCCTGGCTCGATACCGGGACGCACGGCTCGCTCGTGGACGCGACGCTCTTCGTCCGTACCATCGAGGAGCGGCAGGCGCTCAAGGTGTCGTGCGTGGAAGAGATCGCCTACCGGATGGGGTATATCGGCGCCAAGGAGCTTCGCGAGCTGGCCGAACCGCTTCGGAAGTCGGGGTACGGGGAGTACCTCCTCAAGGTAGTCGAGAGGACCTGAGATGCCGTTCACCTTCTCGCAGACCGACCTTCCGGGCGTCGTCGTTGTGGAGCCTCGTGTGTTCGGCGATGAGCGCGGCGCCTTCCTTGAGACGTACAAGCGCTCCGAGTTCGTCGCCGCCGGAGTAACCGTCGACTTCGTCCAGGACAACCATTCAGTGTCACAGGCCGGGGTGCTCCGCGGGTTGCACTACCAGCTTCCGCCCTACGAGCAGGGAAAGCTCGTTCGAGTGATCTCCGGGCGAGCGTGGGACGTCGCCGTGGATATTCGGCCCGACTCGCCTACCTTCAGGCAGTGGGTCGGGGTCGAGCTGAGCGGCGAGAACCACCGGATGCTCTACATTCCGTCCGGATTCGCGCACGGCTTCGTCGCGCTCGAGGACGAGACGCACTTCGTCTACAAGTGCACGGCGGAGTATGACAAAGCGAGCGAGGGCGGCATTCGGTGGGACGATCCGGACATCGCCGTGGAGTGGCCGCGAGGCGAGGTGCTCGTTTCCGAAAAGGATGCCGCGCTCCCGCCGCTCGCCGAGGCGAGGCTGCAGTAGGAGAGGAGGCGCGATGGTTTGGCTCGTAGGACACAAGGGCATGCTCGGTACCGAGGTTGCGCGCTTGCTGACCGAGCAGGACGTCGCGTTCGTCGCGACGGACGTGGACGTGGACATCACCTCGGCTCAGGCCGTGGACGACTTCGTCTCGGCGCACGTTCCGGACTGGATCATCAACTGCGCCGCCTACACCGCCGTGGATCAGGCCGAGGACGACGAGGAGCGGGCCTACGCGATCAACGCCACCGGTCCCGCGAACCTCGCTCGTGCGGCAGCTTCCACGCCCGAGCTCACGCGACTCGTCCACGTGTCCACCGACTACGTGTTCGATGGAACAGCCGCCTCGCCCATCTCCGAGGACACGCCCACGAAGCCGCTCGGCGCCTACGGCCGCACGAAGGAGGCGGGTGAGCGCGCCGTAACCGCCGGCTGCGCCTCGCACTTCGTCGTGCGAACCGCCTGGCTCTACGGCGTCCACGGCAAGAACTTCGTGAGTACGATGCTTCGCCTCATGCGCGAGCGCGACGAGCTCTCGGTGGTCTCCGATCAGGTCGGAAGCCCCACGTACGCGGTGGACCTCGCTCGGGCGATCGTGCGATTCGTGGTCACGGACTGCCGGGACTACGGCTTCTACCACTACACGAACGCCGGGGAGACGAGCTGGCACGGCTTCGCGCGGGCGATCCAGGAGGATGCGTTCGCGCGCGGGCTCATCGACCGCCGGATTCCGGTTCGACCGATCGCCGCCGCCGACTACCCGGCGAAGGCGCCTCGTCCCGCCTACTCGGTGCTCTCCACGGGGCGTATCCGTGAGGCACTCGCCATCGACATCGCCGACTGGCGCGACGGACTCGCGCGATACTTCGACCAATACCAGTCCGAGACCGGAGGAACCTGATGGATCGATCGCTCACCAACGTACTCGTGACCGGCGGCTGCGGCTTCATCGGCAGCAACTTCATCCGCTATCTGCTCGCGCAATCCGACTTCACCGGCCGCATCATCAATGCCGACGCGCTGACCTACGCCGGCAATCCGCTCAACCTCTCCGATCTGCAGGACAGCGACCGCTACCGGTTCGTCCACGTAGACATCCGCGACGAGGAGACCGTGCAGCGGCTCTTCGAGGAGTACGACGTGGACACCGTCGTCCACTTCGCCGCCGAGAGCCACGTGGACCGCTCGATCTTCGGCCCTCGCGATTTCATCACCACGAACATCATGGGGACGTTCAATCTCCTCGAGAGTGCGCGCGCCGCGTGGAAGGACCGGAGCGACGTCCTGTTCCACCACGTGAGCACCGACGAGGTCTACGGCTCGCTCGGCGACAGCGGCGCCTTCGTTGAAACCACGCCGTACGATCCCAAGAGTCCGTACTCCGCGTCCAAGGCGTCCTCCGACCACATTGTCCGCGCGTACGCGCACACCTTCAACGTGCCGGCGACGATCTCGAACTGCTCGAACAACTACGGACCGTACCAGTTCCCGGAGAAGCTCATCCCCGTGATGATCCTGAACATGCTCGAGAAGAAGCCGCTCCCGGTCTACGGGCAGGGTCTCAACGTTCGCGACTGGCTCTACGTGACCGATCACGCGGAGGCCATCTGGGCGATCATGAAACGGGGTCCGTCCGGCGAGACGTACAACGTGGGCGGAGAGAACGAGTGGAAAAACATCGACCTCGTGCAACACCTGTGCGAGGTTGTCGCCGATCAGACGGACGCGGATCCACAGGAGTATCTCGGGCTCATCAAGTTCGTCACCGACCGCCCCGGGCACGACCACCGGTACGCGATCGACTGCACGAAGATCAAGAGCGAGCTCGGCTGGACACAGGCGCACGACTTCGCCGGGGGACTTCGCGAGACGGTTGCGTGGTACCTCGCGAACACGGAATGGATCGACTCCGTGCGGAGCGGCGACTACCGCGAGTGGATCGACCGCAACTACGGGCAGATGAACAGGGCGTGAGAAAACCATGTTTACGCGGCCCGTCCATTCCGATACGATAGTGGAGGGGAGAGGGAGCACAATGGACGGTAGCGACGGCCGCCAGGCGTCTACCGATAGACGGGTCTATATCATATCCTCCGCCAGCATCCAAACCCGCTCGCTCGCAGCTGTCATCGAGGAGCGAACCGGAATGAAGTGCAGCGTGCACTCCGAGCTTCGCCGTTGCGCAACTACGGTCGCAGTCACGATGCACCCCACACTCATTCTCGTGGACAGCCTCTTCCTCGATCCCCCCGCCACGCTCAATCAGCTCGAACAGCTTCCCGGTCCGCTCGGGTCGCACGTGATGGTCGCGCTCATGAACATGGCGAAGAA
>JBKHII010000017.1:0-48633 GCA_046538735.1 Spirochaetales bacterium
CCTGTTCACTCACGATCTCGCTGATCTTCCGCTGCGAGAGTTTGAGTTCTCGGCCCAGCTCCACAACGATCTCGTGCGGCTTGCCGTATCTCACGATCAGAGCGTTCACCAGCTTCCGCAGCTGATTCAGCGCGATGTGGACCGTCACGTTGGTGATTTTGCCGTACCTCTTCTCATATTCTCGGATCCCGGCCGAAGGATCGAGACGTACCGAAGGATCAGCTCCAACGACGGAGTTGCGCAGGACCTCGCCGTAGTACGGCAGTGACTCTCGCTCGCCGGCTTCTCCGGAATCATAGTGGGACAGACCGAGCCGGTTCGTGGCTTGGTCGTAGCCGACGTGATCCCGCTCCATGACGCGGCCGCATTCGCGAGCAAAACGGGCGGAAACTGAAGCCGTCCTCGTCTTGACCCTCACTCCGCAAATGGCTTCATACTGTTGATCACTCAGGCCCGGCAACAGGACTCGAAGCTCTTCAATCAACTCCGCGTTGTCGTCTGCCCTGTGAAGCGCCTCGACCACGGCGTCTTTCTGCTCAAGGGACAGTTCCTCCCACGTGTCTCCCGCGTGTTCCGTCTTCATCATCTGGAACGATATCTCGTCACCGCCCAACTTCGCCCGCTTGCCATCCTCGAGGTTGAACTTGGCGCTTGTTCCGATGAGCTTTCGGATTCCATCGAACGACTTGGATGCCGCAGAGTAGAGCTCATGGGCCAGCCGATCCTTCTCTTCATTCGACAGCCCCACCAACGACCCGTCGGAATCCACAAACGCCAGATTGCTCACCTCCTGCAGAATGCGAAAGCGGGCAACCGACGGTAGATCTGCATAGCCTCGCACTTCCTCGGGATAGTATCTACACTTCCCTCGCTCCACAGGTCGAAGCGGGCGCTGGTAATACATGAGCTCCCTCAGACGGTCCCAGTTCACATTGGGATGATAGGCTTGCTGACTGCTTCGAATCGTCTCGAATTCGTCCTGATACATGGCACGGTCCGGGTAGAAGTCGGTTCGGCCGGGGCGAAACCGAACAGGATCGCCCGCAACGTATCGTTTCCACAGAAACTCGCCCAATGTCCGCGAACCAGTCTCGCCGAGTCGGGTCCGCAACGTCCGAATTCGGTCATAGGTATTGCTCGCTTCGTCGTCCGTCCGATCAGTCTTGCGATTCGACTTGAAACCGCGATGGAGGGATAGATGCATTAGTACACGACCCAGCTCGAATGGTGCCAGCCGTTCATCGAGCGCCTTCGTCCGCAGGTAATACGGATTCCTCTGATCGAAGAGTTCAGTGTCGGTTCTCTTCAGGAAGAGCGGGCGCCCAAGAATCTTGAAGATCCGTTCCATTACGGATCGCGCCAGTCTGCGGGGCTCGATTGAGAACTCACCGTCGGCCGCATGGTGGAGCCATGCCTTACGGGCTTCTCGGCTATGTGGCAAGAGACCGCTTCGAACAAGTTCACTCATGACCAGTTTCTGCCTGCGCTTCCGCCGATCTCTCTGCCGACGAGCAGCGCGAGCTTTGCGCCGCTGCACCGCAAGCGGATCACCGATTCGGTCACCGCTGGCGGGTTCCCGCCCGTCGGTGAATATACGGACACCGGCATCCGCAAGCTGAAGTCCGTCGTCATCGGTGATCTCTGCTATTGCCCATCCAATGGAGTTCGTTCCGAGGTCGAGCCCAAGCCGGTACTTCATCCTGATCACTCCTATTGACACTAGTGCTACCGTTAGTGTATCATAGGTTTACCTGACTTGGAGAATCGGTCAACCCGTTAGTACAAGCCCTGACGAACGTCAGTGTGCACACCCACGAAAGGAGAGCTGCGGCTCTCCTTCGTTTTTGTGCCGGCCTGTAGCGGTACTGTCCATTGTCTCCAGGCGACCGCGCAGTATACCTGCAGAGCATCTTCGTCGAGCTGACACCGTGTTCCGTGCCCTGTCACCCGTGTTTGCCGGCCTCCGCCCGCCGAAGTTGCCGCGGGATAACGACAGGAAGTCTCACAGGAGAACTGCGGAGCCGGGCAAGATCAGCCGGGATCCAGAGGAATATCGGCGGTGTCCATGACCTCTCTTTCTCAATCGCTCCACCGAGAATCGCCCGATTGCAGATCGTGTTGACCGCTCGACGATACCGGCGGTGTGGCGCAAGACTTGGCATGTTGGTGGTCTCCGAGAAAAGCGAGCTGGCGTAATTCACGAGCGCAAGACCGCGATCGATGTAGCCGATGGTGTCTTGGACGGTCATCGGCAGCAACGTATTGGAGAGGCGAGCGCAGGCGCGTAGCGGCTCGAAAGGCGAGTACTCGAGCATCGTGGTTAGCTCGACTGGCCCGGCGAGAGTCAAGGTGATGCAGCAAGAGGAGTGGGCTTGGAAGTTGGTGATCGCCATGAGCGTGAGCGACGCCTCGGTGCAGGCGTCTTGGGCATCGTCGATGACGACTGACCACTCCGTCTCGGCTGCGTCACACTAGACCCGGGCGTGGAGAGTAATGCTCCCTATCGGACCATTGCCGACAGACAGAATACCGATGGTCCATGTCCGCGCTCTCCGCAGCAAGTACATGGGCGAGATTTTCCGATCGACCGGTGCCTGATCAGCGACAATTGGAATTCCCGTCCGACGACAATTGGGGCTCCTGGTTTTCGTAGGGGTGAGAAGCGTTCAGGATGTGCCGTCAAGGAGCGTCCTGGATGAGCGGAACGACCGCATCATCGCCACCGCTCCTACTCCCCCGCCCCCCGGACCGTCTCGCGTACCGCCTCCGCGGTCTCGTAGGGGATCTTCGCCTCGGCGGCGATCGATTCGGTCGTTGCATCCGCGATCGCGGCGAGGCTCTTGAACTTCTCGATGAGGCGGCGGCTCCGCGTGGGGCCGATGCCGGGAACCGATTCGAGCGTCTGCAGGTTGAAGTCGGCGCTCTGCAGGCCGGCGCGGAAGGTCGTCGCGAAGCGGTGCGCCTCGTCGCGAACGGCCTGCAGGATTCGGAGCGGTTCCGATCCTTGCGGGAGGCGGATCGACTCCGACTCGCCCGGGAGGAACAGCTCTTCCTCGCGCTTCGCGAGGCCCACGACCGGTATTTCGAGCTCGAGCGCTTCGAGCACGGCGACCGCCGAGCTCACCTGGCCCTTGCCGCCGTCGATGAGGATGAGGTCGGGCGCGGGAAGCTCCTCGTTCGCGACGCGCGTGTAGCGGCGCGCGACGACCTCGCGCATCGCGGCGAAGTCGTCGATCGTGCCGTCGAGCGTCTTCATGTGGAATCTGCGGTAGTTGTTCTTGTCGGGGCGGCCGTTCTGGAAGCTGACGAGCGAGGCGACCGGATGCTTGCCGTCCACGTGCGCGATGTCGAAGCCCTCGATGCGGAGCGGCAGGCGTGGGAGACTGAGCACCTTCTGCAGCTCTTCGAGGCCGGGAATGTTGCCCTGCTCGCGAATCCGTTTCTCGAAGTCGCGTTGGGCGTTCTCCGCCGCGAGGTTCACGACGCTCGCGTCGCGGGAGCTCTCCGGGAAGAGGACGTCGACCTTCTTCTCGAGCTCCTCCCGGAAGAAGTGCTTCAGGTCGGGAGCGATTGCTCGAACGACCGAACGTTCGGCTCCCACGATGAGCTTCTCCGGCACGGCTTTTGCCGCGGTGTAGTACTGGATGAGGAACTGCGGGATGAACTCCTCCGGCTCGCCGTAGACGTCCGAGTGGAAGAGCTCGGTGCCGAGGAGCTTGCCGCCGCGCATGTGGAAGATCGTCATGGAGACGAGGTCGTCCTTGAGGTAAAGCCCGAGGTAGTCGCGAACGTCCGGGTCGAAGTCCACGACCTGCTGCTCCTCCTGCGTCCCGCGGATCGCGGCGATGGTGTCCCGGATGTCGGCCGCCTGCTCGAACTTGAGCGCTTCGACCGCGTCCTGCATGTCGCGCTCGAGGTCCGCGATCAGCGCGTCGGTCTCGCCCGAGAGAAGCTTCGTGATGCCGTCGATCCGTTTGGCGTACTCGTCGTGCGTCGTCTTGCCCGCGCAAACGGCCGCGCACCGGCCGATGTGGTAGTAGAGGCACGGATGGTCGCGTTTCTTGATCGGGCCGCGGCATTTGCGGAGCGGGAAGACCTTCTCGATGACCTCGAGATACCGATCGATCTGGTAGACGTTCGCGAACGGGCCGAAGTAGGTGCTCCCGTCCTGCACGATTCGCCGCGTTCGGAAGACGCGCGGGTACTCTTCGTTCGTGATTCGGATGACGGGGTAGGTCTTGCCGTCCTTCAGATTGATGTTGTACCGGGGACGGTGCTCCTTGATGAGATTGTTCTCGAGCAGGAGCGCCTCGTACTCGCTGCGGCAGACGAGGTACTCAATGTGGTCGACCTTGTTCATCAGGACGGACGTCTTCACGTCCCGGTCCTTGTTGAAGTACGATCGGACGCGGTTGCGGAGGTTCTTCGCCTTGCCCACGTAGAGGATCGTCTCGGCCGTATCCTTCATCAGGTAGACACCCGGCTCCTTCGGGAAGTGCGATGCCGACTCCTTCGGGCTCAGGTGCGCGGATACTGATGCTTTCTCCATAACTGCCGATATTAGAATACAGGTCGCGATGCGGAAAAGAAACACCTACGCCCACAGCCCGACGTTCCCCGCCCGGCTCGCCGCCCTCGTGATCGTCGCGGTGACGTCGTTCGCCACGACTGCCGTTGCGCACTCGCAGGAGGAGACGATCGTCCTCGGCGCGGAAGACGGGTGGCGTCGCGTCGCGCGGTTCGACAGTCTCTCCACGAGGCCGGGTCGACGTGGGTATCTCGACGTTGCGCTCCAACCCTTCCGTCACGAGCCGTCCTCCACGACCGAGCTCCTCCTCCACTTCGACGAGCTCCCGCTTCGCGACGCCTCCGGGCGGTACGACGTGGACGCGACCGCGCCCGAGCTCACGAGCACCGCGCAGCGTACCGGCAGCGGTGCGCTCCTCGTGGACGACGAGGACGACCGTCTCGTCGTGCGTCCGGCACCCGCGACGCCCCCTCCGGCGTTCGCGCCCGGCACCGAGTGGTCGAGCTTCACCATCGACTTCTGGCTCTATCCGGTCGTGCTCTCGGACGGCGACTCCATCCTGAGGTGGCACGCCCGCGAGGGCGCGGCGGACGACTTCCGGACGCAGGAGCTCGTCATCGAAGCGCATCGAGGCTCGCTGCGTGCCCGCTTCGAGAATTTCTTCGTGCGACCGGACGGAAGCGGCGTGGGTCTGGAGCTTGCCGGTACCGACCGGCTGATTCCTCGCACGTGGTCGCACCACGTCTTCCGCTTCGACGCGACCACGGGCCTTCTCGAGTATCTCGTGGACGGGAGTCCGGTGGATCTGACGTACGTCTCGCGAACGGGACGACAGGACGGCACGATCTACTTCCCGCGGATCGCCGCCCACTCGGGCAACGGGCTCGTGCTCGCCGAGGGATTCGTGGGTGCGCTCGATGAGCTGCGAATAGAGCGTCGGTACGTGGACGACGTGGACACGCCGCTCTACGCGGCGGACGGCGGCTCGCTCACGACCGACTACATCGACCTGGGCTCCCCGGGCGCGACGCTCCTCACCGTGGATGCGACGACGCACACGCCCGGTCTCTCGGACGTCTTTCTCTTCTATCGTCTTGTGAACCTTCGGAGTCGCGACCCCCTGGACGCAACGGGAGCGGCCGACTGGACGCCCGTGCGGCCGGGCGATCCGGTGCCCGCCGCCGAAGGGCGCTTCCTGCAGCTGCGCGCCGAGCTGCTTCCCGATACGCGCGAAGGTCTCGCACCCACGCTGTCGCAGATCACGGTCGTCTACGAGCCCGATCCGCCGCCGCCGTCGCCCACCGCGCTCCGCGCCGTTCCGGGAGACCGGCTCGTACGGCTCGAGTGGGCTCCGGTGCAGGACCCCGACATCGAAGGCTATCTGGTATACTATGGGCAGCGTTCGGGCCGCTACTTCGGCACGGAAAGCGAACAGGGCGCATCACCCGTCGATGTGGGACCGGCGACTTCGATCACGGTCTCCGGCCTGGAGAACGGCACGCTCTACTTCTTCGCCGTTCAGGCGTACTCGTCCACCGACGATGAGTCCCAACCCGTCCGATCGAATGAGCTTTCAACGGAGGTTGCTGCCCGACCGGCAAGGGTCTATCGATGATCAGTGAGCGTGTGCAACAACTGCTCGTTCGGGCACGAAACGCATTTCGGCTGCGCGACTACGAGACCGCGGATGTGCTCGTGGATCAGATGCTCGAGGAGTATCCGGAGTCGATCGCCGGGCACATCCTCAAGGGCATCATCCTCGGCCGCACCGGCCGAAACCGCGAGGCGATTCGCGTCTTCAAGCGCGTGCTCGAGCTCGATCCGGTCAACGCGGAAGCGTTCAACAACATCGCGGTGAGCCTCAGACACGAAGGGCAGCTCCACGACGCGCTTCGGGCCGTACAGAAGGCGCAGGAGCTCTTCGGCGGCCGGGCGGACATCCTCTATAACAAGGGCAATATCCTCAAGGACCTGGGACAGATCGACGAGGCGATCGCCGCCTACCTTCAGGCGCTCGAGGTCGATCCGCGCTACGTGTTGGCGTACAACAATCTGGGCACGCTCTATCAGGGCCGCGGCCAGCTCAACAAGGCGATCGAGACGTTCGGGATGGGGCTCGCCGTCGATCCAAACCACCCCACGCTCCGTTACAACCTCGGGCTCGCGTACGAGGAGGAGCACCGCCTCGAGGAGGCGGAGGCCGAGTATCGCCGCTCGCTCAAGTCGCGCCCCGGGTGGGGTGAGGCGCTCAACAACCTGGGCATCGTCTACCAGAAGCAGGAGCGGTTTCCGGAGGCAGAACGCACCTTCCGCGAGATACTCCACATCAACAAACGAGATCCCCGCGCCAACAACAACCTGGCCACGAACTACGCGCTCCAGGGGCGAACGCGCGAAGCGATGCAGTTCTATCGCCAGGCGCTGCAATCCGATCCCTCCTACGCGCGCGCCGCCGGCAACCTGGGTCGGCTCATCGATCACCAGCGGAACGTTGAGGATGCCGTGGACGAGCTGCAGCAGCTCGCGAACCTCGATACGGACAACGTGGAACTCCAGTACCGTCTCGCCGTGGCGCTCGCCCGCACCGATCGGCTCGATGCCGCCGAGCGCGTGCTTCGCAGGATACTCAACCTCAACGAGCGACACGTGGAGGCGTTGCGCCTCCTTGCGGACGTGTTCATGAAGTCCGGCCGCGACGACCAGGCCAAGACGTGCTACCGACGGCTCAAGCGCATCGACTCCGACTACGTTGAGCACCATCTCGACCGTGCGCGCGTCTTCCAGCGACGCGGCGAACCGAAGAAGGCGCTTCGCGAGGTGGACGCCTACCTGGAGACCAAGGCGGCCGATCTGGACGGCCTGCTCCTGCGCGCGTCCGTGCTCGTGGACCTCGGGCGCCAGAACGAGGCGCTCGCGATCCTCGAGGAGCTGCGCCGGCTCTACGCGGGCGACGGTCGCATTCTCGCAGCGATCGCGAGCGCGCACCAGCGCAGCGGCGAGCGTGAAGAGGCGATCCGTGCGGTGGACGAGCTCATCAATTTGCAGGGTAGCCGGGCGACGCCCGAGGACATCGAGGCGCTCAACGAGAGCCTCGAGCTCTACGAGCGGGCGGTGGACGCGTTCGCGGAGGAGTCCCCGCTCGACTGGGAACGCAATCTCAACCGGCTCGGCGAGCTGACGCGGGAGGAGCCCGAAGAGGAAGAGTCCGAGCTCGCCGTAGACGAGCAGGTCAGCCTGGACGAGGACTCCATACCGATTCTCAGTTTCGGTGGCGAGGAGCTGCTCGAGCCAGAGGAATGGGAGGTATCGGTCCGGGCGGATGACGAGGAGGAAGAAGAGGAGTTCCTCGGCGTTGAGCCCCCCGAGCAGCTCGCCCCCTCGATCGCGACGATCCCGGACGAGCAGAACCTCCGTGGCGGCGAGCCCTTCGCCGAAGGTCTTCGGTCTCCGTACGGCGACGGCGGCGTCGCTCCGCCTCCGCCTCAGAGGCCCCCCGCGCAACAGCCGCCGTCCGATCAGTTCACCCAGACCGAGCCGCCGCCGAGTCCGCAGCAGTACGCCCCTCCCCAGGCGCCGCAGCAGCAGGCTCCGCCGCCCCCACCGCCGACTCGCGAGGCGCCGCCCGCGCCGCCGGCAGGCCTCGCGCCGTCGTGGCCGAGCGCACCACCCGAACCTGCGCCCGTTGCCGAGGACGAACCGGAACCGGAGCCCGAGCCTTCCAAGGACGAAGAGCTCGCCGATCTTCCGGAAGACTTCGAGCTCGTGGAGGACGAAAGCGTCTCGCCCGAAGAGGAGCCGGAGATCGAGCTCGCGGAGGAGGCGCCGGACGACGCCGAGCCCTACGAGGAGGTCCCCACGATCGACGATCTGCTCGACGACCTGTTCGATGAGCACGAGTCCGAGCCCGCTGCGGAGGAGCAACCCTCGGCACCCGAGTCGGCGGCCGCCGACCACGACGACGACACCCCGCACGACGCCGACGAAGACGCCGACGAGGACGCGGCTCACCTGCTCGATTACCTCTCCACGATGGCGACTGCCTTGCCGCCGGAGAAGCGCGAGGAGTACATGGCGAGCGAGGAGCGCCTGAAGCTCGAGTATCTCCGTGCTCGCCTCGCGGGCCGGCCGGGTCTCCGTCAGGACGGACTGCGGTACGCGCCGCCGAACGGCTCCGGCGACCAGGTCCCGATCACGAAGCAGCGACTCGCCGCGACGCTCTCCTACATCGGCGAGATCTCCCGGTACCTCCCGGACCGGGGTATCGGGATGGCGCTGAATCACCGGGTCTCGACCGTACTTGAACACTTGCGCAGGTTGCGCGAAGATTCTTCCACGAGAGAAGCGAGTCCATGACGAGCGAAGAGCACCTGCGAAAGATCGAGAAGTACATCACCACGATGCCCGCCCTGCCGGTCACGGTGACAAAGGTCGTGGAGATCGCGAACAACCCGTCGACCTCACCCGTCGATCTCAACAAGGTCATCAGCGTGGATCCGGTGCTCATGGCGCGCGTGCTGAAGCTGATCAACTCCGCCTACTACGGAGTGAGTACGAGGGTGAACTCGCTCGTGCGGGCGGTGATCATGCTCGGAATCAACACCGTGAAGAACCTCGCGCTGAGCTCCGCGGTCATGGACACCTTCGGAAAGAAGAACCAGTTCCGCGCGCTCGATCCGCAGGCGTTCTGGCGCCACTCGCTCGGTGTCGGCGTCACGGCGAAGCTGATCGCCAAGAAGCGGAAGATCGAGTCGTCCAAGCTCGAGGAGTACTTCATCGCCGGGCTGCTGCACGGGATCGGCAAGATCCCGCTCAACAACGTTTTGAGCGAGCAGTACGTGGAAGCGATGAGCCTCGCCGACCGCAACCGCATGCCGCTCTACCGGGCCGAACGGAAGGTGTTCGGCTTCGACCATACCTTCGTGGGCGCGCGCATCGGTGAGGCGTGGAAGCTCGGCAACGCGATCCAGGACACGATCAAGTACCAGATCAGCCCCGATGAGTACGACGGTCAGTACACGGACATCGTCAACACGACGCACGTCGCGATCTACCTGGTCACGGTCGCCGAGATCGGCTTCTCGGGCGACCGCTATCCCGAGGGTCCGAGCGAGCACGCACTCGAGCTGCTCGAGATCGACGAGAGCTACATGGACGAGATCGAAGACGAGGTCGAGCAGGAGATCCAGAAGGCCGAGGTGTTTCTCCGGCTGTAGCGACTCCGATCGGGCCCGGCCCCACGTATCGTCGTTTTCTTCTGCACTCCGCTGTGCTATAATTGGGTCTAGTGGTGATATTGGAAGAACGACGCCCGCGCAGCGGACGCCGGAGGTGGTGGAGTATGCGACGGACGAGGCGACTCCTGGTTGTGCTCTCGATCTTCGGGGTTATGGCGACCATGCTCGCCGGGTGCGCCGGGGACGGCGAGCCCACGTATACGATCGGGATCGTGAGCGGGTTCGCGCCGTTCTCCGGCCTCACCGACGGGTTCATCGAGAGAATGGGCGAGCTCGGGTATCGCGTGAACGAGAACACGAGCTACGAGATCTACGACACGGTCGGCGGTTCCGAGGAGGAGCGGGCGGCGATCGCCGGGTTGGTGGAACAGCGCGTGGATCTGATCTACACGTATCCGACCGGAACGACCATTGCGGCGAAATCGATCGTTGACGGGGCGATACCGATCGTGTTCGGGCTCTCAGGCGTGGACGGCAACGGGTTGATCCAGAGCGTTCGGCGGCCCGGCGGCAACATCACCGGCTTCCGGGTGCCGAGCTCGACCTCCGTTGTGAAGCGACTCGAGTACCTCCTGGAGGTGATCCCTGACGCATCGGCGGTCTACACGGCGTACAACAGCGCGTATCCTCCGAACGAGACGACCGTGGCGGACGTCCGGCACGCGGCCCGGGGGTTCGGCGTGACGCTGCTCGAGGACCCCGTCACGTCGCTCGCCGACCTGAAGGCCTCACTCGCCTCGCGAGAGGCATCCGGACACGTGACGTTCGACGGGATTCTCGTTGTTTGGGACGACCTGACGCAGTCGGCCGACGGATGGTCGATTCTCAGCTCGTTCGCATGGCGACACCGGCTCCCGATCAGCGGCGGCTCGTTCGACCAGATGATGGACGGAGGAGTCATTGCGTACGTGGCGGACTTTCCCGAGACGGGCAGGCTTGCCGCCGTCATGGCGGACAGGATACTTCGCGGCACCTCGGCCGGGACGATTCCGATCGGCACCGCGGAAATGGCGCTCTACGTGAACTATCGTCGCGCTCGCGAGCTCGGTCTCACCGTACCGATGAGCCTCCTGAACATCGCGAATGAGGTCGTTCGGTAGATGTCGCGAGGACCCGGCTCCGCACGACGATGGAACCTCTCCTTCATTCTCGCGCTCTCGTTCACGCTCTTGACCCTGATCGCGTTGATCATCCCCGTGACGACCCAGACCGCATGGGGATACAGCCGTCAGCAGCGTCTGATCCGAGAGAACACCCAGACCGTCGCCGAGCGGACCGCCGCCGAAGTAGACAGCTACATACGTCAGCGGGTTCAGGCGCTCGAGACCGCTGCCTGGTTCGAGGTCGTTGTCGCGGAGTCGGACGCGCTTCGAAGGGACTTCCTCTCCCGGATCGTGGGGAGGGTCCGCTCCTTCAGGCAGGTCGCGCTCTACGATTCCGAGGGCTACCTCGTGGACTCCGTTTCGCGCTTGACCGCTGATGATCCGCGACGGCTGCCTCCCATGCTCGGTATCACCGGAATCGATCACGACCGTCTCGTTGAAACATCCGTCGGGAGCGTCTACGTGGACGACATCACGAACGAGCCCAACGTCGTCATCGCCTCGCCGGTTGCGGACGTCTTCGGCGTGCGACTCGGCACGCTCGTAGCCGAACTGAGCCTCCGCTTCATGTGGGACCTCATCGGTCGGGTCGAGATCGAGAACGGCGGGTACGCCTACGTCGTAGACCGACAGGGGATTCTGCTCGCGCATCCGGACATGACTCGCGTGCTCGCCGGCGAGGACACGTCTGCGCTTCCACTGGTCGCTTCGTACCGGAGCCGGCCAACCGAGCGCCGCACGATGAACGAACGCTACGTTGGTATGACCGGCGAGGAGGTCGTGGGAGCCTTCGTCACGATGGAGACGACTGACTGGGGCCTCGTCATCGAGACCCCGCGCAACGCGACGTTCCGCCCGGTGCGGCTGCAGGCAATCGTCTCCGGCGCGGTGACCGTGTTCGTCGTGCTTGTCGCGAGCGTGATGGCGATCTACCTCGGTCGGCGAATATCCGTATCGATCGTGGATCTCACCGAGACCGCGGAAAGGATTGCTCGCGGCGAGCGCGGCCTGACCGTGCGCGCGCAGGGACCGAAGGAGGTCGCGGCGCTGGCGGACGCGTTCAACAGCATGACGAGTCAGCTTCGGCGAGCGCTGGAGACCACGGAGAATCAGCTTCACGACATCAAGCGCGCGCAGACCGACCTGCAGTACCTGACCGCGCGACTCGAAGCGATCCTGGATCACTCGCCCCTGGCGATTCTCCTCATCGATCCGGACGGCACGGTGAGGCACTGGAACCGGGCTGCGTGCACGATGTACGGCTGGACGTCCGAGGAGACCGTCGGCAAGAAGATTCCTCTCGTTCCCCCGGACAAACAGCAGGAGTTCGACGACTTCTGGCATCAGGTCGTGGAACGACGCCGGGCCGTCATGAATCAGCGCGTGCAACGGCAACGGAGGGACGGCTCGCGTCTCTGGATCGATCTCTCCATTGCCCCGCTCAAGAGTCCCACCGGTCGTGTCACCGGGTTGATCAGCGTTGCTGCAGATGCGACGGAGCAGGAGGAGGCCCGGCGTCAGCTCGTCTCTTCGTTGCGGGAGAAGGAAGTGATGCTCAAGGAGATTCACCACCGGGTGAAGAACAACCTGCAGGTGGTATCGAGCATTCTGTATCTCCAGGAGATCGGTCTCACGAGTCCCGAACTCGTGGACGCATTGAGGACGAGCAGGCAGCGCATCAAGTCGATGAGCATCGTCCACGAGCAGCTCTACCTGAGCGGCAATCTTGCAGAGATCGATTTCCCGCGGTACGTTGAAGCACTCGCGGAGAATCTCCTCGAGTCGTACAACGCCGGGGATCGAGTGTCTCTGAACACCGACATGGACCCCGTGTGTCTCAGCATCGAGACAGCCGTGCCGTGCGGGCTGATCGTGAACGAGTTGCTCACGAACTCCATGAAGCACGCATTCCCCAACGGCCGGGACGGAACCGTCTTCATCGAGGTCAAGCAGGTCGATACCGATCAACTCCAGCTCACGATTCGCGATGACGGGGTGGGGATGCCGATTGCGGGCTGCGACGACCGAAGGCCGTCGCTCGGCGTGACGATCGTGGACGAGTTGGTGAAGCAACTCCACGGGACGATCGAGACCTGGGTTGACGGCGGGACGTGGACCCGTGTTCAATGTCATTTGGGGACCGCGACACCGAGCGGGAGAGATGAGCAAGCGTAGGATTCTGATCGTAGAGGACGAAGCCATTGTTGCGCTTGCGATCCGGCACCGGCTCGAGTCGCTCGGCTATGCCGTGGATCGGACCGTCGCGTCCGGCGACGACGCGATCCGGTCCATCTCGGAATCGCAACCGAACCTCGTCCTGATGGACATCATGATAGACGGCGATATGGACGGAATCGAAGCCGCCGCCCGGATTCGCGGCGAGCACTCCGTGCCCATCATTTACATTACCGGCAACTCCGATCCGGCCACGCTTGCTCGCGCGAGGGCCACCAATCCTCAGGCTATTCTGATCAAGCCGGTCGTGGACGACGATCTCGCGAGCACCATCGAGGGCGTGTTGGCAGGCTGAACGTCCGGGTCTTCTTCGCGCCGCAGTTCCACTACTGACGCGCGCGCCCCCGCGCCGCTATATTTCCCCGGAGGAGGCAACGTGAGACTGCGACTCTGGGGAGTCCGTGGCTCGATCCCGGTGCCGGGTCCGTCTACGGTTCGCTACGGTGGGAACACCGCGTGTCTGGAGCTCCGGTACGGGCCCGAGAACAAGTTGATCATCGTTGACGCCGGGAGCGGCATCAAGGGGCTCGGCGACGCGCTCGTCCGCGAGGAGTTGCCCAAGGGCCCGGTGCGCGCGAAGCTCTTTCTCAGCCATACGCACTGGGACCATATCATCGGCTTCCCCTTCTTCGTGCCGATATTCATTCCCGGAACCGAGCTCGAGATCTACAGTCCCGTCAACTACGAGGAGAGAAGCGTAGAAGAGATCATCGGGATCCAGCTGAGCTACCAGTACTTCCCGGTTCGGCAGAGCGAGCTCTCGGCGTCGATCACCTACCACAGTCTCAAGGAAGAGGTGATGGAGCTGGACGACGGCATGAAGATCACGACGAAGTTCCTCAACCATCCGGTCAGTACGCTCGGATACCGATTCGACTACGAAGGCGAATCGATCGTGACGCTCTTCGATCATGAGCCGTACCGCAACGTCTTCCCGACCGATCCGGATGCGGAAGGGTACGACGAAGCCGCGGCGCGCGAGGCCGAGGCCGTGGCCGAGCACGAGAACGAACGCATCAGAGCCTTCTACGCCGGTGCGGACCTCGTCATTCACGATACCCAGTACACGCAGGCCGAGTACGAGCAGAAGTTCGTAGGCTGGGGGCACAGTACGTACGAGTGGGCGATCAAGGAGGCCCACAAGGCGCGCGTGAAGCATCTCTACTTCTTCCATCATGATCCGCTGCGTACGGACGATCAGCTGGACGAGTTGATCGCGACGTACCAGCGGAAAGTCGCCGGGAAGACGCAGATGCGGATCGACATGGCCCGCGAAGGCATCGTCGTGGAGCCCGCATAGGCTCTGTCTTCCATCAACAATTTCGGCACCATTCCCTTGAGTTTTCCCGCGGGTTCGACTACATTTGCCGATAAGAACGTGAAGGGGGATTAGCTCAGTTGGTAGAGCGGTTGGTTCGCAATCAACAGGTCAGCGGTTCAAATCCGCTATCCTCCACTTTCTTTTTTGCCTTTCCTTCCTGACGAAGGCAGGGCACCGACCGACCCGGTCGAGACGGGTCACGAGAATGCGGCGCCGAGAGGCGCCCTTTTTTTTGCCCGACTCGCGACGGCATGACCGTGCGGGCCGGGCCGGGCCGGGCCGTCGCCGGCGAGGGGAGTGAGCATGAACAACGATATCGATCTGAAGAGTCTTCATCCGCTCGAGGTTCGGGTGCTGCGGGAGTTCTCGCCCGGCGATGAGCTGACGACGGAAGCCATGACGCAGCGACTCGGCTACAAGGTCGGTCAAGCGAACCAGGCGGTGAGCTGGCTCGCCGCCAAGGGGCTCCTTGAGGAGACGGCGCGCGAGACGGCGGTTGCCTACGAGCTTACCGAGCTCGGGCGCGAGTACGCCGAGAAGGGCACGCCGGAGGAGCGCATCGTCCGACACCTCGAGTCGAACGGCCCGGCGCGGATTCCGGAGATCACGCAGGCGCTCGGGCTGGAGAACAGGGACGTGGGCTCGGCGTACGGAAGCCTCAGCAAGATGGGCGTGCTCGCCATGGATGGTGAGAAGCGTATCACGCTCAAAGACGCGGACGCCGCGGACGAGGTCCGGAAGGTGCGGGCCTTGCTCGACAAGGCGACGGCCGCAGAGGACGGCGTGATCAGGCAGGACGAGGTGCCGGCGGAGGCGCGCACGACGCTTGACGGCGTGAGCAAGAAGCGCGGCGCCGCGAGCGCACCGTTTCGTCTCGCCGAGCGGGAGATCGTCACGTACCGCCTCACGGACGCCGCCGGTCCGGTTGCGCAGGCGCTCGAGGACGCCGGCATCAGCGGCGAGGAGGTCGGGCAGCTGACTCCCGAGATGCTTCGGACCGGGAGCTGGAAAGCCAAGCGGTTCCGCGCGTACAACATCGACGTGCCGCCCTCGCAGACGCACGTCGGCCGAAGGAATCCGTACTCCGCGTACCTGGACGAGGTCAAGGACAAGCTGATCTCGCTCGGATTCGAACAGTTCGACGGTTCACTCGTGGAGACCGAGTTCTGGAACTCGGACGCGCTGTTCATGCCGCAGTTCCACTCGGCGCGCGACATTCACGACGTCTACTACCTGGAGACCCCCACGCACGCCCGCGAGATCGAGGAACCGTATCTCTCGCAGGTCGCCGCGGCGCACGAGGACGGCTGGACGACCGGAAGCCGCGGGTGGCGCTACGGATTCGACCGCGACTTCACGAAGCGGCTCATCCTCCGCAGCCAGGGGACCGCCGTCTCGGCGCGGACGCTCAAGCACGCCAAGGTCCCCGGGCGCTACTTCGGGATGTTGCGCTGCTTCCGTCCGGACGACGTGGACGCGACGCACCTCTCCGACTTCTACCAGACCGAAGGGATCGTGCTCGGCGAGGACGTGAACCTGAAGACGCTCCTCGGGCTGCTCGAGATGTTCGCCGTCGAGGTGGCGGGGGCTACCGACGTGAAGTACGTGCCCGGCTACTTCCCCTTCACCGAGCCCTCGGTGGAGGTGCACATCAAGCACCCGGTACTCGGGTGGTTCGAGCTCGGCGGCTCGGGCATCTTCCGCCCCGAGGTGACCGAGCCGCAGGGCGTGAACGTGCCCGTTCTCGCGTGGGGCCTCGGCATCGACCGAATGGCGCTCATGAAGCTCGGGCTGGACGACCTGCGCGAGCTCTTCACGCCGGACATCCAGAGCGTGCGACGACGGAGGGTAGGCTGATGCCGAAGATTGAGTTGTACCAGGACGCGCTTTTCTCCTACATGGGGACGAAGCTGCCGGAGAACGAGCTCGAGGCCCTGCTCGAGTGCGCCAAGGGCGAGATCGACGAACCCGCGGACGCCGAAGGCGTCATGAAGATCGAGCTCAACGACACGAACCGGCCCGATCTCTGGTCGACGGCCGGGCTCGGGCGCGCGCTCAGGGTCTACCTCGGCGGCGAGATCCCGCGGTACGACTTCTTCACGTGGCGCGCTCCCGGGACGGCGGCGAACCGCCAGGACGCCGGCGAGCGTCGAGTGATCGTCGATCCTGATCTCCAGGCGTACCGGCCCTACATCGCGGCGTTCGCGGTCTCCGGCAAACCGATCGACGATGCGTCGCTCAAGGACCTGATCCAGAGCCAGGAGAAGCTCTGCAACAACTTCGGGCAGCGTCGGAAGTCGATCGCGATGGGCGTCTACCGCACGAGTCTCATGACGTTTCCGGTCCGCTACCGTGCGGTCGACCCGGACGATACGAAGTTCGTGCCGCTCGGCATGGACACGAAGTTGAGTCTCCGCGACATCATCGCGCAGCATCCGAAGGGGCAGGAGTTCGGTCCGATCGTCGCCGACTTTCCCAGGATGCCGTTCCTCGAGGATGAGCAGGGCGAGGTGCTGAGCTTCCCGCCGGTCATCAACAGCGCCGGCGTGGGTGCCGTGGAGGAGGGCGACGAAGATCTCTTCGTGGAGCTCACCGGTACCGACATGGAATCGCTCGTCCTCGCGTGCTCGATCGTCGCGTGCGATCTTGCGGACGCCGGCCACACGATCCACCCGGTCGCGGTCGAGTACCCGTACGACACGCCGTTCGGCCGCACCGTCGTCACGCCGTACTACTTCCAGGAGCCGGTCACGGCGTCGCTGCCGGAGGTCCGGAAGCTGCTCGGCGAGGAGATCTCGGCGGACGACGCGGTGATGGCGCTCCGCGCGATGGGCGTGCGAAGCGAGCTCAACGACGACTCGATTACCGCGTACCCCCCGGAGTACCGGAACGACTTCCTGCACCCGGTGGACGTGGCCGAGGACGTGATCATCGGTCGCGGCATGCGGAGCTTCGCGCCCGAGATGCCGCACGACTTCACCGTGGGCCGACTCACCGAGATCGAGCGCTTCAGCCGCCAGGTGATCGGCATCATGGTCGGGATGGGATTCCAGGAGATGATCTTCCCGTACATGGGGTCGGGACGTGACCTCGTGGAGAAGCTGCGACCGGTCGCGATCGGCGAGGAGTGGGACGGCGCCGACCAGACGCCGGTGAAGATCGCGAACCCGATGTCCGAGAACTACGAGTACGTTCGCAACTCGAGCGTTCCGTACCTGTTGACCGCGGAGAGCGTTTCGGCGCACGCGGCGTATCCGCACCACGTCTTCGAGGTGGGCAAGGTCGCTCGATTCGATCCGGACGAGAATCACGGCGTGAGGACCGTCGACTCGCTCGCCTGGGTGAGCGCGGATGCAGATGCCAACTACACCGCGACCGCCGGCCACCTCTCGGTCCTCATGTACTACCTCTCGCGCGACTACGAGCTCGCCGAAGCGACCGACCCGCGCTTCATCCCGGGCCGTGTGGCCGAGATTCGTGTCGCCGGACGTGCCGTGGGCGTATTCGGGGAGCTCCATCCGCAGGTACTCGAGAACTACGGCATCACGGTGCCCGCGACGGCGTGCGAGGTCGATCTGAACCGCGTGCTGTCGTAGCGAGTTCGGGCGCTGCGGGCGCCATCCCAACCGGGCGCCCGGCCGAAAATCAGGTGGCCGCCGGCTGGGAAACGGACTACACTGACACCGTGGCACGCGATGCGTCACGGGGCCCGCAAGTGCTGGTACCGTATCCGGGACCGGACGGAAGCGGTAGCGTTCAGGACATCTTCGTTTATCTCCGCCCTGAGACCAACGGTGTGCTCGTGGAGAGCACGCTTCTCAAGGTGGTGCAGGGCTGCTCGCAGTACCGCACCGGCATCCAGCTCGTTTACCTCGCCAACTTCCCCGGCCAGTTCATCATCGAAAACCACATCGTGGAGCGACACTACGCGCACAAGTTCTTCTTCGCGGTCCACGGCAAGCGAGCGTTCACCGGCCGCATGCGCTCCGAGTTCGAACGCTACTTCCGAACGTCGTTCGAGGACGCCGAGATCGTCGGCAGCTTCGAGGCGCTGCACGTGCTCAACGTGACACCGGAGCAGCTCTTCCGCCGGTGGGTTTCCGCTGAGAACCTGCTTCGGGTGGACGGGCAGACGATCAAGCGCTACGGGGACGTCTACGTCGTGAACTACGACATCCCCGCGCTCATGCACAAGAACAACCGTAACACGGACATCGCGGTGATGCTCTTCCGCTGCAACGTGGCCTACGACTACTTCGTGGAGCTCGTGGACGAGATGCGCGACGCTCTCGTGGAGAACGCGGTGCTCTCGGCAAACCGCCCGGCAAGCCGCGCGTTCCACTACTCGAAAGGACCCCTCGAGCAGCTCCTGGACGCGATCGACTATCTGCGGCACCCTTCCGGCGAGTGCGTCGGGGTCGACGATCTCTCGTTTGTCGTTTACGCTCGTGACCATGGGTTCACCACGGAGCAGCTCCTCGGCGTGGTCCGCAGTCCGATCTGTCTCTTTGAGCAGGCCGACGGTTCACTCGTTGAAGAGAGCGTCTTCCCGTATACCGCCACGGACAGCTACGACGAGGCGCTCGCGAAGCTCCGCACGATTCGCGCGCAGCTCTGGATTCGGTAAGTGAGCGAGCAGACGATCGAGCCCGCCGAGGTTCTCGAACGGGTCATTCCCTTCCGCTTCCTCACCCCCGCCGAGCGCAAAGCGCTCCTGCCCGACCTGGCCGTGGAGCGCTACTCCGCGGGCACGGAGATCATCCGCCAGGGGGACATCGACCGCCGCGTCTACCTCCTCGCCGCCGGCCAGGTCGAGGTGTGCGACTACTCCTCGGGCCGCCGGGTCCGCCGCAACCTGATCGAACCGGAGCACTACTTCGGCGAATGGGAACCGCTCTTCGACGTTCCGCGCGTCTTCGGCATCCGCACCACGACCGACTCGACCTGCGTCGTGCTCGAAGGCGAGCGCTTCCTCGAGCTGGTCGAGCACGCCGCGGCCTTCTCGCAGTCGCTCGGGGTGATTCTGCGCGATCAGCAGGGCATCTTCGCGGCGTTCGATCGGTTCAAGGTCGAGCTCATGCGCGGCCTCAACCAAGGCTACCTCACGATCGCGAAGCTGCTCCCCCTGTACACCGCGCTTCAGCCGGCGATCCACCCGCTCGTGGACTCGCACCGCATCGACACGTCCGCCTTCGCCTACGTCATCCGCCGGCTCCCACGGAACGTGACTCGCACCTTCGCGTATCTCCTCACGGATGAGCTCCCCTCCGTCTACCGGGACACGGATGCGCTGTTCGAGAAGGTGGCCACGGACGCGCGCCGCCGCGACGTCTGGGAGATGCTCCCGGGCAGCAGCCTCGTGCTCCTGCGAAACGGCATCTCCGACCTCGTGGACCTGATCAGCTGCCTCTGCCTCTACGCGGTCGAGGCACGAAAGATCCGGCATCGATTCACCGATGCCGGCGTCGTTGCCGGACTCGTTGCCTCCCCGGGCGATCTGGACCGACTCCCCTTTGACGACGACGAGCGGACCGGTCTCCAGTCGATCTGGGGCGACGAAGCAACGCGACGCATCCTCGAGATCGTGAAGCACCGGGAGACCTTCGCCGTGACGGTCCGGCGCCATTCGGAGAAGTACAACAGCCGGCGGACCGAGCTCTGGACGAAGCAGCTCGCGGCAGCGTGTCGCTCGCTCCTCGCCGCCGATCCCGCCGACTTTCCATCCGACTACCCGGTACACATCGTGAGCAGCAACACGCACTCGGTCGGCAACTGCCTGAGCAGCTGGTACAGCCGCCACGGCGACGAGATGCGCGCGTGGACCCAGTCCACCTCGCACCCGCTCGCGGAACGGAAGTGGGCGAACGAGTACGACTTTCTCTACGCGGTCGCGCGCGACTTCTTCACCGCGAAACCCGAAGCGGCCGAGGCGGCACGCTCTTCAGAGGTCTCGCAAGGCATTCATCGGCTCCGAGAGACCGCATCGACCGGCATCCAGGTCCAGCTCATCGACATGGACCGCGTGTGTCGTTCGGACGTGGATCCGGATGCCGTACCGCACGGCGCCCGGCGGCGCGGCCTCATCGTGAACATCGACTACGCCTTCGGGGCGCAGGCCGAGCACATCCTGCGCAGCCTTCTCCTGCTCTTCGGGCGCAACGTGCGCAGCGTCCGCCTCCTCGGTAAGGCCGGCGCGCTCGTGGGCAACCGTGGCGACGTCCTCGTCCCGACCGGCTTCATCGAGCAGAGCGGCGACCAGCTCTACGAGATGCCGGCGAGCTACGACGAGCGGCTGGGCGATGTCTGCTCGTCGCTCCAGGCTCGGCTGCCGACCGGAACGGTTCACGCGGGGTCCATGCTCACCGTGGACGGCACACTTCTTCAGAACAGAGACATGCTGCGCTTCTATCGCTACATCTGGTCGTGCGTTGGAATGGAGATGGAGGGCGCCTACTATTACCGGCAGTACCGCGAGGCGCAGACCACGGGCCTCATCGACGACGATGTCCGTGCCGGATTCTACTACTACGTTTCGGATATCCCGCTCGAGCACGCCGCGAATCTCTCCGCGCGACTCGAGCCGCACGAGGGAGTCCCGCCGCTCTACGCGATCACGCGCCAGGTGCTCTCGACGATTTTCGCCGAGTCTCGATGACGGTCCGAACCGTATCGAGGAATCTCTCCATGTTGAGCGGCTTCGAGAGGTAGGCGTCCATCCCGGCGTCGTAGCACGCCTGCACGTCCTCCTCCGACGCGTACGCGGTCATCGCGACGATCGGGACCATCGCGCGATCGTCGCCGGCCCGGCCCGCTCGGATCGCGCGCGCGGCCTCGAGCCCGTCCATGTCCGGCATCTGGACGTCCATCAGCACGAGATCCACCGATTGCTCCTGAAGCCGCTCGAGCGCCGCTTTGCCGCCGTCGGCCTCAATGGTGTCGATCCCGCCGCGTTTCAGCATCTGGCACGCGACCATCCGATTGACCTGGTTGTCCTCCACCACGAGCGCGATCGGGCGTCGCGCCTCATCTGCGTCAGCCATCTCGACCGCCGATTATACACGAGTTCGGACGCTTTGGCGCGAGAGCGTCAACCGATTCACTCCACGGGCGAGGGCTGATCGGAGGTGATCATCTCCAGCAGCTCGCGATGGTCGTCCGTACGTGGGAGATCGGGGTGAGCGTTCACGACCGTGTCGCTCGGGCGGAACAGGTAACCGCGGTCGGCCTCGCGCAGCATCTCGATGTCGTTGAAGCTGTCGCCGACCGCCTGCACCCGCAGGTTGAGCTCGCGGAAGGCGATCACGGCGCGTTTCTTTCCGTTCGGCTGCCGGAGTCGGTAGTCCACGATCATCCCTGCAGAATCGGTGACGAGCTCGTTGCAGAGGAGGAAGGGGTGGCCGAGCCGGGCCATGATCGGCGCCACGAACTGGACGAAGGTGTCGGAGAGAATCGCTACCTGGCAGTGCGATCGTAGTGCCTGCAGGAACCCCGCGGCGCCCTCGAGCGGAGCGAGGTCGCGCGTAATCGCCTGGATGTCCGGCAGCGAGATGCCTTCACGACGCAGAATCGCGATCCGCCGCTGCATGAGTTCGTCGTAGTCGCTGATGTCGCGCGTGGTCAACCGCAGCTCGCTGGTACCGGTTGCCTCGGCGACGGCAATCCACATCTCCGGAATCAAGACACCCTCGAGGTCGAGGCATACGATATTCACGTTCGGCTCCACATGTTCGCAGCTTCTTCTGCGATGATCTCAATGCCGCGAGCAACGTCCGCGTCGTCCATGGCGTAGTTCAATCGGATACAGCGATCGGTGTGGTCCCATCGATCGCCTCCACCGAAGAAGAAGTATGTTCCCGGAACGACCACGACGTCCCGCGTCTTGAGGCGATCGTAGAGCTCGGTCGTCGTTCCGGGTAGCTCCTTGAACCACACCCACAGGAAGAGCGAGCCCTCCGCCTGATGAACCGAGTAGGGGAACCGGTCGCCGAAGGAACGCTCGATGCAGGAGAGCGCGTGGTCGCGTTTTCGGCGGTAGAACGGACGAACCACGTCGCGCGAGATGCGCAGGATCTCTCCGTTCTCGAAGAGCCGCTCGGTGAGCGCCTGACCGACCGTGCCGTTCGCCAGGCTGAGGACGGCGTTCATCGCCCCGACCGCCCGGATGATCTCTTCGTTCGCAACGATGATCCCCGTGCGCAGCGACGGAAGGCCGATCTTGCTCAGGCTCATCGAGAGAACGATGTTTTCGTTCCATATTGGGTGTGCATCGGTGAAGATGATGTCCGGGAACGGCGTCCCGTACGCGTTGTCCACGAGAAGCGGAATGTCGCGGGAGCGGGCGATCGCATCGAGTCGATCGATTTCCTCGTTCGTGAGTACGTTTCCCGTGGGGTTGGTCGGTCGGGACACGCAGATCGCGGCGATCTCGTTCGAGACCTCGAGCGCTCCGAAATCCACGTGGTACTTGTGCGTGTGATCGTCGATCTGATCAATCGTCGGTCTGAAGGAGACGAAGTCCGTTGGGCGCAGCGATTGATCGGCGTAGCCGATGTATTCCGGCATCAGCGGAAAGAGAATCTTGCGGTCGGTGCCGTCTTCGCACGGTCCGGCGAGCAGATTGAACAAGATGAAGAACGCCGACTGGCTGCCGTTCGTTACCGCGATATTGTCGCGCGTGATGCCCCAGCCGAACTCGCGATTGAGCATCCCGGCCACCGAATCGAGGAAGGTGGGGCGGCCCTGCGGAGCGTCGTACTGCCCGAGAACTCGGTCGAATCTCGTTGGGTCGTCCAGGAGCTTGCGCATCTCGGCGCGCCAGACGGAGGCGACCTCGGGGATGATGGCGGGATTCCCGCCGCCGAGCATGTACTTCTTGCGCGCACCGGAGAGCGCGCTGCCGAGGTCGTCCATGAGCTGCAGAATCCCGGATTCCGCGGTGAATCGTGTTCCGGTGATCGACCGTGTCATTTCCGCGAGTATACCGAAGGCGCAGGGATGTGTCAGTCGCCGGCGTCCGCAGCCTGACCCGTGTCCGAGTCGATCTCCGGCCCGCTCTCCGGCAGAGCCTCTACCGTCAGGAGCGGCTGCGCAGGGATCCCCTGGGCGTTCATCATCGAAGCGACGCGCTGCAGCGTTGCCAGGATCTGGCTCTGCTCCCAGAGCTCGAGCCGGTCAAAGGCGCTGAGGAACTCTTCCTGCAGGATCGTCGGGCTCTTGTCGATCAACTCGCGGCCGAGCCCGGTGAGTCGGACGTACACCTTCCGCCTGTCGGAGTCCGCGCGGTGCCGAGCGATCGCGCCGCGCTGCTCGAGGCGGTCTACGATCGTCGTGACGGTCGCCTGGCTCAGGCTGACGTGCTTCGCAATGAGACCGATCGGAAGCTCGTCGGCCTCCGCAACTTCTTTGAGGACGATGAGCTGTGGTACCGTCAATCCCACGCTCTTCTCCAGCTGCCGGGACCGGAGATCCATTGCGCGGATGATCTGGCGGAGCGACAGCAGCACCATCTGGCTGATCGACGTCTCGCTCACGCGCCTACTGTAAATCGATTGGGCGTTGCATGCAATGGCGGATCTCAGGCGAGACCGCCTCCCTTGTTCCGGGTCAGGTCCGAGCTCGGTTCCATCATCGACGCCACGTGCTGCAGCGCCGAGAGGAGCTCGGTCCGCTGCCAGCGCTCGAGCCCGGCGAGACGCTCAACGAAACATTCGTGAAACGGTTGTGGGCCGCCGGCGAGCAGATCGCGGCCCTTCTCGGTCAGCGAGACGAGGACCTGCCGCTTGTCGTCTTTCGAGCGCTCCCGGGTCACGAGCCCGTGCTCCTCGAGTCGGTCGGCGATGTTCGTCAGCGTTGCGCTGCTCAGGCTGATGCGCTCGGCGACCCGACCGATCGGAACCTTGTTCGCGGTTCCCACCGCCGACAGGACGTTCAGCTGGGGAATCGTGAGTCCGTACTGCTTCTCCAGCTCTCGCGAATGAAGGTCAAGGTTGCGGCTCATGCGGCGCAACGTCGCGAAGAACATCCAACTGAGTTGTTCGAGATGATCGCGTTCCGACGTCCTGCCGCTTCCCATTCCCACTCGCATGCACCCTTTTATTTCGTACCGAATCTTTTAGCAATATAACCACTTCTGTAGAGGTGTGTGAAGCACAGAGTCACGCCGCGTCCCGCCTCGAATCCTCTGGAGCCGTAAAGTAAGCCCACAAATAGACTTGAGACCGATCCACGCGCTTCTTTCTCCAGATCCGGCGGGACGCAGTTCGATCCGGCCCAAAATATCTACTTAGAAACCTATAGGTTCTTTTGACACTGGTCCCTGTTTTCCTTAGACTTGCATTGAAAGGGCCCCGGCTACGGCCGGGCTGAACACTCAAGAAAAGGAGATTCTATGCGAAACGCCATTCGAACTATTGCGTTGGTACTGCTGGTGGGCGTCGTTTCCGCCGCGCTCTTCATCGGGTGCGGTCAGAAAGAGACACAGACCGCCAATCTCACGTACGTGAACTGGGAGGAGGGTGTTGCGTATACCCATCTGGCCCAGGTCGTTCTGGAAGAGGAAATGGACTATGACGTGACGATCACCGCCGCAGACGTGGGCCCCGCATACGCCTCCGTTGCCGGAGGCGACCAGGACGCCTTCATGGAGGCGTGGTTGCCTACGCTGCACGCGAGCTACATGGACGAATACGGCGACGACCTCGTCGACCTCGGTGTCGTCTTTCAGGGCACGCAAAACGGTCTTGTCGTTCCCACCTACATGATCGACGACGGCGTGACGACGGTTTCGGACCTTGCGGATCCGGAGGTTGTCGATCAGCTGGACGGTCGGATCACCGGTATCGACGCCGGGGCAGGAATCATGATCACGACCGAAGAGGATGTCATGCCGGCGTACGGCCTGGACGAAGCCGGTCTCGAACTGGTCCCGTCCTCGGGTCCCGCAATGATGGCCGCCCTCGAGTCCGCAGTAGAGAACGAAGAGTATATCGTCGTCACCGGCTGGGAGCCGCATTCCATGTTCGGTTACTTCGACCTCGCCTTCCTCGAGCAGGATGAGGAGCAGGTCTGGAGCACCGGTAACATCCATCTTATCGGCCGCCGGAATCTCGAAGACGACAAGCCGGAGCTCGCGCAGTTCCTCTCGAACATGGAGCTGACCAACCCAGAGATCGGTTCTCTGATGGTCGCGATTCGTGAGTCGAACCTCGACACGCTCGAGGCTGCCCGCGAGTGGAAGCAGGAGAACGAAAACGTATGGTCCGACTGGATTCCGGAATCCTGAGGACTCTCCACCAGAAGGGGGGTGCAGCCGCACCCCCTTTTTGGTCTCCGCCGAGATCCGATTCGCAAGGAACGAACGATGGCAATTATCGAAGTCAATGATCTCTACAAGATTTTCGGCCCGAACCCCAAGCGGGCCATCCCGATGATCAAGCGAGGGATGAGCAAAGGCGAGATCCTGAAGAAGACGGGATGCACGGTCGCGATCAACGGCGCGACCTTCTCTATCGAGAAGAAGGAAACGTTTGTCGTAATGGGACTCTCCGGCAGCGGAAAGTCCACGTTCGTTCGTTGCCTGAATCGGCTGATCGAGCCGACTGCGGGCGAAATCCTGCTGAACGGCGAAGACATCATGAAGCTCGACCCGGAGCGGCTCCGCGAGGTCCGGCGATACAAGATGTCGATGGTCTTCCAGAATTTCGGCCTGTTGCCGCACCGAAACGTCGCGAACAACGTGGAATTCGGTCTGGAAATCAGCGGCATGGACAAGGAAGAGCGACGACGGAAAGCGCTCGATGCGATCAAGCTCGTTGGGCTCGAAGGCTTCGAGATGAGCCTGACATCCGAGCTCTCGGGCGGCATGCAGCAACGCGTCGGTCTGGCGCGGGCGCTCGCCAACGATCCGGAGATCCTGCTCATGGACGAGGCGTTCAGCGCGCTCGATCCTCTGATCCGAACGCAGATGCAGGACGAGCTTCTCGAGATCCAGGCCAAAATGCACAAGACGATCATCTTCATCACGCACGACCTGGACGAGGCGCTGAAGCTCGGTGACCGGATCGCCATTCTCGGGCCGGACGGACGCGTTCGACAGATCGGTACTCCGGAGGAGATCCTCTCGGAGCCTGCGGACGAGTACGTGCGGAAGTTCGTGCAGAACGTGGACCGGACCAAGGTCATCACGGCCGCGACGGTCGGTGGCCGCGCGGCGAGTATCACCTATCCTCGAGAAGACCTGAGGGCTGCGATGCGCGTCATGGAGCGCGAGAGTACGTCGTCGGTATTCGTCACCGACTCGGAGCGTCGCCTCAAGGGAATCGTCACGATCGACGACGCCGCCGGACTTCAGAAGAAGGGCGAGCACGACCTGGCGCCGATCATCATCGACGACGTCTACACGACATCGCTATCCACCCCGATTTCCGACCTCCTCACGACGGCGATCAAGACCAGGTTCCCGATCGCGCTTATCGACGATGAAGGGCGCTTCCACGGGGCCGTCAGCCGCGCCGCGATCATTACCGAGGTAAGCAAGGGCTACGAGGGCGCCGATGTCGAGATGCCGATGACGATCGGACAGCTTCAGGAGTCCAACGGGGAGAGCGAGGAGTAGTATGGAAGCGATCAGGAACGTACTGGACATCGGCGGCGTGTTCGAGGCCGCAGTGGACTGGTTGGCCGACAACCTCGACTGGTTCTTTGACGGGATATCGGCCGGCGTCAGAGGCGTCCTCGATGCGTCCACCTGGGTTCTGAGCGCTCCGCCTCCGGTCGTGATGCTGGTCATCTTCACCGCGATCGCGTGGTACGTCGCCGGGAGAGGTGTCGCCATCTTCACAATCGTCGGATTCGCGGTCATCTGGTACATGGGCCTCTGGGCTCTCACGATGAGCACGCTCGCGCTCGTACTGACCTCAGTGTTCATCGCGCTTCTGATCGGCATTCCGATCGGGATCTGGGCGTCCAAGAATGACGCGGTGTGGGGCGCCGTCAGGCCGATCCTCGACTTCATGCAGACCCTGCCGGCATTCGTCTATCTGATCCCGGCGGTGCTCTTCTTCCAGCTCGGTCCGGTTCCCGGCGTCGTTGCGACGTTGATCTTCTCGCTGCCGCCGGCAGTCCGCTTGACCAACCTTGGAATCCGGCAGGTTCCGAAGGAGATCAAGGAGGCGGCACAGTCGTTCGGCTCCACGAGCCGTCAGATGCTCGTGAAGGCGGAGCTTCCCGTCGCACTCGCGACGATCATGGCCGGCGTGAATCAGACGATTATGCTCGCGCTCTCGATGGTCGTCATCGCGGGATTGATCGGGGCGGGCGGCCTCGGTAATCAGGTGCTGCGAGGTATCACTCAGCTTCGGATCGACGTTGGATTCGAAGGCGGTATCGCCATCGTGATCCTCGCGATCTTCCTGGACCGCGTAACGCAGGCTCTCGGAACCGCGACGCAGAAGCAAACGTAGTCACGAAGCGCAGTGCACTCCACCCGTGATCGTCAGTGCGGCAGCCTCGGCCGAAGGTAGCCGTACGTCAGGACGCCGAGCATCGCGCTCAGGATCGCAAGCACGATCGGCCAGTAGCCCGCGCCCAACAGCGCGTAGAGCGGACCGGGGCACGCTCCGGTGAGCGCCCACCCGAAGCCGAAGATCACGCCGCCTACCGGGTTCCCCACGCGGTTGAACGGCTTGCCGGTCGGGGCGATCTCGATGCCTTCCACGGACTTCGCCTTCGCCGCCTTGAGCAGGAGAACGCTCAGCGCTCCAACGACCACCGCGAGCCCGATGATCCCGTACATGTGGACGCTCTGGAAATGGAACATCTCCTGGATGCGGTACCACGAGACCACCTCCGATTTCACGAGCACGATGCCGAAGTAGATGCCGGCGAGGAGGTACTTGATGAAGCCGTTCATAGCGACATTACCCACGGAAGAACGAAGTTCGAGACGATGACGCCCCCGGCGAAGAAGCCGAGCGTCGCCACGAGCGAGCCTACGTTCAAGAGCGAGAGACCCATAATCGCGTGACCCGACGTACAGCCGTTGGCGTAGCGTGTGCCGAATCCCACGAGGAACCCACCGAAGACGAGCGACACGATCGCGCGCACGCTCCAGACGCCCGGGACCGCGAAGATCTCGGCCGGCTGGAGCGACGAAGGAGCGGACACCCGCCACGTCTCGAAGAGCTCGAGCGCGGCCGGAGCGACGGCGGGCGGGCGGTTCCCCCCCAAGAGGAGCACCGCGATGAGCGCGCCCACAACGACTCCCAGTGCGAGCACGAGGTTCCACGCGCCCGATCTCCAGTCATACCCATTTCGGAAGTAGTCCGCCTTGACCGGCAGTACCGCCGCGCACGCATGCCGGAGCGTGGACGAGATGCCGAAGTTCTTGTTCCCCAAGAGCAAGAGTATCGGAACCATGAGTCCGAGCATTGGGCCCGAGACGTACCATGGCCACGGGCCGGTGATTGCCTCCCACATAGAACCCTCCATGCGGAAGCTATCTAACCCGAGTTTCTAAGTCAAGAATTGTCCGAGTCGCACTCGTACTGGATGACCCAGTCGGTGCTCCCCGGGTGCACCGAGTCAACCGAGAGCACGACGCAGCCCCGCGCCTCCAGCTCCTCGATCGCCCCGTCCTTCTCCGCGGCCGACACGGTCATCGTTGGCGGACCGGTCGCTATCGGTCCGCCGGGGCCGCACCGCACCGATCCCGCTACTCGACGATCTCGGCAGTCAGTTCCTCGGACGACCCCTCAACCGGCTCGGCGCCCGCGATCCGCAGCTTCCACGGGCCGTCACCGCCGGAGCGGCGGGCGGTGACCGCCGACCCGTTTCGTTCGATCGATACCCACGCCGCTTCGCGCCCGCTCGTGTCCGGAATGGAGACCGACCTCCGGTACCCGTCGGCAGGTTGGTAGACGGTGACCGTGACTCCGGCCGCGTACTCGTAGTCGGGCCGCTCGTCCGAAGCGCCCCATGCGATCGCAGCCCCCTGCCGCGCGAACACCGGAAGACTGAAGAAGCCGTGCTGCTCGCGAAGCCGGCGGCCGCCCTCCACCACCCGGCCGTCCAGGAGGTGCGTCCACGTTCCCTCCGGCAGGTAGAAGTCGACGGTTCCATCCCGGGAGAATACCGGTGCGACGAGGATCGACTCCCCGAGCATGTACTGGCGGTCGAGATAGTCGCAGGCCGGGTCGTCCGGATACTCGACCACCATGCTCCGGAGGACCGGCACCCCCGTTTGGTGAGCCGTCACCGCCGCGGCGAACAGGTACGGCATCAACCGGCACTTCAGCTTCGTGAAGAAGCGGAGCACGTCCACCGCTTCGTCGTCGTAGAGCCAGGGGACGCGGTACGAGGTGGAACCGTGCAGTCGACTGTGCGACGAGAGAAGTCCGAAGGCGCACCAGCGCTTGTAGACGTCAGGCGCGGCCGTGTCCTCGAAACCGCCGATGTCGTGGCTCCAGAAGCCGAATCCACCCATGCCGAGCGAGAGCCCGCCCCGAAGCGTTTCCGCCATCGACTCGTACGTCGCGGTGCTGTCGCCGCCCCAGTGCACCGGGAACTGCTGCCCGCCGACCGTCGCCGACCGCGCGAAGAGACACGCCTCGCGGCGCTTCTCCTGGAGCACTTCCCAGACGGCGCGGTTGTACAGCAACGTGTAGTAGTTGTGCATCTTCTCGGGATCCGCGCCGTCGTGCCATACGACGTCCGTGGGAATGCGCTCGCCGAAGTCGGTTTTGAACGAATCCACGCCCATATCGATCAATGCGGCCAGTTTCTCCTGGTACCACCGGTACGCGTCCGGATTCGTGAAGTCCACGAGTCCCATGCCGGCCTGCCACTCGTCCCACTGCCACACGTCGCCGTTCGCGCGCTTCACGAGGTAGCCTCGATCCGCACCCTCTGCGAAGAGGTAGGAGCGCTGGGCGATGTACGGGTTGATCCAGACGCACGACTTCAGCCCCTTCTTGTGGAGACGATCGAGCATGCCCTTCGGATCGGGAAACACCTCAGGGTCCCAGACGAAGTCGCACCAGTGGAACTCCCGCATCCAGAAACAGTCGTAGTGAAAGACATGGAGCGGAATGTCGCGTTCCGCCATCCCGTCTATGAAGCTCGTGGCCGTCTGTTCGTCGTACTGCGTCGTGAAGGAGGTCGTCAGCCAGAGTCCGAACGACCATGCGGGCGGCAGCGCGGGTCGGCCGGTCAGTGCCGTGTAGCGGCCGAGGATCTGCTTCGGCGTGGGACCGTAGATGATGAAGTATTCGAGCGACTCGCCCGAAACGCTGAACTGAACGCGTTCGACCTTCTCAGACGCCACCTCGAACGAAACTCGTCCCGGCTCGTTCACGAACACGCCGTATCCTCGGTTCGTGAGGTAGAACGGGATGCACTTGTAGGCGAACTCGCTCGCCGTGCCGCCGTCCTCGTTCCAGATGTCGACCGTCTGTCCGTTCTTCACGAAGTGCGTGAACTGCTCGCCGAGCCCGTAGACGCATTCGCCGACCGACAGCGCAAGCTCCTCGTGCGTGAAGACTCGCCCGTCGTCCATCTCGATGTGCCCCACGTTCTTGCGACCGCTCCACGTGAGAAGCCGGGCCGCCTCCGCCGATGCCCCCGCGGAACCCGAGCCGGGAGACGGCGGCGTGCTTTCCGTCGCCAGGAACTCCAGCGACCACGGACTACCCCGTCGCACCCGGGCGACGAGATCGCCGCTGCCGAAGTCCACGTACTCCTCGGTTTGGGCGATGGAAGGTCGGAACGATTCGTCCCTGGCGAGATCAAAGGCGGGCGGACGCTTCATCTCGCCGGCGTGGCGCTCGATCCGAACGCCGACCACACCCTCTCTCGGAGCAGAGAGCGTCACCGTGAATGCCGCCGTATTGAGCGTGTCGCCGCGGTGATTGATCGGTTTCGACGGCGCAAAGACCGTCAACGACGTGGCGTCGCGTGCCGCGTCCGCCGGGTCGCTCTCCCGGGAGCCCGATCCCACGGCGATCTCCCGTGCCTCCGCCGCGAACCATGCGCGAAGATCCTCGCGCATCCTCCAGAAACCTTGCGTGAACTTCATGCTCCACAGTGTATCAGGATGCGACTCGGGCCGCGAGCGCCCGCCGTGCGGCCGAGCATCCCCGCAGTCCGGCGAGACGACCGGTTGTAGCCGATCGACCACTGTTGTTGTACAATAGAATCGCAGTGGGAAATGGACAAAGCAGAGATTTCTCGCGACTCGGAGTCGCCGCGGTGGCTCGCGGTCCGATCGAGCGGTGGCGGGCTCTCTCGGTCGGGAAGAAGCTGATTCTCATCTATACATTCGGGATCTTCGTGCCGCTCGTCCTCGCGAACGGTCTCGTGCTGCGGAGCGTGCTCGTGGACGTTCGCGAGCAGGAGCACGCCTTTCTCGACTCGATGATCGATCGCCTGGAGCTCGCCATCCTTCGAGAGTTCGAGCCGATCGAGCTCGTCTCCGAGTCGATCTTCACCGACAGCGCAGTCCATCTCCTTCTCCGTGACCATTACAACAGCTTCAGCGACTTCGTGGAGGTCCATCGTCGGTACCTCCTGCCCGCGCTCACGAAGTACGCGAGCGTCTTCGCGGGGATCACGCGCATGACGATCTACTCGGAGAATCCGATCCTCGGTGTCGCCGCCGGGTATCTGCGCCTCGACTATCGGACCCAGGGCATGCAGTGGTACGCGCAGTACACGCAGGTCGGTGCCTCGAAGATCGCGATGGTTCACGTGGACCGGGATAGTCGGACCGAGCTCGTGCCGCGAACATACCTCAGTCTCTTCCGCGAGCTTGACAACAACTCGATGCCGCGCCCGGGCAGAGGCCGGCTCATCCTCCGGATCGATATCAACCCCTCGGTGATAGCCCGCCATTTCAGGGCAACCGGTCTCAGCGGGTCGATCGAGCTCCTGGACGGATTCGGCTCGATCGTCGTTGGCACCGAGACGCCGATTCATCACCAGGAGGAGTTCTCCTTCGAGCGTACCCTCTCAGAGTCGGACGAGCTGCGCAACTGGACCATCCGCGGCACCGTGGCGCCCGGCAGCGCACCGCTCGAATGGTCGACTCGGTGGACCCGTCTCCTCGTCATCTCCGGTTTCAGCATCGCGATCTCCTCGCTCTTCATCCTGCTTCTCTCGCGGTCGGTCACCAGCCGCCTGCGATTGCTCTCGGTGCAGATGAGTCGAGTCGAACGCGAGGACTTCTCGCCGATCGAGATGGACGACGGAGGCCAGGACGAGATCGGCCAGCTCATCAACGACTACAACATCATGGCTCGACGGATGGAATCGCTGATCAACGATCGGTACAAGGCGGAGATCGATCACCATCAGCTGGTCGTGGCCCGGCAGCAGGCCGAGCTGGACGCGCTTCAGAGCCAGGTGAACCCGCACTTCCTTTTCAACGTGCTCGAGTCGATCCGAATGAAGTCGCACATCAAAGGTGAGCACGAAACGGCCGCGGTCGTGAAGAAGATCAGTCGGTCGATTCGCCGGCTGACTCACTGGAAGCAGGACCTCATCCGGCTGGACGAGGAGCTCGAGTTCACGCGCGAGTACATTGAGATCCAGCAGTATCGGTTCGGCGACCGCCTCCGCGCCGAGATTTCGATCGATCCCGCGGCCGGCGAGTATCGGATTCCGAAGCTCACGGTACAGGGCCTCGTTGAGAACGCGCTCGTTCACGGCCTGGAACCGGACACCGAAGGCGGCACCGTCACGGTCGCCGCCGGGTTCGACGGCGGGGCCCTGCGCATCCTGATACACGACGACGGAGCCGGGTGCGATGCCGACGAGGTGTGGCGGCTGATTCGTTCAGGCAGCGACGGCCCGCCACCGCTCGGGGGGAAGCGGCACATCGGGATCGCGAACATCTATCGTCGGCTCTGCCTCCACTTCGGCGACCGATTCACCTTCTCATTCCGCAGCGCCCCGCACGCAGGCACGGAGGTCGAGGTCCGCATCCAGGAGATACATGAACCCGCTCACGCTGATTACCGTTGACGACGAGCCGCACATCCACGACGGACTGGACGCGATCGTAGATTGGGACGAGCTCGGGTATCGGCACGCCGGATCGGCGCTCAACGGACGGGACGGTCTCGATCTCGTCCGTTCCACGAGACCGGACGTCGTTGTGACCGATATCCGGATGCCCGGTATGGACGGGCTGCAGATGATCGAGGCCGTTCGCAGCATCCCGGACTACGACCCCGCGATCATCGTGGTAAGCGGATACGACGACTTCGACTACGCACGAGCGGCGCTCCGGCTGGGAGTGGGCGATTACCTGCTCAAACCGATCGACGAGGACGAGCTCACGCAGCTGCTCATTCGTATCCGCAGATCTCGGGCGGCCGGCCACGCCGCTCCCGAACCGGCACGAGGCGGTGAACCGGCAGAACTGATCCGCAGACTCCTCTTCGGCGAGGTTCCGGAGGGGGCGCTCGAGTCGCCTCCCGTGGGCAACGCGCCGGCTCTCGGCCTGGAGTCGGCGGAGCCGTGTCTTTACTGCCTGCTGGTTCCCGCGGGCGCGGAAGCCGGAGCGCTGCGGCAGTCGCTTGACCTGGATGCGGTTCGTGCGACCGTCAGGGAGAGCAAGGCGCACGAATCGGCCGACTACATCGTCGGCGAATCGTTCGGGGGCCTGTCCCTGATTCTCTTGCTGCCCGGCGGTACCGAACCGAAGGAGGGCGTCCACCTCTGGGTCAAGGGACTCTATCGGGCGATCGCGAGCGAGCTGGAGAAGCCGGTCGCGTTGATCGTGGATCCCCTGCCGCGTACGCTCGGGAGGATCGCGGACGCGAGGTCGCACGTGCTCGGTCGTCTCCGGGCGCGTCACGCGATACGAGGGGCCGGAGTCGTCATGCTGGACGACGCGAAGCCGGCGAAACCGACGACGCTCTCCCCCGATCCGGTGCTGGACGCAATTGAGCGACTGGATTCCGAGCGTGCGGCCGGAGAGCTTGTGGCCGCCCTCGACTCGTTCGAACGGCGCGGGGGATCCGCGGACGCGCTTCGCGACTGGCTCCAGCAGATCCGGATCGACGTCAAACGGCTCGTCCTCGAGCTCGAAGGGCACGACGAGCCGCTCGCTCACGAGGACGATCTGCGGTTCGCGGCGCAGAACACCGAGTTCGCGCCGCTGGTTGCGTTGCGGAACATGGCGCTCGCCTTCGTCTCGGAGGCGATCGCTCGCGTTCGCGAGTTACGCCGGCTCAATCGCAACGGCGTGGTTTCGCTCGTGCGTCGTCGGGTGGATCGACGGTACTCGGAGGACCTTTCGCTCACGCAGCTCGCCGACGAGTACCAAATGAACCCTCTCTACCTCGGGCAGCTGTTCCGGAAGGTGTCCGGGATCGGGTTTCGCGAGTACCTCCGTGGCCGGAGGATTCGGGAGGCGCAGCGGCTCCTGCACGATACCGACCTCCACATGCCCGAAATCGCGGCGATGGTCGGTTATCGCGATGTGGATTTCTTCGCCGAGCAGTTCAAACGGGAGGTTGGAGCGACTCCTTCCGCCTATCGAGCCGCTTTTTCCGCCGAATCTTAGGTTTCTCCGGTGCGAATCAACGGTCTGTCGGGTTGCTAACCGCGAGCGGAGTGGTACGATCAGTTGAAATCTTTCAAAAGGAGTTGTGTATGAAGAAGCTACTAGTAGTCCTCTTCATCTTCGCGATCGCTGTCGCTGCGTTCGGAAACGGCCAGCGCGAGCAAGCGGACGCGGATGGACCCAAGGAGTATGATTTCTTCATTGGGTACGAGAAAGACGACTATCCCAACGATGGTACGATCTTTGGTGACTGGCTCGAAGAGCAGACCAATGTTCGGATCAACTGGGAGTTCATCGTCGGCGATCTCGAGCAGAAGGTCGGTCTGATCGCGGCTTCGGGCGATTACCCCGACGCGATTCACCCGCGGAACGAGACGCAGATCCTGTTGGACGCAAATGCGCTCATCCCCCTGAACGATCTGATCGACGAGTACGGCCCGAACATCAAGGACATGTACGGCGAACGCGGCCTCGCGCAGATCGCGGTTGACGACGGAAACGTCTACTGGTTCCCGCAGCAGATGCCGTACGGCGATTTCTACCGGAACCCGAATGCCGGTCACGGCGTCTACGTCCAGGCAGCGGTTCTCGAGGCCTGGGATTACCAGATCCCCGAGGATCTCGATCAGATGGCCGACTGGCTCATCGAGTACGCCGAAGAGAACCCCACGATCAACGGTCACGAGACCATCGCGTGGACGGGTCAGTACGACACGTGGCGTTGGTTCGGTATCTCGAACATCCCGCACATCCTGAGCGGTCACCCGAACGACGGTTCGGTCAACGTGGACAGGGAGAACGGTCGCTGGGTCGTGAACGAGTACCGTGGTTCGCAGGACGAGTACGACTCGATGAAGATCCTCAACGAGATCCACCTCGCCGGACTTTTCGACACCGAGACGTTCGTCATGAGCTACGACCAGTACATCGCGAAGCTCTCGCAGGGCAACATTCTCGCGTTCTACGACCAGGACTGGAACTTCCAGCAGGCGCAGGACCTCCTGCTTGATCAGGATGAGGACCGATGGTACGTGGCGATCCCGGTTATGCTCGAAGGCTACGAGCCCGACATCATCAACCCGCCCACGCCGCAGGTATCTGAAGGTATCGGTATCAGCGTGGACGCCGAGGATCCCGAGGGACTCATGCAGTACTTCAACGTGCTGGCGAGCCGCGAAGCGCACCTCCTCCGCTACTGGGGACGCGAGGGCGTCGACTACCAGGTTCGCGAAGACGGCGTTTTCTATCGAACCGAAGAGCAGATCGCGCAGTGGAGAGACCGCGATTGGCGCGAGAAGACCTACGGCGCGTACTACTGGGACACCTTCCTTCGCATCGAAGCGGGATCGGTCCTCTGGGACGGCCTGAACAACGCCGACCCGGGCTACCAGCCGAACGTGTATCGCGACTCGCTGCGTCCGCAGCAGGTCGAGGTTCTCGAAGAGCTCGGCATCAGCGCGTGGTCGGATCTCTTCCCGCCCCCCAACATGGACCGCACCGCCTACTTCCCGGCATGGACGATCACGATTCCGCCGGACAGCGATATCTCGGTCACCAACACCCGGATCGACGACGAGATTCGTCGCCGCTACCTCCCGCTGCTGATCATGGCAGAGGACGGTGAGTACGACGAAATCTGGGACGATTACATGGATCAGTTGGACGCGATTCCTCAGGATGACTGGGACGCACGTCTCCAGTTCTTCCAGGACGCAATCGACAACCGTGTGGAAGATGCCGGCGGATACTAATCCGTTCGCCCTTCCGTGTGGATGCGCGGGCTTCGGCCCGCGCCGTCCACGGCGGTCAAAGACCCGAACGTCATGGCGGGTGGGCCTCGCGCCCGGCCCGCCTTCTCTGTGGCGTTCCATCAATCCGTCTGGAGAAGCCGTATGAGTAGCCCCCCAACATTGACCCCCGTGTTGGAGAAACAAGAGTTGGTCGCCAAGCCGACCCAAAAACCACTCGGTACCGTGTTGAAGACGCAATGGCTTCTCGTTGCGATGTCGGTGCCGTTCCTGATCCACCTCCTGATCTTTCGGGTGGGACCGCTGTTCGGATGGATCATGGCCTTTCAGAACTACCGTCCCGGTAGCGGGCTCTTTGACCAGCGATGGGTCGGTTTCAAGCACTTCGCCGATCTCTTCGTTGACCCGATCTTCTGGCAGGTCCTGAGAAACACGTTCGCGATGGCGATCATCAAGATGGTCCTGGGGACGCTTTTCTCGGTGCTTGTCGCCATCCTCATAAACGAGACGCGCAACCGGCCGTTCAAGCGATCCGTTCAGACGATCAGCTACCTCCCGCACTTCATCTCGTGGGTCGTAGCCGCGAATATCTGGCTCGAGCTCCTCTCGCCGCGCGGCATCGTAAACGAGATCCTGCTCACGCTCAATCTGGTCGAGGATCCGATCCTCTTCATGGGTCGGAAGCACCTCTTCTGGTGGATCATCGGCTGGTCGCACGTCTGGAAGACCGCCGGATTCGGCGCGATCATCTACCTCGCCGCGATGACCTCGATCGATCCGCAGCTCTACGAAGCAGCCGACATAGACGGCGCGTCGCGCCTTCAGCGAATCTGGCATATCACGCTGCCGGGCATTCGTGCGACCTTCGTGATCTTGCTCATCCTCAACATCGGACAGCTCATGGAGCTCGGTTTCGAGCAGCAGTATCTGCTCGGTAATGCGCTCGTCCAGGAATACTCGGACGTCTTCATGATCTACGTGCTCCGCTACGGCTTGCGACTCACGCGCTTCTCATTCGCGACCGCGGCCGGCATTTTCCGGAGCCTCGTGAGCATCACGCTCGTCGTCCTCGCGAATACGATCGCGAAGCGAATGGGCGAAGAGACCCTAATGTAGGAGCCCCGTATGAAGATGTCAGCACAAGATTACGTATTCGATACGATCAAGGTCGTTCTCCTGGTGCTTCTCGTCGTCGTGACGCTCTATCCCTTTTTGAACGTCCTCGCGATCTCGCTCAACGATCCGTACGACGCGATGCGCGGAGGCATCAGGATTTGGCCGCGCCAATTCTCGCTTCTGAACTACCGTGATACGCTCGGCGATCAGAACATCATCACCGCAACCCGGAACTCGGTGCTCCGGACGGTGATATCCGCGCTCGTCCAAACTTTCTGCACGGCGATGGTCGCCTACACGTTGAGCCGCCGGGAGTACGTCTTTCGCTTTCCCATCGCGATGGTCTACGTCATCACGATGTACGTGGACGGCGGGCTCATACCAACCTACTTTCTGTTCCGTGGGCTCGGGCTCATCAACAGCTTCCAGGTCTACTGGATTCCCGGCCTGACCGTCGCATTCAACATGCTCGTCATACGAACGTATATCCGAGGTATCTCCGAGAGCTTCGTTGAGTCGGCGAAGATCGAAGGCGCGAACGATTTCTACGTGTTCATGCGGATCATCCTTCCGCTGAGCGTTCCGGTTCTCGCCACGATCATCCTGTTCACCGCCGTGTGGCAGTGGAACCAATGGTGGGATACCTTCATCTTCAACTCGTCCAAGGTCAACCTCACCACGCTCCAGTACGAGCTCATGAAGAAGATCCAGTCGGCGAACGCCGCGATGTCCGGCACGAGCATGCAGGACGCCTTCAGCCGAGGATCGAACGTCTCCGGCAACATGGTGACGCCGGCGTCGCTGCGCGCGGCGATGACGATCATCGTGAGTCTTCCGATCGTCATGGTCTACCCCTTCCTGCAGCGCTACTTCATCCACGGCCTCACGATTGGTGGTGTGAAGGAATGAGTTTGAGGGACGACGTCAAGAAGACCAGGTTTCATGACTTCGTCGTGACGGTACCGGGCGGTGCGAAGGCCGCCCGCGTCCGGCAGACGAGCCACGACTACAACTTCGGGTCGAACATCTTCCCGCTCGTCAGGCAAGGCGGCGAGTGGCCCGAGCGAGAGAAGTACCAGCAGGCGGTCGACCGGCTGTGGAACTTCGGTACGCTTCCGTTCTACTGGGGGCGGTATGAGCCGGTCGAGGGCGAGCCGCTCGAGGCCGAGACGAAGGACGCCGCCAGATGGGCGCTCGAGCACGGATTCACGCTGAAGGGCCACCCGCTCTGCTGGCACACGGTCTGCGCCGATTGGCTGCTTCAGTACGACAACGACACGATTCTCGAGAAGCAGCTCGACCGGATCCGCCGCGACGTGAGCGCCTTCAAAGGCCTCATCGACATGTGGGACGTGATCAACGAGGTCGTGATCATGCCCGTGTTCGACAAGTACGACAACGCCGTCACGCGGATCGCAAACCACGTCGGAGCCGTTGAGCTGACGCTCAAGTGTTTCGAGGCGGCGCGTGAAACCAATCCGGACGCGACGCTGCTGATCAACGACTTCGATCTCTCGCCCGACTACGAGCACCTCATCGAGACGCTGCTCGACCGAGGCTGCACGATCGACGTCATCGGCCTCCAGACGCACCAGCACAAGGGCTATCACGGTGTGGAGTACACGATGGACGTGATCGAGCGCTTCTCCCGATTCGGTAAGCCGCTCCACTTCACCGAGACCACGATCCTCTCAGGACACCCGGTGCCGCCGCACATTGGAGACCTCAACGACTACCAGGTGACCGAGTGGCCGAGCACTCCGGACGACGAAGAGCTCCAGGCGGACCGAGTCGAGGAGTACTACAGCGCGATCTTCTCACGGCCCGAGACCGAGGCGATCGTCTGGTGGGACGTCCAGGACGGCAACTGGCTCAACGCGCCGGCAGGGATTCTCAGGAAGGACCTCTCGCCGAAACCCGCCTACAACCGACTCGAAAGCCTGATCAAGGGAGAGTGGTGGTTCGAGGAGCGGGACGTTCCCGCCGCATCGGACGGGGCGCTCCACTTCACCGGACCCGCCGGCGAGTACGAGATCGAGGTCGCGGGCACGACGCACTCGCTGAAGCTGACCGCGACTTCGCGCGAGGCGACGCTCGGCTGACGGCCCCCGCACGAAACCGCTCGGAACAGGCCCACCTGCCGGTACGAAAGGAGACGATCGGGTGAAGACAGCTGGGATCCATCCCGGGGAGTCGGGCTATCGCGCCTGGCTCCGCTACGAGCCGATCACCGATTCCAGTCTCCTCGAGGCTTACCGCGCGCTGTGCGGACGCATCGTCGCGGCGCCGAGCACCCAGGGAGACGAACGCGTGGCGGCGGCCGTGGACGAGCTTTCCCGCGCCTGCGAGGGGATGCTCGGCATCAGGCCGACGCTTGACACCGCCGCCCCCAGGGGCGGCTCAGACCCATCGCGGACCCCGGCGGGAATCGAGCTCGCGCTCGAGACCGCGGACACCGCACGCGACGGCGACTACCGCATCGAATCACCTTCCGGCGCCACGGGCATACGGCTCTCGGCGCGAACCGGCGTCGGACTGCTCTACGCAGCCTTTCATCTCATCCGGCTCATGCAGACCGGTTCGAAGCCGACCGGGCTCGCGATCAGCGAAGCGCCGGCGAACGAGCTGCGGATGCTCAACCACTGGGACAATGCGGACGGGTCGGTCGAGCGTGGCTACGCCGGACGGTCCATCTTTTTCCAGGACGGACGACTGGTGCGCGATACGGCGCGACTGACCGACTACGCGCGCATGCTCGCCTCGGTCGGGATCAACGCGATTGCGATCAACAACGTGAACGCCGGCCTGCGCGAGGCGAGGCTCATCGTGGGCGACGATCTCGCGGATCTCGCGCGGATCGCGGCGGTCTTCCGACCGTATGGGGTCCGGATCTTCACGAGCATCGACTACTCGAGCCCGATTTCGGTCGGTGGTCTCGAGACCGCGGACCCGCTCGATCCCGGGGTCGCGCGCTACTGGACCGAACGGGCGAACGCGATCTACGCGGCGATCCCCGACTTCGGCGGGTTTCTCGTGAAGGCGGACTCCGAGAACCGGCCCGGACCCTTCACCTACGGTCGCGACCACGCGGAGGGCGCGAACGTGCTCGCCGAGGCGCTCGCGCCGCACGGCGGGCTCGTGATCTGGCGCTGCTTCGTCTACAACTGCCATCAGGATTGGCGCGACCGGTCGACCGACCGTGCGCGTGCCGCCTACGACACGTTCATGCCGATCGACGGTCGGTTCGCGGATAACGTGATTCTGCAAATCAAGAACGGGCCGGTCGACTTTCAGGTGCGCGAGCCGGTCTCACCGCTCTTCGGCGGTCTGCGGCGGACGAACGTCCTGCTCGAGGTGCAGATCACGCAGGAGTACACCGGTCAACAGCGGCACCTGTGCTACCTCATTCCACAGTGGCGAGAGGTGCTCGGCTTCCGGTTCCACGGTGTCTCGGACGACGGGCGTGGAGAAGCTTCGGTGGCGAGTATCGTGAGCGGGGCGGCCCGGCCGATGTCGCACGGGGGAATGGTCGGCGTCGCGAACGTGGGCGACGATGAGAACTGGACGGGCCACCATCTCGCGCAGGCGAATCTCTACGGGTTCGGTCGGCTCGCGTGGGATCCGAGCCTCGCGTCGGCCCGGATCACCGAAGAGTGGACCCGGATGACGTTCGGGCACGACCCGGAGGTCGGTCAGACCGTGGGCGACATGCTCCTCGGGTCGTGGCTGACGTATGAGCGATACACGGCGCCGCTCGGTGTCGGCTGGATGTGCAATCCGAGTCACCACTACGGTCCGAACCCGGACGGCTACGAGTACTCGCCGTGGGGAACGTACCACTTCGCCGATCACAAGGGCGTAGGCGTGGACCGGACCGTGGCGACCGGCACCGGGTACTCGTCTCAGTACGACGCAACCAACGCGGAGATGTACGAGTCGCTCAAGAGCTGCCCGGACGAGCTCCTGCTGTTCTTTCACCACGTGCCGTACCGGCACACGCTCAGAAGCGGCAATACCGTCATCCAGCACATCTACGACACGCACTTCCAGGGCGTGGAGGAGGTGGAGGCGATGCGAGACGGCTGGATGCAGCTCGCGGGTACCGTGGACGAACGGCGCTATCGCGAGGTGCTTGCCCGATTGGACGAGCAATTCGAGGACGCGTCGCTCTGGCGCGACGTCATCAACACGTATTTCCTGCGGAAGTCGTGGGTGAGCGACACTCGCGACCGACCCATACACGCATAGGGAGGAAACTATGTTTCGAAAGGCAATCATTCTTGCGGCCGTGACTCTCGTCGCGCTCGGATCGTGCGCGACGATGGGTGGCGGAGGAGACGCGCTCGACCTCGACTTCGTCGGGAACGTCTATCCGTTGGGTGTTGGACCCGATGCGCCCGGAACCGAGCAGTGGACGCAGCTGACCCCGGAGAACGCGACGAAGTGGAGCACCGTTGAGCCGGTGCGCGACGAGATGAACTGGGGCCAGGCGGACGACGCGTACGCCTACGCGGGCGAACGCGGAATCCCGTTCCGGTTCCACACGCTCATCTGGGAGCAGCAGCGACCCACGTGGCTCGAAGGGCTCTCGAGCGAGGAGCAGCTCGAAGAGGTCATGGAATGGATCCAGGCAGCCGCGGAGCGGTACCCCGCCGTTGATTTCATCGACGTCGTCAACGAGCCGGTGCACGAGACGCCCATCTTCGCGGATGCGCTCGGCGGCGCCGGTGAGACCGGCTACGACTGGGTGATTCGAAGCTTCGAGATCGCGCGGGAGTACTTCCCGAACTCCGAGCTTCACGTGAACGAATACAACATTCTGACGAACCAGTCGGTGATCGACGAGTACATCGAGATCATCGAGCTCCTGAACGAGCGCGGTCTCGTGGACGGAATCGGGCTGCAGGCGCACTCGCTCGAGCGAGCGGACGTGGACGCGGTTCAGGATAAGCTCGACCGGCTCGCCGAGATCGGCCTGCCGATCTACATCACCGAGCTCGAGATTGCGCTCCGAAACGACGTTCAGCAGGCTGAGCAGTTCAGCGCGCTCTTCGAGGTCTTCGCCGAGCACCCGGCGGTGCGCGGCGTCACGCTTTGGGGATCGGTCGAGAACCGGATGTGGCGCTCGGACGGCTACCTGATCGGCCTGGACGGTTCGTACCGGCCGGCGATGGAGTGGCTCGTGGCGTACCGCAACGGCGAATCGTACGAGATGCCCGAGTACCGGGCCACGCCGCGAGTCGGCACCGCCGCATCGAATCGCCTGGAAGCGGAAAGCTTCGACGAAGGCGAGGGTGTGGAGCCTGCCGGGAACACGATCGCGTACGTGGACGGCGGAGACTACATCGGCTTCGAGGCCGTGGAGTTCCGGACCGACTACACGGCGCTCAGGATCGGCTACGCGAAGGGAAGCGAGACACCCTCGTCCGTGAAAGTCGTTCTCGTGAGCCCGGACGGCTACGAGGCGGCGAACGTCGAGCTCGAGCCGACCGGCGGGTGGAGCACCGTCGAGGTCGTTGAGGTCGAGTGGCCGCCGACCGAGGGGCAGTACGACGTCTACCTCGTCTTTGAAGGCGGCGAGGGCGTGGGCAACATCGACTTCGTGGAGTTCCTGCAGCCCAACGCGAATCCCACCTTGGCGTTCGTTGACGACTCCGCGGCGGACGCGGAAGGCGGCATCCAGCTCCAGGCGGAAGAGGCGGACATCGTGTTCGGCGTTGAGACCGACGACGGCATGATCTCGTACCTGGACGAAGGCGACTACGTCGCGTTCGAGGACGTGGACTTCGGTGCGGGTGTCTCGCGGCTCCTGATCAACTATGCGAAGGAAAGCGATACCAAGGCGGGCGTGGAGATCCGTCTGGATTCGCTCGAATCCGAACCGATCCACCTGTTCCAGCTCAACGCGACCGGCGGATGGGACGCGTTCAAGCTCGTAGAGACGCCGATCCCGGAGATCAGCGGCGTGCACGACCTCTACATCACGTTCCGACTCACCGACACGACCGGAGTCGGGAACTTCGACTGGTTCTGGTTCTTCCCCGAGTAGACCGGAATCGTCACGACAAAGAAAAGGGCCGGCCCCGGAAATCCCGGGAGCCGGCCCATTTTGCGTTCGGCAGCTTTCGCGGAGCGGATCAGGCTCCCGCGGCGAGCGACACGATCGCGAAGACGTCGATGATCCAGAGGGTCACCGGCACGTCCCTGCCCTTGCCCGCCAGCACCTTGATCACCGTGTAGCTGAGGAAACCCCACACGATACCTTGCGTGATGCTGTACGTAAGCGGGATGAGGATGAGCGCGAGGAACGCCGGGATCGACTCTTCGAAGTTGTCCCACTGGATCTTCATGAGCGGCTTCACCATGAAGATGCCAACGAGCACGAGAACCGGTGCCGTCGCGACTCCCGGAATGAAGTCGAGCAGCGGCGAGAGGAACATGAACGGGATGAAGAGCAGGCCCGTGAAGACCGCCGTGAGACCGGTCTTGCCGCCTTCCTCAACGCCCGCCGCGCTCTCGATGTAGGTCGTCGCGCTTGAGGTGCCGAACAGACCCGAAGCGGTCGTCGCGATCGCGTCGACCATGAGCGCCTTCCCCACGTTCTCCGGTTCGCCCGTCTTCTCATCGATGAACCCACCGACCTCCGAGACGCCCACGAAGGTAGAGATCGAGTCGAACATGTCGGTGAACAGCAGCGTGAAGATCGGCATGATCATACCGAGCGTCAGCGCACCGACGATGTCGAGCTGGAAGAAGACCTCGAAGGTCGGCAGCGCGAAGATTCCTTGTGGGACGCTCATGAACGCGTCGCCGCCGGTCGCCTCAACGATGAGGCTCGTGACGAGCGCGATGATCGAGGTGCCCACGATGCCGTAGATGAGCGCGCCCTTGACCTTCCGGATCACGAGGATGCTCGTGAGGACGAGACCCACCACGAAGAGAATCGTCTGCGTGTTGATGCCGCCGAAGGTGACCGTCGTCGCCGGGCTGGAGACGATGAAGCCCACGCTCGTGAGTCCGATCAGCGCGAGGAAGAGGCCGATGCCGGCGGCGACGCCGTACCGCAGCGAGGTCGGAATGGCACGGACGATCGCTTCTCGAACCTTGAAGGCCGAGAGGAGGATGAAGACGATACCCGAGATGAACACGGCGCCCAGCGCGGTCTGCCACGGTACGTCCATTCCCAGCACAAGCCCGTACGTGAAGAGCGCGTTGATGCCCATGCCCGGAGCGAGTGCGAACGGCAGATTCGCGATCAGCCCCATCAGGATCGAGCTCACGGCCGCCACGAGCACCGTCGCGAACAAGACCGCCGAGAACGGCATGCCCGCGTCGCCGAGGATGCCCGGATTCACGACGATGATGTACGCCATCGTGAGGAACGTCGCCAGGCCGGCGCGCAGCTCGACCTTCACGTTCGTTCCCTTCTGCGAGAGTTTGAAGAGACTTTCCACGGGGAGACTCCTTTTATGAGAGTTTGGTTTCTTATACCGGTTCGCGGCAGATCGTGCAAGCGAGTCCGTCTCGAGCGCATATTCATGCACGACGCTTGAGACTTCTTTCGAAAACTGCTTTACACGAGTCGGTCGACTGATTACCGTGGGGCCTTGGATCAAGGAGGGAATACCATGAAGAGAACGACGATTCTCGTACTCGTGATCGTGGTTGTTGTCGCCGGCGTGCTCCTGTTCGTGTTCCGCGACAGCATCTTCGGTTCCGGTGGAGACGACGACGTGACGCTGATCGGTATATCGAAGTACGTCGCTCACCCGGCACTGGACGCGGTCGAGCAGGGCATCCAGGACGAGCTGGTCGAGCTGGGGCATACGGACGTCGTATACGACCTGCAGAGCGCGAACGCCGACGTGAGTACCGCGTCGCAGATCGCCGCGAAGTTCAAGGCGGACGAGGTTGACGTGGCAGTCGCCATCGCGACACCGAACGCCCAAGCGCTCGTCTCGGCCATCGACGACACTCCAATCGTGTTCACGGCCGTTACGGATCCCGTGGACGCACAGCTCGTACCCGGCCTCTCCGGGGGCGGCGGAAACGTCACCGGATACTCGGACATGACCCCGGTGCGCGAGCAGATCGAGCTCATCGCCGATTTCCCCGGTGTGAACGCGATCGGACACGTTTACTCGGCCGGCGAAGCCAACGCGCTCGTCCTCGCCCAGCAGGCGGAAGAGGTAGCGACCGAGCTCGGCATCGACTTCGTGACCGCGACCATCACGAACTCCGCGGAGGTTCGCCAGGCTGCGGAATCGATCGTGAACCGAGTCGACTTCTTCTATATGAGCACGGACAACGCAGTCGTCTCTGCGCTCAGCACGCTCACGGACGTCGCGATGGATTCGGGAGTACCCGTCATGAGCGCCGACCCGAGCTCGGCGGAGACGCAGGACGTCATCGCCGCGTACGGCTTCGACTACTACACGATGGGACGCGCCACGGGTGCGCTCGTCGCGCGCATCCTCGATGGCGAGGACCCGGACGATATCCCCGTTCAGTTTCTCACCGATGCCGAGGACCTCATCCTCCACGTGAACGCGGACGTGGCCGACCAGCTCGGCATTGAGCTCCCCGCGAGCATCATGGACGCCGCCGACCGCGTCGTGGAAGCCGGCGTCCTGACCGAGCAGTAGACACCGCCCTCGGACCGGCGCTTTTCACGGCGCCGGTCCGCTCGGTTCCCCTGCCGCTTTGCGCTGCCGCGCCGCGTAGGGTACACTCCGCTTCAGAAGGCTCCAATGATCGAAGGCATCTTCGTTGAAGGTCTCATTTACAGCATGATGGTGCTCGGCGTGTTCATCACGTTCAGGATCCTGGATTTCCCGGACCTGACCGTGGACGGCTCGTTCCCGCTTGGGGCGGCCGTGATGGCGATCATGATCTCGAACGGCGCCAATCTCGCGCTTGCGCTCGTGCTCTCGTTCGCCGCCGGCGTCGTCGCGGGGATGGTCACGGCGACGATACACAACAAGCTCCACGTGCCGAACCTCCTCGCGGGCATCCTCACGATGACGATGCTCTACTCGATCAACATACGAGTGCTCGGCAACCGCCCCAATCTTCCGCTTCTGCGCGAACGGACGATCCTCACGATGTTCACCGAGCGGCTCGGTTTCATTCCGGAGGAATGGTCGCTTCTCATCTTCTTCATAGCGGTTTCGCTCGTGTTCAAGGTCATGCTCGACCTCTTCTTCAAGACCGACCTCGGGCTCACGCTCGGCGCAATGGGCAACAACCAGCAGATGGTCGTCACGCAGGGCGTGAACCCCGAGGTCCTCAAGCTCGTGGGCGTTGGGCTTTCCAACGGACTCGTTGCGATCTCCGGCGCATTCGTCGCGCAGTATCAGGGCTTCGCCGACGTGAATCTCGGTCAGGGCATCATCATCGCAGGCCTCGCCTCCGTGATGATCGGCGAGTTCATCTTGCGGTCAAACCGGATCGGCTTGCTCACGCTCCGCGTGATCCTCGGATCGATCGCCTTTCGCGGCATCATGTATCTCGGGCGCTACTACGGCTACTACATCAACCTCACGCCGAACGACCTCAAGCTGATCACGGGCATCCTCATCATCGTATCGCTCGTGGTGACCCAGCTTCGCAAGCAACGACGTGCGACCTCCGTGGATCTCGACCTGGACCACAACCCGAACCAGCCGATCCCGAGCAACTCCCCGGGCGTGCCGTCGAGCGAGACCGATCCCGCCCCGGGGCTGCCGGCGGCCGGCCGCGGATCCACCCCCGATGCGCCTGCCGGACCAAGCCGGACGGGAGGCCGACGATGATTCGCCTGGAGAACGTCTCGAAAGTCTTTCACCCCGGTACGCCGAACGAGAATGCCGCGATCAGACGCGTGAACCTCACCGTTCGCGAGGGCGACTTCGTTACGATCATCGGAAGCAACGGGGCGGGCAAGACCACGCTCTTCAATCTCGTCTCGGGAACGATGCCCGTAAGCGCCGGGCGTGTTTTCGTCAACGACGTGGAGGTCACCAAGCATCCCGAGTACAAACGCGCGCAGTACATCGGCCGGATCTTCCAGGATCCCTTGCTCGGAACCGCCTCCAACATGATGGTCGCGGACAACATGATGATCTGCTACCGCAAGGGGATGAAGGGTCTGCGGATCAGCCTCAACGCCAAGATGCGCGCCTTCTTCCGCGAGAAGCTCAAGGATCTGGAGATGGGCCTCGAGCACCGCATGGACGACAACGTGGGTCTGCTCTCCGGCGGTCAGCGCCAGGCGCTCACCTTGCTCATGATGGTGCTTTCGGAGCCGTCGCTCGTGCTTCTGGACGAGCACACGGCCGCGCTCGATCCCAAAAACGCGCAGATCGTCCTCGATCTCACCTCGCGGTTCATCCGCGACTACGGCCTCACGAGCATGATGATCACGCACAACATGGGCCACGCCATCAAGTACGGAAACCGACTCCTCATGATGGATCGCGGCGAGATCATCTTCGACGTCGCGGGCGACGAGAAGCGAAACCTGACCGTGGAGAGGCTCGTGGAGAAATTCCACGAGATCCGGAAGGCGGAGCTCGAGAACGACGAGCTCATGCTGACCCGGAACCAGTAGCAAACGTCACCGACCTTGCTGGTCGCAGGTGGTCAAGTGCTGATGCCGCTGGGACTTGCCGGTTCCGGTGTCGATGGCGGTGCAGTCGATGGAGCAACTCGTCGCCGTGCCACGAGTTGGAGAGATCCGAACTGCAAGGTTCCTGACACTTCTCTTGGTTTGGCCGCGCGAGTGACCGTCGATCCACCCCA